>NZ_CP195121.1:1853424-2471233 GCF_052057775.1 Methanococcoides mangrovi | reverse complement strand
AGGTGCTGTAACAAGTCACATGCAGGGAATGGTCCTTTCCATCAATGTCAATGTAGGTGATACTGTTGAGGAAGGGGACAAGATCTGTGTTATCGAGGCTATGAAGATGGAGAATGCTATCCATGCTCCTGCCAGTGGTGTTGTAAAAGAGATCTTTGTCTCTGAAGGTGATGCCGTCACTACCGGCGAAGTGCTCATGGCTATCAACTGATGCCGGGGTGACATTATGTTCAAAAAAGTACTCGTAGCCAATAGGGGTGAGATCGCCATACGCATCATGCGTGCTTGCAGGGAGCTTGGCATCTCTACCGTGGCTGTATACTCAGAAGCCGATAAGAATGCCCTCTTCGCAAAGTATGCGGATGAAGCTTACCTGATAGGCCCTGCTCCTTCCAGCCAGAGCTATCTGAATATGGATAAGATACTGGAGGTTGCTAAGGAGTCAGGGACAGAGGCAATTCATCCGGGGTACGGTTTCCTTTCCGAGAACGCCGTTTTCGCAAGGAAATGTGAGGAGAATGGCATAACTTTTATCGGTCCTTCAAGTGATTCCATTGAAAAGATGGGTAGCAAGATCGCTGCCCGTACACTCATGATAGAAGCCGGTGTTCCTGTGGTTCCCGGATATGACAAGGCGATCGAGGATGTTGATGAGGCCATAGAGATCGCAGATTCCATCGGATATCCTGTAATGATCAAGGCGTCTGCAGGTGGTGGCGGTATTGGTATGAAGATCGTCCGCTCAAGGGAAGAGTTCAAACCATCACTGGAATCCATTCAATCGGTTGCAAAGTCTGCTTTTGGTGACTCGACCGTATTCGTTGAGAAATACGTGGAAGAGCCGCGTCATATCGAGTTCCAGATACTTGCTGACAATTATGGTAATACTGTCTATGTATCAGACAGGGAATGTTCCATACAGCGCAGGCACCAGAAGCTCATGGAAGAAGCACCTTCCCCCATCATGACACCTGAACTTCGCAAGAGGATGGGTGAGGCTGCGGTAACGGCAGCAAAATCAATAGGATACAAGAATGCAGGTACGGTGGAGTTCCTGTATTCAAAGGGTGATTTCTACTTCCTTGAGGTCAACACACGTCTTCAGGTAGAACACTGTATCACTGAGCTGGTAACAGGTATCGATCTTGCGAAACAGCAGATACTCATTGCAAACGGAGAAAAGTTGCCTTTCGAGCAGGATGATATCAAGATCCAGGGTCATGCTATAGAGTGTCGTATCAATGCTGAGGATCCTCTGAACGACTTTGCACCTTCACCTGGCAAGATCAAAGGATATCGTTCTCCCGGAGGTCCGGGAGTACGTATGGACAGTGGTGTCTACATGGGTTACACGATCCCGCCTTACTATGATTCCATGATCGCAAAACTTAGTACCTGGGGTAGTGACCGTGAAGAGGCTATCAACAGGATGAAGAGGGCTCTTTACGAGTTCGTGATCCTTGGTGTAACTACAAATATACCATTCCATAAGGCTGTCCTTGATAATGAGGCATTCGTGCGCGGAGATCTGACAACACACTTCATTGATGACCACAATATCATTGAAGAAGTTTCAAAGGTCGTAGAGCGTGATCGTGAAAAGGGTGCAACTCTTGCATCGGTTCTTAGCTCCAATTCAAAGAAGGTTGCTGCTGCCGGTGTGGCAGTTGGTGCCTATGTGAATGCTGCAAAACAGCAGATGGGCAATCAACAGACTAAATAAGGTCTGTTGATATATTCTTTTATAATCATGATATGATGGGGGTTTCTATCTTGGCTGACAGGAAAATGGATATTATCAGGGCGTTGAAAGAAGCAGGCAAAGAACCTATTTCCGGGGAGGAACTTGGTGAACAGCTGGGCATTTCCCGTACTATGGTATGGAAATACATAAAGAACCTTGAGGAGGATGGTTATGTTATCGAATCATCTCCTGGATCCGGTTATACTCTTGTTTCTGCTCCAGACAAACTATATCCTTCCGAGATCAGTATCGGGCTTGATACTTCCATTATGGGGAAAGAGGTCCACTACTTTGAAACTCTGGATTCTACCAATGATCTGGCAAAGAAAATGGGTCCTAAGGCTGAAGAGGGAACCGTTGTGATCGCTGAGACGCAGGAAAGCGGACGTGGTCGCAAAGGTGATCACTGGGTCTCTCCCAAAGGTGGTATATGGCTTTCAGTCATCCTCAAACCAGGTATTCTGCCTGCCCATGCCCCGAGACTGACACTTATGGCTGGGGTTGCCGTTGCCAATACCATGAGGCAGTTTGGTATCGATGCTTCCATAAAGTGGCCAAACGATATTGTCATTGGTGAAAAGAAGGTTTGTGGTATCCTGACAGAGATGGATGCAGAGGCAGATCATATTGGTTTTGTTGTTATCGGTATTGGTATCAATGCCAATGTTTCTGTTGAAGAGCTTCCTGAAGAGTTCAGAGGAAGTTCCACTAGCCTGAGCTCAGTTATAGGGGAAAGTATAAACCGGGCAGAGTTTGTGCGTGATTTGCTCAGGTCCCTTGAATCGGAATACATGCGCTTTAAAATAGATGGTTTTGATAAGATCCTGGATGACTGGACATCTTTGTCCAATACTATCGGAAGACAGGTCGATGTGATAACTCCACATAAGATCGTCTCTGGAAAAGCAGTCGGAGTTACTCCTGATGGTGCTCTGGTCGTTGAAGATGAAGAAGGTCTCCATGAGGTCATGGCGGGTCGATGCATCTATAAATGATGGTGTCTGAGTTGAAGGATAACAGAAAATACGGGGCTTTGATCCTGTTCTCTTTTCTTTTGATCTCATCTACTGTAATACCGGTTACGGGTATCCAGATAAAGAATACAGTTCTTTTAGATGGTGCCGGTATATTCATAGAGTCCGGAGGTTCCTGGGAATTCAGCCAGGGCTATGTCTTTGTTGTCAAGGATGTGAATGAAGATGGGGGTGCCTGGGTAGAACTTTCACTTGATGATATTCTCCTGAAGGATGCCATCCTTTACGAAGGTGATTATTTTGTATATTCCCGTGGTTCCTCGGAGATCTTTAATATGACCGTTGATACTGTTTACTATGGTTCGGATGATGAACTTATAACTTTCAAGCCGGTCTTCCAGTATCTTGATCCTTCTCTGCCGGCTCCGGAACTCGATAATCCCGATGTGTCCTCAAATGGGTCAGAAAACCCCCTGGTACCGGATGACACTACTGATGAGAATATTCCTGGCTTTAGTATTTTGATCGCGATCTCATCTGTTATGCTACTCTTTGTTTGTAGTCGTATTTTTAGGAACAGATGAGCTGTTCTCTGATATTTTTCAAAATCATTATCAACTAGAGTTTCAGTAAAACAGCATTAAGTTCAAAAGAAACGTATTATTTGAAACAAATTCATATATAGCCAATATTTAGTAAAAAAAGTATAATAATGTAAAAAAAGATAGGGACCTTAAGTTCAGAACTTAAGATCTCCTTTTTCCATTAGCAACTTGAGGTCCTGAAGGCTCATCTTACCAGTCTTCTCAAACTTCTCTTTTGCTACAATATGCTGCTCATCCATCTTTTTCTCATCCTTTTCAAGCTGTATGTCATTTAGCTTGTCAAGATATACGCTGAGCTCATCCCTTAGCTCTGAGATCTTTGTCTTTAGGGGATCGATCTTTTCCCTTATCGGAGAGACCACTTCGTATGTTTCCTTGATCTGGGCGTGGTACAGGTCTGCTTCTTTTCGAAGTTCATCGACCTTCTTGTAGCTCTCAAGCATTACAAGATGGTGTTTCTGTGATTCTTCTGCGAGTTCCCTTATATCTCCGCCGGGTGTACCATCGGCATTATAGATCGATTCTGACTGCTTGTATGTCTCCACGATCTTCTTGTGGATGTTATCTGCAAGGCTGGCAGAGTCGATCCTCTGCTTTAGGTCCGTTAGTCTTGAGAATATGTCTATCTCGTGTTTTAGCGGGATGTCAGCGTTAAGGAACTTGTCCAGTTCTGCAACATATGCTTTTGTTAGTGATTCCACGCTTCCTTTGGAAAGCTTGTTGTACTCATCACGTTTTGCCTTAAGCTCGGAAATACTGCCTGTGATCTTGTCCTTCTCACCACGTATCTTTTCGTTTGAAGTTTTGATCTCGGAGATCTTGCTATTGACATCGTCACGCAGTTTCTTCTCTTCGCGGGCCTTTGCTGCCAGCTCTTTTACCTGTTCATTGATCTTGTCCCTTTTCTCCTTAAGCTCATCGATGTTAGTTCGGTGGAGTTTGAGTTCTTTGAATACGCCTTTGAGGGTGCGCTCGTTCTGTGAGATCTTTGTCCTGTAATCATTGACAATGTTCTTAAGGTCTCTCTCACTCATGTTTGCCGGGTCCGGTAAGTCGCTCATGCGTCTGCCTCCTGCGTCTTTTCATCAGTGGACGGTAGTTTTTCCCAGTACTCAAGGGCTTCATTGTGGCTTTTGATCCTGTTCTCAAGCCATCCGTGGCGAGGTGTGATCTCATTTAGTTCCTCTCTCGCTTTCTGGAATGCGCTCTCAAAGTTATTTTCAGTTCCGATGATGCCTGCGAGTTCTGTACTGGAGTTCATAGCCTCATTTATTCTTGATTGGATCTGCTGAACTGCTTTCTGAACATCTTCCTGAGATCCCATTCCATTGAGCTTATTGATGAGTTCTTCAACGATCTTTTTTTCCTCATCGATCTCAAAAGCACGTTTGACTTTGGTTATGTCATCTTTTATGCCATGCATCAGCTTGTTGTCCAGCAACTTCTCATCAATTTCATCAAACATCTCTTCAAGGACATTCTCTGCCTGGTGGTACAACTGCTGACGTTTTTCTTTTAGCAGTTCAATGCGGCTTAGAACATCTTCTTTTTCCTTCTTTGAAGATTCGATCTGGTCTTTCAGTGTCTTTACTTTTTCTTCGAGCCCACTGAACTCAGAGTTATATTCTTCTAAAAGGCGTTTGTGCTTTGTGATCACATTCCTGATCAGTTCATTACTGTCAAGAATTGAGATTTCATTACTTTGTGTACTCTCACTCATAGTTCCACCAAATTTATGTCAGAATTTTGATGTTGAATAATTTATAATCATAATCGTCTAATTATAACCTGTATAGCTGGGCATGTGGAATCCCTTCTATATATATAACACATCCGGGGTCGATCAACCCTGCCTCTACTGCACATTTTACTGCGCGTGTACCAAATATATTTGCTGTTGTTGCATTTGACATGGCTTCTATTATTTTTTCTTCAGGTACTATTTCGCCTTTGTAGAAAGATTCGGTTATCTCGACAACCAGTTCACCCTTTTTAAGCTTTTTACCTATCAGCTCTCTGTCACAGACCGCAACGATCATCTGATTTCCGGATTTGTGTATTTTCAGGTACATATGTTCACTTTATCATACTATTTTTATATGTTTGTTATCAGGTGAAAGCAGGTCGCCCTGTCTTTTCATTTTTGTGATAAGCTCTTCTACGCGGTCCCTTTCGATACCTTCACTCTCAGCCTCGGCATAGACCTCTTCAAGAGGTGCCTTTGAGCCGGCATGCCTTTCACTTACGCGGGTAATGATATCTTTTATAAGGTGTATCTTATCTCTCTGACTCTTGCTTGTTCCGGATGCGATCACATCCACGTCAAATGCTCCGGTGTCCGGGTCAACTCCGACCTGTCTCATACATGCCATGGAAATTCTGGTAGTCCTTTTTGCATCATCCAATGTAACTACATTACTTAAACGTATGCGAGCACTTGCTTCTGCAAGTCTCACAAGGGCTTCCAGCTGCCTTGCAGTGACCGGTACGGGTGCATCCTTTCCTTCTCCCTGTCTCCTGAGGTCAAGGTAGTAATTAATAATATGTTCCCTTGCATCGTCTTCCATTATCGGGAACACTTTTCTTCGTGCATAGGCCACATATTTTCTCATCAGGTCGTTGTCGATAGTTGGGAGGATGACCTCCATGTGGGATTCCACATCTTCCTCTGTGACCTTTGATGTCGGGAGTTTTTGCCTTTGTTCTGAGAGCTCTCCCGCATAGTGGGATTTCAGGATATGGTTTGCGATGTTGCTGTCCTTTGTTCGATCCGGAACATCGAGAAGTATAAAAATGAGGTCGAATCTGGAAATAAGTGCAGGTGGCATGTTGATCTGTTCAGCAAGTCCCTCATACTTGTCGAACCTTCCATACTTTGGATTGGCAGCACCGAGGAGTGCACATCTTGATTTAAGTGTTGCAAGAATACCTGCTTTTGCGACACTGATGGTCTGCTGTTCCATTGCCTCGTGCAATGCGCTCTTGTCTTCCTTGCTCATCTTGTCCATCTCATCCACGGATGCAAGACCCATATCAGCCATTACCAGAGCACCGGCTTCCAGTGTCCAGCGACCGTCACCAAGGTCATCCTTGACCGCTGCGGCTGTCAGACCGCTTGATGAAGCACTTTTACCGGATGCGAACACTCCTCGGGGTGAGATCTTCACCATGTATCGGAGCAGCTGACTTTTTGCGATACCCGGGTCACCTACCAGAAGAATATGTATGTCGCCTCTGACACGGGAGCCGTCCGGGAGCATTTTCGGGACTGCTGAGAACAGCTGGAGGCTGAGTGCTTCCTTTATGTCCTCATAACCATAGATGGATGGTGCAATGGATCCGATGATATTGTTGTAGATGCCCGGATCTCTGCTCATCTCCAGTATTGTCTCTTCATCTTCCGGTGTTATGTCAAGCTCATCGAATTCCTGGTCCACGTATTCGATAGAGTTAGCATGAAGGACAAGGTCATAGAATGTGGATTTTCCCTCTCTTAATGTCCTCTGGTGTGAGCGAAGTATGCCGTTAATTACAAGGCGGTCACCGGGTTTGACAAGTCCTGCAAGTTCGTCCTCTGCGTCAACATCGAGACTTTGGGGTTGTGAACCTCCTTTGAGATTCTCGGGTGACTCCTGTACCTGGAGCTTCTGTGCATCCACGAAGGTAGACTGGTCAATAAGCAGTTTGAAAGGTCCCTTTTTACCGCATGATTCGTTCTCGCATTCGTTCGGTTCTACGAATTTCGTGCCTTCCTGCGGTTCATAGCTTGTGTTCTCACAACGCATGCACATGAACGCTGCGTTCGTGATCTTTGGTCTGACCTCGGTAGCCTTGCGTATCATGCCTTCGATTGATATGAACTTCAAAAGGTGCTTGCTACGCAGGTCCCTTATGCCAATGCGGTTTGGGATGTTTATGAACTGGACATGTGCATCATCGAGGTCCTTTTCGATAGGGATATCAATTTCATGGAGTGCTTGCTCAGCATATGGTATGACATCATCGGGGTGTTCAAGCAGTTCATGTGCAAGGTCTGAATCGAATTGCTCAAGGTCCGGGAAATCGACCACTATGCTTCGCATTTCGGGATATTCGTTGGCCAGCAGAAGGATTTCATCCCAATAATACCTTTTCAGGAAGTCCCTGAATTTTTCATCCCATTTAATTTCACTCATTTGATCCACATTTGTCCTTTTTTAGAATAATATCTCATTTGTAGAAGGTTACAAAACATCATAATACATATCAATATTTCGCGCCTGCATGTCATTCATAATTATATGGAAATGTGTGTTCATTTGATCAGTTGCTGGATCCTGCCAAAAAAGCCTCTTAATGTCTGCACTTCCCGTGGCATTAATTGTGCTCTTCCAAATATTCTCTTGAACATTAGGTGGGTTTTTTCTTTTTTATGTTCCGGGTACTGTATATCATCAAGTAGTTCACCGATGTGCTCGTACAGGAGGCGGAGGTCGAAACCATCAGCAAGTTCCTGCTCTCCTGTTTCTACCTGGCTCAGTTCGTACAATATTATTGTTGTGGCGTGTGACAGGTTCATTATTGGATAGATGTCAGAGGTAGGAATGCTTACGATCATATCGCTCATCCTGAGCTCTTCATTTGTGAATCCGTTGTCTTCTCTTCCAAAGAGGACTGCAACAGTTCCGCTGGTTCCTTTGAATTTTTCTTTAAGTTCACGCGGGGTATATGGTGGCATACGTATGTGTTCATCGGTCTTCATCCCGGTTATGCCGGTGGTTGCCACTACGACGTCAGCTCCTTCAATGGCCTCTTCGATGCATGTCACTATCTTTGCATTCTCAAGCAGGTCCTTTGCATGTGATGCCAGTGCACGTGCTTCATTTTCCAGTTTGCATGGTTTGACAAGTACGAGGTCACTGAATCCGAAATTTTTCATAGCTCTTGCTACTGAGCCGACATTACCCTGGTACAAAGGTTCTACCAGAACTATCCTCAAATTAAAAGTCATCCCATCCTTCAATATCATTAATACATGTATATCTTGCGCAATTAAGTACCTCTTATATGCTCATTATTCCTGGGTTATGTCCATAATCCTGGCAACTCCCTCGGTACTGCAAAAAAACAGCAGTTGTAGTCAGTATTCCATAAACGTTATCAAGAATCCTGCTAATATATGATACTACACTTGTATCAAGGAGGTAAAGAAATGAGTTTAGAAGATATTCTGAAAGCTACTTTTAAGGGTGAGACCACTGAGGTCGGATGGTACCTTGCAATGTCAAAGCTTGCTGAGCGCGAAGGTCATTTTGATGCAGCTCTCTATTTCCGTCAGATCGCTATGGATGAAGCCTGGCATGCCACAGAAGTCGCTGAGATCCTTGGTGTTATTAAAGGCACCACCATCGAGAACATCGAGATGATGCTCGAGGGTGAGACAATGGCTGAACAGGAGAAAGCTGATGCTGCCCGTATTGCACGCGAGGAAGGCAATGAAGCCGCAGCACTGTTCTTCGCAAGGGCTTCTCTTGATGAGGCAAGGCACAAGGCAGGTCTTGCAGGCCTTCTCAAGAATCTTAAAAAGAACGAGTAAGCAATATATTATTGATCGGACGTGGGACATTGGCAAAGGATCTGTTGGACAAACATGCTATACTTCAGCGTGACAAGCAGTCATACGCCATAGTTCCACATACTCCCGGGGGCATTGTAACTCCTGATGAATTGCAGCGTATAGTGGACGTTGCAAAGAAGTATGATATAGATACTCTTAAATTTACATCAGCGCAGCGAATTGCTATTGTCGGATTGAATGAAGATGACATTGATGCTGCATGGCTTGACCTTGATATGAAGCCGGCAGCAGCGATCGGTAAATGCGTGCGTAGCATTAAGGTCTGTCCTGGTACGAATTTCTGTAAAAGGGCACAACAGGATGCTGTATCTCTTGGTTTGCTTATTGATGAAAAATATCATGGAATGGAACTTCCATCAAAGTTTAAGATTGCTGTCAGTGGTTGTATGAACTCCTGCTCCGAACCAGCTGTAAAGGACATTGGCATAATGGGAACTCCAAGGGGTTTTATTTTGATGGCAGGTGGCAATGCCGGTATAAGGCCTAGACTTGGAGATGTGATTGCTGAAGGTCTGAATGAGGATGAGGTCCTTGTTCTTGTAGAAAAGATCATTAATATCTACAAAGGTTATGCGAAAAGGTATCGTCTTGGCCGGCTTATTGATGACATGGGTCTTGAGAATTTCAAAAAAGAACTTGGTATCGATTGATCTGTATTTTTCTTTTTAATCCTTTTACCTGCTTAGCTCTGCTTGTTCGTAACTACTTTGAACGTAGTTGCGTTGAATCTTACGGGACGATTTTTACATCTTCAGAGGCACACTCTGATAATGAAAATATTTAAATACAATAGATTCCACCAATACACAAACCGTATTCGGTATCATGATAATTTTTAGAAAGATGTAATAATACTGATTCGTAGCAATATCAGGAGAATAATTTATGAGTATGGAATATTTCAGTGGACTTACTGAGACTGCAGAGATCGCAAACAGTTTCGGGATGCTTACTGAGTCTATGAGGATCACATTTGCAGCGGTCATGATCATGGCCACAATATCAATTGCTATCTTCATGCTCGGTATGTATATCAATCTCAAGAAATGGGGACTTGGTTCTGAAGGTTACAGTCTTAAGCCTTCAAACGGAAGCATTTTCACATTCCCTAAAGCTTTAGCTTACCAGATGAGTGCAAAAGGGCATGGACATGGCCAGAATATCTTTGTTACACTTATTCTTGATGCTCTTCTTCAGAGACGTGCTTTAAGGCGCAGTCCTGGAAGATGGCTCATGCATATCGCTATTTTTGGCGGATGGATCGCATTATGTATTATGTCCGTAGCTATGTTTGCTGTAGAGATCATTTATATGGTCGGAATTCACCTAATCTCACCTGAGGTTTTCAGGGAGATGCTCAGCTTCCCTAACGATGTATTCAGTTACATACTGTTGTTCGGTATCATCATTGCGATCTTCAGGAGACTTTTCATCGCAAAGGCTCGTGAAAGCACAATCGCTTTTGACTCCGTCCTTCTTGTAGGGCTTACTATCATTGTCATCACAGGATTCATTGCTGATGGTGTAAGGAATGGTAATTTCTGGGGCTTTGGAATGCAGTCCGATCTTGCACCACCTGCAGCACTGTTCCACGTTGTGATCTCATTGTTCTTCTGTATCGCATATATCCCATTCAGCAAGTACATGCACATGATCGCAGGACCACTTACCCTGCTTGCTAACAAGGGAGGCGAATGATTATGAGAGGCGAACCTTCAATTAACACAAATAACTTTACTGCTGTCCAGCTCATGGAGCTCGATGCCTGTGTACGCTGTGGTGAATGTGTCAACTGGTGTCCAACCTATGATGCTTCAGACAAGGATCCCGGACTTGCACCAAGGGACAAGATCCTCCGGTGGAGACAGTTCATGAACCAGTCCTATGGTCTTCGTGCAAGACTTTTCGGTCCAAAGGCAATTCCTGAGGAAGAGATCGAGAAGTTCAAGGACGATGTCTATGGCTGTACAACATGTGCAATGTGTGCAACTGTCTGTGAGGTCGGTATCAACACGGTCGAGCTCTGGGAATCCATGCGTGCAAACCTTGTAAAGCGTGGAAATGGTCCATTCGGTAAGCAGAGCATGTTCGTCAAGCTCATTGGTGAGTACATGAACCCATACATGGCTGACAACAAGGACAGGCTCAACTGGATCACTGAGGATATCAAGATCGCTGACAGGGCAGAGATCCTCTACTTCGGTGGATGTACTGCAGAGCTCAGGGAAGCAAAGCTTGCATTAGCTACAGCACGTGTGCTCAACAAACTTGGAATCGAGTTCACAATGCTTGGCGAAGATGAATGCTGCTGCTGTTCCGCACTTGTCAGGACAGGTCAGTATGAGATCGAGGACATTGCACGTAAGGCTGCAAGGAGTAATGTTAACGGTATCGTTGCAAAGGGTGCTAAGACAGTTGTATATGCATGTGCAGGATGTTTCAGGGCTTCACTTGTCGACTGGCCAAGGCTGCTCGGTGAAGAGCTTCCGTTCAAGGTCATGCATATTACAGAGTTCCTTGAGGGACTTATCAAGGAAGGAAAGATCGAATGGGTCAAGCCATTTGACAACCTTACAGTAACATACCACGACCCATGCCACCTTGGTCGTCACGTAGGTGTATTCCAGCCTCCAAGGACAGTTCTCAACTCTATTCCAGGTCTCAACCTGAAAGAGATGGACCGTATCAAAGAGAACCAGCGCTGCTGTGGAGCTGGCGGTGGTGTGAAAGCAGGTATTCCAGACCTTGCTCTCAAGGTCGCTGAGACTCGTGTCCAGGATGCTCTTGCAAAGAACCCTGATATTCTCTCAAGCGCATGCCCATTCTGTAGAAGGAACCTTTCTGACGGAAGGGACTCTCTCGGTGCAGACGAGCTTGTTGTTGAGGATGTCATCGTCCTTACAGCAGAAGCACTTGGAATTAACCTTGATGACTGAGTAGGGAGTTGATCTCTCTACCTTTCATTTCTTCTTTTTATATCCTTATTTATATTATATCCTGATTCCTTTTTACAGTTAATTTTAAATAATGCTACCTCATTTTTCAGGCTCATGGAGATTCCCTATGAACTTCTGGGCAGGATATTCGTGTACCTGCTTCTCTTTGTTTTACTGGGAATTGTTGTCGCATTACTTATCGGGTTCTACAGCTTTAAGAAAAAAAGGGTAATTTTCCCCAACTTTGTTCTCTTCATCCTTTACCTGTTCTATTCGCCGGCCAAATTGATCTGCAGTGTATTCTCCATTCGTGAAACTCTTGTGGACGAGATCCTTATTGAGGTCAGGAATGCCGTCATGCTTGATGATTTTATCAATGCGAAAGGTCCGAGGGCCGTGTTCCTGCCTCAGTGCATGCGCCATGCAAGCTGCAGGGCCAGGTGCGATCCCATTATCGGGTATGAGTGCAAGATGTGCGGGTTATGTGATATCGGGAGCATATGTGAGGCTGCTGATGAGCATGGTTTCACAGTATATGTGATCCCGGGTGGAAGTTTTGTAAAGAAGATTATGAAAGCTCACAGGCCGACCTCCTGTATCGGTGTGGCATGTTACGACGAGCTTTCTGAATCCATGGAGGAGATATCTTTTATTCCTGTTCAGGGTGTCTGTCTTTTGAAGGACGGTTGTTTCAACACAAAAGTGGATGTCGCTGATGTGATCAGTAAGATGGAGGTATGCAATGTATAATATCCTGGGCAAGTTCCTGCTGGTTTTCTTCGTACTTTCTGTGTTCGTTTCATCGGTATCTCTCTATGCCAGTCGTGCAAGCCTGACTCGGAATGTGCGCTTGTCCGGAGTTTTTGCAAACGTTCTGGACTTTTTCTTCCTTCCGCTCAAGTATTTCTTTTGTAAATTTTCGGATCCCCGAAAACTTGACACCTGGATGGTCTCTCTGAAGAATTCTGCACACAGATCAGATTTTAAGAAGACAACAAAGAGGGTTATGTTCGTACCACACTGCATGCGTTCACTTGATTGTCCTGCATATGCGACCAAATATGGTATCCAGTGCAAGTCCTGCGGAATGTGTGTGATGGATAAATTGAAGGAACAGGCCAATGAATATGGTTATGGCTTCTATATAGTGACCGGTTCTTCCTTTGTTAAGAACATCCTGAGTGACCGTCCTGCAGACGGTGTACTTGTCATTGCATGTGACTATGAGATTAACAAAGGTATGCGTTCCCTTGCGGGAACCGGCATCGTAACATATGGTATACCTATGCTAAACGATGGTTGCTATAATACCGGGGTGGATATGGATGTAGTTTCCGATACTCTGGAAATGTTTGCATGGTAAGTATTTCAGAATGGGATTGGTGAGTGAGGAGAGTAAGCTCCCTTCTGTTGATGCAAAATTCCTTGTCCACATGGTGGGCAGGGAAGGTCCTTTCGGACTCTTGCACTGACGACATTCGGCTAAGCGTTAATAACTTCGGGACGGTCCAGAAACCCGTTTTATCCCTACTTCCAACTTGCACCCACGAGGATTCGCCGTTCCATCCACTTCCCGTGCGACCTCAACCTTTCGGTATCACCGCATTAACACGGGGTGGTATCGTTTCTGTGCCAGCGCCCTGGCTCTCGCCAGACACCCTTCACAGGTGTTCGTGTATCTGGATGATGGGGAGACTTTCCTCAGGCCAGTGGCCCGGCGGTCGTCCTTCCTCTCTCGATTGTATGGTTGTATACGTTAGATATATAGTTGACGATAAAGGGGGTATTTGCTGACTCATGTCCCTACAAGCAGCGGATGTCTCTATGTTCTGTTTTTTTGTTTTATCGTTTTGTCATTTCTTATATTCATTTTTATCTTTATTTATCGAAGCGTATAAATGGGATTATCTATATATTCTTTATTATATATAGTTGATAAAAATATCTTCAGGTGGTGATGATATGCCGGAAAAAATGGTATATGATCAATATAAGGAAATGGTCGAGAAAACAAAGAAACTGCATTCGGAGTTAGTTGAGTTGTCCTCTAAGGTGGATTGTATGGTTATCAGTATGAATGCAGGAATGGTAGGTTCTGTTGTATCTTCTCAAAATGTTCCTGTGTCTGGTCTTGATGTAAAAGTATCTTCAGATCAGGACAAATATGGGAATAGCTCTCTGAAAAGACCCGGATCATCTATTGGGAAATATTGATAATTTAATTATTTCTTCTTCTTTTCTCTCTTTTTGTGGTGGTAGTAGTTAGTAGCAGTATCAGTGGTAGCAGTGACGCAAATTTCGCAGAATCTGAAAATGCTTTATTTTTAAAATTATCAAAAATAGTTTAAACAATTAATATTTATATACTGCTCGATAACATTTCATATGTCTATGTTATGTGTATTCAGCTTATGGTATTGATCAAGGGAGTTATGTTACATTGAAAAAAATCATGATCGTAGATGATGAAGCAGATACCATCTATCTTGTTAGGTCCATTCTTGAGGCAGAGGGTTTTGAAGTGGTGGGTGCAGGTAGCGGTGTAGAATGCCTTGAAATACTTGATAATGAAAAACCGGATGCAGTATTGCTGGATATAATGATGCCTGATATGGATGGATGGGAAACTTATCATAAAATAAAAAAAGAAGTGCCAGGCATGCCTGTTTCTATCCTTTCTGCAAAAGGTCAGAAGTTCGATCAGATGCTTGGTCTGAGTGTACTGAAGGCGGATGATTATATCGTTAAACCGTTCAGCCCGGCAGATCTTGTAGAGCGTGTAAGATCCCTTTTTTTGGAAGCCTGATGCCAGGTCATATCACTTTTATAGCTTTTTCTTTAGTTTCAGCCTATTACTCTACATATGGCTGCTCTTCCATCTTTGGCAAAAAGATGTACTGTGCCTGAACCGTTCAGTCCTTTCTCGATTTCGTTTCGCATGTCCCAGTATCTCTCAGGATCGACGCCTGCCCTCAATATTACTGTTCCGATATCTTCTTTCTTTAGCTGTTTATTGATCAGTGATGTATCAAGTTCCATTACCTGAAGTATTTCGTAGCTATTCTTTGCTATCGGATGACTGATCGGGGAATTAGAGGTCAGCAGGCTTCTCTTCTGGTCTATATTGAATAGTTCTACTTCGGATCCTGTATGTTTCATGATCGAACCTGCAAGCTGGGGTAGCAGTTCAGCTTTTATTACTGAAGGTTCCGGCTCACAGGCAAATCTTCCAATATGTTCTGTTGTCACTATATCCGGTCTTGTATAGTTTGAGTCGATCCTTGCTTCGGAAGGTAATGCTACTGCTGAGCGATCGCATGACTTTATCTCTCCAAAATAAAGGTTCAGGCGGTTCAACTGACCATTAAGGGACAGATATTCCTTTTCGCAATCAAACGGGATCCTGTCAGGTGTCATTTGCGGTGGGGCTTCAAAAGCGAAATTATTTGTTTTGTTCCCGTAGGCGGAAAGTACTTCAGGGATTCCTGGTTCAAGGCTAGATATGTGCCTCTTGTCCTCTGATGGCGGTCGGGCAGGGTCTGAGAAAAGGATGTCTATTTTTGGAACCTGTTCAATGATCTCTTCTGAAAGTGCATCTCCACAGATGAACTCCACGTTCTCTAATCCGTAACGTTCACAGTTCTTCTTTGCAAATTCTATCTTTTCAGGATCTATCTCTATTGCATAGACCTTTTCACATTCCTTTGCAAAGAATATGGTCTGCCCTCCTATCCCGCAACTAATGTCTGCGATGGTCCGACATTTCAGGCGCTTGGCCCTGTAGCTTGCTACGACTTCGGGTGTTGCAAAACGCAGTCCGTCATTATCTGCTTTAATTCTGTTATCAAAATTCTTTTTTCGTGACACTTGTGATCAGTATGAAAGAAATGTTCAACCAATTTAAATCCATCCAATGTATCGCCTGAGATTCTGTGTATTTTGTTGCTCTCCTTTTCATTTCTCATGTGATGTCTGTTGTCCGGTACATTTAATTAGGTTTGAAAATATCTGTCTATCAGTTCTGTGACCTTGTGGTCTGTCGGGTATAAATATTGAATTTTTACCAAAAAGATGGAAGCCTTTGATGGTATGCATTTTTGTATTATTTTGCACCGGTTGATCGTGCAAAACCTTTATATATAGAATATTACATTTAGACACCCTAAGTTAGGATTAAGTATGTAATTTGGCTTGCCAATTTACAGGACTAATGATCATAACGTAGGAATAAGCAAGTGTGAAAAGTCGGATTTAACAGGAAGTGTTCATGGGCCTCTTCTCGGAATGCCCGCTCTTGTGTGCAAATGTGTGCAAGGGGACACTGAATGGCTAAATCTTTTAGAGATGATTGAGTACGAACAGACAGCCGGATGCATCCTGCCTGTTATGAGAAGTATGTTAGTTATCTTGCTTTCCGCGTAATGTTTGTAGAAACGATCTAATGGCTCTCTTTTGAGCTTTATAGTGGATATTGCACACATTTCAGGAACTATACTTTTTTCACTGTCTTTGCCTACATCATGAAAAAAACGAAACATCGTTTCAAAAAGAATCGTAAAAGTAGGAGAATATAAATGGCAAAAGGACACAGACCAAGGCGGGGTTCACTTGCATTCAGTCCACGCAAGCGAGCACAAAGTCACATTCCAAGGTTTAGATCATGGCCAGAGTCAGACGCCGAACCAAAGCTGCAGGGCTTTGCAGGCTACAAGGTAGGTATGACTCACGTCATCATGATCGACGACGCAAAGAACAGTCTTACAGAGGGTAGTGAAATATCCGTTCCTGTGACTGTTATTGAGACTCCAGCTATCCGTGTTGCAGCAATTCGTGCATACGGTGAAGACACCTATGGTGAAAAAGCAGTTGCAGAAGCATGGACCAATGTTCTTGACGATGATCTTGACCGCAGGATCAATGCTCCAAAGAACCACGACGTCAACGCAGCACTTGATAAGATCGAAGGACTTGTTGAGGATGGTACTGTCACAGATATCAGACTTATCACATACACATTACCTTCAAGCCTTACCGGTGTACCAAAGAAGGTTCCTGATATCATGGAAACCGGCGTAAGCGGCGCAGATGTAAAAGCAAAGTTCGAATACGCAAAGAGCATCATGGGAACCATGGTGGATGTCACAGATGTGTTCGATAACGGCGGCATCATCGATGTTGCAGCTATCACAACAGGTCACGGAACACAGGGTCCTGTAAAGAGATGGGGAATCAACCTCATGAAGAACAAGCACTCCCGTCAGGGAAGTCTTAGACAGATCGGTACCCTCGGTCCATGGACTCCTGCACACGTAAGCTGGAGAGTTCCACAGATGGGTCAGATGGGTTACCACCAGAGAACTGAGTACAACAAGAGAATCTTGAAGATCTCCTCAGATGCCGATGAGATCAATCCTGAAGGCGGATTTACCAACTACGGTCTGGTCCGTGGTAACTATATCCTGATCAAGGGCAGTGTCCCAGGTCCATCAAAGAGACTTATCAGGCTCAGGGAACCAACCAGGTCAAAGGTATCCAGCATGGGTGAACCTCAGATCGTTCACATTAGTACACAGTCCAAGCAGGGGTGAAGTGAATGACCACAGCAAATATTATCGATTTATCAGGAAATGCTAAAGGCGAGATCACATTGCCGGAAGTATTCGAAGAGATCTTCAGGCCGGATCTTATCAAAAAAGCAGTTCTTTCTGCACAGGCTAACAGGCTTCAGCCATACGGTCCTAAGGTATATGCAGGTATGGAGACATCCGCACACTCCTGGGGATCAGGCAGAGGTGTTGCACAGGTTCCAAGGATCTCCAATGGAAGCCGTGTCGCAAGGATCCCACAGGCAGTGGGTGGAAGGCGTGCACATCCTCCAAAGCCGGAGACCGACCGCACAGAGAAGATCAACAAGAAAGAGAAGCGTCTGGCCATCAGGTCCGCTATCGCAGCAACCATCAACGCTGACCTTGTAAAGGCACGCGGACACAGGTTCGACGCAGAAGTTCCTCTTGTCGCAGAGAACGCAGTTGAAGGTCTTTTGAAGACAAAGGACGTCGTAAGCTTCCTTCAGGCAGCAGGCGTCTATGATGATGTTATCCGCGCAAAGGAAGGCAAACACATAAGGGCCGGAAAAGGAAAGCGCAGGGGTCGTAAGTACAAGACCAGGAAGAGTATCCTGATAGTTACAGGAGAGGAAAGTCCTATCCTTAAGTCAGCTAAGAACCTTCCAGGCGTCGATGTAGCTACAGTTGATTCTCTGAATGCAGAACTTCTGGCACCAGGTACCCATGCAGGCAGGCTCACCATCTGGACCGAGTCCGCAATAAACAACATGGAGGGTATGTTCGTATGAACGCTATCAAGTATCCATTCATTACTGAAAAAGCAATGATGCTTATGGATGACAACAAGCTTCAGTTCGTCGTTGACACACGTGCTAATAAGAAGCAGGTGGAGAACGATGTGGTCAAGATGTATGGCTTTGCAGTAAAGTCAGTGCGCACAATGACCACCATGAAAGGCTTGAAGAAGGCACTGGTCACATTTGAAGAACCGGAGGCCGCACACGAGATCGCAACACGTATAGGATTAATGTGAGGTGAAGGTGCATGGCTAAAAGAATTATTTCACAGAACAGAGGTAGGGGAGGTCCAACATACAGGGCTCCATCACACAAGTATAAAGCTGCACTCAAACACCCACGTGTGGACGAAGAAAGCGTTCTCAATGGTACTGTCATTGGTATCGAACACGACCCTGCAAGGTCAGCACCTATTGTGAAGGTCGCTTTTGAGAACGGTGAGGAAAGGTTTATCCTTGCTCCAGAGGGAATTGCAGTTGGCAACATGATCTCCTGTGGTGTATCTGCAGAGATCAAACCAGGTAACATCCTTCCTCTTGCAGAGATTCCGGAAGGTATCCCAATATGCAACATTGAGTCTAAGCCAAACGATGGCGGTCAGTTTGCACGTTCATCAGGTGTTTATGCAACACTTGTTTCACGTCAGGCAAGCAAGGTCATTGTAAGGATGCCCTCAGGTGTATTGAAATGGTTCAATCCAAAATGCAGGGCAACAATCGGTATCGTTGCCGGTGGCGGAAGGGTTGACAGGCCATTCCTCAAGGCAGGTAAGAAGTACCACAAGATGAAAACAAGGGCAGCCAAGTATCCACGCGTATCAGGAATTGCCATGAACGTTATCGACCACCCATTCGGTGGAGGTAACAGGAAGCATCCAGGAAGGCCAACTACCGTGAGCAGAAATGCACCACCAGGACGTAAGGTTGGTCAGATCGCAGCACGCAGGACCGGAAAACGTTAAACAAAGAGGTAGTATACATGGCAAAGAAATCAACATCAAGATTACCAAAACGAAAGGGAGAGTACACCTACCGTGGTCTTACGGTGGAACAGCTCCAGCAATTGAGTTTTGAAGAATTTGTAGAACTCCTTCCTGCAAGGCAACGCAGGTCTGTACGCCGTGGTCTTTCCGATCACCAGAAGGATATTCTGCAGCAGTTCAGGGACGGTAAGGACGTTGTACGTACCCATTACAGGAACATGATCATCTACCCTGAGATGATCGGCAAGACCATATCAGTCTATAATGGTAAGACGTTCGTAGAAACAGAAGTTATGCCTGAAATGGTCGGGCACAGGTTCGGCGAATACGCCCCAACACGTAGCAGGGTTTCACACGGAAACGCTGGTGTCGGTGCAACACGTTCCAGTAAGTTCGTACCATTGAAATAAGGTGATGTGAATGGCAAGAATCAACTATACAACAGAACTTGATCCCGAGATCAGCTCAAAGGCAATGGGTTCCGAACTTCACATTTCACCTAAGAAGTCACGTGAGCTCTGTAAAGCTGTAAAAGGCATGAAGACAAAGGCAGCAAGACGCTATCTTGAAGATGTGGTCGTTCTGAAGCAGGCAGTTCCTTTTGGAAGGCACAACGACAGTCTTGGTCACAAGAGAGGACCAATGGCAGCAGGTCGTTATCCTGTAAATGTTGCTGCTGAGATGCTTAAGCTGCTCAAGAACGCAGAAAGCAATGCAGAATACAAGGGTCTGAACCCAGATCACATGTACATTGCACATGCAGCAGCAAAGCGTGGACGCGTGATCCACGGAATGAGACCAAGGGCTCGCGGAAGGGCAAGTCCAAAGAATACAGAAACTGTCAATATTGAACTGATCATAAGCGAGGTGCGCTAATGGCTGTAGAGAAAAAGTTCGTCCAGGATGGATTTGTAAAGGCATCCATGGATGAATATTTTGCAAAACAATTAAGCAGGGCTGGCTATGGCGGTATGGATATCAACCGTACTCCTATGGGTACCCAGATCACTATCTATGCTGAGAAACCCGGTATGGTTATCGGAAAGGCTGGAAAAGTGATCAGGAAACTGACCCGTGATGTAGACAGGCTTTATGACCTGGACAACCCTCAGATCGACGCACAGGAAGTCAAGAAACCTGAACTGAACGCACAGATGATGGCCTCAAGACTTGCTTCTTCTATCGAGAGAGGATGGTATTTCAGGAAAGCCGGTCACAACACAATGCGCGCTATTATGAACGCTGGTGCACTTGGCTGTGAGATCGTAATCTCCGGAAAGCTTACCGGTGCAAGGTCAAGGGTAGAGAAGATGGTCAGCGGTTACATCAAACACGCAGGTAAGCCTGTTGATGATATCGTCGACGAAGGTTTCTCTGTCGCTGTAAAGAAACTTGGTACCCTTGGCTGTAAAGTACGTATCATTCAGCCTGATGCAGTCCTTCCAGACTCCTACAGGCTGAAGACTGCAGAGGAACTTGCATCATCCGGTGTCTTCGCTCCAGCTGAAGAGGCAAAGAGCGCAGGCATTGAAGAGCTTGTAGAGGCCGAAGCAGCAGTTGCAGCACCTGAAGAAGTTGTTGAAGCAGCACCTGAGTCCACAGAAGTGGTCGAAGAGGTTGCAGAAGCAGAGGTCGTAGCAGAAGAACCTGTAGCTGAAGACACAGATGATGAATCTGAGTATCCAGTTGAGGTTATTGAAGGAGAAGAACGCCGCGAAGTTAACGGCGTATGGCAGCACAAGCATGAGGGGCACGATTACTGGCATCCAGTTAACCGTGTTCACAGGGAGGGCTAATCATGGCAATCCTTCGTACAAAAGAGATCAGGGACATGACCCCACACGAGCGTGTGGATGAGCTTGAAAAAATCCGAAGTGAGCTTATCCGTGAGCGTGCACTTGCATCTGCAGGTGGAGCTCCTGATAATCCAGGGAGGATCGGAGAGCTTAGAAGGACCATTGCAAGGATCAAGACAATTCAGAATGAATTGAAGGAGATCTGATTTGGAAGCATCTGCTTCAAATTTGATTTTCCACGAGCTGATCGGGCTTGTAATGGAAGTTATTGAGTCAACAAATCCCACATTATATAACATAAAAGGCAGAGTGGTAGATGAGTCACGCAATATGATTGTGATCGAAACGGAAGACATGAACTTAAAAAAGATCCCCAAACAGGGGACGACGTTCGTCTTCCATCTTTCATCCCATTCTGCTGATCAAGATCAACGTGTTAAAATAGACGGGAAATTATTGCTCTCACAACCCGAGAACAGAGTCAAGAATATTAGAAAAATACGCATGAGGTAATAATCATGGCAAAAGACATTGGATTGGATGTACCTGAACCGTCCAAGGAATGCGATGACATTAATTGTCCATTCCACGGCAGTCTCTCCGTAAGGGGACAGATCCTCGTCGGTACTGTTGTAAGCGACAAGATGGACAAGACTGTGGTCATTCAACAGAGGCGTGAAAAGCTGATAAACAAGTACCAGAGATATGAGAAGAGGCAATCAAAGATCCATGCTCACAATCCACCATGCATCAATGCAAAGGTAGGAGATGTTGTAACGATCGCTGAATGTCGTCCTCTCAGTAAGACAAAATCATATGTAGTAGTTAAGTCGGAGGTGCAGGCATGAGGGGTATTCGCTCGACGATCCCACGTGCACTGAACGCCGGCGCTAAGATCGATTGTGTCGATAACACTGGTGCACGTACTGTGGAGATCATTTCAGTCAAGAAGTACAGGGGTGTAAAGAACAGGATGCCAAGGGCAGGCATTGGCGACCTTTGTGTCGTGTCTGTCAAGAAGGGTACTCCTGAGATGCGTAAGCAGATCCTTTACGCAGTAGTTGTACGCCAGAAGAAGGAACTCCGTCGTCCTGATGGTCTCAGAGTAGGCTTTGAGGATAATGCAGTAGTTATCACAGACGACAAGGGCATACCAAAAGGAACTGACATTAAAGGTCCTGTTGCAAGAGAAGCAGCAGAAAGGTTCCCAAAGATCGGCACAACCGCATCCATTATTGTATGAGGTGTTAAATTATGGTATCAAAACAGCCAAGAAAACAGAGGAAAGCACGTTACAACGCACCTCTCCACATCAGGCAGAAATACATGGCTGCACCTCTTTCAAAGGAGCTTCGCGGCAAGTACGGTCGCAGTGCAAGCGTCATTATCGGCGATACTGTTGTGGTAATGCGTGGTGACCATGCAGGTACTAAAGGAAAGGTCGAAGCCCTGTCCCTTAAGAACGGAACCATCGTAGTAGAAGGTGTTTCTGTTAGCAAGGTGGATGGAACCGAGGTTCCAAGGCCGATCTATCCTTCAAATGTGATGATCACATCACTGGAATTGAACGATAAACGCAGAGAATCAATATTATCTAGAGGAAGGTGATTCTAGTGGCCAATCATCAAAAGAGGATATCTGTCCCTAACAGCTGGCAGATCTCAAAGAAATCCAACAAATGGATCACATCCACAAGACCAGGTCCTCATAACAGATTACAGAGTCTTCCTCTTGCTGTTGTGCTCAGGGATATGCTTGGTGTCGTGGACAACCGTGCAGAAGCAAAAAGGGTACTTTCAGAAGGTAAAGTACTTGTTGACGGAGTTGCAAGGAAGGACCTCAGGTTCCCTGTAGGTCTGATGGATATTATCAGCATACCATTGAACAACGAAGAATACCGCGTATTGCTTGATGGCAAGGGTAGGCTTGTTCTGAACAAGCTTGGTGAGATGGGTGCAAACAAGTTGTGTCGCATTGAGAACAAGACTGTCATCAAAGGTGGAAACATGCAGTTGAACCTTAACGACGGTACAAATATCAACGGTTCCAATGATTACAACACTAAGGACACACTTATTCTGTCACTTCCAGACAAAGAGGTTGTAAAACACATTAAGTACGAGATAGGCAATCTTGCAATGATCGTTGGTGGAAGCCACTCCGGTGAGATCGGTACCATCAAAGAGATCAATAAGGTAAAAAGCTCTAAGTACAACACAGTGACAATCTCAGGTGAGACCGAATTCGAGACGATCGAGAACTATGTTTTCGTAGTAGGCGAAAAAGAACCAGAGATAAGCTTGGGCGGTGAGTAAATTGAGTAACTCAATGAGAAATCCTAAGGTCGATAAAGTGATCGTCCACATGGGTGTTGGGGAAAGCGGTCAACACCTTGTAGATGCAGAAGGGATCCTTGAGGACATTACCGGTCAGTCCGTTGTCAGATGCTATGCAAAGAGGACATTGCCTGCTTTCAGCATAAAGAAGCACGAGCCTATCGGATGTAAAGTAACTCTTCGTGGAGATGCTGCAGAAGAATTCCTTACAACATCTCTGGAGATCATCGAGAAAAAGCTCAGTGAATCCCAGTTCGATTCCAATGGAAACGTAGCCTTTGGTGTAGAGGAGCACACCGATTATCCTGACATGAAGTACGACCCAAACATCGGTATCTTCGGAATGGATATCAATGTGATTGTAAATCGTCCTGGTTACAGGATCAACAAGAGAAGGATCACAAAGCGAAAGATACCAACTTCCCACAAGATCTCAAAAGAGGATACGATATCTTTCTTTAAAGAAAACTATGGTGTGGAGGTAGAGTAATGACTCAGACAGAGAAGAACTTTGGAAGAGGCGCAAACGAGTGTAAAAGATGCGGCAGAAAGCAGGGTCTGGTACGCAAGTATGGTATCTACCTTTGCAGGCATTGTTTCAGGGAAATTGCCCATGACATGGGATTTGAAAAATATACATGAGGTGAACAGGTATGGTATTATTGGATCCTCTTGCTGACGCGTTGTCAACTATCAAGAACGCTGAAGCTGTTGGTAAAGATTCCTGCACTATCAGGCCAGCATCAAAGCTCATCGGAAATGTCCTTAAGGTCATGAAGGACCGTGGATACATCGGTGAGTTCGAGTTTGTGGAAGATGGTAAGGCTGGAATATATACAGTAGAACTTATTGGACGTATTAACAAGTGTGGAGCTATCAAGCCACGTTATTCAGTCGGAGTAACCGAATTCGAGAAATGGGAGAAGCAGTTCCTTCCAGCAAAGAACTTTGGTGTTCTGATCCTCACAACCTCTCAGGGAGTAATTTCCCAGTATGAGGCTCGTGAGAATAATATTGGTGGACAGTTGTTATCATTTGTTTACTAAATTAAGGGTGAGATGATATGGTAAAAGAAATCAAGAAAATAATCTCGATTCCTGAAGGTGTGACAGTAACGTTAGAAGATAACGTACTGACCGCTTCAGGGCCCAAAGGTACCAACACAAGATTTGTGTGGTATCCAGGTGTGAACATAACAGTGGACGGTTCCGAAGTGATCGTTGACTCTGCTTTATCGAGAAAAAAACAGAAAGCAATGGTTGGAACACTTGCTTCTCACATCAACAATATGATAAATGGTGTTGTGAATGGCTTTGAGTACCGCATGAAAGTGGTCTACTCTCACTTCCCTATGCAGCTTAAGGTAGAGGGAAAGCAGTTCATCATCAGTAACTTCCTTGGTGAGAAAAAGTCAAGGGTCTCCAAGATCCTCGGTGAGACAACTGTAAAAGCAAGTGGTGACGAAGTTGTTGTGTCCGGTATCAACAAGGAAGATGTCGGTCAGACCGCTGCTAACATCGAGCAGAAGACAAAGATCAAGCGCTTTGACCCACGTGTATTCCAGGATGGTATATACATCGTTGAGAAGAGGGTATGAGAGAGAAAGTGTAGGTGATCTGAATGGAAGATACAGTCAATGAAACTAACATGAAAGAAGCAGCAGCCACCAAGCTTGCACTTGACGAAGAGTCACTGAGACTTTTCAAGGTAAGGAAGGTCCAGAAAGGCAAAAAGCCAACATTCAAGAGGACTGATTCACACAAGTACAAGCGTCTGGATTCCAACTGGAGAAGGCCAAGAGGTCTTCAGGGTAAACATCGCAGGCACATTGCTGCAAAAGGTGCTATTGCACAGGTAGGATATGGTAGTCCTGCAGCAGTAAAAGGTCTCCATCCATCCGGATATGCAGAAGTTCTTGTGAACACAGTTGCAGATGTTGATAACGTTGATGCTTCTCTCGAAGCTATCAGGATCGCAAGAACCGTCGGTGCAAGAAAGAAAGCGCTCATCGAAGCAAAAGCAACTGAAATGGGTATTAAGATATTGAACCCTACCAGGAGTGAGTAAGATGACAGATCTCTCTAACCAGAAAAAACTTGCAGCAAAGGTACTTGGATGTGGAGTTCACAGGGTCTGGATGGATCCTGAAGCCTCTGCTGAGGTCGCAGTTGCTATCACCAGGGAAGACATTCGTGGTCTTATCGCAAGCGGAAGCATAAAAGCGGAAGCTGTTAAGGGTGTTAGCCGCGGACGTGCAAGAGAAAGGGATGCAAAGCGCAAATACGGCCACCGCAAGGGTCATGGTTCCCGTAAAGGTAGGAAGGGTGCACGTAACCCTAGGAAAGAGCAGTGGATGAAGAAGATCCGTGCCCTCAGAAGGAGGCTCAAAGAGCTTCGTGCAGATGGTACACTTGACAAGTCCACATACTGCAAGGTCTACCGTAAAGCAAAGGGTGGCGAGTATAGAAGCTTGGCTCATATGGAAGCGCATCTTAAAATTGAGAAGACTGAATGAGCCTGAGGAATAGAATTATGAAGATAAATTTACATGTTAAGCTGATGTGGAGGATCTAATATGGCTACAGGACCCCGTTATAAAGTCCCATTCAGGCGACGAAGGGAAGGGCGTACAAATTATCACCAGAGACTCAGGTTACTTCTGTCAAAAGAGAACCGTGTGGTTGTGCGCAAGAGCACAAGGCACATGCAGTTGCAACTTGTGGCACCAGAGGCAAACGGAGATGTGACATTATCGTCAGCTATCTCTACCGAGCTCAGGAAATACGGATACGAGGGAGCAACCGGTAACACAACCGCAGCATATCTGACAGGTCTCCTGTTCGGATACAAGGCACTTGAAGAAGGCTATGAGAGCGGTGTACTGGATATCGGACTTCAGGCATCATCACCAGGATGTCGTGTATATGCAGCACTCAAGGGTGTTGTCGATGCAGGACTCGATGTACCTCACAATCCTTCAGTATTCCCATCTGATGAGCGCATAAGAGGAGAACACGTCGCAGAATATATGGAAGGATCCGATCTGCCTGAGATGTTCGAAGCAGTAAAGGAAAAGATCCTTGCAGAGTTCAGTTAAGGTGTGATTATATGGCATATGAATATAATGAGGAATGGGTTCCCCAGACAAGACTCGGAAGACTTGTTGCTGAAGGGCAGGTCACTACCATGGATGAAGCCATGGATTCCGGTCTCCCTATAAGGGAATCAAAAATAGTTGATATATTATTACCTGATCTGGAGGACGAAGTTCTTGATATCAACATGGTCCAGAGGATGACCGACTCCGGAAGGCGTGTCAAGTTCAGGGCAACTGTGATCGTTGGAAACGGCGATGGTTTTGTCGGACTTGGTCAGGCAAAGGACGTACAGGTAGGACCTGCTATCAGGAAAGCTATTGACAACGCAAAGATCAACATCACACGTATCAAGCGTGGATGCGGTTCATGGGAATGTGGCTGTGGACTTCCACACACCGTTCCTTCCGAGGTCAATGGTAAGGCAGGCAGTGTTACCGTAGTACTCAAGCCTGCACCACGCGGACTTGGACTTGCTGCAGGAGGCACTGCAAAGAAAGTGCTTGAAAAAGCAGGTATCAAGGATGTATGGACCCGTACAGAAGGTCAGACAAGGACAACTCTCAACTTCGCAAAGGCAACATACAATGCTCTGATGAACACAGGTACAGTCAGAAGGCCAATTGTGTTTGAGGAACAGGAGGCCTGAAGATGTACGCAGTAGTCAGAATGAGAGGCCAGGTGCATGTTCGTGGAGAGATCGAGGATACCCTCGGTATGCTCCGCCTTCACAAGGTCAACCACTGTGTATTCCTTGCAGATAACCCTAACAACAAGGGTATGATCCTGAAAGCAAAAGATTACATTGCATACGGTACTGTTGACGCCGACACTCTGGCACAGGTACTTGACAAGCGCGGAAGACTCGAGGGCAATGTACGCCTTACAGATGAATATGTCAAGGAGAACTCCGAGTTCGATTCCATTAAGGCATTCGCAGAAGCACTTGTCAACGGTGATGCAAAGATCTCTGACGTTCCAGGTCTGAAGCCGGTATTCAGGCTTCACCCACCAAGGAAGGGTCACGCTGGTATTAAGAGGACTGCTCAGCAGGGTGGTGTTCTTGGAAACCATGGTGAAGACATCAAGACACTTTTGAACAAGATGAGGTGATGTTAATATGAGCAAAACCAACACAAAGAAGTTCAGGGGTTCACGCACCTGTGGTGGCGGTACTACCAAGAATCGCCGTGGTGCAGGTAACCGTGGTGGTCGTGGCAGATCCGGTGAGAACAAGCACCACTTCACAAGGGCCTTACAGGGTGGATACATTCGTGGAAGTGGCCGTGGATTCTCTCGCCCATTGAAGATGATCCGCGATGTCTCAGTCGTGAACGTCGGTGAACTTGACGAACTTGCAGATCAGCTTGTAGAAGATGGCTTTGCACAGCTTGAAGATGGTGCATACGTCATCAATCTTGCAGATCTTGAAATTGAAAAAGTTCTTGGTACCGGTAAAGTAACAAAGAATATGGTTGTTACAGCATGCAACTTCTCCGGAGTTGCACGGGACAAGATCGAAAATGCAGGTGGATCCTGCGTAGAACTTGAAGAGTAATGTCTGCTACAGACATTACTTTTATATTTGTTGCGTTTTTATTATTGCTGATTAATTTGTATTTACAGGAAAGTCTGTTGGACTTTCAACTCGAATAAAGGTGTAGTTAATGAGTCTCAGGGAGAGTTTGGAACCGTTTTTTAACAGATTGCCCGCCGTTGCGAGTCCGGAGGGGCATGTGCACTTTAAGAACAAGTTATTATGGACTCTTGGAATATTGGTACTTTACTTTGCACTTGCAAATGTACCTCTGTTTGGTCTTTCAAGTGATTCCATTGACCTGTTCGAACAATATCGAGCGTTCTTTGCCGGAGCATCAGGATCACTAATGCTTCTTGGTATTGGTCCTATTGTTACTGCATCAATTGTCCTTCAGCTTCTTGTGGGTGCTGATGTAATCAATCTTAACATGTCCGATCCTGCAGATCAGGCTTTCTTCCAGGGCGCACAGAAGTTCATGGTCTTTGTGATGATCGTACTTGAAGCCCTTCCACAGATCGTTGGTGGCTATATACAGCCGGACGCAGGAGTAGCTTCAGCTCTTGGAGTTGGGTTGGGCGTTGTCACATTTATCATCTTCCTCCAGATATGCATCGGTGGTGTGCTGATCCTCTTCATGGATGAGATCGTTTCAAAATGGGGAATTGGTTCTGGTGTGGGATTATTCATTATTGCTGGTGTTTCACAGCAGATAGTGACCGGATTGTTCAATTGGGAATCGGATACAACAGGTCTTCCTATTGGAATCCTTCCAAAGTGGATCTATATAGCCCAGAATGTAGGACTGGATTACATCTTCACAGGCGATGGAATGATGTTCCTCCTTATCAGAGGCGGTATCCTTGCACTTGTAAGTACAGTTGCCATCTTCCTGCTGGTTGTTTATGTGGAAAGTACCCGCATTGAGATCCCGTTGGCTCACAGTGCTGTAAAGGGCGCAAGGGGAAGATTCCCTGTAAAACTTATCTATGCATCCGTTCTTCCAATGATCCTTGTCAGAGCCCTCCAGGCGAACATACAGATGATCGGAATGCTGCTTTCAGGACGTGGCATAACCTTCCTGGGTGAATACTATGGTTCCACACCTGTCAATGGTGTGATGTACTACCTTTCACCTATAAACAGCCCATATGACTGGATCCCTTCACTTGTAAGGGAATCATTTACAGGATATGGTGCACCTGTACCTGCAGGCTGGCAGATAGGATTACATGTGCTTGTTGATGCTCTCTTCCTGATAGTCGGTGGTATCATATTCGCTCTGTTCTGGATCGAGACCACAGGTATGGGCGCAAAACCAACTGCACAGAAGGTTTTCAATTCAGGAATGCAGATCCCTGGTTTCAGGCGTAATGTCGGAAGTATCGAAAAGGTCATGGTAAGGTACATCCCTAAGGTTACCGTTATTGGTGGTGCTTTCATTGGCGTACTTACACTTGTGGCAAGTTTGCTGGGTACCATTGGTGGTGCAGGTGGAACGGGATTGTTGCTTACAGTAAGTATTGTATATCGTCTGTATGAGGACATTGCATCTGAACAGATGATGGAAATGCATCCAATGGTCAGGTCCTTCTTCGGACGGGATTAATACGAAAAATGGAGATATATCAATGAATGTTGTATTATTTGGTCCGCCGGGTGCCGGAAAAGGTACCCAGGCCAAAGAACTGGCAAAACATTATCAGATCCCTCACATATCTACCGGTGATATCCTGAGGGCAAATGTACGTGATGGTACCGAACTCGGAAAGGAAGCTAAGGGATACATGGACAGGGGTGAACTTGTCCCTGACGAAGTACTGATCGGAATTATCAAGAACCGTCTTACAGAGGATGACTGCAAGGCAGGATATCTTCTTGACGGATATCCAAGGACAGTCCCTCAGGCAGATGCTCTCTCAGAGATCCTTGATGAGATCAATATGCCTCTTGAGGCAGTTCTCAATATCGAGGTTGCCGATGAGGAGCTTGTAACCCGTCTTTGCGGAAGGTTCATGTGCAACTGCGGTGAAAGCTATCACGTAAAGTTCAATCCTCCGGAGAAAGAGGGTGTATGTGATGCATGTGGCGCAGACCTCTACCAGCGTGATGATGATAAAGAGGATGTCATCAGGCAGAGGCTTGAGTCTTATAAAGAGAAGACACAGCCACTTATCGATTATTACAATGAGAAGGATCTCCTTGTGAACATCGATGGTGCCGGCGAGATCGGGCGTGTCTTTTCAGATATCTGTGAAGTCCTTGACCAGTACAAGTAAGTTAGACAGAAGGTGATGATGCATGGCAGATTCAAATTTCAAGAAAACAGCCGAAAGGTTTGTACTGGCAATCGGTATCTCTCTGATGGTAGGTATCCTTGTTCTCGGTCAGGAGGGCAGGGAAGGCATCGGAGCTATCGTTGGTGTCGTGATGGACCCTATAAGTGCTATGGTCGGTGATGGCAATTTCCACATAATGTTGTTCATCATGGCAGCGATCACTGCTTTGTATGCATCACTTATTCAGAAATATACGATCGACTGGAAGCTCATGCGTAACACACAGGAGCGCATGAAGTCCTTCCAGAAGGAGTTCCGTGAGGCACAGCTTGCACAGAACACCTATCTGATAAAGAAACTGGAGGAACAGCGTGCTGACATGATGTCTGACCAGATGGAAATGTCAAAACAGCAGTTCAAGCCGATGGCATATATCAGTATCATCTCCCTTCCGCTTTTCATGTGGGCGTATCATTACATCAGCCTGCATCCGGGAGCTTCACTTGTGTTCCCGTTCTGGGGAGAGCAGGAACTTGTTTCCACTGTGCTGGGGCCGATCCAGTACTGGATATTCTGGTATTTCATCACATCTCTGGCTATCAGTCAGGTAGTGCGTAAAGCACTGGATATCGGTGGCGTCTGAGTATGCTTTTAACAATTAGTGGACTGCCTGGAAGTGGAACCACAACTGTGGGGAAGCTTCTGGCAGAACATTATTCTATTAAGATGATCTCAGCAGGCGATGTTTTCAGGGGTCTTGCAAAGGAGCGCGGAATGACCCTTGCAGAGTTTGGAAGCCTTGCAGAGTCTGATCCTTCTATCGATATTGAGATCGATAAAAGGCAGTCTGAGATCGCTAACACTTCCGATGGCCTGATTCTTGAAGGGCGTCTTGCAGGTCACATGGCCGGGAACGCTCTGAAGGTATGGATCAAGGCGCCTATGGAAGTTCGTGTCAAGAGGATCGTCGAAAGGGAAGGTTCATCCTTTGATGTGCGCATGGCGGAGACCGTGGAACGAGAGGCTTCAGAAGCATTGCGTTACAAGGAGATCCATTCCATTGATATCAACGACCTCTCTGTCTATGATATCGTAATTGATTCCACCAGATGGGACCAGTTCGCTATCACAGATATCCTTAAGCAGGCCATCGATGCCTGTGGCGGGTTTTGAATAAATTGTTTACAGGTACTGCTATGGTTTCATCAGGTAATCCCAAAGATGTGGAAATGATGGTGGTAAAATCACATGCCACTACGAATGCCGCATACGGCTGCAGGCCGGAAGATCGTCCAATTCTTGATTATATTAACATGGGTGTCGTGAACATCGACAAACCCGCAGGTCCTACCAGTCATGAGGTGACAGCATGGATCAGGGATATGCTTGGTGTTAGCAAGGCCGGTCATTCCGGTTCACTTGATCCCGGTGTGACCGGTGTTCTTCCGGTGATGCTTGGTAAGGCCACCAAAGCAGTTTCAGCCCTGCGCCTTTCAGGCAAGGAGTACATATGCCTCATGCATCTTCATGGCGATGTACCTGAACCAAAGATCAGGCGTGTATGTAAAGACTTTAATGGTCCCATTTACCAGACCCCTCCGGTGATCTCTGCTGTCAAGAGGCAGTTGAGGGTCAGGAATATCTATTATCTCGATGTCCTGGAGATCGAAGGCAGGGAAGTGCTCATGAGGGTCGGTTGTGAGGCAGGGACGTATATGCGCAAGCTTTGTCATGACATCGGCCTTATCCTTGGATGTGGTGCCAATATGAAGCAACTGCGCAGGACCGGCACAGGTCCTTTCAGAGAGGATACTCTGGTGACACTGTACGATCTCAAGGATGCCTGTGTGTTCTGGAAAGAGGACAATGATGAGGCCGAGCTTAGAAAACTGATACTCCCTATGGAAACCGGATTATCTCATCTGCCGCGCATTATTATCCGCGATACTGCCGTAGATGCTATTTGCAGGGGTGCGCAGCTTGCAGTATCGGGTATCGTTTCTTTTAGCAAGGATATTAAAAAAGATGATAAGATCGCCCTTTTTACATTAAAAGGAGAAGCAGTGGCACTATGCAGGGCATCCATGGATTCCGATGAACTATTGGAGAATGATCATGGAATTGCCTGTGTTACCGAAAGAGTAATAATGGATGCCGCTATTTATCCAATCTGCTGGAAGGCAAAATAAGCGCCTGCCAGCGGAAATACGGCTTTTTGCCGAGGTAGTCTAGTGGTAGGGCGCAAGCCTGGAAAGCTTGTGGGGCATTGACCCCTCGGGAGTTCGAATCTCCCCCTCGGCGCTTTTGTCTTTCTTCACTTGTTGCTGTTTTAGAGATGATACTTTTCTAATTCACTTATCCCTAATATTGTTTGGAAACTTATTTATCCCGAAAAATTGCATATTTCTTTGTGATAGGTATGTTGGGGGACATTACAAAAACAATATTGGTAGTTTCAACAGTTTTAATTTTATTCACAACTGTGTGTTTAGCAGTAGATTTTGATGATTGTTCGGAATGTCATTTACAATATGATGTGTGGATTTCCTCACCTCATGCAGGGGTCGGTATGTTTTCTGATTGTAATGACTGCCATCAGGAAAGTTCTTACTATCTGGGGGCTTCACCACATGATTCCACCCTAGAAGGTTGTGTTATGTGCCATACCCCTCCTGTGGATGGTTTTGGAAGTCATCTTTTAGATCCTTCCGGTTCTATGCCAGATATTAACTTATCTTCGGCCCTTTGCGGTGATTGTCACGTCGTGGTCTTTGATGAGTGGGATGAGTTTGAAGATCCTGATTTTGACATGGAGTCAATGGTAAGTCACTCCGAACCCACAGAAATAGCGGAACCCGATGTACTTCATTCCGATGTTTCCTGTGTCGTCTGCAAGAGTACTGATGGTGCGATACTGAACCTTGAAGAACCAGAGACCTATATGCTGAATGAGGAGGATGTCCATGATATTGAAGTAACCGAATGGGCAATAGCATGTGTTGCCTGCCACGATCCTCATGAAGCTGCTTTGAGAGTGGAGGACAGCTCTCTTCTCTGCTCAAACTGTCATAACACAGAAGGCATTGTTGCAGATGGTAACACTTCTGCTGTCAGGCATGCACAGTGGGAAATGATCAGCACCTCTGGGTATTTTGATGGAACTCACCCCATTGTGATAGGTTGTGTTGATTGCCACATGGCAATTATCCCTTCGGATGGTGAGATGACAACAGGTCATGACTTCGACTTTAATGCTGTTGCTCTTTCAGATACGGATTCGGTCAATGGCTGTTATTCCTGCCATCTAGGTTCATTGCCATCCTCTGTAGAGTTAAAGCAGGAAAAAGTATCCATAAGGCTCTCTGAACTGAATTCATTGAAAGAAGAGGCAAATGCTGCTCTTGAAACTATTAATGGAACAGATGAATATGGGATATAGCTAGCCACCTATAACAATGGGCTTTTCTATTTGACAGAAGTTGAGAATGATGGCAGTCTGGGTATACATAATATGGTTCGTGCGGAATCCGACCTTGATCTGGCAGAAGGCTACTTCAATTTAGTTATAGAGAAAAGTTCGGGTGCTGGAGAACCAGCAGACCAAGTACCTGCAGTTGGTGGATTATTTGTGATAATGATCCTTGCGGCAGTTTCTATTTTTATTAAGAGGGAGTGAAGGCTGTCCCTCTTACCTATCTTTTATTTTATAATTCAGGTTTGTTTTCTTTTAGTCTTGTCTTATGTTTAATTGAACGCCTCAAGTACCGACTTTCCATATTCCTTTGCGCTTTTTGGATCTCTTCCGGTAACGATGTTCCCATCTGAGATCACACCTTTGTCCTGATGTCTGGCACCTTTCTCCTTAAGGATCCTGACATTCTCATCTGTCTTGAATACTGTACTTTTCTTTCCTTCAAGTATTCCTGCGTTTGCAAGTACGACCGGTGATATGCATATCGCAGCAACCACCTTGCCCTTTTCGTTTGCTTTTCTTACAATATCCAGCAGTTCTTTGTTTTCCCAGAGGTATTGTCTGGCACCTCCTCCACCGGTAATGGATATGGCATCGTAGTCATCGATGTTCACATCAGGTATGCTAATATCAGGCTTTACCTCACCTCCGAGAATTCCCTTCGCTTTCTTTGTGGTATTACTGGCAACGGTGACCTTCGCACCACTTTTCTCGAAAACTTCCTTTGGTTCAAAGAACTCCTCGTCCCTGAAATTTTCCTGTGCCACTACCATGAGTATTTTTTTCGGCTCTGTCATTTGATCACCTTCCGGACATTAATCCTACATTTGTCATTCTGAGAAACATTTCTGCTAATCTAATGTTCTTGTGCTATATTATAAATCAATAGCGAAGTCTGGTTCTCTGTTCTTTGCTTTCCTTTAGAAAACTGTTTAAGTTAACAATACTTTACAAAACTAGGTGTGAAGAAATGGAACGTATCTACAAGTATTATCCTGAGGACTTTGGAGAACTGACTGTGAAGGTCATTCACATGGACCTTTTGTTCGATGTATATGATGATCATACTCACGTGACTTCTGATCTTAAGGTAAGTACCTTTGGTGAACCTATGGCATCGCTTGACCTTAACTGTCGTGACCTTGATATCAAAAAGATCAGCTGCGAAGATTACGATGTATCCTATAATTACAGGAAGGATGAGCACATACTCACGATCGAATTCGGTTGCCAGGTGCCGCAGGATACTGAACTTGTGATACACACGGAAACCGTCTGCAAACCTACCTGGAACATCCTTGAAGGTCTCTACTATGATGAAACTCCGGCAGGAGCACCTCCTCAGCAGATCACACAGTGCCAGCAGTGGGGATTCCAGCGTATTGTTCCATGTATCGATGATATGACCGCCAAGTGCACTTATACGACCACCATCATTGCAGATGAGCGATATACCAATCTCATCACCAATGGTGATGTAGTGGAGGAGAAACACTCTGTGGGTAATGGCAGGGCTAAGATCGTCTATGATAATTCTGTCACACCAATGGCAACTTACCTGTTCTTCCTTGGAGTTGGCACCTATCGAACTTTTACAAGGGAGTTCGAATATCCAGATGGTCATACTTTCAACCTTGAGTTGCTGGTGCCACCTGAGTCCGATGTATATCCGGCAGAGAAGGCACTGGATGTGCTCTATGATTCTGTGATGTGGACCTATCTATTCACAGGTCCTGAACAATATCGTGATCTTGACAAAAGGAAAGAGATATATGACCTTGTGAGGGTTCGCGATGCGCTTAGATCGGAAGGTAGCACCGACGACCTGGAATTTATTCGTGATGAGCTGAAGAAGCTTGACAGCTCGCTTACCATGGGTTACAAATATACGGGAACCGTCTATCGCGAGATCGGTATGCAGAATTCCGATTTCGGAGGAATGGAGAATGTCGGCAACACGACCATTACTACAAACCGTATCATGCCTTATCCTGAAACTACAGACCCGGCATTTGAATATATGGTTCGGGTCAAGGTCCATGAATATTATCACAATATAAATGGTTCAGAGGTCACTGGCTGGAGCCCGTTCGAGATCTGGCTCAATGAGGCAGTGACCGTTCACATCGAACAACAGTTCCATGCATTCATTTTTGGTGAGAACTACAGCCGCCTGTCCAGTGTCCTTGACCTTCTGGCACCGGGAGTTGGTACTTTTGCACTTGATAGTGGGGCAGCCTCTATGTCCATTGTTCCTGAGGGTTTCAACGATCCGAATGACCTTATCACAGCAGTGACATATGTCAAGGCCCCCGAGTTCGTGAGGATGCTGGAAACGCTTATGGGGGAGGAGAATTTTGCACGTGCTCTTGATGTCTACCATACAAAGTACAGTCACTCCAATGCCACAGGTTCCGACTGGCTGAATACCATGGAGGAAGTTTCAGGAATGGAATTTTTCGAAATGGCAAAGACCTGGCTGACACAGACAAAGTTCCCTATCATCCATGTTGATACATCCTATGATGCAGGGCAACGTTCGTTTAAAATGGATCTCCGTCAGGATGTTCCTGAAGGTGGAATGTACTGGGAGTTCCCGTTCGTTGCAGCCCTTGTGGATGAGGATGGAAATGACCTTGCACAGGTCACTGAGTGGATAACTTCAGGTGATGCCAGCATCGTAGTGGAGAATGTCGAAGCTCCTGCATTCGTATCTGTGAACCGTGGTTATTCGTTCTATGGTAAGGTCGTTCGCGAGGTTCCTGATGAAGAACTTCTTCTACAGGTAAGGAAGGACAGTGATATGATCAACCGCTTCATTGCTTATTATACGCTTGTTGACAGGGAAAAGATGAGGCTTATGGCCGATCCGGAGGCAAAACCATCTGAGATGTTCCTTGAACTGTTCAATGAGCTGATCAACGATGAGGTACTGATGGAAGAGGTTGGCGGGCAGTTCCTTGCTATCTTTGAATCGGTGGAGGATGAAAGGCTGGCGCACAGGTACCAGCTTCTCTATGATGTTAAAAAGCGCATCCTCGAGGGCATTGCAAGGAACAGTACGGTTTCAATGTTGAACCTCTATCATAAATATCTGAAAGTGGCAATATCTCAGGACGATACTCTGGAGGAGCATGCACGTGTCATCAAGGCACGTCAGGTGAAGAACACAGTGTTACGAATCATTGCTACCCTTGATACACCGTTCGTGCATCAGTTGTGCAAGAAGCAGTTCTATGAGGCAGAATGCGCAAGTGACAGGCTTGTGGCCTTTGACTGTTACATCAACAGCTCCGCCGAGGATAAGATGGAATTGTTAAGGTATTTCATGGAAGAGTCAAGGAAGAACCTTGTTGCATGGGAGGCCTTCCTTTCAATAGTTGCAGGGAACAGCAGTTCCGATGCGGTTTCCATTGTAAAGGATATCGAATCATCGGATTCCTTCCGCATTGAGCAGGCCAACGACCAAAGGGCTCTGTATGGCGGCTTTGGAAGGAATCGGAAGATCTCCTTACAGACAGAAGAAGGGCGTGAGCTTCTGCAGTCCATCCTGCTCAAACTTTCCTATGTTAATGAGTACAGCACCACGAATCTTCTCAATGTCTTTGCAAACATTGACCTGATGGAGGATGAATATCATGTTCCACTGGTCTCAATACTTGCGGAAATGCTCGAAACCCTTGATCCGGAGAAAGTTCCAAGTGTCTACAACAGGGTCAGGAGATTATTGCAGGGTGCCCCGAATGCAGTGGCTTCCTATGAGGCAAGGGTCGGTGAGATCGAAGCTATTTGATGCCATCGATCTATGGGTTCCATCTAAGTTTTCTATAAAGAAGGAAGCTGATGGATAATATAATGAAATTAAATTAAGGCAAGGGGAATTACAGTCTTTTCTCCTCTGTCTTCTCTTTTTCGAGAACAAGGTCAAGGACATCTGTTATCCCTGATAATATCATGTCAGCTTCAACCTTGCCAGAGTGGTGTCTCCTGTCCCCGTAGGCCGCGTATGCGGTAACCATCCCTATCTTTCTTGCAGGTTCTATATCCCTTCCAGGACTGTCCCCTACAAAAAGTGCCTGTGAGGGATCGATGTCCAGAAGGTCGAGTGCAAAGTAGAACACTTTGTGGTCAGGCTTTTTGGCACCTGTCATGTCATTGGTAACTATGATATCAAAATATTCTTTTATTTGCATCCTATCAAGTCTTTTTATGGCATTATGTGAGTGGGCATCTGTGACCAGTGCCAGGGAAATGTGCTCTTCTTTCAGTATCTCCAATGTCTGCTTTACTCCGGGATAGAGAACAAGCGCTTCCAGTTTGATGGTCTCATAGATATTACAACAGATCTCATAATCCTCGTCGGAGTAAAGTTCATTGTCAAGAAGATAGTCTCTGATGTTCTCGAGGTCTTCAAATCCGGGTGTTCCCCGAAGGAAGTACTCCAGCATTTCCTCAGGGTTCCCTGCACCCAGGTGTTCTACCATCCTTTTGCATGCAGTAAGCTTGGCTTCAAGAAAATCAAAAAGAGTATTGTCCATGTCAAAGAGGACTGCCTTTATGCTCTTCACCATGTACCTCTCTGCCTCCTTTAGTCGGAAAATGCAAGATATCCGGGCAGCAGCAGATTGATCACCGGTATCAATATGAGCAATCCCAGCCACCGTGATTTATTGGTGGCGAATGCGATCTCTGACCAGATGTATGCCAGATATATGATGTTCAGGAATGGTATGAAGAACGGTATAACTGCAATGAGCGACAATCTGCATATCTTTATCATCAGGACGAGGTTCAGTATGGGTATCCATGCCATCCACCAGTTCTCTGTCTGTGTCTTTAAAGCGATGACCTGTAATGAATATGCGAAATATATGTAGAACAGTAACGATGTGAACAGATGTGTAATGCCGAACCCCGGGAATAATGATCCTGTATCCATTTAATTCACCCCCTATCCATAAAGAGGATCCCGGATATTTATTCATACCGGTGGTGCTGGTGATGCTGGCGATGTTCTATATAGTGTTAATCCCATAGGCTTCTCATGGGTTCAGCACCTGTGAAAGGCTATCTGGAGATTACCGTCGGCTGTATCATCTATGGTATGGTGGGCGTATTCCTGGCTTTTATACATGACATGGATACTCTGCCGATCATATTCTACAAGCTTCTGATCGGCATATTCTTCATGTTGGTCTATTTGTATCTCAAAGGGAGTCTGGGTATTCTCAGGCTGGGTGGGAAAAGGCGTCACCTTCTGCTTCTTGGCATTTTCAAACTGATGACCATCTCTTTCTATTTCACATGTATAATACATTCAGGACTTTCGATAGCGATACTTCTGCTATATACAGCACCTATGTATGTGACCATACTGTCCCCGATCGTGCTTGGGGAAAGGCTGACAAAAACCGGCCTTGCAGGTCTGGTACTTTCCATGGCCGGCATACTTCTTATTGTTGATCCTGCTACACTTGTTCGTTCCGGTATGGGTGATATTCATTTTATTGGTATTGTGGCAGGTATCCTTTCAGGACTTTCTTTTAGTTGCATCATCATGACTGCACGTTATGTGAGGGACGAATATTCGGGATTTTCACAGTTCTTCTGGGCAACTGTTTTCTGTGTGGTCGTTCTCGTACCTTTTGCCCCTGATGTCCCAATTCCTGTCCTTAAGGAGAACTTCTTTGTGCTCCTGCTTTTTGGCCTGGTGAATACCAGTATCAGTGGGGTCCTTTATTTCAACGGGCTTTCCAGGGTAAGGACGCAGGCGGCCAGCATACTTGCAATGCTGGAGCCTGTAAGTGGCATATTTTTTGACTATACGATCCTGCATAGTGCTGTATTTGCGGAAACGATCGTAGGTTGCGTTTTCATTATCGCAGGTGCCCTTCTTGCAGTGACAGATCACATATCCTTTGGGAAGTACCTTGAATTTGAGACATGAACTTTGCTATGTATCCGGTTAAATTTGGGTTCGACATGAATATATATAAGATAGTTGTTTGATGGTATATTCTGTTATGGGCCCTATGGGATGTTCTTACTGAACATGCCAAAGAATTGTAATAAATAGGGTTATATACCAGAAATCGCATATTCAGCGAAGTCGCTTTTGAATTTATAAAAAATTTAGAAAGCCACATGGCTGTGTCGGAACTTATGTGTTCCGAGGCTACGGGGTGTTGATTCGCCCTTAAGGAGGATATTATATGGCAGACGAAGAAATTAGACATCTGGTTCGTATCATGAATACTGACCTGCAGGGAAGCCAGCGGGTAAAGTATGCATTGACCGGTATTCGTGGTATCGGATTAAGAACCTCTCGTGTTATAGTAGACAGCACTGGTATAGATCCGGATGCAGTGATCGGTTACCTCCCTGATGAGGATATCTCAAAACTCGATTCCGCGATCTCACAGTTCGAGCAGAACCTTCCTGTATGGATGCTCAACAGGCAGCGCGACCCGGCAACAGGTGAAGACAAGCACCTTCTCGGTCAGGACATCATATTGACCCTGAAGGAAGATCTGAACGACCTCAAGAAATCACGTGCATATCGTGGTCTCAGACATGAGAGAGGCCTTAAGGTCAGAGGACAGAGGACCAAGTCCACCGGCAGACGTGGTAGCACTATTGGTGTAAGGAAGAAGAAATGAAGGTGATGCAATATGGTATATCCTGGTAAAAGAACAAAATCTTATGATACACCAAAGCACCCCTGGCAGGCTGCCAGGATGGCAACTGAGGTTGAGCTCATTAAGAAGTATGGTCTCCGTAACAAGAGGGAACTCTGGAAGTCAGTCAGTGTACTGAGAAGATTCAGGGCAGATGCAAGGCGCCTCCTTGCAGAGTCCGCAGAGTCCGAACTTGCAGGCCACGCAAAGACAGAAGCAGACCAGATCCTTGCAAAACTGATCAGGTACTCAATTCTGAAATCCGATTCCAACATTGATGACATCCTTGGTCTCCAGACCGAGACAATCCTGGAGCGCAGGCTTCAGACACAGGTTCACAGGCTTGGACTTGCCCGCACTCCACGTCAGGCAAGGCAGTTCATTACCCACGGTCACATCGCTATTGATGGAAAGAGGGTAACAGTTCCTGGTATGATGGTCACAAAGGAGCAGGAAATGGCGATCGACTACTATGGCAAGTCTCCTATTTCCAAGGAATCCCATCCAGAAAGACCTGCACAGATCGCATCATCACTCGTAGAGGAATAAAGGAGGAGTAAAATATGGCAAACGGAATCTGGGGTGTTGCACACATCAAATGTTCATTTAACAACACAATCATCACCGTGACAGACCTCACTGGTGCAGAGACCATCGCAAAATCCTCTGGTGGAATGGTTGTAAAGTCCGCAAGGGATGAAAGCTCTCCATACACTGCTATGCAGATGGCAACCCAGCTTGCAGATATTCTTAAGGATAAGGGTATCGAAGGTGTTCACATCAGGGTAAGGGCACCTGGAGGAAACAAGCAGAGGAGTCCTGGCCCAGGAGCACAGGCTGCTATCAGGGCATTTGCAAGGGCAGGTGTCAGGATCGGAAGGATCGAAGACGTTACACCAGTACCACATGATGGAACTCGTCCAAAAGGCGGAAGGCGTGTATAATCACAAAGAACAGAGGTTTTCCAATGGAAATAGATATACTTGAGTTATCCGATAGATCAGCGAAGTTCATTTTATCCGACACTACTGCAGCTTTTGCGAATGGTGTCCGCAGAGCAATGCTCGCAGATGTACCTACGCTAGCGATCGATGACGTGAATATCTATAACAATACTTCTGTTCTGTATGACGAACAGCTGGCATTGAGGTTGGGTCTTATCCCCCTCACATCCAGTTTGGAGGACTTCGTGCCTCAGGACAAATGTACCTGTGAAGGTACAGGTTGCCCGGCATGTACAGTCTCTCTGACACTCAGCGCTGAAGCCGCTGATGATGAGCCGGTGATCGTTCATTCAGGTGATATCGTATCATCTGATCCAAACGTGCAGCCAGCAGACAAAACCATTCCTATAATCGATCTCAGGAAGGGCCAGAAGGTCGTCCTTGAGGCAATTGCACATATGGGCTATGGAAATAAGCATGCAAAGTGGCAGGCAGGCGTTGCCTGCGGCTACAAGAACATGCCTGTTATCACCATTGAGGGATGCGACAGGTGCGGCATATGCGTTAATGCATGTCCAAGAAATATAATTCAGCTCGGCGAAGAGTCTGCTGAAGTGTCCAAAGAGGACCTCCTCAGGTGCTCATTATGCAGATTATGTCAGGATTCATGCGATATTAATGCCATTTCCGTCCGTGCAGATGAAAAATCTTTCATCTTTACCATGGAATCTGATGGTTCATACACTGCTCAACAGTTAATTTTAAATGCAGTGAATACGATTAAGGGAAAAGCCACTGAGATGCAAAGCATCTTGGAAACACTGTAAATCGGAAATACTAATTTCCTTTTTACTTTATTTAATTTCAGAAGATCCCGCGTGCGGGGGTTGCCCAGCCAGGCCAAAGGCGCTAGGTTGAGGGCCTAGTCTCGTAGGAGTTCGTGTGTTCGAATCACACCTCCCGCACCACACCACTTTCGGTTAATTCCGGAACAGGACGTTCCTGAGCTCTTTCAGGACGGTAATTCAATAAAAACAACATCCACATTGCGGGGGTTGCCCAGCCAGGCCAAAGGCGCTAGGTTGAGGGCCTAGTCTCGTAGGAGTTCGTGTGTTCGAATCACACCTCCCGCACCACACCACTTTCGGTCAATTCCGAAACAGGACGTTCCTGAGCTCTTTCAGGACGATAATTCGATAAAAACAACATCCACATTGCGGGGGTTGCCCAGCCAGGCCAAAGGCGCTAGGTTGAGGGCCTAGTCTCGTAGGAGTTCGTGTGTTCGAATCACACCTCCCGCACCATCTTCTTATTTTATTATCTAATTATCACATTCCAGCATTTTTGCTGAATAACTATTCTCACTACTCTTATTACGCTACTAGTAGTAATGAAGATCTAGAAAAAGAAAGAGGATGTAAATCATCTCTCTGGTCGTTATTTTATTATTTCTTATTCGTCTTCTTCAATGTGTTCAGCAACACCCAGAACAACGATCTTTGTTTCCACCAATGTATCATGCCCTTCAAGAAGCACTTCATCCTTTTTTATGTCTATCTTGACCGAATCCGGATCAAGATCTGCTTCTTTCATGTATTCATAGATGGTATCCTTGCCAATACTGATCGCATATTCCACTGCATCTTCATATTCGTAGAAGTTCTTTCTTCCTTTTTCGGAATAAACATAGAACTCCCATTCCGGTGCTCCCATGGATGCCGGTCGTATCAAGATCTCGACTCTCCTGATACCTTTTGCAGCCAAAGCTCCTGCAGCATTTCCCACATTTGCGAATTCCGGTAAGATTATCTCTGCATCGATCAGTGTCTTCATCTCTTCAAGATAAGCTACCACAGGACCGCCGATCAGCACCACGGGTACATGCACTTTGAACTGGATCGGCGACTCTGCATCGAATATATTACGTATCTCCTCTCTTGATATCTTCTCGAGGAAGAATGATACAAGGTCTGCTGCCATGTTCTTGGCAAACTCTCTCTTTACGTAATATGCGAATTCCTTTGCTTCCATCTTGTATAGTGGGGCCAGAAGCTGTGCACCTGCGCGTGAAGCCTCAGCATTGTATTCCGTATAGTCTCCAAGCACATGCAGGGCATCCGTAGGTGTGAAACTGATGGGTTGTATCAGCCTCTTCTGCATGAGTGTGTCCAGGTGTTTTGATGCCGGGTATTTATTGATACGCGAACGTATCTCCTTGAGGGAGGTTGGCTCAGCAGGAATGGCATTGAGGATCTCTGTTTCCAGATCTGTAAGCTCGAGAGGCTCATAGCCTGTCCTTATGTAGAACTTTGTAGGCTGGAAATTCCTTCCTAGTAGTGCTTTGGAAGGCATTGGATTAGCTGCAAGCTGCTCAATGAACTTTGGGAACTGCGCTGCTGCTCTGCATAATGGTATAACTCTTCGTGGCCCGAAATTGACCTTTCCTGAAGCGACCCAGATATCACTATCTCCTCCCAAAGCTGAAGTTTCCATTCTTATGGCCTTTACTCTTGTCTTCCATCCGCCTACAACAGCACCAGATTCACTCATTTCGGGAACACCATCTGTTATGACTGACACGTCAGTACTTGTTCCACCAACATCAATTACTGCACAACTGTTTCTCTTTGATAGGAAGGAAGCACCTATAAGACTGCCTGCAGGTCCTGAGAATATAGATTCAATGGGCTTTTCCAGTGCGCTCTTGATGCCAACTACTGATCCATCGCATTTGAGCATGAATATCTTTGATTCCATACCACGATTCCTTATCTCTGATTCCACACTGGTCATGAACTTCTCGGTTATAGGTAGCAACTGGGCGTTGAAGAATGCTGTTACAGCCCTTTCAAATGCTCCCAGGTCCTGTGATAGCTCATGTGCGCATACCACCGGCATTCCTGTTATGTTCCTGATGATCTCCTTGACTCTAAGTTCATGTTCAGGATTCCTTATACTGAAATAGGATGATACAGCAAAAGCCGAGACATTTTCCTTTGCACGTTGGGCAAATTCCCTTACTGCATTTTCGTCCAGAGGTTCTGCTTCACCACCTTTGTGGTCATGGCCTCCTCTGACCTGTATGAAATGTTCGGTGGGGAGTTCGGCACTGATAAAATAATCTCCTACAAGGACGAGTCCTACGGGGAACCCTGTGCCTTCCAGGATCGTGTTGGTCGACAGGGTGGTGGATACTGACACGACATCTATCTGTGAGAGTATCTCCAGGTCGATCCCGTCGAGCGCTTCCCTGATGCCTTCCAGTGGGTTGGGATAAGTTGTAAGAGCTTTACAAGATGCGATTATTAAATCATCAGGACTTCTGACTATGACCGCATCCGTATAGGTCCCACCTGCATCAATTCCAAGGTTTAGCTTCATGTTGATCTCCATTAGTTAAGTTATGTTCAGATTACAGTTCCTTAAGTCTGTAGTCTCTGTAAAGTATGTCTTCCATCTTCTTTGGGTTCTTCCTGATCGATATGAGTCGTGTCTTGCCATATCTCCCCCTGCTTCGAACAGGTGCTGAAATAATTCCCATCATATCGAACTCAGAGACGATCCCAGAGACGCTGGTGCGTCCAAGAGGGTTTGTACCTACCTGCTCACAGAACTTCCTGTAGAGCATCTCTATCTGGCCTGTCGTGACCTTATCGTTCAGCTCCCCGCTAAGCCTGATGATGCTGAGCAGGACCAGCTTTGAATTGATCGGCAGGTTTTCCAGTGAGGTTAATAGCTCTTTTTCTCCCATCTCTTCATTTGCGAGCAGGACATGTTTTTCAGTTATTTTTTCCTCATTCGAGATATCTGTAATATCGCCAGCTATTTCCAGCAAGGTCAAAGCTCTTCCGCAATCATGTTCAGCCCCCGATAGCTCTGCACATAGTGGTACTACTCCCCCTTCCACAACATCTTCCACAAACGCGATTTTACAGCGGTCATTAAGTATCTGCTCAACCTCTTTCTTGCTGTATGGTGGAAATACTATGTTCCTGTACTGGAGTGCCGAAAGAACAGTATTCTCGGCCTTAGGGTAAAAGAATATGTCATCACTAATTCCAATGATGCCTATGAATATGTCTTCTTCGATGCTCATATTCTCTCCGGCATGGTTTAGCTCATAGAGTATATTTTTGTCTTTCAGAGCTTCGATCTCATCAAATACCACAATTATTGTGGTTCTCTTCTCGTTCAGCGATCTCCATAGTGCTCTGTAATATTTACCCATTGAGAGTCCCGTTCTTGGAACTTCCGTTTCGGGTGATACTTTGTTCAGTATCTCAAGTATGATCTTGCTGGTCGTGCTGATCTTCCGGCAGTTGATGAAGACCGGAACAACGTTAAGACCATTTATCTCAATATTCGCACTCAGCTGTTTCAGGACAAATTTAACAATAGTTGTCTTACCTGTCCCTTTAATTCCGGATATCAGTACATTTGCAGGTTCCCCGTGGTGGAGGACAGGCCTCATCAGTGAAGCAAGTTCTGTTACCTGCTTTTCTCTACCAACAAGCCTGTCCGGAAGATACCTTGGGGAAAGTGCTGCCCTATTCCTGAATATCTGGATCCCATCTGTTCCAAATATATCATTCATGTTGATCCCGCAACTCACTCGATGCCACAGTACTTGCTTACTTCTGCAGATACATCCCTGTAAATCTGAAGATATTCGTCAGTCGGGTTCATTTCATATTCTGATCTCACTTTATAGCATTCGTTGAATGGTTTACCTTCAGGAGCATGTACCAGCAGGTTCTCATATTTCCTGTAGATGTTTCGGGCGGCTTCATCTGCTTCAAGAAGTGACAGGCCGGTTGCCATGTGTGCAACTTCGCCCATGAACCTTGACTCAAGTCCTGTTGAGTGGTCTGCACCTGCTCCACGGGCACCTACGGGTCCTATAAGCATATCCCTTCCACAAACGGTGTCTCCAATGGCCTGTGCGGCTGTCTCATAGAACATCATGTCGGTACAGCAACCAGCAATGTTCCAGTAATATCTCGCAGTGTAGTGATGCATGTTGCGTGAAATGGCAAGGGATGACAGGTTAGAACCCCACATGATCTCTTTTGTTGAAGATGAGTTCGTGTTCACATGGACCGCACCGGAAACGTGCAGGCTGGCACCTGTGAGCACCTTTGACTGTATGGTCTCTGCAACATCGACGATGGCTAGTCCTTCAGGGGTTCCGATGCCTGTTCCTCCGAAAACAGGGCACTGGCCACTCAGGAAGTGGTTTCCGTGCTCAAGATGGAATATGGATTTGTAGAATGTTTCATAATCGGTCTTAAGCTCGTCCAGCTGATAGACCTCCTGGACATCTGCACTGGAGTAGAGTTCTTCGGAAGAGACGAGCATATATGCGGGTGAGATGGTCGGTGTGCCCGGTCCCATCAAAGCAAGGCCTTCACGACCTGCAAGCTTTGTTGCAAGTCTCTCCTCCCTTGCCTCCTTTAGGGCTGCGAGCATCTCAAAAGGTGTCTTACCGCGTATGGCTTTTCCTCCCATCTTTTCCAGGGCGCCTGCATACAGGCCCTGTACGATAGGTTCCATGGCCGAGCTCACGTGGAGCTTCAGGAAGTTCTCCTCAGAAACAGTGCCTCCCATTGGTCCTCCAATTATTACCGGAGGTTCGGAGTCCATTATGTACCTGAATGGGACAGTGACCTTTTCTTTCTTCCTTCCGATCTCAAGCATCTCTGAAGTATTCAGGGATCTTTCAATGTCCTCCTCTTCGATCTGTATCGTTCTCTTTGTGTCAGTACAGTAGATCCCAACAGATGTCAATAGCAGGACCGCAGCTTCAAATACGGAGTCTGCAAGGCTCGTGTCAGTTGGAACAATACTTTCCCCGTCATATTTGATATCGAATTCTTCCGCCAGCTCCTGTGACTTCATGAAGACTTCCATATCATGTTTCTCTTCTGACTTCTCTTCGCCGGTGGTAGCTGATCTAAGGTACTTGTATATGTTGTTCATATTATTGACTCCTTCATTTTTCATCAATCGTTTTTTGTTTTCAGGGAATCTCCATGTAAATTGCCTTATACCTCTATTGACATGGAGCTTTATATATACTTTTCCATGTAATTCATTAATACTCCTAAATTGACATGGAAATTCTGGAAAATCTCTGATTATTTACTGCTCTTTAGAGTTTTTAATGCATAATGAGATCTTCCTGAATACTTTCACCCTGCTTGGCAGTCCTTAATATATCCAGAAGTTATTGTAGTATTTGAGGTGAAATAATATGGATGATTTCTTCACAGAACTGGTAAACAGAGCAAGATACTATGAACAATTTGAAGAATTCGTAAGAGCACACAAATGAGCTCGTTAAACAATTGGCCGTAGTCCTCCATCCCGTCAAACCTGTTTGTTTTCGCTGCGGCCCTACTTTTTCCCAATTTGTTTTCTTCTTCTAGATGGAATTTTCTCAAAAATATCCTGGCTATATACTATTCTTTGGTCACATCAATTCAAAGAGATCAGTCTAATATGATCGATGGTTCAGATTCTGTTGTTGCAATGTCCATCATTTGTTTTGCGAATCTCTTTGAGAAAATGGGTTGTGCGATTATGTTCCTTCTTTTTTTGTTCTGCAAGACGTGTCTGGTAGATACGAATTGACCTAAGGAAGTCGATCCTGCGAAATTCCGGCCAGAATGGTGCACAGAAATATGCGGCACATTCGTTCCCATTGGCCTGCCATGGGAGGAAATTTGAAACCCTTTCGTTTCCGCCTGTGCGTATTATCAGGTCTACATTAGAGACTGCTGTTCCCTCTGATGGGTAGAAATGATCAGCTATCGTGGATTCGTTGATATCTTCGATTGATAGCTGGCCTTTAATGACCTTATCTGCCATTCTTCTGACAGCCTGAACGATATCCTGTCTTCCGCCATAGGCAAGTGCAACGTTCAGGTTGAATCTATCATAGTCCTTTGTTGCATGCTCAATTCTTCTTGCAGATTCCTGCAGCTCTGTTGGTAGAAGTGAGCAATCCCCTACAACACGTACTCTGATCTTTTTCTCATGGGTCCTTTCACTTTCTCTCATAGAATCAAACTTACTTCCGATAAGTTCAAACAGCTGTATTGTTTCATCAGTGGACCTGTTAAAATTCTCTGTGGAAAACGCATAGACTGTAAGTTCCTTTACACCGATGTCATATGACCATTCTATTACCCTTTCAGTTACATCGGCACCCCTTGAGTGGCCATAGTTCGTATTTTTCCCAAGTCTGTTGGCGAACCTGCGATTCCCATCCATTATAATGGCTATATGCTCAGGAACAGGTCCGTTCTTAACGTCATTTGAGAGAGACCTTTCATAGGTCTTATAGAAGAGGTTCATCAGGGATCTTATCATGAAGATTCCACCTGGAGAACGATCAAAAAGGTATGTTAACACCTTATGGTGTCAGTAGTTATCAAGAACTTCCTTGACTATGGGTTTATAGTCTTCTTTCAGCAGGTAAAGATTATGGTCGCCAGTGACATCTATACTGAGTATTCCAAGTCTGGTGTTCATAAGGCCAACCATGGCTGAGACACCTCTGTAGCTGACATCAAAGTCCTTCTCATTAAGATGTTTGTAGACATCACCAGTGGTGAAAGTTCCACCTTCAAGAAAGAGCTTTAATACGTCTTCACGAATACCTGTATCATCCCGACCTAAATATTTGATAAGCCTTGCCTTTACCCGGTCCTCAATAGTTTCCAGCACAAACACCTCATTTAATCTATGTAATTTCTATTTATAAACTTATGCTAATTTATTTGTTTTATGATACAGAACGCGTTTCCACTACAACATTAATCCTTATAAATGTTAGTATCAGAGAGGTATTACCTCAACTATAAGTCCGTCCTTGAAGGGATACCTTTCGATGATCGATGGGACCAGACCTTCCTCTTTCAGCTCTTCTGCGATCTCCTCGACTATCCACCATGGCAATTCTACAGCATTTTCCTTTGCCTCAATAAGGTCATCAGGTACTTCAAGATCATGTAATATGCTGATGATCTCCCCAGGCTCCTGACCCTCAATGGAGCCATAGACGATGGTACCTTCTTCAGTGATCTCATCAAGCTGTCTTGCTGTCTTTCTTGCTGTCCTCAGCAGGCGCTCACGGAGCTGTCCGGCATCCTTGTATCTCGATGAGCAGAAGTGTATCTTTGGTATCTCCTCCACCAGCTCCGCCGCAAAATTCTCTGATCCTTCTACAGCATTGCTCATGTCATCCCTGAGCAGGAAGTTCCTTTCTTTCATCTCCATGGCATTAGTATCCGAGAACTCAAGCTCGTTGAGGTTCAGGAAACAGTCTGTTCCGATGACAACATCCCTTACATTGATGACCCCGTCTATGGATGGCAGTTCCATCCCTGTTTCCATCCCGAGTTCAATTGAATCCTTTATCGCACGCTCAAAATCAGACCCTTTGAGTTCCTTCCACAGTTGTTCCGGAGGGTGGAACCTGATCTCATCAAGGCCTGCTTCAGAGAGGGATTCTAGCAGGTCTTTATCAGGGGCTATTGATGTGTACAGGTGTATGTGGTGATCCCTGCCGAACCTTTCTTTCAGAAGTTTGATGTAGTGAATGACAAGGTCAGCTCTTATGAGAGGCTCCCCGCCAGTGATGCCTGTTCCAAGAGCATCCATCTGCATGGCTTCCTCGATGACATCCTCATCATCCTTTACGAGACGTTCATTGGCATAGGTATCATCCTTCTTCCTCTCTTCTGAGAGTGGGCAATAGAAGCATCCTCTGTTACAGATGCCTGTAATAAAAAGCACCATTTTGGCACCCTGCTGACAAAGTTTGCAGCCTTTTGTGAGGTATGTGTAGAAAGACCCCGTATCTGTGCGGACCATCCCGTTCATATTGTTGTTCATATTTCTTCTCTTATATAAGTCTGATTTAAATACAAAAGCGTATGTATCCTGTTATCTTATTGTCTGGAGATGAGTCGGTTGGAAGGATATATCGCAGTGATCGGATGCAATAATTGTGGCAAATGTGATAATGTTTGTCCCTTTGGAGCTTTACGTATAAGGGATGGCAAGACTACGATAGATTACGACAAATGTACTGTCTGTATGAAGTGCATAGGCGTATGTCCTGTGAAAGCGCTTGTATATGTGGATTGATGAACAATTGCATATGTGGATCGAGAATCACTTGTTTTATACTGAAAAAGTCTTTGGAATATTTTCATAGGTCTCTTATATCAATCCTCTGAAAAAGATCCTTGAGACCACAGTTGTGACCGTAAAGACGATTATTGCTATTGGAAGTGACTGCCCGAGATCATACAGGAACTGCGTCCTCTCTCCTCCGTTCTCAATGGTGCTTGAGAATCTCACAAGTATGGCCGTGATGAGAATTAGGTATATACCGATGGCCATCATGAAAATGTCCGGTGCGATCGTCTGGTCAAGGTTTTCAGGCGATATCTGTGCAGGTCCTGGTACCATGTTCTCTGGCAGCCTTGAAATACCTTCTGCGACATCCTGAAGGATCCTGGCTATAACTTCCGAGAGGGCTATGGTAACTCCTGCGATAAGCGGTGCAAATATACAGGCTGTTGTTCTCATGGTCGATGTCATGTCATAAAGCGAATACCTGATGTTCTTCTCCACGTTCTGTAGTTCCTTCAGGTGATCAGCAAGCTTGATGATGGCGACTCCTGCTGAAAGATGGCTTTTGTGTACACTTTCGGTGAACATGATCATTGTGGTCTGGATCCTGTCCGAATATATGTCTTTGAATGCCCCGAACTCCTCATCGAAAATTGCTGACCTTATGTTCGTTCGCATGGTGATCAGGTTGATGGATATCCTTTCGAACACCTTTCCGATACGTGATCCCTCCATGGTCTTTGAGGTGTGGGCAAACGACTCCTCTGCAGAACGTCCTTCGGATATCCTTCTACCCAGTATGAACAGTGCATCTGAAAATTCATTTTCCATCTTGCGGATATCATCCCTTATCCGCTTGTATGGTGAATACACTGCATTCATGTAGATGGAAAATGCGATAACAATTCCCCAGATGACAAGAAGTGCAGGTGGCATTATCCCTTCCAGTGTCTCTGTTGAGATGATGTTCATCGGATTTCCTAGATCTATCAGGATATAGCCAGAAGAGCTGACAAGGATACATGTCACAACCGCAATAATCGTTGCAGCTTTCCTTTTTTTACCAATTCCCTTTAGATCGGGATGGCTTTCCGGGATCGCCTGGGGCAGGAAAGTCGCAGGTCGCTGCATGAGGATGTATTCAGCGTATGCAAAGGTTGCAACCGGGAGGACCAGGTCGTAGAGTATCACGAGGGTCACGGCATCGAACCTGATCCCTACGACTGTGATGGCAGGCAGCAGTGCCACAAGTGCCAGGGGAATGAGGATAAATATCGAATAAAGGATGTATGTTGGCGTCTTCAGTCTTACTGCATACTGTTCCATCATTTCTTTCGTGCCATCAAGCACGATGTCAAGGGCACGGTTCAGGGTAATGACTCTCTGTGCTTCGTCGGGTTCACTGGTGGAACTCTTGATGAGGTGGAGGGATCGTTTGAAATGTTCGCTGTTCTTCCCCCACATCTGTGCAAAATCCAGCAGTGCATCATCCATACTTGAGTACATGCGTACCTGCAGGTTCCAGAGCATCTTCCTGAGATCGTTTGCAAGCGGCCTGCTGGAATTAAGCGCAGCAAAATGGATGGCCTTTTCCATGTTCGAGACAAGTCGCATTGACATCACTACGTAGCTTAATACTTCGGGAATGTCTCCGATCGACTGAATCTTCATGTACCTGGCGTGTATCTTCACATACTCGCTCAGATAGATCAGTATCCCGAAAGGTACAAGTAATGTCATCACGGCCACGGATGCAAGTACGGTCGGATTGAAAGTTGTAATGCGGAACAGGATCGTATCCAGTATAAGGAACATGATAAGGACTGCAAGTGAACCTACATAGGAGAAGAGAACTGTCTCAAATGGTTCTATTGCAACTCCTGTAAAGATGACCGCATCACGGTATTCCTGGCTGACCGACCTCTCGGCCTTTGTGGAAAAATCATCTATGTCCTTTATGAACCTGGAAAAATGACGGGATGTGAACCTGCAGCCACGAACATACCAGTTCTCAGATGTTCCTGTTTCCATTGTAACACTTCCTTAAAGCCAGGCTGAGGAGAAATTATCGAACCAGTTGTCCCATTTCTCATAGACCCTTTCATAGTCAGGTCCACCGGCTCCGTGTTTTTCCATGTCCATGTAAAGCCAGAAGATGTTGTTTGCCTTACTTACCACATCAGCTTCCAGGAACCGGGGTTCTAGTGTACCGGCACTGGCGATCCTCTGCTTTATCCTCGCCCTTATGCGTATGTTAAGCGATGCATCATCAATTGATATCCCCCATTTGCGTGCTATCTTTCCGATGAGCTCGGACTGTCCCCTGTCCAGTATATCAGTGGGCACCATCGCATCCTCCGCGTTGTTGTACTGCACGATCTCTGTAAATATCTCCTCCGGAGCTGCATCTTCATCCCATTCGGCGGCTACTTCCGAGATCTGCGTTACCCTGCGCTTTTTGCTCATACTTCCCCTTATTCTTGTGTTGGTACAGACCACTATCGCATCGGTAGACTTGAATGATGCAGGGGGAACGCCCAGAGTATGCACTATACGCTCATAGACCGACCTTGTGGATGCTCCGTGTATGGTCCCCAGGACCGAATTCCCGGCAGTGCCAACCTGCATGGCTTCGTAAAGGACCCTTACCTCAGGTCCCCTGACCTCTCCTATAACAAGTGCTGAATTGCCAAGACGCAGGGTTGCCCTTAGTGCAACATCAGGTTTGACTTCGATGCTGGTGTTAAGTATCGATGAACGTGAGTTCATTCCCTGTATCTTCCAGCCAAGCTTTTGCAGGTCCTCTATGGGAAGTTCCCTTGTATCTTCTATTGTCAGGATGCGGTATTTCTGGGGGATCTCCATCATCATTGCGGACAGCAGTGAGGTCTTACCTGCTCCCACCTCTCCGGCCACGAGGATTGATGCCTCACCGTCCATAAGGAAGCTCAAAATACCGGCTGTAAGTGGCGATATCGATCCAGTGTTGATGAGCTTTGGCAATGTCCATGGTGTCCTTGCATGTTTCCTGAATGCATAAGCAAGGCCATTGGCACTTAACGGGTCACCGATGACGGATACACGGACCCCGAACTCAGGTAGGTCCATCTCCAGTACCGGTGTTGCTTCCCCGAAAGGCCTGCCGCTGATGGCCCTGAACCTTGAGACCATTGAATCAAGGTCGTCCTGTGATAGGAAAATATTGGTAATACATTCATCCCCGTCCACTACCACATGTATCGGGTTTATGTCCGCAGGTGCGTTAACATAGACGTCCGTGATCCCTGGATCGGATAGCACATCCTCCAGTATACCCAGGCCGGTGGTATATTTTGCAAGAAGGTCCGAATATGTCATGATCCCGAACGGGCTAAGTGTGATCCCATGCAGCTTTGCATCTTCTTCAAGCATTTGCTTTCCGATCCGGTATATGTATTCCCTTGAGTTCGCAGGATCGGCGAAGTTCATGTTCTCAGGGCGAAAACGTATCAGCTTCTTCCTGACCCTTTCTATGAGGGCAAGGCTTTCATGGTCAAGATTATACTCAATAGGTATTGCCATGTAAAGTTTCTCTGGCCTGTCGGTCATCTCGTACATGGATATCTGAAGCATCCTCCCCGCACTGTTCTTTATATCATAGCATTCCAGGAACTGTATGTTCTCTGGTGGCTCTGTATATATTCTGGATGTTGAAAAGGCAGGCCTGACATGGGGTTTGATATGTCTGTCATAATCAAACTCATTTGGTGTAGATGCATCTTTATCTGTGTATGAATGTGTTTCAGGCTGAGTTCTGAATGCATGCGATATGCTGGTCATGAAAGCTATATCCTGCATTTCTCTGATCGTTGAATCGAATTCTGCAATGCAGCCCGGGCATTCAGGATGATCGTGGCCTGGATTTTTGTCAGTGCAGAGTCCTTTAAGGAAAATCGATGCTCCGGCAGGGTCATTCTTCGAGTATTCAAGGATCTTCTCCAGCAATTCTTTTCTTTGGGAAATACATTTGCCTGAGCCTTTGTGCTGGCAGTTGCGTGCAGGCTGAACATTATTGTAATTTAAAAGAGCATCTTTGAGCTTTGCAAGTTCATAAAGGGCGGAGATCTCCTTCCCTTCATAGTCCCGTTCATAAAGATGTGAGAGAATAAGCCTGTTCGATATGGGTTCTGTGAGTATGATACTGAATATCCTTTCACGACATATAGGATCATTGAGGGTGGATGAGCGTTTACATTGAGAACAATCTACCTTTATTGTCCTCTGGTTCTTTGTCTGCTGAACCCTGTATTGGCAGGGATCTTCAGTTATTTGTTTGTCTTTCTTCATAATATTGTGCAAATTACTTCGGAGTTTCACGTTTTTTATCCCTGGAAGATTTGCACAATCATATTGTCAGCAATTATTAAAATATTCCCAGTTTCTTTAATCTTCAGATAAATTTAAAATTGGTTCTATAATGCAGGGTCACTGCTGTTTCTAAAAATAAGTGAAGAGGCTGCTGAAATCCTATCATCGACATCCTCCTTTTATCAGGGGCGCCGGAACATTTCCGACTGGACTTTGCCCTGCGCCTTAAAGATTCAAATGTTCCATTCATCCTGGACATTCAAATTTAATATCGTTCAGACAATTGGATGTTCGTTCTTGTCCCCGCGTCCGATACCCTTGTATACGAAACCATTGCTGATGTACTCATCGGGATCGATAACATTCCTTCCGTCTACAATAACGGTGTTAGCTTTTCCTGTTAGCTTCTTGATCTTTGAAGGTTCAAGATCGAAATACCGGGAGTGTCCGGTCAGTATGGCCACGACGTCCGCATCTTTGATAACTTCGTCCAGATCCTTCATGATCACCACACCAGGGTAGTTCAGCACATGTGGATCATGTACCATCACATTTGCTCCCTCGTTGATCAGAAGATCTCTGTAGGGCTCAGAAGGCGGGTTGCGCGCATCATCGGAATCATTGATGAATGCCCATCCAAGAATGGCGATCTTCGAACCTTTTACTTCCCCGTCGATGCGCCTGAGAGCTTCTTTTGTCAGGTGGAACATGTGTTTTGGCATGAAATCATTCACCTTTCTTGCAAGAACAAAGATAGAATCCATGCCTTCAGGATAGTCAAGTGTTCCGCCACTTGTTGTAACTCCTCTTTCCAGATGATATGTATCCTTTGTAAGGCAGTGCCCTCCCACACCTGCACCCGGGTAAAGTATTGCACGTGTGATACCCTCACCTTTGAGGCTGTCGATACCTGCTCTCACATCGTAGACATTGATACTCATGGCTTCACAGTACAGCGCCAGCTGGTTGATGGCTGCTATCTGTAGATCCCTGAAGGTGTTCTCTGCGGTCTTGGTTACCTCTGCGGCCCTTGCTGTCATGGGTATGATCTTCCCTTTAGTGAGCACAGGACTGTAAAGTTCCACGGCTCGCTTTGTACTGGCCTCATCAATGCCGCCAACAATACGATCGTGCTCCTGTATGTTCTTTAGCAGACGGCCGACCATGACCCTCTCTGGAGCATGTGCGAGTGCAAAGTCCTCTCCGGCTTTCAGTCCGGATTCCTCTTCCAGGATCTGTCTTGCAAGCGTGTCCGTTGTTCCGGGCGTTATAGTTGATTCCAGAACAACCAGCATACCTTCTTTCAGGTACTTTCCCACGTTATGTATGCCTTCGGTGAGTGCGCTGAAATCAGGAAGGAGGCTTGAAGGATCAGAGAATGGTGTTTGTATCGCAAGAGTTACTGCATCAAGTTCTGATATTTTTGAAAAGTCCGGAGTACATTCGAACTTACCTTCATTAACGACCTTCTTCAGCAGTTCCTCAAGACCGGGTTCCTCTCCTTTCAGGGGGCTTTCACCGTTGTTGAGCATTTTTATCTTGTATCCGGAACTTTTTGAGTCTCTCTGGAAGCCCAGAACATGATCGAACTTCTCGGAGTTTGCAAAAAGAGCAGCTGCAGGGATTCCCACATATCCCATGCCAAGCACACCTATCTTTTTGATAGGACCTCTGTTTTCAAGGATCGAATCCAGTTTCTCTGTCATGGTCACCACTATCTCAATTTAATTGGAATGTTTATTCAAGTACCATAACATATATTCTTTAAAATAGTATTTAACTTTTTCAAGCAAAAATATTCTTCATTTGATGAGCCCTTTTGACAACAGGACTGAATTTACAGCCTCTACAAGCTCAGTTCTCTTCTCAAATGATGTATAGATGCGTTCCGGTATTTTCAGTATGTTCTTCCTGTACCTGGTTGCAATGAAATAAGTTATCAGGGCAAGCATGATGCCGCCTATCATGTCAGTGATCCAGTGTATTCCCAGGTAGAGGATAGTAAACTGGATTGCTGCTGTGAGTGCCACTGCAAATATTTTGAATCTCTTAAAATCAGTTCTTAGTGCCATCAGCATGGCCATTACGGATAATGCTGCGTGGAGGCTGGGGAAACAATTATCGAGAAACGGATCTACGACCTTTACGCCCTGTAGTATTATGGGGCTCATGTTGTACAACAGCGGTACGACATTTGGCAATGTGAAACCTGTTACAGGTACGGGTAGGTAGATGTAGAACGGAAGTGCTATAAGGTATATGGAAACAAAAGCGATCGTATATTCCTGAAGGAACTCATGCTGCTGTGTATACATTAGCAAGAGGAATGTAAATATCAACAGGAATGAAAATCCTATCAGGTAAACGAAAGCACTGCTATATGTTAGCAATGGGCTTGCAAAATTCTGGAAGTAAGCAACAGCATCTCCTTCGATCTGTATCATGTAGCTGGCATAGCTTGTATCCGGGACCTTCCCAATGAAATTAACGATCGCCAGCTGAGATTTGACAAGCAGGTAAACAAAACAAGCTGATATGAGGTATGGTAGTGTCCTCAATGTGAACATACCTCTCCAGGTCGTTTTGTGGTCTCTTTTGAAATCTTCCGGGACAAACACATAATATGCTGCTGTTAGCAGGCATATCAGTATTGGTGCCATTATAAGGATCATTAGATATGAAGATGTCATAACCTATCAGTCCATTTCGCTATATCGTCAGACAGGCTCTAATTAAGCATGCTTCGTCTATAAATGCTTTGTGCACATACTATCAAAATTTAGCAAAATACTAAACTTATTACTTGTTAAATCATCACTTTTAAGAAATCCCTGCATAATAAGCACTTTCTAATAATGTGCATAGTTCACGGGTCGATCACATTAGACGATCTGATGTATTTGAATGCATCCGGAAATTTTGGTTTCCTGATGCATTCAAGGTCATGTTAAATGACCATCTGAAAAAAGTATGTTCATGCAACAATTGAAAATATGTGGTTGAAGCTGATCTTTAGTTGTATGATCATTTTTGTTGTTCTTTCTTTTTCTGAACGATCTTTTCCATCTTTTTAACCCACATATCTTCGCCCATATCCGTATACTCACATTCAAGATAGTGCTTAACTGCGGTGCTTAGGGCATCTTTTGTGGAGGATTCACCTGATTTTTTTTTGAGTTCTATAAGCTGCTCTTCTGCAAGGACTGTTTGTGCATGTACTATCTTCATATGTTTTTCTCCATTTTTAGTTGGCTCTCTCCGCCCTCCCCATAATAATAATGATATATAATGTTGTCGAATTTTCCCCACTTTGCTATTACCATTATTTGATCATTTTCTATCTCCTTTTGAGTATGCGCATCTGATGGATGTGAGCTCTCTTTATATTTAGGAAATTTATCCTTCCGTATTCCAACCAATAAGTTTAAAAGAATGATTGACATTACAGGAGTATCGCGTGGGCGTGTGGCCTAGCCAGGATATGGCGGCAGCCTCCTAAGCTGTAAATCAGGGGTTCAAATCCCTTCACGCCCGCCAATTATTCTTTCATTATTTTTACGAACGAAGGAGCCTGCAGTTTGATCAGGAAAGCTACTCTAAAAGACATTGATAGTATCAGGCATATTATCAAATTTTATGCGGATCAGGATCTGATGCTTCCCCGGTCTGTAAGTGAACTCTATGAATCCGTGCGTAACTTCTATGTTTACGAAGTTGATGGCGAGGTCGTTGGTTGCTGCGGACTTCAGGTTCTGTGGGTGGATCTTGCTGAGGTTCTCTCCTTTGCTATACTTCCGGAATACAGGGGTAAAGGGGTAGGTACCAGATTATTGAATGCCTGTCTTGGTGATGCCCGCGAGCTTGGAGTGACCACTGTGTTCACATTGACCTACGCTCCGGTATTTTTTGAAAAGAACGGTTTCAGGCGTGTTGACAAATCTTCACTTCCACATAAGATATGGAGTGGATGTCTCAAATGTCATAAGTTCCCCGATTGTGATGAGATCGCTCTTTCCATGGAACTGGTCTGATATTTGTTGACCGATGAGTGGCATTTATAAGTCCTGAGATACATCTGTTGACATCGTTTCAATAATCACGGGTAGATCACAATGATAAAAGCGCGTATCAGAGATTTCATTATTACAAAAGATGACTGGATATTTGCGGTAGCTGATTATTTTCATCCTGAAGGCGTGAGGTGTGTGCTCAGGTATGTTCCGGATGAATCCGGTGACCGTCAGCTCAACGGTATTAGATACAGAAAATATGATTTTGATGTCGCTTTCGATTTTATGCGGGATAACAGGCCTGAGTGGGTACAGGATGTGCATATAGTTCCCGAAGATCAGGTAAAAATGGTCCTGCATCCTCCTGACCCGGTCCCTGAGCTTATTAAGAGGGATGGGAGGGTGAAAGCTGTTGCAGATGTACTTCTAAATGCCGGCATTCCCATTGAAAAGATGGGTGTTACAGGTTCGTTTTTGCCGGGGCTACAAAATGAGCACTCGGATGTTGATTTTGTTGTATATGGCAATGAATGGTTCAAGGCAAGGGATGCAATTACAGCTGCAAAGAAGGAAGGCGGCTTTATTGAGGATATTGATGAGCAGATGTGGCATAGGATCTACAACAAGCGCATTCCTGAGATCTCCTATGAGGAGTTCATCCTTCACGAGAAACGTAAAGGTAACAGGGGAATGGTCGGCGGGACATATTTTGACCTTCTGTTCGTGAGGGACTGGGACCAGATAGGTGAGCCGCTTCCACGAGGGGTTGATGTTGGGACGATGAAGATCGAAGCAACGGTCACTGATGCAAAACTCGCTTTCGACAATCCTTCTGTTTACAGGATCGACCATGATGAGATAGACCATGTGCTCTCATACACTCATACCTATGCAGGCCAGGCGCTGGAGGGAGAGATTATTGAGGCGCAGGGTGTCGTTGAGCAGGTCGGTGACATCAAGAGACTTGTGGTCGGGACTTCCAGAGAGCCAAAGGGTGAGTGGATAAGGTCACTTACATTGCTTGAGAAAGGCAATTAATACGACGAAGAAGAAAAAGAAGTCTTAAAGGATATGTGGAATGGGACCAACATTGGATCTTTAATAAAAAAGAAACAGGAATTGGCGGTGAATATCAGCCTCCTCCTGTTGCCTGGAAGACTTCTTCCAGTGTACCGGTCTGTGCAAGTTCTGCCTGCTTTTTGATACGCTCTTTTATATCTTCTTCGGAAATTGTGTATTCCTTTCCTGCATTTGCCTTCTTTTCTGTGATCTGCAGGGTGTCTACCCTGTAATAAAGTTGGGTAGTATCAAGAAGTGCCCAGGTGCCTTCATCATCAGTTTTGATATCGGTTATTTCACCAATTGTATCTGTTTTGATATATCTTACATTGCTCCCTATAGCTATCGGAGCACCATCTACATCGACTGCTGAAGGCTCTTCTGCCACTTTGAGATCTCTCCTTAGTTATTCTCTATCTCTTCCCTTAGCTCTCCGAGGAGTGCAACCCTTTCGGCAAATGCATTGTGCCTGTGAATGCTCTCTTCGTTGATCTGCTTGATAGTTACAATAGCATCATCAGGTACATGTTTGAATTCGCTGACGATCTTCTTTGCCATTGTCCTGACACAATCTTCAACGAACTTAGGGTTCTTGTGAGCTCTTTCCACGACCATTGCTTCATCTGCACGCTTAAGAAGCTCGACAATACTGGAGCTCATTGAGTTTTCAATGATCTCGATAATTGTATCAATTGAGACATCAACATCACCGCTGACCTCAAGTGAGATTATTCCACGTCCTCTCTGGTTGTGGGTTGCCATTGGTACTCTGTTGAGGAAATTCACAATGGTTTCCAGGTCAACACCAAGGTCACGAAGTGCTGCTTTTGCATTGTCTCTCATGATCTCCTGAGCGCATGGGCAGGCGGTCATGCCGACAACTTCTGCACCAATGAGCTTCTTGACGTCTATCTCTTCGTGTTCAGGTCTTGTTGCAATAGCCTCTGCAAATATGTCTACTACTTCCTGGCACTGCATTTTAGTGGATGGTGATTCTCTTCTTACCACATATTCGCTTTTCATGCGTACTTCGGATCTGGTGGCATACTCATGCCTTCCCAGAAGGTTCTTGGCAACATCGCTGCATAGTTCCTCTATTTCATAAACCGGCATGTTTATCGCTTTTTCAAGAACCTCGTCGATAGCTTCGAAATTACGTGAAAGGTTTGCACCTTTACGGTCTGAAGGCAAGTCCACGAAGATGTCAAAAGTTGAAATAAGCACTATAGGGCGCTTATCTTTACGTTTGATCTCAACTAGTTTTTTTACTCCGGTCACACCTACGCGTGTGAGGTTTACGGGTATATTTGGTTTATTTGCTTGTACGTCAGGAAATTGCGCAACTGGAAGCTCCATTTTTATGACCTCTAGTAAAGAATTAAAATAAATTATGTTTAAGTTATGTTTTTAGGTTGATATCAAACACAAACATATTCATTACATGTAAATGTTTTGTTATACGGAAACATTTTAATATAAGGCACGTTGGTCTTGCGGGTCATGATCGTCTTATAAGGTTGATATAAAGGTTATTTTCCAGTTCTTTCCAGATGCAGCAAATATATCAAATTAATTTGATTTGCAGAACCATGAGCAAAAGGCGACATTAGAAGAAAACTATTTATATTTAATAAGTACAACTACATATAACCAATAACGGGTACGTAAGGTGATAATATGTCTGAAACAAGAAATTTTGTGTTAAGAGACAGTAAGGGTAACGAGCATGGTGTATTCACTGGAAAACAGCCACGACAGGCAGCTCTTAAGGTCGCTAACAGGGGCAAGGGAACCAAGTCCAAACCTGAGAAGATCATGCTTCGTGAGCGTGGCACCAAGAAGGTCCATGTCTTCCTTGGATGGAAGGAAATGGTCGCTGCACCAAAGAACAAGCCTGACTGGATGCCTGACAAGATCAACAAGCCATTCGTAAAGAAACAGAAGCCAGGTATCATCAAACTGGACAAGGTCTGATATCTTTATATTTATTTTTTTGAGTCCTTTCACGGACTCTTCAATTCTACTTTTTGAACATTGGTCCGTTTTTTGTTGTCGATTCTTACTTTGAACATGATCAATGCCTTTGTCATCTGATCAATCCGTTCCTTTACACCTTTGCTCTTGATAGATCGTACTTGCATCCGGGATTGCGTTCAAGTTTATATCAAAAAGCTTTATTAAATGAGCTTCGTATTGTACCCTTATGACAGGAAAAAGAGAGAATGTTCTGATCGAAGCACTTCCGTATATCCGGGACTTTTACGGTTCCGTAATGGTGATCAAGGTAGGTGGTCATGCTATGGTCAATCCTTCTGTTATGAGCGACATCATTCAGGACGTTGTACTTTTGCGTTTTGTTGGTATCCATCCGGTTATCGTCCATGGTGGCGGTCCGGAGATCACTGAGAAGATGGAACGTATGGGAAAGAAACCTGAGTTCGTAGGCGGATTAAGGATAACTGACGATGAGACCATGGAGATCGCACGCATGGTACTTGTGGGTAATATCAATACAAAGATAGTGTCTCTCATAGGGAAACATGGTGGGAAAGGTGTGGGTCTTTCCGGAAAGGACGGAAAGATGATCATAGCTAAGAAAAAGGCCGCTCAGAAGATCATGATAGAGGACGTCGAACACGACGTGGACCTTGGCTGGGTAGGGGAGACCGAGATCATCAATCCTGAACTTATCAATATTGTTACAGCTAACGATTATATTCCGGTGATCTCCCCGATCGCAATGGATGCTGAAGGCAATGCATTGAACATCAATGCTGATACGGTTGCAGGTGATCTTGCAGATGCCCTGCATGCAAAGAAACTCATATTGATGACGGATGTGCCTGGTGTTCTCAGGGACCAGTCTGACAGGTCCAGCCGCATTTCCCGTATCAGTGTGGATGATGTTGAACCTTTGATAGAAGAAGGTATTATCAGTGGCGGAATGATCCCTAAGATGAGGAGCGCCAAAGCAAGCGTACTTGGTGGTGTGGAGCGCGTGCACATAATAGATGGAAGTATATCACATTCGGTTCTGCTTGAGCTTTTCACCGATCAGGGCATTGGTACAATGGTGTATCAGGACACGGAATAACCGTGTCCTATGACCTTTCTTTTTTGTTTTGTTTTAATATGTTGATGATCAGTCCTGTATCGGACTTCCATATGTAAGCCCGTCCAGTTCAAGGACCTTTTTCCACAACTCTTTGCATTCACAGTCGAGCCCGTCAAGTACGCTCAGATCCTGTGTCCTTGAGAAAAGGTGTACTGCATCCGACACGTCCCTGCTGCATTTCTTGCAGTTATGTGGGCCACGTTTTGAGCCTGCACCAACAGGGTCGGAAGTAATCACAAGTTCCGGATGCTTCTGTTTTGTTCGCTGGAGTATCTCCACAATGCTCCAGAGCCAGGGTGGCCTGTACTGGCCTCGCTGCCACATGTGTTCAACATAGGTGCCGTTCTGCACATTGCACAGGTTGATGGAAATGGTCTGTGCATGTCCTGCAACATCGTCTATGGTCTTCACAATGTCTTCGAGAGCTTCTTTTTCGGAGAGGAAGAGCGGCTTTAACAACAGGTATGCTTTCATAGCAACTCCGTTGTTCTTCGCTACTTCAGCTGCCCGGATAAAATCAGCGAAAGTGAATCCCTTGTTTATGGAGTTCTTGCGGATATTGTCGGAACTTGTCTCAAGACCGATAGCAACCTCAAATGAGGTATCTCCCAGTGCATCGACACAGGACTTCAGTATCTCCTCTGTAACGAACTCCGGGCGGCTTTCCACGATTACCTTGAACACGCGCTCATCAGCTGCCAGTTTTCCAAGGATGCTTCTTCTTGTTTCAATCGGTATCTCTTTCTCATCCAGGAAACTGCCTGATGTGAATATCTTGACCATGAAGCGCTCAAGCCTTTCACCCTTTTGCATGGCATTCCCTAGCTGCTTTTCCAGCTCTTCAGGCTGTGGGGGGATCTTTGCGCTGTCATAGACAAAACCGCACATGGTGCAGCCGCCTGCTTTACCCCACCAGCATCCTGATGTCTTGAAGATGATGGTCAGTGTATCCACTGTTTCTCCGTTGAAGTGATCAGTGCTCCTCCAGACGGCAGCCGGATACTCGTTCGATGATGGCTTTATACGCTGGCGGTTGCGTATTTCCAGTACAGCTTTGTTGAGTGACATTATTCGAACTCGATTGTTGCAGGTGGTTTTGGTGATAGGTCGTAAAGCACTCTGGCAACGGATGGTATCTCGCCGGAGATCCTTGTTTCTATTCTTTTGAGGGTCTCCCATGGAAGTTCAAGCGCTTCTGCTGTCATACCGTCCCTTGAGCCTACTGCACGGACCGCAATGATCCAGCCATGTACCCTTACGTCACCTTTGACGCCTGTTCCCTTGCCGACAACTGCAGCGAAGGTCTGCCATGGCTTGAACTTCTCGAGCAGTTCTTCCTCAACGATGGCATTTGCCTCACGTACCACATCCACTTTCTCCTCGGTAACCTCTCCGATTATCCTTACTGAAAGCCCTGGTCCCGGGAATGGCATCCTCTCGCAGATCTCATCAGGCAGGTCAAGTGCCTTTGCGACCTCACGGACCTCATCCTTGTACAGGTCATCGATAGGTTCAATAATTTCCTTGAACTCGATCTTTTCAGGAAGTCCTCCAACGTTGTGGTGGGATTTGATCCCTCCTTCTGATTCGATCTTGTCGGGGTAGATCGTTCCCTGGATAAGATATTCTGCTTCAAGCTCGCGTGCCTCTTCCTCAAAGATGCGGATGAACGTCTCGCCGACGATCTTCCTCTTCTCCTCAGGGTCCTTAACTCCCACAAGAGCTTCAAGGAAACGGTCCTTGGCATGGATGACCTGAAGGTTCATGTCTGCGAAGATCTTCTCGATCATCTCGGTCTCGCCTTTCCTCATGAGGCCTGTGTCTATGTAGATCGGGAAGAACATGTCTCCGAGAGCACGGTATGCAAGGACTGCACAGACCGAGCTGTCAACTCCTCCGGAAAGGCCTACAATTGTCTTTCCTTTGGCCTTTTCTTTTATCCTGTCTATTGCTTTAGGTATGAATTTCTCGACTTTTACCATGAAAATGAACTCCGGTTATGATGCGATGATGATAAATGTTAGTTAATATTAGTGGTTCTCTTAAATAATCATGTGGTTAATATTCTTGTTGGTTTTAATAGTATCGATGGAACATCGGTGATTACTGCCTCAGATCTCGATCAAGTTATGTCGGTCTAATATCTATATGATTCATCTTACTCCGCTGGTTCCGGATACTTTCACCACGCATGCTCTGTTCTTAAATATGTGTAGCCTATTAAGTAGGATAAACATCAGATGATCATCGGTATTCACATGCACAGGACACTCCAGAAATATTTTGGTTATAGCGAATTCCGCCCCCTTCAGGAGGATATCATCAAAGATGTCCTTGATGGTAAGGACACTTTCGTACTGATGCCTACCGGGGGCGGTAAGTCGATCTGCTATCAGATCCCGGCCCTTATGATGGATGGCCTCGCTATCGTAGTATCTCCTCTTATATCTCTGATGAAGGACCAGGTTGATGGTCTTGTCAGTAATGGCATTGCTGCAGCTTATCTTAACAGTACGCTGAGCTATCGCGAGCAACAGGAGATCACACGTGCCATAGTGGATGGTCACGTAAAGATCCTTTATGTTGCTCCGGAAAGGCTTTGCATGAAAAGTACCCTGGACCTTCTCAGTTATGTGAATATCAGCCTGTTCGCTATCGATGAGGCACATTGTATTTCTCAATGGGGTCACGACTTCAGGCCCGAATACCGTCGCCTTGGTTTCCTGAAGGAGAAGTTTCCTGATGTCCCGATAATAGGGCTGACTGCAACTGCTACTCCGAAGGTAAAGGATGATACTATCAAATTGCTCAAACTGAGTTCACCTTCGGTATATGTGGCAAGCTTTAACCGAAGCAATCTTTCCTATGAGATCCGACCTAAAAATGATTCTTATGGTGATCTTCTGGAGCTTCTGAAAAGCCATTCCGGTGATTCGGGGATCATCTACTGCAACAGCAGAAAGAGTGTGGAATCCCTGTCCCGAAAGCTTAACTCTTCCGGATTTCACACATTGCCATACCATGCAGGTCTTTCCGATACCAAAAGGCATGAAAATCAGGAGCGCTTCATACGAGATGATGTTGACATCATTGTGGCAACGGTGGCCTTTGGGATGGGCATTGACAAGCCGAATGTGAGATTTGTTGTTCATTATGACCTTCCGAAGAACATAGAGGGCTACTACCAGGAAACCGGCAGGGGTGGTCGTGACGGACTTGAATGCGAATGTGTCCTTTATTTCAGTCGAGGTGACTGGTATAAGATCAAGTACTTCATTGATCAGATGTCGAAAAAGTCCGAACGTGATATTGCAATGGTAAAACTTCGGGAAATGATCGATTTCTGTGAAAGCACTACCTGTCGCAGAAAGGTCTTGCTGAGCTATTTCGGGGAGGAACTTGTATCCGACAATTGTGGTGGTTGTGACGTATGCCTTAAACCACGTGACACTTTTGATGCTTCTGAGGCAGCAAGGGTCCTTCTGTCATGTGTGGACGAGGTAAATGAGCGCTTTGGAATGACACATGTGGTGGATATCATCTCCGGTTCCAGGTCAAAGAAGATCAAAGGGTATAAGCATGACCGTCTCAAAACTTATGGTACAGGTGAAGGTTACACCAGATCAGAGTGGCTTGATATGGCAAGGGAGATGGTTCGTCTTGGTTACCTTGATGTTAAAGGGGCAAAGTATCCTCTGTTAAGCCTGAACAAGCAGAGCCGTGAAGTACTTTCGGGCGGTGAGGTATGGTTGACACGTTCCAGTAGTGTTGCTGTTAAGTCCGGCAAAAGCAAAGGTACTTCATCAGTTTCATCCGGTTCAAAGACCGTTAGCTCAAAAAGTGCCGGTTCAAAGGTATCCGGCTCCGGAACTTCAGGTCCAAAAGCTGCTACTTCTAAGAAGGCTGCATCAAGGAACACAACATCAAAAGATACTGTTTCTTCCAAAAAGCCAAAAAGAGTACCTACTCCCATCTCCCGTCCAGACAAAAAGCTTTTCGACAGGCTTAAGGTCATAAGGAAAAGGCTGGCCGAAGAGGATGATGTTCCACCTTACATCATCTTTGCGGATACAAGTCTTCGACAGATGGCAATAAAGTATCCTATAAGGGACGAGGAGTTCCTGGACATTACGGGTGTTGGTGAGTTCAAATTGAAAAAGTACGGGCCGGTCTTCATGGAAGAGATCACCCGCTACTTGAAAGGATCTAAGTGAACTTCTTCATAGCAGGAACTTCAGTGTGATCTGGAATATGAGGTCCCCGTAGATCACTGCTGCTATGAATCCGGCAGTTATGGGTATCATGAAAGGCAGTCCGGGAGTGACCCAGACCCTCTCATCAATGAGTCCTTTTTCTGCATATTCCTGCATTCTGGAGACTACCTCGTCATCAAGCTTTGTACCTGCTGTGGAAAACCTGTTCCTGACACTATTATCGTCTTCCTCGAAGGTTTCCATCAGTCTTATGTGGGGCTTGTCCAGCTTTGAGACAGGACATCTGTATCCTATGAACATGTAATGTGGCTTTTTTAGAGTTTCTTTCAATGAGGGCTGAGTAAGATTGTAAATGAACAGTCCTATGGGTACGATTATTGTCAGTATGACCGAATTCCCAAATACGCTAAATGTGAAAAGGTTGAGTGCCGGAACCCCGAAGATAGGCAGCTGTCGCCCCAAAAGCTCCATTGCTGGATATATTGGCAATATGAGGGATATCACCATCAGGACCTTTGCATCAGCACCTCCGAAGGCGTTCAGGTAGAACAGTATGTATACGAAAGTGAAGATCAGTATGAAGGAGATTACTGTCCATTTGAGATATGGGATGCCGAATCTGTAGGCATCGTATAGTATAAATATAGCACCTGCTCCAAGCATTTTGGGCCAGAGGCGGTTGGTCACTCTTCGTGATTTGATATCGGAGTAACAGGCATATGCAAGGAATGGCATACAAACCAGTACCTTCAGAAGTTCTATCATCACATTTTCTCCCATTTTTTGAGTTTAAGTACCTCGGAAAGCGTGCTTCCACGCTTTATTTCTTCATAGAGGCGTTTCTCATTTTTCTCTACCTCTTTTGCGCGCCTTGCTATCTCATATGCACGTTCTTTCTTGACCACAACGACCCCATTGTCATCGCCGATGATATAATCTCCGGGGTTGACTACCTGAGATCCGCAGTTGATGGTAGCATTTATCTCACCAAAACCTTTCGGGTCGCCTGCATTGGGAACGTTGCTGGTTGCGAATACGGGTAATCCGATCTTCCGGATCTCATCAATGTCCCTTACTGCACCATCAACTACGACCCCCGCGATACCCTTGTTCAGGCAACTTAGTGTAGCAAGTCCTCCCCATGGTGCAACATGCGGACTTCCATTGTAAATCACAATGACATCCCCCTCGCCTGCAGCTTCTATTGCTTCAACGGGTTTTGCCCAGTCCCCTTCGAAGGTCTGTACTGTGACGGCTGTTCCTACCATCTTTTTTCCCTGGACCATGGAATGGATGTTCTTCATGGTACCTTTTCGGTGCATGGCATCTGTGATGTTCGGGGTGGAAACCTCTGAGAACAATCTCCTTGTTTCCTGTTCCAGTGTCTGTCGCTTGAATACAGGTAACTCGGTGGAATCAACACTTTCACGTATATTTCTTGCAGATCCCGTCACATCATTCGATTGTGTGATATTCCCTCCGACAATGACAATGCTTGCACCTGCTTTTACTGCCTGTGCAGCTGTAATTGCATCAAGACCGCCTGCAGCAGCTACCGGTATGCTGACTTCCTGCACAATTCTCTCGAGCAATGGTGTGGGGTCCTTTCCTGTCATCTGCTGGTCGATACCTGCATGCATGTTGATGTAGTCAATCCCCATCTTTTCCAGCTCCTGTGCTCTCTTTACAGGATCCTCTACTATGATAAGGTCGGCCATCAGCCTGACGCCATATTTTCTTGCGGATCTAACTGCATCCTTAACTGTGGAATCATCTGCATTGCCCAATAGCATGACGATATCGGCACCTGCTTTGGCTGCCATTTCCACTTCAAAAGCACCTGTATCTGCGATCTTCATATCCGCAAGAATGGTCTTATCGGGAAATTCCTTTTTAAGCTGTCTGACAGCATTCATCCCTTCGCTTTTGATAAGTGGTGTCCCTGCCTCGATCCAGTCAGCGCCTCCGGCGACAGCCTCTCTTGCGATCTGTATGGCGCGGTCGATCTCCAGCAGGTCAAGTGCTACCTGAATTATTGTATTAATATGATCACCTTTTGGGGTTTAATAGTGTAGTATGCCTGAGTAAGTATAAATCTAACCGGGTATATGTTCATATTACTTAATAATTAATGGCATTTGATGCGTTAACATGGATCTGGTTAACATGGAGGAAGATCAGCTCATAACCAAGCAACAGCGTGAAAAACTTCTGGCCCGCCTCCACAGGCAATTGTTCTGGTGTGGTGAGAGGATACCTGATGAGGTGGAGATCGAAGGTAAAAAGGTCCCGTTGCACGAGATCACATGGGAACTCATAAACAAACCGAACCTTACTGAGGATGATCGGGAACATATTGATCACTGTATCATTGCCCTGAACAAAAAAGCGAAGTCCTATGAAACTTATCTTGAAAAGACCGATATGACCCTTGATGAGGCCAAGGATGTCTTTGATACGACTGCAGGGCTTCTACGTGCTATTATGGACCTTAAGGACCTGGAAGAACTTTCCGGCCCGGAACGTATGAAAAAGTATCATGAAGAGGCTGAGAGATGTAAGGTCAAGGACGCAAAGGGCTGGATGCAGTTCCTGGAAGAACTTGAAGAATAACTTCATTGGCTGCTTTTTTCTTTTTTCTTTCATTTCCCATTGGCAAACATTATATTTCATGCAACTCTTTTCCCTATGAATGACATTCAAAGACCTTCATATCATTTCTATGAAATCCTTTTCAAGAGATATGATAGATCATATCCTTGATACTGCTGAAAAACTGGAGCCAATAGCAAGCGGAAAAACGAAGTCTGATCTGCTCAATGGTAAAGTACTGGCTGTCATGTTCTTTGAACCCAGTACCAGAACCCGCATGTCATTTGAGACTGCAATGATGCGTCTTGGAGGGGATGTGCTGAACCTTGGTTCCGTTGATGCGAGTTCGATCGCAAAAGGTGAGACCCTTGCTGATACTATCCGTGTGGTGCAGGGTTATTCCAATGCCATTGTACTGCGTCATAATAAGGAAGGTGCAGCCCAGCTTGCTTCGGAGTTCTCATCGGTTCCTATAATCAATGCAGGTGATGGTGCAGGACATCATCCAACTCAGACGTTCCTTGACCTTTATACCATAAGGCGTGAAAGTCACCTTGATGGCCTGAAGATAGCCCTTGCAGGCGATCTGAAGTATGGAAGGACCGTTCACTCATTGTGTTATGCCCTGTCCCTGTATGGTGCAGACATCACTCTGGTATCCCCAAAAGAACTGCGTATGCCTGCGGAGATCATAGAGGATCTCAGGAGCCGCGACATAACTGTAAAGGAGACCGATTCTATCGAAGAGGCCATCGCTGACGTGGATGTACTTTATGCAACAAGGATACAGAAGGAACGTTTCCCTGATCCGGCGGAATATCATAAAGTTGCCAATAGTCTCCAGATAAATCCTGAACTTCTTGAAAAGGCAAAACCTGACCTTAAGATTATGCATCCTTTGCCAAGGACAAACGAGATCGACCCAAGGGTAGATGATACTCCTCATGCATGCTATTTCAAGCAGTCTTTCTATGGTGTTCCGGTAAGAATGGCATTACTTGCACTTGTGATGGGGGCATTGGAATGAGCATAGATGATAAACCTGTACCTGAGATAAGGGTACACCCGATAAGGAATGGAACTGTTATTGATCACATTACCGCAGGACAGGCACTAAAAGTCCTGAACATCCTCAATATTCCCAATCCGTCTTCCGGGGTGATAAGTATAATTATCAATGCTCCGAGTGTTCACGGAATAAAGGATGTTGTCAAGATAGAGGGTAGGGAGCTGAATCTGGAAGAGGTTGACAAGATCTCATTGATTTCGCCAAAAGCAACTATCAATATCATCAGGGATTTTGTGGTATCTGAAAAGACCCATGTGCACATTCCTGAAGTAGTGGATGGAGTGGTCAAGTGCATAAATCCGAACTGCATTTCCAACAGTAATGAACCAGTATCATCCAAGTTCACTGTAAGTACTGATGGGCATAAGATCATTCTTCGTTGTTTGTATTGTGAAAGAATAATCTCAGAAGATATCGGGGATCATCTTCTCTGATATCTTTTATTTTAAATGCTTATGCTTTGATTGCTTTCTTTTTCTACAATCTTTAAATGTGCATGGATTCATCTATGCGATCATTTAACTTTTCAATCAAAGAGATTGTTCTGGTCAAAAAAAGTTAGAATCCCAGGATATCATCCATTGTATAGATGCCTGGTTCTGCGTTTGCTATCCAGATAGCTGACTTTACAGCTCCTGATGCAAATGCATTTCTGGAATGGGCCTGATGTTTGATCTCTATGCGCTCACTGCCTCCGGCGAAGAGGACTGTGTGATCGCCGACGATATCTCCGCCACGTACTGCATGTATACCAATCTCTTTGCCCCTTGGGGCGAGACCTTCGCGTCCGTATACGAAATCCTTTCCGCCCAGTGTTTCACTAATGACCTCGGCAGCTCTCATTGCAGTGCCACTAGGTGCATCTTTTTTCTGGTTGTGGTGGGCTTCGATAACTTCGATATCATAGTCTGAAAGGTATTTTGCAGTTTCCTGCAGTATCTTGAAGAAGACATTAACTCCCATGGAGTAGTTTGGTGAGATTATGCCCGATATATTGTTCCTTTTGATCGCGTCCTCGATAATGGAACGCTGTTCAGGAGTGAAACCTGTTGTACCGATCACAAGGTTAACGCCTGCATCTGCCACGATGGGTGCGTTCACAATCGTTGCAGCTGCAATTGTGAAGTCTATCACTACATCCGTTTTTGATTCTTTGAGAACGGTTGCCATGTCTGCAACATCGGAGATCGGAACATCAAGCTTTCCGAGCTGTGCAACTTCTCCGACATCCTTGCCGATGTTAACAAGATCAAAGGCTGCAGAAAGCTGTATGCCATCCATCTCGATGATATTCTCAATGAGCAGCTTCCCCATCCTTCCTGAAGCGCCTGTGACTGCTGCATTTATCATCAGATGCACCCCAGATCTTTCAGGCATTCGACAAGTTTCTGCTCGTTCTCTTTGCTGATAGGTGCAAGAGGAAGTCTCAGGTGACCTGTGTTAAGTCCGATAAGCTCTACCGCACGCTTGACAGGTATCGGGTTTGTTTCCGCGAACAATGCGCGGATGAGTGGTGCCATCTCGTAGTGAAGCTGCTGTGCCGTTCTCAGGTCGCCTTCATTCGTTGCGTTTACAAGCTTTACCATCTTTTCAGGTACGACATTTGCTACCACGGAGATCACGCCGGCTCCGCCAAGAGCTACTATTGGCATGGTGAGCCCGTCCTCTCCTGATATGACCTTGAAGTCCTCATCCCTTGTGTTCTCGATGATCTGTGAGACCTTGTCAAGATTGCCACTTGCCTCCTTGATAGCAATTATGTTATCAACTTTTGCAAGTTCGAATATTACCTCGAGTGGCATGTCCTGTCCTGTACGGGATGGCACGTTGTAAAGCACGATAGGTAATTCCACCGCTTCCGCGATAGCCTTAAAATGAGCAATAAGTCCTGCTTTGTTAGGTTTGTTGTAGTAAGGAGATATTACAAGAGCACCGGCTGCTCCCGCATCCTCGGCATGCTTTGTCAGCTCGATCGCCTCTGCCGTGTTGTTCGAACCCGTTCCGGCAAGTATGGGCACCTTTGCACAATTAACTGATATATCGATGAGTTCCATATGTTCCGCAGTGGACAATGTGGCTGATTCGCCAGTTGTGCCACAGGCAGCGATCCCGGAAACTCCACCCTTCTCGACAAATTCGATATTCTGCTGCAATCCTTCCTTGTCGATGGTATCAGCTTTTGTGAAAGGAGTTATGATAGCTGGTAATACTCCTTCGAACATAAAAGATCCACTTCCTTAAGATCAGATCTTCTTTGGATGTGCGATCTTGCGTGTAACGTAGCCTGCGACACGGTTTCTGATGACCTTGCTCTCGATTGTGGTGTATTCTGAGACGAGGCGCTTGTTTTCATCAAAGTCTGTTGTGAAAACTTCTCCGTGGTTGTCGATCAGGCGGAATGCAATGTTCTTGATGTTTGTCTGTCTAATATTTCCCATTGTATATCTCCATTATGATTTAGATAGATATGATTAAGATTACCGCCTTTATAGAAAACCTTTACATTTATACCTTTTGGATTGGGGGCTGTACCTTTCAGACTTTATTGTCCAGGAGTATCCTCAAATGTCCGTTTTACCCATAAGGCGGTCCAGGGTGCCGGCATCATTGAACACTTTTTCACGTGCCCCTTTGCGATTGATGTATAGGCCTATGAACACAACGACAAGTCCTATCTCGGGGTTCATACCCACAAGGATCGTTCCTGCAAGTATCACGGTGGATGCTAAAAGTCCCTTGAGCGCACCTTTCCTGTATGATGCTATCCCCGTGCGGCGGAATATCCTGATATCCCGCAGGGTCAGGAAAAGAACTACACAATATGCTGCGATGGCTATGTATTGGTACATGATGATCTTCCACAATATCCTGATAATTATGCAGGTCTGTTAGTCTTCTTCATATCTTCCATGCATAAAATCCTTTGCAAGGGCAGTTGAGATTTAAGTCTGTCCTCATTTAAACAATTTAGATCAGGGTCAATCGGAGGCTATCATGGTACTATCCATAAACATTTTCAATAATGCCGCTCATGTGCCTGCCAGGTGAAAATATCAGGATAATATTTCATGTGGATATGGACAGCTTCTATTCTTCAGTAGAGGTTGCAGCAAACCCTTCTCTTAAAGGTCTGCCTGTAGTTGTGGGCTCTGATCCGATTAAAGGGGAGGGCAGGGGTGTCGTGAGCACATGCTCCTACGAAGCCCGCAAATATGGTATCCATTCAGCCATGGCTATCTCTAAGGCATATCGCCTCTGTCCGGATGCTGTTTACCTTCGAGTGAATATGCCGCTTTACAAGAAAGTTTCCTCTAATATTATGGAGATCCTCAAGGGATATTCCTCTAAGTTCCAACAGGTCAGCGTGGATGAGGCCTATCTCGATGTCAGCGATCTTGTTCAGGACTATGATGAGGCAGAGAACCTGGCATTGAGGATCAAGGAAGAAGTAACTCTCCGTGAGGGTATCACCTGCTCAATAGGTGTGGCACCGAACAAGTCCATTGCTAAGATAGCGTCAGACTACCGGAAACCCGATGGTCTGACCGTGGTACTCCCTGGTGAGGTGGAAAGATTCCTGTATCCTCTGGATGTCTCGAGAATATCCGGGGTGGGTAAAAAGACCTCCATCATCCTCAATGAGATGGGGATACGTACGATCGGTGATCTGGCAGTTTACGATGTCCAGGTGCTGCGTGAACGTTTTGGGAAGTTCGGTCTTGTGATGCACCAGCTGGCGAACGGGATCGATGGACGTACTGTGATGGAGAGGGGTGATGTGAAGTCCATAAGCAAGGAGGATACCTTTGACCGTGATACTTCCGATATGGTATATGTGGAAGGTGTGATCGATGTCCTTTCAGAAAATGTGCATGGCTCGCTTTTGAAAAAGAAATATCTTTTCAAGACCGTTACTATCAAAGTGCGTCTTGAGGACTTTACGACATACACAAGGGCAAGGACACTGGGGGCATATTCAAGCGACCTGTCTGCCATCAAAAGAACAGCAAAGGCGCTGCTACAGGAATTCCGTGGAAGGGGTAGGCTCAGGCTGGTCGGTGTTGGTGTTACCAAACTTGAGAAGATGGATGAGAAGCAGTCAAGACTATCTGATTTCTTTTAACTGGTCCTTGAATTGTCCTTCAGATAATGGGGTGGATCTGCCCCGGGTCTACCATTCCTGCGGCATATATCAACAGCACCAGTAGCGGCTGGTGTAGCAGATAGATCAGCAATGATCTTCTCCCCATATAACAGAGACCTTTAACAGGCAGCATTTCTGAGATCTCCGGTATGGCGGACAGGAGTGTTGCTCTTTTGTAGTCAGGATAGAGGACATTTCCGAGAAATATACCTATAAGTAGGACTCCGAACCAGGGAAGAAGCGGGAAATAGTCATATGAATGGAACCCTTCCTGCCGGAGACCTGCCCAGAACAGCCAGTTTTTTGTGATGGTAATGTTCTGCAACCACGATCCTGCTGCAATGGCAGGTATTGCCAGGATCAAATTAAATTTGCCGTATCTCAGGAAAGGGTATGCAAGGGCGATGGTAACTCCTATGAAATGGAGGATGCCGAACACTATCACGCCATCCCTGAGGAATATGTAGCTTCCGGCAGTGATGACCATTCCCCAGAGGAATATCTTCGCTCCTCTTTTTACATACCCGATGAACTCGTTCTTTTCAGTCCTTTCAGCTTTTCCCACACCTTTGCCTGTGGATCTTATTTGCCGGTTCCTTGAATGGCTCAATGTAAGCGAGATTCCTGCGAGGACAATGAATAGTATTGCAGTTGTCCTTCCGATAATGAATCCGAATCCGGATTCAAGTTCGATCCCATAGGCGTTAAGGTAGTTCAGGTCATACGCCAGGTGGAATGCTACCATCATGATGATGGCTATGCCTCTTAGAAGATCGATCTCCCAGAATCGTTCCTGAAGTCCTGTCATTCGCCCCCCGGCTTTCTGAATTTATGCTCTGATATGTGAGAAATGGGTTGTGATGTAAAGTAGGTGGTGTGATACAAAATATGTGGTGTGAATGCATCATACATTCAGTCTTTCCTTTTCTTCTTCCTGCGGAATGCGGATGAAAGGTCAACGGCATATGTTCCGTCCTGTTTTATTGCCATCACAATTTCGTCGCGTTCGAGGAGTGAGCTAAGGTTAAGCTCATAGGAACCGGGTCCCAGTATCCTTACGGATTCAACACGTTCCCCATCATCTTCAACAACTTCTCTTTCCTGATGCTCAATACCGATGATGTCATCTATTTCCCTGATGAACTTTTCTGCGGGGTCAACAGCTTCGCTCTCTTCCTCCGCCTGCAGATCTTCAGCAACAGCTTCCTCTATGTCTGCTTTTTGTTCCTCCATGCTACCTACGTAAAGGAACTTGTTCCAGCCACAGTTCGGACAGCCGCTTAGAATGACCTCGGCCCCGTCTTCAAATATTTTTTCGCATCGGGTACATTTGTGTGGCATCTATTCACCGTTTCTCCTATTGGTTGTGATATATTTAAAGATTTATGGCATGGACTTTTTGAAATATGGCTATATTTCTGATTCTTAGGGTCAAAATCTAACTGCGGAAGCGTTATATGCGCAAACTTTATCTATCATCACCCCTTTAGAAGGGCTACAAGCGTGAATACTCACTCTGAAGCGGGGTGGGGTAGCCAGGAGATCCCGACGGGCTCATAACCCGTAGACCGATGGTTCGAATCCATCCCCCGCTATAAACTTTCTTTCTGAGATCGTTTTGCCAGGAGACAACTTGCTCTCTTTGAGTTTCCTATTGACGCTTTAATTTGATATGTTTGCAATCCGTTCGCTCATCTTTGTGCGCCTCTCAGTTCGTACGTTGGGAAGCTTTATCTACCATCAGTTCATTAGAGAGGCTGCAAGCGTGAATACTCACTCTGTAGCGGGGTGGGGTAGCCAGGAGATCCCGACGGGCTCATAACCCGTAGACCGATGGTTCGAATCCATCCCCCGCTATTAACTTTTCTTTTGATATGGTTTTGAGAAGATGATGAGTGTCCTCTATATTCTTTCCGTTTTTAGATGGATGTCCCATAGCTATTAGTGTTTTTGAGACCAGTTTTCAAAAGGTTATTAAATAAAGATGGCATTTTTGTGTCAGATTAATTTGATTATTCATCACTTTCATATCAAAATTATACAGGATGATTCTTAAATGGTAATGGACAAACTCGGCAGCTCCCTGCAGGACGCACTAAAGAAACTGGTTGGCGCCGGCCGTATAGATGAGAAAACGGTCAATGAGGTCGTAAAAGACATACAGAGGGCATTGCTTCAGGCTGATGTCAATGTCAAGCTTGTTATGAAGATGTCCAGTCACATCAAGGAGCGTGCACTGAAGGAGGAAGTTCCTTCAGGTATGAATCCCCGTGAACATGTCATAAGGATCGTCTATCAGGAACTCATTAATATCGTCGGTAAGAGCGCAGATATCCCGCTGAAACCTCAGAAGATCATGATGATCGGTCTGCAGGGTAGCGGTAAGACGACCACCACATCAAAACTTGCCCGTTATTTCCAGAGGAAAGGTCTCAAACCTGCTGTGGTCTGTGCCGATACCTTCCGTCCCGGTGCATACCAGCAGCTTAAGACCCTCTGTACCAAGCTGAACGTGCCTTTCTATGGTGAGGAAGGTAATCCTGATGCCGTTGGCATTGTGGAAAGGGGTCTGAAAGACCTTGCCAGGAACGATGTCCTCATTGTGGACACAGCCGGAAGACACTCACTGGAAGCCGATCTCATCGATGAGATGGAACAGATTCACAAGGTCGCACAGCCTGATTATAAGTTGCTTGTGCTCGACGGTGCTATCGGACAGCAGGCAAGCGAACAGGCAAAGGCATTCAACGATTCCGTCGGTATTTCCGGGGTAGTGATCTCCAAACTTGACGGTACCGCCAAGGGTGGTGGTGCACTTTCCGCAGTTTCCGAGACAAATTCATCCATCGCATTCATCGGTGTGGGAGAGACCCCTGATGACCTTGAGAAGTTCGAGCCTGACAGGTTCATCTCCAGGCTTCTGGGAATGGGTGACATAAAGTCACTTATCGAGAAGGCTGAGGAGACCCTTACTGAAGAGGACATCGACATGGAAGCCATGATGAGGGGGCGTTTTACTCTCAAGGACATGTACTCTCAGCTTGAGGCCATGAACAAGCTAGGTCCTATGAAGCAGATCATGCAGATGCTTCCTCTGGGTGGTATGGGTGTGAAGCTTTCTGACGATGCATACAAGGTCACTGAAGATAAAATGAAAAAGTACAGGATCCTGATGGATTCCATGACCGAGGAAGAACTGCTTAACCCGAGGCTCATCGGCAGCTCAAGGATCAAGAGGATTTCAATGGGTTCTGGTACCAACCCGGATGAAGTGCGTGAACTTCTGAAGTATCACAAGATGATGCAGAATGCCATGAAAGGACTTCGTGGCGGTAAGTTCAACATGCAGAAGATGATGAAAAAGTTCGGTATGTGAACGGATTGGAGGTTTTTAACCTCCTGTCACATATACCTTAATACAGAAGATCGCTGGCAGTTATATCTGTTAGCAATCAACTTTTTTTGAAAACAAGTTTTTTTTTAAAAATTATAGATCTATTTGTTTAAGATCTATTCATATTTCATATTCTCTTTTTTTATGGTTGGGCTTTTCTGAGTTCTGATTTTGCCATCATGTTAGATCCGAATACGTACACAAGGATAATGAAACCAAGCCACATGAAATGTTTTCCGATCTCGGCCATATCAAAATATTTGAGCAAAAGACCGGTACCAAGGATCAGCATGTCTATTTTAGCGATGTTCCTGTTCCTTCTTGTGATCTCCATATATTCCTGCCTTGCGACATTATACTCTTTTTTCTCTGCTTTCAATGGATCCCTTCCGTTTATGCGTTGATTATCCTGTCAGCTGCTTTCCTCAAACGATTAAAGACAGCTGCTCCGATACCTTCCTTATTTAACGTCCCATCGACCACGATGAGATCGAGATTTGTATTATCAAGATGTCGCAGACCCATAAATATACTACGGGCTGCCTGGGCGGGAACATCCCTTTTTCCAAGGAAGTATATCTCATCTGCCTTAACGAACTCTGCCGTTTCTTCGGTCATAAGAAGACCAACCCTTTCACCTTCCTGATGACATTCTGAAACGACCTCTTCTATTGCTTTTCGGACGTCTTCGACATCACCTTCAATGAGGATAACGCTGGTTTTCGGTGAATAATGGGTGTATTTCATACCAGGTGAGCGTGCGACCTCTCCTTCTTCAAGTGTCCTGTCCTTGTATCCTATTCGTACATCACCCACGCATTCCCTTATGTTCTCTGCAGTGACGTGCCCGGGGCGCAATATTACAGGTACATCTCCTGTCATGTCAACAACGGTGGATTCAAGTCCGATCTCTGTTGGTCCGCCGTCAAGGATCACATCTATCTTTCCTTCAAGGTCCTGAATTACATGCCGGGCAGTTGTGGGGCTTGGGCTTCCGGATGTGTTGGCACTTGGTGCGGCGATCGGTCGTTCCGATCTTCGTATAAGCTCAAGTGCGATCGGATTTTCCGGCATTCTCAGGCCCACGGTGTCAAGTCCGCCAGTGGTAACGTCAGGAACAATGTCCTTTGCTTTAAGAATAAGTGTTAACGGGCCCGGCCAGAATAGGTCCATCAACCTGAGGGCATCTGCAGGGATCTCCTCTGCAAGCTCAGAGCACTGGTCCCTGCTGGCAATGTGGACTATAAGTGGATTATCAGCAGGCCTTCCCTTTGCTTTGAATATCTTGTGCACCGCTTCGGCGTTCAGTGCATCGGCACCAAGCCCATAAACGGTCTCTGTAGGGAAGGCAACGGTCCCTCCTTCCCTGATGATATCAGCGGCTCGGTTAATTCCTGCTTCAAAGTCCTTATCACCAAATTTAAAGACCAACGTCCTGCTTTTCATATTCATCCTGGTGGATACTATGGTCTTACTTTATTTTAATTGACGTACTGGGCAAGGTTCTTTTTGACAGTCCTTGCCATACTCATCAATCACAGATCCCTGGCAGAGACCTACACCATGCCTGTGAGCTGCCCTTCCGATCATGTGAGCTGCAATTGGTGCGGTCAGGAACAGGAATAGGGCTACTGTTATGCCCTTAACTCCTATGGGGCTCAGACCTACCTTTACCAGGATGCTCATCATCACACTGACCACTCCGAGAGTGCCGATCTTTGTGGTAGCATGAAGCCTGTTATATACGTCCGGCAGACGCAGTAGTCCGAGCATGCCCAGGAACACGAAGAATGCTCCTATGAGCAGCAGGAGCGTACTTACTATATCCAGTGCAATATCCACAGCTGTCAGAATACCGCCCCCTCATCAAGGTACCTGGATATTGTAACGGTGCCTACAAATGATATGATCGCAAGCACAAGGGCGACATCCATGAAGAACACGGATCCCTGTACGTATGAGTAGATACCGAGCATGGCAACAATAACTGTTGTCATGGCATCCACAGCTATCACGCGATCGGGTATTGTAGGTCCTTTGATGACCCTGTATATGCATGGTATGATCGCAATGACCATGAAGGTAAGTGAGAAGTCAAGCAATAATGAGTTCATTCGAATGCCTCCAGTACATATTTTTCAAGATCGTCCCTGATGGACTGACGCAATCCCTGTGGATCAGATGCATCGATGGCATGCACATAAAGTACTTTTCTGTCATCGGAGACATCAATTGTAAGTGTTCCGGGGGTCAGGGTGATCGTGTTGGCAATAGCAGTTATGCCTGTATCGGTTTCTGTGCGAATAGGTACTGCAACAATTCCCGGTTTAATGTCCATCTTCGGGCTGAGTACGATCTTTGCGACTATTATGTTCGCTTTTATGATCTCGATAAGAAGGACTGCCAGGTACTTCAGCTGTTTTGGAATCTTCTGTATCGTATTCATGTATGACCTCTTTCTTTTGAAGTCATACAGTTCCCTGAATGGATAGATTACGAAAGGTCCGAGCACCAGTCCCACCAGGAAGCTGGTGAACGTTATCGTTCCGTGGACAAAGCACCAGATAAGCCCAAGAGCTACTGAGTAAATGAGATATCGTTTCATCTTACCACCCTCGTCATAACCGCATCAATATATGGTTGCGGATTGATCAGTTGTTCTGCGATGGCCTGTGAAAGGGCTACCAGCGGTTCGGCATAGACACCAAAGACGAATGCAAGTGCTGCAAGTGTTACTATGGGTATTATTATCATGTAAGATGATCCATGTGAGGAGTATTCTCCATACTTTTCCACATCCCTGATCTCGCCCCAGAACATCAGCAGCCATGCCCTGAACATGTAGAACAGGGTGAATACTGCAAAGAACAGGGCTATTGCAATGGGTATGTAGTATTCTGCAAGAAGTCCCGCGTCAAAGAGCACGAACTTTGCGATGAAACCTCCCATCGGGGGGAGTCCCGCAATGGACATTGCACCTATGAGGAATGCCACGCTCATTACCGGGCTTGTCTTCATCATTCCTCCCATTTTTGTCATGTCCCTTGTTCCTGCATGGTGGATGATGCCTCCGGAGGTAAGGAACAACATGGATTTTGCAATGGCATGGTTCACCAGGAACACAAGGGATGCTGCAAGTGCATAGACCGTGCCGAAGCCGATACCAAGGAACACATATCCTATCTGGCTGACACTGGAGTATGCGAGAAGTCTTTTAACATCCTTCTGCCCCACCGCTGATACTGCTCCGATGATGATCGTTGCAAGTGCAAGGAAGATTATGATCGGCTGGAACAGGAACAGTGCATCCTTGAAGATAAGGAAGAACACCCTGAGCATTCCGTAGGCACCGACCTTTATCATGACACCGCTAAGCATTGCGCTGATGGGTGATGGTGCGGTGGGGTGCACATCAGGAAGCCAGTAGTGCATCGGGAAGATCGCTGCCTTGTTTCCGAAGACCACTATAAAGAGCAATGCGATCGCGTATGTGTGCCATGGCAGGGTACCGGCAGCGCTCATTGCACTGATCTTGACAGAGATGTCTGCCATGTTGAGCGTTCCCACGGTGGCATAAAGGGATGCTACTGCTATGAGCATTACAATGGAACCGATCATGTTCAGTACAAGGTACTTGAAGGTCGCTTCCATCTTGTCGGAGCTCTTAGTGACACCGCCGTTCTCATTGGCGACCACCAGTGCACAGGAAGACAACAGGAGTATCTCGAAGAATACGAACATGTTGAATATATCTCCTGTCAGGAAGGTACCGTTAAGACCGGCAACGAGCAGGTTGAAGAGTGAATGGTAACTGGAGCTTAAGGACTTGCCTTCGATGTAGTCCAGCGAGTAGAGAAGTGCAAGGAAGGATACTAGTGAACTTAGTACCACCATTCCTGAACTCAGCAGGTCGGCTACAAGTATGATACCATACTTGCCCCATTCTCCTACTTCATAGACCTGGATACCTCCGTTCCAGACCTGCCAGAGGAGTATGAGGCTGAATACCAGCATAACGAAAGATACTGCGATGTTCAGCACCTTCTGGACACCTGCATTGGAGCGCAGGAAGATCATGATGGCAGCCATCAGTATAGGGACTGCGATGACTATTATCGGAAGGTGTGTTATGTCTGCGATCATCCCCACAGCCTCCTGAGCTCACGTATATCAGTGGTTCCATATTCCTCGTATATCCTGTATGCAAGGATCAGTATGAATGCTGTTGTAGCAAGGCTGATGACGATAGCTGTTAGCACCAGCGCCTGGACAAGCGGATCGACGAACTCAACATGTGTTGATGCTGAGGCCACAGGTGCTAGTACGCTATCGGCAAGATTATCATTGAATATTATTCCTGAGGCTTCTCCTCCGTGTCCGTCACCTGTGATGATAGGTACTTTTGTACCATCGAAAACTCCAGTGGAGACGATAAGCAGGTTCACTGCATGGGACAGGATGGAAAGCCCGATTATGACCTTTATGATATCCCTTCTCAGCATAAGGAAAGTACCAATGCCGAAAAGAAGTGCGATAGTAAGGGTAAGTAATGTATTATTCATTGTCATCACCTACGTTCTTGAAGATGAACAGCAGTGATCCGATCACTACGAAATAAACGCCTATGTCAAAGAGACCGGCAGATACGAGTTCGATCTCCCCGAAAAGCGGAAGATGGACAAACTCCACGGCACTCCTGAAGAAGTTATGTCCGAAGAGCATTGCTGCAAATGCTGTGAAGGATGCCAGTGCAAGCCCGAATCCGAACCATTTGGCCCAGTCCGGGTTGAAGAACGTTTTTACATATTTCAGTCCGAACACGACGTACATCAGTGCAATGACCGAAGCGAACATCACACCACCGATGAAACCTCCTCCGGGGTTGTTGTGTCCTGCGAGCAGCAGTGATATGGAGAACAGGATCACCAGGGGTATGCATATCTTTGTTATTGTTTTCGTAATTATTGTGGTCATTGTTCCTCACCTCTGCTGTGTATGAGGTTGTATACACCCAGTGCTGCAAGACAGAGCACCGATATTTCTCCGAGTGTATCGTAACCTCTGAAATCCACAATGATCACATTGACGATGTTGTGCCCTCCTGCAAGCGGAAGGCTGTTCTCAATGAAGTAGTGTGAAAGGGATTCGAATGGTGGCACAATTCCCTGTGTCGCGTTGAGCAATACGACGAAAACGCTTGCTGCAACCGCAAGGGATATTGTCAGGTCCCTGACAAGCACCGAGGTCGTGATTTTCTCTTTGTACTTCTGCGGGATCTTCGTTATCGCAAGCAGGAAGATAATGGTGGAGAGGGTCTCGACCAGTACCTGTGTCAGTGCAAGGTCAGGTGCTTTCAGATAGATGAAAAGCAGGCTTACGCCGTATCCCAGTGCAGATAATGCAATGATGGCCGGCAGGTATCTTGGAAGGACCGCTGCTGCCAGGGCTGCCACGACCAGCAATATGAGGAGGAGAGCTTCGTATGGCGGGATGCTGAAGTTCAATGTGGATGGTACTATGGTAGTGGCAAGGATGATCACCGGAACCGCTACCAGCGCGATCATAAGCAGAAGCATTGCGCTCATGTAGTACTTGATGTTCCCTGGTTGTGTGAACGAAGAGAACTTAAATGCCCTGTCCTTTGCGGAATCCACAGCATTGTTGTAATAGTAATTGACGCTGATCCATGGGTGTTTTGCATTAAAGCCGTCCTGCCATTCTGCGATCCTGTCATATCTCATGTATATCAGGATACCAAGTATGAAAGTGACAATGGTCATCATCAGGGATGTTGTAAAACCGTGCCAGAGCTTTACGTGCAGGTGGGCTTCCTCCAGTAGGATGCCTGAGACAGTAGGCTCGATGATGTGATGTACTGGCAGTGATGGCACCACTCCGAAGAGTATCACAAGTCCTGCAAGGAATGCAGGCGGGATCAGCATTGTGAGTGGTGGTTCATGGATGTGCTCAGGAAGGTGTTCCTTTGAGCGCTCTCCGAGGAATATGCCGTCGATGAGCTTGATGGAGTAAGCGAAGGTGAATACACCACCAAGGACTGCGCATGCAGGAATGATGAATGTGAAGGCGCCTCCAAGCAGGTGTCCCATCTCAAGGGATGATTCATAGAACATCTCCTTGCTCAGGAAACCGTTGAGTGGTGGCACACCAGCCATCGCAAGGGCTGCAATGCTCGCCACGATGAACGTTATAGGCATCTCACGCCGCAACCCTCCGAGTTTTCGTATGTCACGCGTGGCTGCTTCGTGTGCGACTATGCCGGCTACAAGGAACAGACATGCCTTGAACGTTGCGTGGTTCAGGAGATGGAACGTTGCAGCTGCGACACCTATGCCTGGTTCGTGGTGTGTGGTGTAACCGTACATGGTCATCATGTAGGCCAGCTGGCTGATGGTTGAGTATGCCAGTATTCCTTTGATATCGGTCTGCCTGAACGCAAGGAATCCGGCTACCAGCATTGTAAGGATACCTGTACCGCTTACGAGGATGAACCATGCTTCAGTTCCAGAGAAGATAGGATGCATCCTTGCAATGAGGTAGATACCTGCCTTGACCATTGTAGCCGAGTGCAGGAAAGCACTTACCGGGGTCGGTGCTTCCATTGCGTTCGGGAGCCATATGTAGAATGGACCCTGTGCGGACTTTGCTGCTGCACCGATGAATATGAGTATAAGTGTTATAAGGAAAAGCTCATGCTCCTTGATAGCATGGATGACCTGGGGGTCATTGAGTATTGCTGCAAGATCAAAAGAGCCTGTGATCGCGCGCAGGAACAGGAAACCTGCAAGCATTGCAAGTCCGCCGGCGGCAGTGAGCAAAAGGGATTTGGTGGCACCATAGATGGATTCAGGCTTGTGCCTCCAATATCCGATAAGCATGAACGATGTGATACTGGTAAGTTCCCAGAATATGAACAATTGTATGGTATTTGCGGAAAAGACCATTCCTATCATGGAGCCCATGAAGAGGAGGAGGTACTGGTAATATCTTTTAAGGTCCTCTTTGTGCGACATGTACCCGTTGGAATAGGACATGATAAGAACACCGATACCGGATGCGATAAATCCGATCATCATTGCGAGTCCGTCTGCATAGATGGAGAAGTTGACCCCTGCAGATGGTATCCATGATATTGTACCCTGAACGATATGCCCTTCCTCGATAACTTCCGGCGCTGCCATGCCGATAAGTATGAAGCAAACAAGGGCTGTGGCTGCTGCAAACCAGCCCACGCGTTGTTTTAACAGCTTTTCCATGACGGGTATGAGCCCGGCAAATATGAACGGCAGGAAGATGGCTGCCGTAATCGCACTAAATGAATCCATGTCTCCTCACTAAATAAAGTCCCTATATATAACTGTTTTTAATTACAATTATAAACCATGACAAATTCCTAACAATCTTCGGTCTATTTATAGGATTTTGTTGGTATTATTAGAATCATGGACTTAACTTCTGATCAAAAGGAACGATATGCAAAGCATATTATCATGAAGGCCATGGGCGAGGAAGGGCAGAAGCGCCTGCTGGAATCAAAGGTGCTGTGCGTCGGTTCAGGCGGTCTTGGTTCTCCTGTGATACAATACCTTGCTGCTGCAGGGGTGGGCAAGCTCGGTATCATCGATGACGATGTAGTGGAGATGAGCAACCTCCAGCGTCAGGTGATCCATGCGGGCAATCTTGGCAGACCCAAGGTCGAGTCTGCGAAGGAATACGTGGAAAGCCTGAATCCCGATGTCATGGTAGTTGCATATAACATGCGCTTGAGCCCGGAAAATGTCGAGGAGCTTATCGGGGATTACGATGTTGTTGTGGACTGTTCGGACAACTTTGCCACCCGCTATCTGCTCAACGATGCCTGTGTTTTGCACAACAAGCCCCTTTTCCATGGTAGCATATTCATGTTCGAGGGTCAGGTTATGACGATCCTTCCGCACGAGGGTCCGTGCTATCGCTGCATCTTCTCAAGATCACCCTCGACCGATGCTGCAAGGACTGCCGGGGTAATGGGTATTCTTCCTGGTGTTGTGGGAACCATGCAGGCAACAGAGGTGGTGAAGTACATTTCCTGCCTCGGGAAACCGCTGGTAGGGCGCATGATCTACTACGATGCCCTCGGAATGAGGTTTGATGAGATAACAGTGAACAGAAATCTAAAATGTCCGGTTTGTGGCGAAAACCCAATAATAACGTCTATTGATGTTGAAAATTACTAAATATTAAAATTTTGACAAATCTCGGATATGTATCCCAAAATCCGGTTTGATGACAAAGTTTTTATACCATAAATCGGTTATAGGAGTTTGCTTCGGGCGACATGGTTCGAAGCAAAACAGAAACAAAAGCGTTGTTCAGGATCGAACATTACTGGACAACGGACAAGCAACATGGGCTCGTGGTCTAGATGGTTATGACGTCGCCTTGACATGGCGGAGGTCCGGAGTTCGACTCTCCGCGGGCCCACCACAATCTTACAATAGTGTCTTCCGATACCTTTATATCCCAAAAGGACATCTATCGGTTGCTCCCAAGGCCCAGGTAGCTCAGTGGGAGAGCGCTGCCCTGAAGAGGCAGTTGTCCCCGGTTCGAATCCGGGTCTGGGCACCAGAACATACAATTCACACCAGTAGTGTAGTGGTCATCACCGGGCGTTGCCAACGCTCGAACCCGGGTTCGAGTCCCGGCTGGTGTATTCTCTTATTTTTTTGGTTTTAAGATCGTGATTTTCTTATTGTTTTTGACTATTAGCTCCTCTTTGTTCTAATGCCCAAATAGTTTGTCATCTTTATCCAATTTCTTAAATAGCATCTCCTGAATAGATATTATTATAGGGGTAGTAGATGTTGGCATTAATGAGTATATGGTTCTTTCTGCTGATGCTTTCAATAGGCATATTTTCTGTTCTTGCAGTGCTTTTACACAGGAACCTGTCCGAAGCGTTGAAGCTCGGATTGTTCCTTGCGATCTTTGATTTTTTCTTTGAGAATCTGGGTGGCTACTTTGACCTGTGGGTCACTAAGAACAGTGTTCTTTTCCTGGGCTTTGTACCGATAGAGGTGTTCTTCATTGCAACTCTTGCGGGAGCTACATATTATTTGCTGTTCCCAAGGAACTGGGATACATCTACAGCTTTGTCTACAAGTTTCCTGATCGCTGTTGTGGGTGCAATGATTGAAGCCGGACTGGTTTCTGTTGGTTATCTGGAGTATCTGACCTGGTGGAACTCATATTGGGCAGTGGTTGCTTATTTCCTGACATTTCTTATGATGTATAAGGTGAACCTGCTGATCACGAAAGACTAAGTTTTCAGGTGGGGGTCATGTTGTCCGGAGAACTGGAATTCAAGCTCATCGCATTTGATTCAATGGGTGTCAAGTCATCCTGCACTCTTGTAAAGACCCCTGACACCAGCATCCTTATCGACCCTGGGGCGGCAATCATGCAAAAGAGCTTTCCTCTGGATGATCTCGGGAAGTATTTCTATCTAAACAGTGCAACAGAGCGTATCAGGGTGGAAATGGAAAAAGCTGAACATATTGTGATCAGCCACTATCATTTTGATCATTATATGGTCGATAAAGAAGCGTGTGAGATATTTCTTAACACGGATCTCTGGATCAAGGACCCCAACAGATGGATAAATCATTCGCAATGGGAGCGTTCCCGTGATCTTCTGCAACGGATGAGTCGCTTCAATAAAGCCGATCTCATGTATTCTCCTCCAGGACAAAGACAATACCGGGACCCCGTGGAATGTCTGCCTATGGCTTTTTCAAAGGATTTTGGTAATTACCAGAAACGCAGGGGGGAGCTGATCTCTAAATGGAGGTCCAGATTTCGGAAGATGCAGCAGCGCTGGTCCACTGAGCGGTGGATCAAACCTGTGTCTCCAAATATGCATTTCTCTGACGGCTCCGGATTCGAGGTAGGCGATACCAAAGTACGTTTCAGTCGTCCGCTTTTTCACGGGATCGAATATTCATCGACCGGCTGGGTGATCGCTACTATCATAGACTATGGCGGAAAAAAGCTTATCCACACTTCGGACCTGCAGGGTCCGGTCATTGAAGATCATGCACAATGGATCATAGATGAGAGTCCTGATATACTGATACTCGATGGTCCGCCCACATATCTTCTTGGATATTTACTTAACAGGACGAATCTTGATCGATGTATTAATAACATCATTCGGATAATCCGGGAAAGTTCTCCTGATGTAATAATTTATGATCATCATCTTTTGAGAGATCCGCTTTACAGGGGACGGGTTGCAAAGGTATGGGATGCAGCAGAGGATATGGATGTCAGGATCATTAGCGCTGCTGAATACAATGGTCTCGTTCCTGTTGTTCTGAGGTCAGAAGGTAGTGATCTCCAGTTTGAAAAATAAAATAGGACCTGGTTTAAAAATAATAGTTGAACCCATTGTTCTCACAATGAGTCCTTCATTGGTTGTAACACTATTCTATTTGTAGTGTTCTTTTTTTCAGGTTGTTGAGTTGATGTTTTCCATATAATGGAACTTATACCAATACTTCGTACTCCTTCGGAACGGTATAAACATTGGCGAATTCAAAGTCTTCCTGTCGGGGTGCTCCACCTGTTGCCTGTTGTCCAGGCATTTCTTTCAGGCCGTACAGGCTTTGCCTTGCGTCTTTGAAGTAGAATCTTTCCTGCAGGAAATCTTCTTCTTTCAGTCTTCCCAATGCATATCGAATGGTACGTGGGGGAAGATAACTTTGCTCAGCTATCTCTTTTTGTGTCAGAAGGCCACCATATTCCAGCACCTTATAGACAAGTTTTGCAGAAGGTGGCAGTGCTTCTATCGTTTTCCTAAGGTTTTTGTCCTTTGGATCTTCGATTTCTCTCTTTATCTGTACTTTTTCCCTGTGATTGTCAACAAAAACGATCCCTCATTATATTGGCTCCTTTTTTTGTAATGTTATTTGTCCCGTTTGAGACATATAATTCACAATGGTGAATCACAATCGTGAATTGTATTAAATATTATATAAACATTTCCCCATGTTGGCTTAATTCATAAAACTTTCAGCGGTTTCAACTGCTTCTGCAGCAGTCCTTACACACGCATCGGCTCCTATGGAATCTGCATAATCCTGTGTTACCGGAGCACCGCTGATCATCACTTTTATATTTTGCCGGATTCCTTTTTCTTTAAGTAGCCCTATCAATTCCCCAAGGGTTCCCATTGTAGTGCTTGTCATGGAGGAGACTGCAATGATGTCTGCCTTGTTAGTGATCGCCGCATCGATGATCTCTGATGCATACCGGTCCTTGCCGATATCGATCACATTGAAACCTGCGATCCTCAACATGCTCGCAACAATGTTCTTTCCAAGGTCATGTGTATCGTTTTTGACAGTTGCCATTACAATCGTTCCCTTACTTTTAATCTCCACACCTTTCTCAGCAAGCTTTTCAGCAATGAGCTTGTTGGCTTTTTCAAGGATCAGGGTTGAGTTCATTAGCTGGGACAGGAAATATTCCTTTTCTTCGAACCTTCTGCCAATTTCACTAAGGGCCTCAGCGAACTTTTCTAAAAGTTCTTTTGCATCATAATCATTTTCCAACCATTTTTCAATGGTATTGAATACCCCTTTCTCATCGATCTCTACCAAAGATGTATATGCTTCCCCAAGCAGTTCTCCTTTTGATGGCATTGCCTTCCCTCTTTAGAACATATAATAAGTTTTCAGGTGGCATTGTATATCCGTGTTTCTTCACCAATTTCAACACTTCAGCATCTTCACCATTATCAGATATCATTTCTATACCCTGATGCAAGTTCCTGATACAATACAATTCATTGTGCCTGATCTCTCTACTTTGAATTATTCCGTCTTTATTTGCCTGTATCTTAGCTATTATATCTTTACAGACTGAGCTATTTCCATTACAATAATAAAGATCAAAGGTGAAAATATGGCTGAAGAAGCGATCGAATTAGATCTCAGGGGGGAGATTTGTCCCATTACTTTCGTAAAAACGAAATTGCAACTGGAGGAACTGGAAAGTGGTGATAATCTCACGGTTATCTTTGATTATCCTCCTGCGATATCAAATGTTCCAAAGAGTGTGAAGAACGAAGGTCATACCATCCTTGGTATCGACAAAGAAGAGAATGATGTCTGGAAGGTCCATATAAAAAAAGCCTGACAGTTTGGCAATTTATTATTCTCAATCTCATTTTTATATTTTCTTCTTCTTCTTCTTCTTCTTCTTCTTCTTCTTCTTCTTCTTTTATGTAAATTTCCGGGTAATCCTGAATTAAAAAAGATAAAGAGCAGATCGACTAATTTAATAGTGATCTACTTTCACTCCGGTTTAATGTATCGTCTTGCGTTTGAATTTAGCAATACGGTCCAGCATAACTTCTATTCCGTTGTTGACAAGCGAATTGAATTTCTCAGGCTTCATTGCTGCACGCCTGATAGGTTCGTGAAGGTCGATCATTAACACTGTATCAACCCAGTTATCCCTGAAGCGATATGTCATCGGTTCCTCGAAAAGGTCAGATGCAACTTCCTCTGAGGCTTTCGCTTCGTCTGCATCTTTGAACTTGACAGGGACGTGCAGGGTTACTGATGAGCTTTTTCCGCTTTCATCCTTTGGAATGTAAAGCCTTATTATCTCATCCCCGAAACGTCCGATGAAATGGTCCGTGCCTTTGGTGAAACCAAGTGCCTGGATGGCATCTACCAGCCGTGCAGGGAGGTCATCCATAAGACAGCCACAAAGTGCATTTGTGATACTCTCTTCCTTCAGGGATTCTGCGAGCTCAACAAAGGCTTCCATGGGGAATCCGAATACGATCTCATCATTCCTGTAATCGCTGAACATACGTGCTCCTGAACACAGGAGTGAAAGGTTGACCTTGTTCTCTGTTAACGGGATGGTCGTACATTCCCCACAGACAGCGAACTCTCCCTTGAACTTCGCATCCATCATGTCGCCTTTGACTTTGGCCAGTGTTGCTGCCACACGCATCATTTTGCTTGCGGTTCCTACCACCACTACAACGTCAGGCTCGAAATCGCACCTGTCAAGTGGTGTGACTGTCATGCTTTTGGTATCCGCCGGTTTCACCCTCGGATATACATCACCATAAGCAGGTTCAGTAAAGCCAAGTGCAAGTTCTGCACTTGCACAGGACATGTCATCAGCTGAGCAGGTATAGGATGTCCCAAAGGCTGCTGCTTTTCTAACGATCTCACAATAACGCATCGGGTGTGGTATATTGGGTTCCTCGTCGCTGTTGAACTTGACAGCGACCGGTGTAAGGGGCAACTCGAAGAATTGCCTGAACTGCTTTGTTAGTTCCGTATATTTCATGCTTCATCCTCTACCGGGATATCATATTTCCTTGCGATCTCAATGAAAGCATTGGCAACGTATTCCACCTGCTTTCTGCTGAGTCCGAATGTGTTTAATTTGAAACTCTTGCTCATTCCCGGATGTATCCCGATTATCTTTCGTTTCTTCAGTTCATGGTAAAGGAAATAACCACGTTTCTTTGACATGGAAGCAGCTTCGAAGAACGGGAGAGATTCGAAAGCTACAAGTGTATGCTCTGTTGGCTTGACGCCCATCTGGTGGAATCCTTCGATACGCTCTAGCTGTGATGCAAGGTATCTCGCATTTTCCACTTCCTCGTCCCAGTGTTTCACACGTTCCACGACAGCAGGAAACGATGCCATGAGTGACATCACCGGTGCTCCGAAGACTGGTGAACATCCGAACAGGGCAACCTCTTTCTTTGTGAAACCGCGTCCGCTCCAGTCCCCTCTGATCGTGGACTTGTCGAATACCTGCTGGTTCCATTCGAAGGTAGTTGCAAGTATCCCCATAGGTGCGGATGCTGCCCAGCTTTTGTGTCCTGAAGCACACAGGAAGTCCACACCAAGTTTCTTTCCGTCAACAGGCATAACTCCCGAGGAGTAGGCTGTGTTAAGAAGGAACGGCACTCCGTATTCCTTACAGATCTTGCCAACAGATGCTGCATCCGCCACATTTCCATAACGGTAATCAACATGTGTCAACAGTGCCAGTGCAGGCAGTGAACCGGTATTGCGCTCCACTTCTTCGAACTTTTCCGCATACTTTTCAGGATCGATCGTAAATTCAGGGTAGCCGTTATGAGGTACCTCTACGACCTTCAGCTGGTTTGCTTCTGCTGCAAGGTATGATGTGTAGTGTGCAAGTGAATCCAATACGATCGTATCGCCGGGTTCGGTTACCATGTGCATAGCTGCCCATTTAGCATGACGGCATCCAGCTGTGAACCTGACGTCATCCATGTTGAGGAATTCTGCGATGTCTGCTGTAAGGTTCCTTATGGGCGGGTTCTGGACCAGATCGACTCTTGATTCAAAACAGTAGTCACAAACCGAATAACCATCTGCAAATTCAAGTGTCGCTTTTCTGGCCTCAGCGGTAAGTACTCCTCCCCGCTGGATAGGGTTCAGGTTGATGTATGTGCTCTCAACCCCCCTGCTCAAATTCTTATAAATATCAAGGTTCAGTTAGGAATTCCTCCTGGTCCTGTTGTTCTGCTACGATTCATTTAGGTCAAAGGAACTCTTCCAGTTCCTCCAGTATCTCGTCCTTTTCCACTCGCCCGATGAGCACTACCTCTCCATTAATAGTAATAGTAGGTACTTCTTCTATCCCGAGCTGCTTTGCTCTCTCAGCTCCCTCAGAGCTTGTCACATTGATCTCCTTGAACATAACATCTTCAGGAAGAACCTCTATTATCTGGCTCCTGACATAATGACAGTTCATGCAAATATCGGAATAGTATAGTTCTATTAATGTCATCGATGGTCTATTGGTTCCTGAATAAATAACAAGTGGCATCACGACAATTATTGCCTCCCCCATTACTTTATTAATATCTTACATATATAAGAGGTTCTATGGACGCTACAACTATCAACAGGACAAAATCGGCAATAGATGCACTCATCGAAGTACAGCAGTTGTGGATAGACAATGTTCCGGACTACGAGCTTTCGGACCGGGAACTTGTACTGCTGAAAAAAAGGCTCAACAGGGCAATGGATAATATCCGGAAGATCTATGAGGACAATGAAGAACTTATCAACAAAGCTGAAGAATCACTCAAAAAACAAAATGCAAGGTAAAACTGGCAGGATCTATTAACAATAATTCCAGAACAATTGCAGAATGGCAATATTTTGTTTCATCTGATCGATCCGGGGATCATTATCCGGATCGAACACTACTTTCTTTTTTCAGGATACAAGACTGATGGCGCCATATGCTATCAGGCCTGCCACAATTGGTGATGTTACCCACATGACCACTATTCTTCTTACTGTTTTGTTCTTTATCGTAGCCATGCCTTTGTTGGCACATCCGATACCTATGACCGCTGCAGGCACCAACTGTCCCAATGCGACAGGTATTCCATAATAGGAGGCACTATGTACGATGGTCGCAGCGATCGCTTCTATGAAGATCGCACGTATGGTACAGATCTCTGCTATGTCCGTTCCAACCGTCTGGAGGATACGGCCTCCGATCACTATTGCTCCAATTCCGAGTGTAAGTCCGCCTATAAGGGCGCCGGTTGTGGGGTCTATAAATCCCGCTCCCACGAGGGGACCGACAGCATTGGCAGCGTTATTGGCACCTGCTGAATAGGCAACATAACATCCTGTCACAGTGAGAAGTTTAGCAATAGTGCTTCTGATCTGTGCCTCAGATTCATGTTCCACAAGCCAGACCACAAGTCTGGGGTGAAGGTATTTGCCTGAAAGATAAGCAAGTACAAATGCAAGTACTGGTGTAACTATCCACCATCCGATTATTTGAGAAAGCAGAGCTGTATCGAGCACTCCATAGAATATGCCGATTCCTACAATGGCCCCGACCGCAGACTGACTTGCCGAAATAGGCACTTTCAGTATATTGCCTACAAAAAGGCTGATGGCAGCTGCACTTGTTGCAATGATCGCTGCAGTAATAGTTATTGCATCTCCCGGAACAATTCCCTCTCCCAGTGTCCTGATGACCTCTTCGCCACTGAGTAAGGCGCCGAGAAGGGAAAATATCGCTATTAATATTACTGCCTGCTTTTTAGTACGGGCCCTGGCACCATACGCTGCTCCCATAGCAGCAGCTGCATTGTTCCCTCCGATATTAATTCCCATGAAGATCGCAGATGCGATGGCAGCCAGTGCTATGATCATCCGTAGTTATCCCCCTTATGATAGTCATTTTGACTTTATGTCTTTTGATTTACTTAGAGCTTTGTTCACACGTTTTTTTCTGGAGTAAATATATAGCAAATGAAAGCCAATTTGTTATATAGCAGTGGTTAATGGGGCTAAAATTACCACTAATAAGGGTGCAACTTTTGCCTTTTCATATATCTATATATCTCAATTTGTGGAACTTAAGGTGATTATACATGGGTAATAAGACTATCAACTATGACAGGCTCAAGCAAGGCGGTTTTCTTCGCCAGAGGCAGAAGGAAGACCTTTTCTCCATGCGACTTCGTGTTGTGGGGGGTCAGCTGACCGCAGATCAGCTACGGGCCCTTGCTGATGCTTCCGAGAAGTATGGCAGGGGAGAGGTCCACATAACTTCACGTCAGGGAATGGAGATCTCATATGTTCCTCTTGAGGATACAGAGGACCTTCTTGATGAGCTTGAGGAAAGAGGTGTTCATCAGGGTACCTGTGGTCCAAGGGTCCGCGGAGTAGTTGCATGTCAGGGAAATCTTATCTGTCCGCGCGGACTGATAGATTCCGAGGATATTGCAAAGAAGATCGATAAAAAATACTTTGCAATGGAACTTCCAGGCAAGTTCAAATTTGCAGTTACAGGTTGTCCTGCATCATGTATGAAACCTCAGGAAAATGATCTTGGTGTGATGGGAGGACTTGAGCCGGAATGGGTAGAGGATAAATGTACCTATTGTGGTCTCTGTCAGACAGTTTGTCCAGTGGATGCGATAAAGGTCGAGAACGGAGTTCTGGAATATTACAGGGACAAATGTAATCTCTGTGGTCAGTGTCTGTTGATATGCCCAACAGAAGCATGGATCAAGTCCAGAGAAGGATATACTGTCTATGTCGGCGGTAAGGTTGGTAAACATCCAAGACTTGGTGTCAGGCTGACCGAGCTCGTTGATGAAGAAACTCTTTTCAGGATCATTGAGAGGTCAGTGGAGTTCTTCAGGATCGAAGCTACTCCTGGAGAGCGATTTGGAGATGCTATCCAGCGTGTGGGCTTCGAAGAGTTCAAGGCCTTTGTACTGGAATAATTCCATTTCATGGGTCAGCATTGATCATTTGCTGGCCCTGACCTCATCTTGCCTGTCATTGTCGTTGCAGGCTTTCGTAATATTTCATCAATATCACAGGAAAACGAGATTATGCCAGAAAGGGATCCCGAATTAACAAAAGAGATAGAACAATTAGCTGAAGAATATAAAGAGAGATCTCCTCAGGAGATCCTTGAGTATGCACTGAACAGGTTTGGTTCAGGAATCTCTATCGCATTCAGCGGTGCTGAGGATGTTGTGCTTATCGATATGGCAACGAAGATCAGGGCAGATGTCAGTGTCTTCTCTCTTGATACAGGTCGGCTGCACCCTGAAACATACAGATTCTTCGAAGTGGTAAGGGATCATTACAACATCCCTCTGGAGATATTCTTCGCTAACAGGGAAAAGACCGAAGAACTTATCCTAAGAAAAGGCATGTTCTCCTTCTACAAGGATGGCCATCAGGAATGTTGTGGTGTCAGAAAGGTCGATCCTCTAAGGCGTTCCCTTAGCAAGAGAACTGCATGGATTACGGGCCAGCGTAAGGACCAGAGTCCTAACACACGTGCATCTATTCCCGTGATCGAAGTTGATCCAACTTTTGGTGATGGTAAGCTTGTGAAGTTCAATCCTCTGGCAAACTGGACTTCCAAACAGGTTTGGGACTATATAAGGGAGAACAATGTTCCTTACAATGAACTCCATGAAAAGGGATATGTCAGCATCGGCTGCGAACCATGTACCAGACCGGTTCTCCCGGGCCAGCATGAACGCGAAGGGCGCTGGTGGTGGGAAGAATCAACCAAGAAAGAATGCGGTCTTCATTTAGGTAATGTGAGCCCCTCGCTCTGATGTCCGGGTTTGACAATCGGGATCAGGGCTTCAGAAGAGATATCAAAAGATCAATTGACAAAATCATCGAATATATTTATGAACAAAATTAGTGGAGGTTCAAGTATGGCCATTGCGGAAGGATCTTATCATCTTTCAAATCTAAAGACGCTTGAAGCGGAAAGCATAGGCATTATAAGGGAGGTCGCTGCAGAATTTGATAATCCGGTAATGCTATATTCGGTAGGCAAGGACTCGTCAGTGATGGCCCATCTGGCGATCAAGGCCTTTTACCCGAAGAAAGTACCTTTCCAGTTATTGCATATTGATACCGGATACAAGTTTCCTGAAATGTATGAGTTCAGGGATGAATATACGAAGAAGCACGACCTTGACCTGAAGGTTTACAGGAATGAGGAGGCTCTTAAAAGGGGAGTAAATCCCCTTTCTGTGGGAACGGTCAAATGTTGTGCCGAACTTAAGACGAAAGCTCTCCTTGATGCACTAAAGGAAGGTGGTTATGATGCTGCCTTTGGAGGTGCCAGAAGGGATGAGGAGAAATCAAGGGCAAAAGAAAGGATATTTTCATTCCGTGACAGGCATGGCCAGTGGAACCCAAAGGACCAGAAGCCTGAATTGTGGAATCTTTTCAATTCAAAGATAGACCCCGGTGAGTCCATCAGGGTATTTCCTCTGTCAAACTGGACAGAACTTGATATCTGGACCTACATCTACCATGAGAATATTGAGATCGTACCTCTTTACTTCGCAAAGAAAAGGCCTGTCATTGAGAAGAACGGCCAGTTGATCCCGGTCTATACGGATGAGCACGAGGAAGAGGTCAAGGAGGTCATGTGCCGCTTCAGGACACTGGGATGCCACTACTGTACAGGTGCTGTAAGGTCAGAAGCAGACACACTGCCGAAGATCATTGAGGAGATGATGGTTGCCCGTCATTCCGAGCGTATTACAAGGGTGATAGACCACGACCAGGACAGCTCCATGGAGCAAAAGAAGAAGGAGGGATACTTTTGAAGGGTTCTGACTCTTTGATCGAACAAAACCAGAATATTGATCTCTTGCGCTTTGCCACTGCAGGAAGTGTGGATGATGGCAAATCGACACTGATCGGGAGATTATTATACGATTCAAAATCAATATTCGAGGACCAGCTGAATTTAATTAAGACATTCTCGAAGACCCACAGGAACCAGGAGATCGATTATTCCCTCGTAACCGACGGTCTGAAATCTGAGCGCGAGCAGGGTATTACAATTGATGTCGCATACAGGTTCTATTCGACCCCAAAGAGGCGATTCATTATTGCCGATACCCCGGGGCATGAGCAATATACAAGGAACATGGCCACAGGTGCGTCAAATGCATCTCTTGCCCTGATCCTCATTGATGCCAGGAATGGGGTTGTGACACAGACAAAGCGGCATTCGTTCATATCATCCCTTCTTGGTATCCGGAACTTCGTGGTTGCGGTCAACAAAATGGATCTGGTGGACTATTCGGAAGAAGTGTTCGAGAACATTGTAAGTGAGTTCAATGCTTTTGCTGATAAGTTATCGGACGAATCGATCTACTTCATACCCATAAGTGCCCTCAAGGGCGACAATGTCATCGAAAGAAGCGATAATATGCCCTGGTATAAGGGATCCACATTACTTGATTACCTCGAGAATGTAAATGTGACAGGTGGTCGCAACCTTACAGATTTCAGGTTCCCGGTCCAGTATGTTAACTGGGGTGGAGGCGATGATTTCAGGGGTTATTGTGGTACAATAGCTTCAGGTGTTATCCGCAAAGGGGATGAAGTAAGGGTTCTCCCCTCTGGAAAGACAAGCAAAGTTTCAAGGATCGTCACTTATGATGGGGATCTTGATCATGCGTTTGCTCCCATGGCAGTTACCCTTTGCCTTGAGGATGACATCGACATAAGTCGCGGCGATATTATCGCCATGGCCGATGATCTTCCTGTAATTACCGGAAGCCTGGAGGCAAATATAGTATGGATGGATAGCGATCCCATGGATATAGGGAAAGATTATCTTATCAAGCATACTACTGCCACAGTCAAAGGTAGTTTCTCAGAAGTGCTTCATGAGTTCGATCCAGAGGATATCAGCATGAAACCTTCGGAGTTCCTGAGCATGAATGAGATCGGAAAAGTGAAGGTTGAACTAAAAAGCCCGATATTTGCCGATGCTTATTCCGAGAACAGGATAACAGGTTCTTTCATTGTGATCGATCCTCACACCAACCAGACAGCAGCTGCCGGCATGATAACAAAATACAAACAGGTATCTCCTGACAAAGCATGCAAAGCTGTAAAGGCAAGGGTCATCAGATATGCGGGAGACAAAAAAGAAGAGGCAAAGTCCAACTATGATCGCCTTTCCATGCAGGGTACGCATTGCATCTACGTGGATGATGATCTGCTAAAGGAAACTGTCTGCAAGGGAATCCCGGTTGATAGTGAACAGTATTCCGACACTATCGAAGGTCTCTGTGAGATCGTCACAAGGTCCGGTGTATCTGTGGTCGTGTGCTCTGATCATTTGAGAAGTTGAATTTATGGATGTTGTGTTCCTCTGCCGTTGAGAGGTGTACGAGGAACTATCATTCTGCTTTTCTTTTTTATTTTTCCCTGATTGAAATAACAATCATATTTCATGTTAATTTTTTAAATAGCTGTTATTATTATCCGTGAATGTCATCAATAAGGATTTATGAGTGATACATTAGCAAAAATACGGGAAGAACTGGAACAAAACGTTGATGAAAAAACAAAGAACAGTTATTCAAGGTTCTTTAAAGAAGAGGTTAAGTTCTATGGTGTTAAGACCGCTACAGTCAAGAAAATAGCAACTGATCACTTTAAAGACATATCGGGCAAAAGCAAGTCGAAGATCTTTTCTCTGTGTGAGGAACTTTTGAGCTCAGATTATAGCGAGGAAGCCTTCATCGCATTCGAGTGGTCGTATCGTCTAAGAGATCAGTATGAACCTGAAGACTTTGCAGTTTTTGAAAGGTGGGTTGGGGATTATGTGAATAACTGGGCAAAATGCGATACTCTTTGCAACCATACAATTGGTTCGTTCATTGACATGTATCCACAATATATCGAGTCTCTCAAGATCTGGACGACTTCTGACAACCGCTGGTTCAGGCGTGCTGCTGCTGTCACACTGATCTTACCTGCACGCAAAGGGAATTTCCTGAAGGATGTCCTGGAGATTGCCGATCTCTTATTAACCGACAAAGATGACCTGGTCAGGAAAGGCTATGGCTGGATGCTTAAAGAGGCGAGCAAAAGTCATCAGCAGGAAATATTCGACTATGTTATGAAAAATAAGAAAATAATGCCTCGTACAGCACTCAGGTATGCTATCGAGAAATTCCCGCAAGATCTCAGGAAGAAAGCTATGGAAAAATGAATCTGATCGATTCTTATTGAAGTTCAAGCTCTTCAACAAAACGAAGGTCAAAGATATCCTTCTGCTCGAGTCTTCTCGAAATATATCCAAGTTCTTTCAAAACATCTACAAATCTCATGGTGGAACTGATATATTCTTCTGATATGCCTGCTGAGTATTTTGGTGACACTTCATACATCTCTTTCACAAAATCGGCATCTATTATCTCAATGGTCCCGGCAACAAGCCTTGATGCATCTTCGGGATTCTCACTAATGAATTCACATGCTTTTTCATGCAACTGTATGAACTTCAAAAGAGTTTCAGGCGAGTTCTCGATCATTTCGCTGGTTGCAACTATTCCGTAGCTTGGATTGTCAGGCCACAGCTTTTCAGGTGGGATCACCATCTTAGCATCACAGTATCTTTTTGCTACAACGGCCAGTGATGGTGTACCGACTGCAACTTTGATCTCCCCGTCAGCTATAGCTTCTGGGATCATGTCTGCCCACTCATAGTTGAGAACATCAATCTCATTTTCAAGGCCTGCTTCTTTGATAAAGTTCCTGATGATCACATCATGAATTGATCCGGAAGGTGGACAGGCTATTAAATGTCCTTTAAATTGTTCCAAAAAAAGTGTCTGGTCATTCCTGCATTCTTCGAGGGTATGGAATTCAGGAGTGGCTATCATAACTGTGCCTTCTACATGACCGCCTGCAATGCACCTGACATCCAGACCGCGATCGATCCCTATCATTGTGGGGGGGAGTCCGATGTATCCGATGTCAAGCTCGTCGTTCTCGAATGCACGGACGATCGCAGGTCCTCCACCGAAAAGTTTCCATTCCGGTTCAATGCCTGCTTTTTCAAGCCAGTCCATCCCCATAAGTATGAATGAGGTGTGGTACATGGTAGAAAGATGTCCGATTCTCAATTTCATAATAGGTTCACCACTTTAATTCACAACGAAAAGGAATTGCAGGCCTTTGTTTCGATCTTTTTTGTATCGATCTGGCCTGCACTGAGATCTTTTTAAAGATCATCCTCCGCTGACTGCAGGAAGTATTGATATCTCATCGGAATCGGTTATTTTTGTGTCAAGTCCTGAAAGGTGTCGTATGTCTTCACCATTGACATAGACATTGACAAACCTTCGAACTTCTCCTTCATGAAGCAGGCGTCTTTCGAACTCCTCTCCATATTCACCGGTCAGTTTCTCAAAAAGGGCCTTTATTGTAGTATCGCCCAGATCGATGTTTGTCGACCTTGTTCTTGTTATGTTGTTCAGTGCTGATGAAAATCTTATGGATACCATTTTTAGTTCACCTCTTGATGTGTTAGTTGTTGCTTTTTGGAATATTGTTAAACTTCTTTGTAAATTCTGAATATGAAGGCCTGATCGATCCAGGTCTTTCAAGTGCTCCGGCAATAGTATCCTGTGCTTTTAGACCATTACCTGTTACATATACTACTGTTCTTTCATCGGGGTCAATATGGCCGCTTTCTACAAGGCTCTTAAGTCCTGCAACCGTTGTTCCGCCGGCAGGTTCTGTGAAAATTCCTTCAGTACTTGCAAGCAGGCGTATAGCCTCAAGTATCTCTTCGTCCGTTACGGATGCAGCATAACCTCCTGAACCCAGGATCGCCTGCTTTGCATAATATCCGTCTGCGGGGTTTCCTATAGCCAGACTGTGGGCTATTGTGTCGAGTTCCCTTATCGGGATGACCTCTGCATCGTTCCGGACGGCGGTCGATATCGGAGAACATCCGGTAGGCTGTGAACCCGAGATGCGTACCTCACTTCCCCCATCTATAAAGCCTATATTTTCAAGTTCCCTGTAACCCCTTGTCAATGCGCATAGCAGTGCTCCGCTTCCAAGTGGTGCAACGATGTGGTCAGGAGCATTCCAGCCGAGCTGCTCCGCAGTTTCGAAGGCAAGTGTCCTTGAACCTTCCGTATAATATGGTCTGATATTGATGTTGACAAATGCCCAGTCGGGATTCTGGTCAGCGACCTCACTTGCAAGGCGGTTTGCATCGTCATAGGTTCCCTCGACTGCTATTATGTTTGGGTCGTATGTGAGCATCTGTGTTATCTTCCCGGTCTCAATTGATGAAGGTATGAATATGTATGCAGGAATTCCTGCTTTTGCAGCATGTGCTCCAACAGCAGATGCAAGATTGCCTGTTGATGCACATCCAATTGCAGTAGCACCGAGTTCCAGGGCCTTGCTGACAGCCACCGAGGTCACTCTGTCCTTGAAAGAATTAGTGGGATTGACAGAATCATCAAGGATGTATAATTCCTTGAGTCCCAGTTCTTTACCAAGGTTCTTTGCATGATGCAGTTTATTGTATCCTGCTCCAAGATCAACATAGTTCGTACCATCTATAGGAAGCAGGTCCGCATATCTCCAGATGGATGGTGGTCCGCCGGCGATCTTCTCCTTGCTTACATTGTCCTGTACCACGTCCCAGTCGTAGTGCACTTCAAGCGGTCCGAAACATTCGTAGCATGTATTCTGGATACCGGCTTCATATTCAGCACCACATTCTCTACATTTTAAACCAATTACTTTGCTCATTTTGTATCTCTCCTCATATTATGATTATTAATTATTCGTAATAATAACGCTTTATAATATTACCATTAGTTATTAGGCAATAATTGCCTGGATCTTCTTATGGGGTCTAATGCTATTGTTTTTAAGAACATGGGGTAAATGTAAACAAAAATGAGCAAAATTGCCGCTTTCTATACCTATTTATCAGGAAGTTACATTTTTTTGAAAATGCTGAGGCGAATTTCAATTTGCAGCATAACATTGTACCATGATTGTGGTATGCTGTGATTTCTGGAATTCTGAATGATCTATTATTTCTAAGGGAGGTAAGAATGTTAGGAGATTTTACTGAAGAACAGATCCGGCGGTATTCGAGACATATAATACTGCAGGAAGTTGGTGGCAAGGGGCAACAGAAACTGTTGTCGTCAAAAGTGCTCTGTATAGGTGCAGGAGGCCTTGGTTCTCCCATTATACAGTATCTGGCAGCTGCCGGTGTAGGGACTATCGGTATTGTTGATGATGACGTTGTGGACCTTAGCAACCTTCAAAGACAGGTCATACATGGGGGCAATGTGGATATTCCAAAGGTCGAATCCGCAAAACAATATGTTGAGAACCTCAATCCTGATGTAAAGGTCATAACCTATAAGGAAAGGATCAGCCCTGAAAATATTCTTGATATCATAAAAGATTACGACATCGTAGTGGATGGTTCTGACAATTTTGCCACCCGATATCTGGTAAACGATGCATGCGTGCTTACAAAAAAACCTCTTTCACATGGAAGCATCTTCCGGTTTGAAGGACAGGTCACAACGATCCTTCCTGATGAAGGGCCATGTTACAGGTGTCTTTTTGAGCATGCTCCACCTGCTGGAATGGTCCCGAGCTGTCAGGAGGCCGGGGTCATCGGAGTACTTCCTGGGATAATTGGCGTCATCCAGGCAACCGAGGTCATAAAATACCTTCTGGGATTCGGAGATCTGCTAAAAGGCCGGCTTATATTCTATGATGCATTTGGCATGTCATTCGATGAGATAAAGGTCCGCAAGAACCCAACGTGTCCGGTATGTGGAAATAATCCGTCGATAACATCAATTGAAGATGAGAACTACCAGCAGGGAGGCGGGGTCTGTAGTATTGGCTAAGCCCTGTCAAATGACAGATCTCTAAATATAGGATTTAAAGTATCATAAATCAAAAGTTCAAAATGTCAAAAGGAATGAATATCAGACCTTGCGGACATATATGTTGAAGATGCCTCCCTTTTCTTCAACCGCAAGAAGTACATTCCCTGTCTTTTTTGTCCACGTAGCAATGTTCTGAGGGGTCATGGCTTCATTTGCTATGACCAACAGCACCTCACCTGTCTCCAGCTCATCCATTAATTCTTTTGTTCTGATAAGTGGATACGGGCAGCACTGTCCTCTCACATCAAGTTCAAAGTCTGCTATTATTTTATCCATTTGAATCAACCATGATTACGATCTGTTTTATATTGTAGATATTCAATGAGGCAATATTTACATTGTTCCTGTATGATTACAATGTTATCCTGACTTTTACTCATGGGTGGTTCTTACATTTATAATTGTAGCTACATATGCGTCTATTTCATTTTGTTCAATCTTCCCGGAGTTCATTCCATATATATAATTAGCAAAAACAACATTCTTGAATATGTATGGGTGATGATTATGAACTTCCTGAAAACGAGGGGTTTGAAGAACTTATTAAGTACACTGTTCCTGGCTATTTGATGGGCATTGCAGCAGGCATTTTCCTTGATATGCAGGGCTATCAGACAAATCCTGTGGGGCAGTGGCTGGTCAGGACCCTTTCAGGTGAAGGCGAAAGCATACTTGAGGGGATCTATTCGATAAGGCAGCGATTTATTGGAGGTGCGGGCACAATGGCTGAAGCCTATGGCTGGGGGAAGCTATTCGGGCTGGCAGTTCCATGGATCATCGATCTTGCAAGTCGTCTTGCAGGTGTTGATGTTTATGGTGTTGAGGGGTTCTACATTCCTTACTTCTATGCGCTTAGTGACCAGATAGGGGCCAACATATCAGGCATGTTTTTCCTGAGAAGGAAAGAAGGAGGTTGGGGAGCAGCATTCAGCAGGTATGTACGTCATCCCGTTATGCTCGCAAGTCTTGCAATAATTGTGATCGTACCTGTGGGACTTTTGCTCTTACGGTTATATGGTTTTAGCCCAACCACCCAAACATTTACTGCCCTTGAGACCATTGTGGCAAACCTATGCTGGGTTCCACCTCTTGTGGGCTGGTATGTTCAGAGAAAAAGAGGCATCTGAGGATATTATATGGCAAAGGATGATGTAAAGAAGGTCGTTGAGAGGTATATTGCCTCCGGCAGGGCTGAAAAGGATGTTAGCAAGAAAGAGCATTATTTCAGGATGGCTCTTCAGTTGCAGCCCAAGAATGTACATGCATTGAATAACCTGGCTCTTCTTTTACAGCAGCAACGCAAGTTCAGGGACGCTGTGAACCTTTATGAGAAGATCCTGAGCATAGGTGTAGTGGCAAAACCCTATCCTGTATATTATAATATCTCAATTTGCCTGAAGAACCTTGGTAATCTTGAAGGTGCAAAGACCTACGTAAACAGGGCACTGGGAATAAAACCCGGTGATGAGATGTTACTGGAATTGAAAGAAGAGATCGAAGACCTTTTAAGCAGTGCCGCAATGGGATCTGGTCCCAAAATGACCTCTGCCTCTCCGGCGGTCGGAGAGGTTTATGACCACTGGTATCCTCCTGCTGTCTCGACACTTGTAAGCCAGATATATTATGCTGACTGGAACGATTACAAGTATCATCGTGGGCTGGGAGAGACCGACCTTCATGAAAAGGTTGTCAGGGACAAACTGGAAAAGCGAATCTATTGCTGCAGTTCCTGTCGCTATTTCTCTGCAGGGACATGCAGGAAAAAAGGGAAAGCTGGCAGGAAGGTTATGTCTGATTCCATATGCAAGCAATTTGTTCCTCAAAAGGGTCTGTGAAATTAATTTAAATATGGAGGGATAATATCTTTTTAATTTCATAACATTCATCCTTTTTCACAACAGCAGAGTTATTTTCCGAGAAAGCCAATTTTATTTTTCAATACTCGTCTATTTATCGAAATGTTTATCTATTAAGTAGTTGTACTCTAATTTGCCTTTAGAAGAGAACGCTGAGGCCATTCCTGAACACAAACAAATACTATTGTACCACCAACATATTCCCCCACTCTACTCAAAGTTCTCTTCTAGTGGTTCCATTCAAAAGATTTATTACAATTATATAGCTAATTTTTGATAGTAGTGGTGATCAATATGAAAGTCATGTCTTTAATTTTGAATAGTCTATCGAATAGTTTTTCAGCCCCTCCTTATAACATGCTGTTACGGCCTGTTCTTGCATTGCTCTTGTTGCTCCTGTCATTATCTGTTTTGATAAACCCGGTCTCTGCAGAGACTTTGGTGATCATGTCCCCGGATCAGCAATCTGTGGATAGGGGGTCTGAATTTGTTGTCTATGTGTATGTAGAACCAGATGTGTCTATCTCGGGGATGCAGTTCGACCTTCATTTTGATGGCTCTGTGATCAATGTAAAGAGCATATCCGAAGGTGATCTTTTTAGCAGTACTGCAACTACATTTTTCAGTGAAGGTACTATTGATAATGCGGCAGGTAGTGTCATATATTCACATGGTGTGATTCTTGGGAAAGAAGAAGTTACGAGCCCCGGCATACTTGCGACTATCGTTTTTGAGGGTGTCGGAACGGGCATTACGGATATTGATCTTGAAAATGTCATAATAAGTAATTCAAGCGGTTCGGCAGTTCCGATATCTGTTAATGGTGCCTTTGTGACAATATCCGATACAGCTTCTTCCGGTGTGAATTCCGGAGGTACGGGCTCAGGTGGTGGCGGTGCCGGCGATTCAGGTGAGCTATTTAAGAATATTGAGTCACGGTATGTGTCTGAGAGAACAGTCGCCAAGGGTATGAACCTTTCTTATACTTTCAGTCAGCCAGATAATCCGGTTGTGAACGTTAATTTTACACCACTCAAAAGTTCCGGTTCAGTAAAAACCACGATTGAGGTCTTAAAGGACAGATCTGCTCTTGTTGCAGAAGATCCCGATGGTCTTGTTTACAGGAACATGAATATATGGGTAGGCAAATACGGCTTTGCAACACCTGCGAACATTGAGGCCATGACCATTGGATTCAGGGTAGATAGCTCATGGATGAGGTCAAATGATGTAAATTCATCTGCGATCAGACTGAACAGGCATTCTGACGGAAAATGGGAAGTTCTTCAAACCATGGTTACAGGCGAGGAAGACGGGTATGTTTACTTTGAATCATCTACTCCGGGTTTTTCACCATTTGCAATAACTGTGGTCACATCAGAAGATGGATCTTCGGGAGACTCAGCACAGGGTGTTGATGGTATCCTTTCAGATGGATCGGACATTGATGGTGGTGAAGATCAAAACCTTGGCCAGAATATGGTTATGTTGCTTTTTATTGCTTTCCTATTCCTGGCTGTAAAGCGTGGCAGAGATATCTGATCTCTGTCATATTTTATTTCAGATGATGTTTCTTTTTTGAGTATTTTACGAGTATTCCCTTTGTCCACTTCGAGGAAAGGAGTTCTATCAACAGGAAATATGCGATAACAATCAAAAATAGGAGGAAATGATGAGAATGATCCGGAAACAGGTCAGTCTATCTTGATAATACTGTCAGTGTTGTAAGATTCTATAGCTGCGAGTGCAACTTTCAATGCATGCTTTCCATCAACACCTGATTCCAGTGGTGTCTTTCCTTCCCTGATACAGGTGATGAAGTGCTCAAGCTCTTTTTGAAGTGGTTCAGCTTTCTCGACTTTTGCATCTCTTATCCATTTTTCATCGTGGATCGTTACAGTCTGGTCTACATAGTCCAGATAGCCAACACCTTCCACTCCGATGACCTCCATTTTTCTCACTTTGTGCGGAGTCAGCCAGTTAATATTTACAACACCTGCCTGCTCTTCACCAAATCTGAGCATCATGGATGCATGATCTTCTTTGGAGTGAATGTCCTTTCCTGCAATAGTATAGACCTCTGATGCATCACTGCCGTAGAGGTATGCTATGGCATCGATATCGTGAACTCCGAGATCGAGGATGATCCCCACATCCCTTATCCTTGGATTGTAAGGGCCAACCCTTTTTGTTGAAATAGATACGATCTTCCCAAGAAGTCCGCTATCTATTATTTCTTTCATCTTTGTTGTTGCAGGATTGAACCTCTCTATCTGCCCGACCATAAGGATAACACCGGCCTTATCGGCAGCTTCTATCATCATGTCCGCATTTTCAAGAGTATCAGCAATCGGTTTTTCCACAAGTACATTGGTATCTGCATCTATAGCATCCAATGTCACATCTTTATGGAGTGTTGTCGGAACAACAATACTTACTGCATCGAGATTCTCTTTTAAAAGCTCTTTGTGGTCGGTAAAGGCCTTTACACCATATTTCTCGGCCATTTCTTCGACCCTGTACCTGTCAACATCAGAGATCCCTACAAGGTCAACTCCTTCCATTTCACTGTAGATCCTGACATGGTGCTGCCCCATTGCACCGATACCGATTACTCCTACGCGCAACATTTTATTTTACTCCCGCAATTACATTTTCAATTATTTGCTCAATATCCTGCTCTGAAACACCGGGGTGTACAGGTAATGAGATTACTTCCTTAGCAGCTTTTTCGCAGACCGGCAGATCACAGTTGTACCTTGCTTCGATATATGTTGGCTGCATATGTATCGGTATCGGGTAATACACACCGGTCCCAATTCCGCTTTGTTTTAAACAGGCAACTACCTCATCGCGGTTTTTGACCCTTATGGTATATTGGTGGAACACGTGATCACACCCTTTCCTTATCACCGGGACTGTGACCCCGGGTATGTCTTTGAGTCTTTCAGATAGCTTTGATGCATTCCTCTTACGTGCATTGTTGTATCCCTCGAGCTTTTTAAGCTGAACCAGCCCGATCGCAGCTGCAATATCTGTCATCCTGAAATTATATCCTATCATTTCATGGAGGTAGCGTTCCTGTGATCCGTGTGCACGTATCATCCTTGCTTTTCTTGCGATCTCACTGTCATTGGTGGTAATGATCCCGCCCTCGCTGGTGGTCATGTTCTTTGTAGGGTAAAAACTGAATGCTCCGGTTCCGAAAGATCCCACTTTCTGACCATTGTAAGTTGCCCCATGGGCCTGGCATGCATCTTCAATAATTACGAGGTCATGGTCATCTGCAATTTCATTTATTGCCTTCATTTCGGCAGGGTGGCCGTAGAGATGCACCGGCATCAATGCCTTTGTATCTCTGGTTATGCTGTTTTCTATCAGATCGACATCAATGTTAAATGTCTCAGCTTCTATATCAACGAACACTGGTTTTGCACCTGTGTAAGCAATGCTGTTAGCAGTTGCTATAAAGCTGAATGATGTTGTGATGACTTCATCGCCTTTTCCGATTCCATGTGCCAGCAATGCTGTATGGAGGGCGGCTGTGCCGGAGTTCACAGCGATCGCATGTTCTGCACCAATATAATCAGCGAAAGCAGATTCGAATTCTCCAACCCTTTCACCTTCTGCTATGATTCCTGATGCGAGCACTTCCGATACTGCATCTATCTCTTCATTTCCAATGTCAGGCTTTGCTATCGGGATCATTGTCTTGCTCCTGTGCTATTACTTCTTTAGTAATTGATCTATCAGATCCTGTTAAGTGAATGCATTTCCTCTGGCAGTTCGTGTATCTTTGCGGGACAACCCACTGCAAGTTTCCATGGCGGGACATCTTTTGTAACCAGTGCACCTCCTGCCACGAAAGCGCCTTCCCCTATCTCAACTCCCGGAAGTATGGTGGCATTTGCACCGATGGATGCTCCTCTTCGAATAACGGGTCCTTCAGGTCTGTACTCTTTGCGTATCGGATATTTGTCGTTTGCAAGTACTGCACACGGTCCGATGAAGACATTGTCTTCGATCGTCACGTGAGTTGGGATGTAGACATTGCCCTGAATGCTGACATTGTTTCCAATGGTTACATTCCCATCGATGATCACATTGGTTCCTATCAGGACATTATCTCCGATGGTGGTGTTCTCGCGTATCATGCAGTTGTGTCCTGTCCTGAAATTGCTGCCTATTTTGACATTACTGAAAACAGTAGAATTCGGTCTTATGAAAGCTCCGGGTCCGATCTCGCATCCCTGGAAATCAGCTTCTTCTATTTCTTTCCCACTTTCAAGTATTCCGGTTAGTATCCCGTTTTCTGGATATCCGATCTTCACGTCCTCAAGCAACACTGAATTGGTTCCGACAGTACTGGATCCATATATCTTTGCAGAACTGTGTATGTTCAAAATATTATCTCCCCAATGATTCCCCTCATAACTCCCCGGGAATGATCTCCTTTATTATCTATCATTTCTGAACTATAAAAAGGTAGCACTTTTACATTCCGGTTCAAAGTTTAGTTTGCTATTACAATTAACTAAACTACTTTCTGATTGATGCTGGATGGTAACGATTATTAATGTTTTCCATTTTCTGTTCTTTTATAATCTATTGGATTTTGCCAAATCCTTTATATGTATAAACTGCAATTCCACCCTCTATGTTTACTATTCTGACAGGGTCACAGTTTGGTGATGAAGGAAAAGGAAAGATCGTGGATCTGCTTTCAAAAGACTACGATCTTGTCGTCAGGTTTCAGGGTGGCGACAACGCCGGCCATACGGTAACAGTTGGTGAAGATGTCTATAAGCTCCATTTGATACCTTCCGGGTTCTTGCTCGATTCAAGGGTCCTGATCGGTCCTGGTACTGTACTGAACCCTGTGGTTCTGGCAGAGGAGATCGATATGCTTGCAGAAGGTGGTGTGGAAGTCCACTCCGATAAGCTTGGGATCGATGCTAAGACCAGTATCATTATGCCATACCATATTGAGATGGATGGTCTTCGTGAATCATCCCGTGAGGAGAAGATCGGTACTACCAAGAGAGGTATTGCTTTTGCGTATATGGACAAGATCGCAAGGGATGAGATCCGCATGGGCGATCTGGTAGATTCCGAGAGACTTATGAGCAGGCTTTCATCGCTAACATCTTCCAAAGAGGCAGCTATAATGGAGCTTGGCGGAGATCCTTCTATTGTGACCGATAAGGAACTTATTGATAAGTACCTCAAACTTGGTCAGAGGCTGGCACCTTATATTACTGATGTATCCTATGAGATCAACAAAGCCATTGAGGATGGAAAGAATGTGATGGCTGAGGGTGCACAGGGTACACATCTTGATGTTATTCACGGCACTCAGAAATTTGTTACATCCTCGAGCACTATCGCAGGTTCAGCATGTGCAAATCTTGGTGTTGGTCCTACGAAGGTGGATGAGGTTCTGGGTATTGTCAAAGCTTATATTACCAGGGTAGGGGAAGGTCCTCTTCCAACAGAGCTTGATGATGAGGCAGGAACGCATCTTCATGATGTGGGCCATGAGTTCGGTACCACTACAGGCAGGTCCAGAAGATGTGGCTGGTTCGATCTCCCACTTTTGAAGAAGGCGATTTTCCTTAATGGCTATACAAGTGTCGCATTGACAAAACTTGATGTACTGACAGGTCTTGAAACGATCAGGATCTGTGTGGCCTATGATCTTGACGGGGAACGACTTGAGTATCCGCCGATCGATACTTCCGATCTTGCAAGATGCAAGCCTATCTATGAAGACATGCAGGGTTGGTCTGATGATCTTACTGATGTCAAGAGCTATGCAGATGTTCCTGAACTTGCCCGCAATTATGTAGAAAGGCTCGAAGAATTGATGGGTGTACCTATTGACTATGTATCCGTAGGGCCTGGCAGGGAGCAGACTTTCAGGAAATAATGTCCTGTTGATCACACATTATATTGTATGAGTAGGGTTGGATATACGGGACTGCCGAAACACGTATATACTAACCGATAAATTACAACCCTATTTCCATGCACAAATTATGGTAGATAATTATACTTGCTGGCGGCAAGTTTATCGACTAAATCAAATACAAACAAAAATCCAATCAATACATTTCATTCCAAGGAGGATAAAATGACTACAGCATACGATGTTCCTGCTGCAGATATTATTGCAAAGTTGGCAGAGAAGTTAAAAGAGAACGATCAGATCAATGCTCCAGAATGGGCAGCTCACGTTAAAACAGGTGTTCACAAGGAAATGCCACCTATTGATAGCGAATGGTGGTACACCCGCTGTGCCGCTATCATGAGGACAATCTACATGGATGGTCCAATTGGTGTCCAGAGGCTCAGGTCCGTCTACGGTGGTAAGAAGGACAGGGGAGCAAACCCATCCAAGAAGGTAAAGGGAAGCGGATCCATTGCAAGGGAAGTAGTCCAGCAGCTCGAAAAAGCAGGCTTTGTACGCGCATTGAAGAGCGGAAGGGTAATTGCCCCTGCAGGCCAGTCACTTCTTGACAACACAGCAGTTGAGGTCAAGAACGAGCTTGTCGAGACCATTCCAGAACTTGCAAAGTACTAATTGAGTTTTAAGGGAGTCGATCTCCCTGCTCAGATACATAACATTTGCCTTGTAATGGTTCCGCGGGGCCATTTATGATCAAAATCGGAAAGGAAGTGATGAAGTAATGGTGGACGATCTTGAAGCTATTCGTAGGAAGAGACTTGCTGAAATGCAACAACAGCAAGCTGCTGCATCTCAGATGGATAATGATGCCCAGGTTGCATTTCAGCAGGAACAGGCACAGGCTGAGAGGGAAGCACAGGTACAGGCGATCCTTCGTCAGATCATGACCCCTGAGGCACGTGAGAGGCTTACTCGCCTGAAATTATCACGTAAGGAACTGGCTGAACAGCTTGAATCCCAGCTTGTGATGCTAGCCCAGAGTGGTCGCCTGCAGTCCCGGATAGATGATGAAAGGCTCAAATTGCTTCTTTCACAGATGCAGCCTAAAAAACGTGAACCTACCATCACACGTATGTGAACATGAAAGCTCAGGTACTGTTCAGTGGAGGAAAAGACAGTTCATTGTCTGCAATACTGCTTGACCCTTTCTTTGATGTCGAACTTGTGACCTGCAGTTTCTCGGTCCTTCCGGTTGGTGAAATTGCAAAGGTTGCTGCAGATGAGCTGGGTTATTCCCACAGGGTACTGGAACTTGATAAAGGTATATTGGAATCGGCTCTGGATATCATCATAGAAGATGGATATCCAAGAAATGCTATCAATTACATACACCGGACTGTGGTCGAGACCCTTGCAAAAGAAGAGGACGTCTCTTTGATTGCAGATGGTATCAGGCGTGATGATCGTGTTCCAAGGCTTACTGATGCAGAGGTTCGGAGCATAGAGGATCGGTTTGGTGTAAAGTATGTCTGCCCTCTTCAGGGGTATGGCAGAAGTGCTGTGAATATGCTGGTGAGCCGGTATTTGATCATCGAGGAAGGTCAAAGTGACAGCATTGCAAAAGCGGACTATGAGACCGAGCTTCGTGAACTGATAAGGCAGCAACATGGTGATGAAAAAGTACTTGAGATCTTTCCGGAACATGTTCAGTCGAGGGTTGTCGGGCGTATCTGATGAACCCGGATCAGGCAATTCATTGTGTATCAGTGTTTGAAGGCAGGAATTGGTCGTATATAGATTAATAATTTATAGGATAATCGATTTATAGACGCAAATCTTTTAGATTGGCGTTACAATTAATCAAATCACAGGTGAGATAAGTGAGCCACAATACAAAAGGACAGAAAATTAGGTTGGCAAAGGCGCATAACCAGAACCAGCGTGTTCCAACCTGGGTTATCATAAAGACTAACAGACAAGTTGTTAGCCACCCTAAGAGAAGACACTGGAGAAGAAATAGTTTAGATGTAAAGTAAGGTGATGACAATGGCAGAAGACGCGGTAAAGGAACAGATATACACTATTCCACTTCGTGAGGCAAAGCTTGCACCAAGGTGGAAACGTTCCAACAGGGCAGTTTCACTTGTCAGGAAATTCCTGATAAGACACATGAAGGCAGAGCCTTCACAGATCAAGATCGATGCTTCCATCAACCAGAAGGTTTGGGAAAGAGGTTCTCAGAAGCCACCATCCTCAATACGCATTCGTGCAGCTAAGTTCGACGATGGTGAAGTTCAGGCAGAACTTGCCTGATACTTCTTTCTATTGATGGATATTATTCAACAAAAGCGTAAGGACAATAATGATCAGAACAGTGAACATTTATGACAATCCCGTATTAGGGGTTTTTGCCACATGCACTGAAGATGTGGCAGTTGTTCCTATCGGTACAACTAAGAAGGTTGTTGATCTGCTTGCAGAGCTACTTGATGTAAAGGTGGTCTCTACATTGATCAATGGTAGTACTGTTGTAGGTTCTCTTTCCAGGGGCAACTCTAATGGTTTTTTACTATCCAGGGATGCCAGTGTCAACGATCTTAAAGATGTTGACGTCCCTGTGGAAGTGCTTCCAGACAGGCTCACAGCCACTGGAAACGTGATCCTGGCAAATGATACGGCTGCACTCGTGCATCCGGAGGTCAGTGACAGGTCAATGGAGATCATATCAAGGGTTCTTGGTGTTGATGTTCACAGAGGCACGATCGCCGGTCTCGGCACTGTCGGAATGTCCGGAGTAGCTACTAACAAAGGTCTTCTGGTTCACCCTATGGTGACACAGGAAGAACTTGCCCATCTTGAAGAAGTGTTCGACCTTCCGGTAGATGTGGGAACCACAAATTATGGTTCACAGGCAGTAGGTTCAGGATTACTGGCCAACTCAAAGGGTTATGTAGCAGGCTCCAATACGACTGGCCATGAACTGGGCAGGATCGAGGATGCCCTGTTCTTAGATTGATCATATTATTGTCTTAAATAAATATTATAAAACAGGTGATTCCGTATGCAGAATTATGTTGTCAAAGGCACATTCAAAGCAGGTCTTTCTTGGGAAAAGTTCACAAAGACCATTGAGAGCCAGAACGAGAAGAACGCCCGCGAAAAGACGTACTCTATCTTCGGCAGTAAACATGGTCTCAACAGGTCATTGATCAAGATCGAGAGTGTCGCAGAGGCGTGAGGCACATGTCAGAAATAAGTGAGCAGGATGTGAGAAATCTCGCAGTTCAGCACCGTGAGCTCCATCAGCAGGCAGAATCCATCCGCCAGCAGATGGGAATGGTTCAGCTATCTCTCGAGGATTGCACACGTGCCATAGCAACTATTGATGAACTTGACGCAGTTTCAGGCAGCATCAATACAATGCTTCCACTGGGGGGCGGGACATTTATACATGCAAATGTTTCTAATGTCGAAAAGATCGTTGTTGGTCTTGGTGCAGGGGTCAGTGCAGAGAAATCCCCGGCTGAAGCAAAGGAACTCCTTAACAGGCGCAAAGAAGAGCTTGGCAAGGTCGTTGAACGCCTGAATGGATCACTCTCTCAGATAGGACAGCGTCTCCAGTCCATAGAGTCTATGATTGGAAGCAGAGGTCCTCAGTGAACCTGTTCATGAAGTTCTGATACTCTTTTTACTTTTTATTATTTTTAGGGATGAGTTTGCGTGTTCAATAAACTCAAGGATAAACTCAATAGTTTCAAGCAATCGATCGGTAAGACCATCGACGAAAAAGCAGTTGATCTTGAAGAGCCGATAGTAGAGACTTTAGAGGAACCTATTGAAGCATCCATAGAAGGACCTGCAGAAGAACCGGTCACTGAAGTTGTCAAAGAAACACCTTCCGAAACGGCGAGGGAAGGGCCCAAAGCTTCTGAAAATGAATCAGTCGCTACAGAATCCCGGGTCCCGGAGAAACCCTCCTTCAAGCAAAAGATAGGGTTTGCCCAAAAGGCAAAAGCGCTCGTCTTTGAAAGGGAGGTCATCCTTGATGAAGACGATATCAGCGATGCTCTCTGGGAACTGGAAATGGCGTTGCTTGAAAGCGATATTGCCATATCTGTGGCTGAAGCGATCGTTGAAGCCGTCAAAGAGGAGCTTGTGGGTAGCCGTAAAAAGATAGGAAGCAATACCGGTCAGCTGGTGGAGCAGGCTCTCAGGAACGCTATCTACAATGTGATGGCAGCCAATGTCTTTGATCTTGATGAATACATTAAGAACGCTGACAAGCCGGTACATATCGTTTTCATCGGGATCAACGGTACGGGTAAGACTACCACCATTTCAAAGATGGCAAAAAGACTCAAAGACATGAAATATTCTGTTGTTATTGCGGCAGGTGATACTTTCAGGGCCGGAGCGATCGATCAGATAGCCATCCATGCGGAAAGGATTGGTGTCAAGCTTATCAAACATCAGGAAGGTGGAGATCCCGCAGCAGTCGTCTATGATGCTGTACAGCATGCAAAGGCCAACCGTGTGGATGTAGTTCTTTCTGATACAGCAGGAAGGATGCATACTAATGTCAATCTCATGGCCCAGCTTGAGAAGGTCTGTCGTGTAAGTTCACCTGATCTTATCATATTTGTTGATGAAGCGGTTGCAGGCAATGATGCTGTGGAACGTGCAGAACAGTTCAACAGCGCTGTCCCTATCGATGGGTCCATTCTGACCAAAACAGATGCAGATTCAAAAGGTGGTGCTGCGATCTCAATTGCATATATCACCGGCAAACCTATCCTCTTCCTCGGAATGGGTCAGGGGTATGACGATCTTCAAAAGTTCGATCCGCAGTGGTTCGTGGATCAGTTGTTCGAATGATCGGGATTTTCTCACGAAAGCTCCCGAAAACGATCCATTATATGGAATTTGTATCGAAAGAACAAAACAAAAACAGGTTCATAACAAAAAAGGTCTTTGGGATATGATCTCCCAAAGACCTTCTCTATTATTTTTTGAATTACTTCTATTGTTGCATTCAGATCATATCAGGTGCTATCAGTCATTTCTGCATCCGTTCTTAATGTCCTTTGCAAGCTCTTCAAGACGTTGGTTGACATTTTCCCCGGATGCTATTATATCCACGAAAGCGGATCCTACAATTACTCCATCAGCTCCTGCTGAAACCACTTTTAAAGCCTGTTCTCCGTTGGAAATCCCAAATCCGACTGCCTTTGGTACATCGGTCTTCACCCTTGAAAGTATCTGTGCGGTCGCATCTGTTACATCTGAACGTGCCCCTGTGACTCCAAGTCTTGATACGATGTAGACAAACCCGGAACATTTCTCCAGTATCATCTTTATCCTTTGATCTGTTGTTACCGGTGATATCAGGAATATCAGGTCAACATCCTTATTTGCACAGGCTTTCGCAAGATCTTCACTTTCCTCTGCAGGCAGATCCGGTATTATAAGTCCGCTAATGCCTGAGCTAACACAATCCTCTACGAACTTCTCAAGGCCACGCTGGAATACCAGGTTGTAGTATGTCATGCAGACAAGAGGTACATCCACATTCAGGGATGCAACAAGTTCAAAATACCTGTCAGGGTTCATTCCGGCTTTCAGTGCTCTCTCGGATGCTTCCTGTATGGTAGGTCCGTCCGCAACCGGGTCTGAGAATGGCAATCCCAGTTCGATGATATCTGCACCGCCTTTTATCAGTGCATCCACGATCCCGGGAGTTGATCCGATATCCGGATCGCCTGCACAAACGTATGACAACAATGCAGCTTCATTTTTTGCTTTAAGTTCATTGAATTTGGTAGATAGTTTCATATTACTCACCCAGGTCGATCTTTCGAACAGCTTCAAGGTCCTTGTCGCCTCTTCCTGAAAGGTTGATCACCACAAGCTCGCCGAGCTCTCCTGATCCTGCAGCTTCCATGACATGTGCCACTGCATGTGAGGACTCCAGCGCAGGGATGATTCCTTCCATAAGGCTGAGCTCATGGAATGCCTTGAGTGCCATATCATCATTTGCAACACGAGGTGTGATCCTGCCAATGTCTGCAAGGTATGCCAGCTCCGGCCCCACTCCTGAGTAGTCCAGTCCGGCAGAGACAGAACTTGATTCCAGGATCTGTCCGTATCTGTCCTGAAGGATCCTGGTTCGAGCTCCCTGAAGCACACCGTCCTCTCCCACAGAAAGGGATGCAGAGTGAAGTGCAGCTTTTTCCGTGCATTTCATGCCGCTACCTCCGGCTTCCACAGCAACGAGCTTCACGTCTTTCTCTTCAACGAACGGGTGGAATATTCCCATTGCATTGCTGCCTCCGCCTGTACAGGCTACTATTGAATCCGGGTATCGTCCTTCTTTTTCCATTATCTGCTGTTTGACCTCATTTCCGATCACGCTCTGGAAATCCCTTACCATCATCGGATATGGGTGTGGTCCAACTACAGAACCTATGAGATAATGCGTGTTCTCAACATTTGAGACCCAGTCCCTTAATGCCTCGTTAATTGCATCCTTGAGCGTCTTTGAGCCGGATTCTACCGGGTGGACAGTAGCTCCCATAAGTTCCATGCGGTAAACGTTCATTCGCTGCCTTACGGTATCCTTTGCTCCCATATATACGTGGGTCTGGAATCCCATGTTGGTGCCGGCCATGGCAGTTGCAGTTCCATGCTGTCCTGCGCCGGTCTCAGCTACAAGTCTTGTTTTTCCCATATATTTTGCAAGAAGTGCCTGGCCGATGGTGTTGTTCAGCTTGTGTGCACCGCCATGGACAAGATCCTCTCTTTTCAGGTAGATCTTGACCCCGTACTTTTTGCTCATGTTCTTTGCATAATAAAGTGGGGTTTCACGTCCGGCAAAGTCTTTGAGATAGTAGTTCAGTTCCTTAAGGAATTCGGGGTCGTTCCTGTATTTTTCATATCCTTCCTCGAGTTCCTCAAGGGCCGGCATAAGTATCTCCGGGACAAATTGTCCTCCGTACTTGCCATACTTTGGTCCACTCATATCATTTCCTCCTCATTGTCATTTGTACATGTTTCAAGAGCATCAACGAGCTCCTTTGTCTTATTGTATATGTCGCTATTTTTCACAATTGATGTTCCGATGAGTATAGCATCGGCACCAGAAGAGATCATCCTTCTAACGTCATCTGTAGTATGTACGCCGCTCTCGCTTATAATAAGGTGTTCAGTATTGGTTCTGCTGTCATGTTCTTTTATAAGTGGTATGAGTTCTTCTGTCGTTGAAATATCAGTCTTCATTGTTGTGAGGTCCCTGTTGTTGATACCAATGATCTTCGCAGATGTCTCAAGAGCATTGAGTAATTCCTCTTTGTTGTGTACCTCTACCAGGGGTTCGAAACCTTTTGAACGGGCAGACTGGATGAACTCTTCAAGCTTATCGTTCAGGATGCCTGCGATGAGCAAGATCAGGTCACTTTTGACTTCGTCGAACTGTGCCTTATCGATTATGAAGTCCTTCCTGAGGACGGGTAAGGCTACGTTCTCCCTGACTGATCTAAGGTTCTCTATGGACCCTTCAAAGAATTCGGGCTCCGTCAGAACGGAGATGGCAGCTGCCCCTGCTCTTTCCATTTCCATGGCAATTCTTTTTGCTTCTGCAGGATCGATTTTCCTTATCTTCATTGAGGGCGATGCCGGCTTTACCTCGGAAATGATTGGGGCTTTTCCTTCCTGCTTTTTTGATAATATTGAATTTATGATGTTCTGTGTATTCCTGGCTGTATCGTGGGCAGAAATAAATGGAAGGACTTCATCGCTTTCAGTATTATGAAGTTCTCTGACCCGAGTTTCAGTTGAATTGATAATATCATGTATTATTGAATGCATAATAACCACTTATGTACAACAATGTTCAATTATGTACATAAGTTTATGTGCATATATAGTTTGCGGATCAAGGCAAGCGGTCAAGAATTTTCCTGATCTTCTTTGTCTTTTTGTAGAATGCTGAAGTATCCTTGAGGAAATTAGCAGCTATCAGCCCCTTATCTGTTATGACGTATCCTCCTCTCTGTACTTTTTCGGCAAGACCTTCAAGCTGGAAAACATTTTTCATCTTGCTTCCTATGCTTCCACGATCTGCGATCTGGTCCGTGTACTCCCTGATCTGAGAGAACTCCGTGATCTTCCCTTCATTCTTCTTGAGCACAAGCAGTATGATACGATATTGGATATCTCCTGGTCCCTGATTGATCCCAAGGGACTGGTAGAATTCTGCAACCTCTTTCTCATGATTGATATCGATCGCTTCAGGCATTTGTATTTACCTCGAGATCGTTTTCTTCTGCTTCATTGTATGGTTTATACTTCTTTTCTTCGATCCCGAGTCTCTCCTGCAGCGTCATTGGCGGGAAATATGCCAGATATGCAAGCACTGTTCCGATCAGGATGAATATTCTTGCAACCAGTTGCAGTACATCGATGTTGGTTATCATATCTATGAGCATGAAGTCTATGACAAAGGATATTGCTACAAGCAGCAGTGTTGTGTGGTAAAGATGTTTTTTTTGGACTCTCCTTAGAATCATCAATCCCATTATTCCCAATATCATTGCAGTTGGCAATATGAAAAGCCCTGCAAGATAGATCTCAATAGCAATATTGCTATTTATTGTTATGAGGGATGACCAGTATGAAACCTGTGGTTGCATGATTCCCTTGTCGAAAAGGAATGCAAGATATGTTAATCCGAATGTTGCGAAGATCGATCCAGTAAGTGTGCTTGTCTTTTTATTTCCTGTAAGTATATATATCAATGTATATACCAGGGGTACCGATGTGAAAGCGAAAGGAACCGCTGTTGCATAATAGATCGCCATATCAAGTTCTGTATTCCCGGAATAAGCAGCTACCATGCGAAATGCTGTGAACAAATATGTGGATGAGATAAGTGCCCAGAGTATCATAAGTGCTTCAAGTGTTGGTTTTGTGTTATTGTTCCATAAGGTTTTGGTCTTCAGGATAACTACTGTGAACGTTATTGATATAATTGTGATGGCGAAACATATCGTAGTATTTAAAAGCAGCCCTGCACTCATCTTATCCCCTTTTTAAATAAATAATAACTTTCTGATATATATTTTTTAATTATGTCGGATTTGTATCTGTTCTTTGTTTGAATTTTCAAACCGGAGAGTATTTATATCAAATATCTCATAATCATTATGATAATTATATAGTTAAATGCTATATAGCATTGTTTGTTCATGATTTAACAAGATTATGGATGATCGCCACGTTCACTGTCCCGACTTTGAACTTGTATGAAAAATGCATGATGGGTAAAATCTCGATTATTGAATTAACTCTATGAGGAGATAAATATATGAAAGCAAACAAACATCTGATGAAAAGCGATGAGCGTGCACAGGTAGGTATCGGCACACTTATTATCTTCATCGCAATGGTATTGGTAGCCGCTGTAGCTGCCGCAGTATTGATCCAGACTTCTGGAGTCCTTCAGGAAAGAGCATCATCAACCGGCCAGCAGGCTGCTCAGGAAGTATCATCCAACATGATGGTCAAGAGTATTGAAGGTGTAAGATCAGCTGATGCTGGTGGCAATCTCTCTGACACTGTTGACCTCCTTAAGGTCAAAGTGGCACTTAACATTGGTAGTTCCGACATCGATCTTAATCAGGTTGTCATCACTATAACTGATGGTACCAATACAAATGATCTTGTCTATGCAGGAAATGACAAGACATATGGTGCTACAATGGACAGTTTCTCTGAGACTAATGCTACCCTTAATCTGATTAACTTGCTCTCTGAAAGCACTACTGAAACCGGTGGTGACAATAGCAAGTACTTCTTCACCGTCGAGAAGATTAGGGACGAAGACGAGTCATTCTCACAGGCTAATCCAATTATGAACCAGGGAGATCTTGTTACAATCTACATATCCACTGCAGCAAGTGGTGCAGCTACTAACACTGTTGTTGGCGATGTAACTGTATCAGATCTTGAAGACTCCGGTCTCACAATCGAACCAAGATCAGAACTCAGCATACTGCTGACACCTGAAGCAGGTTCATCAACCACTGCTACATTTACTGCACCATCCTTCGGTGTAGACACAAACATCGGACTTTATCCATAAGGTGAACTAATTCACCTTATTCTTTTTACTTTTTGATGACTTTATTTTCAAAAACAGATTTTTGCAGTTATAAATTTATACTGGTTTCTTTATATTAATCTCAAGTTAGTAAGCTTAAAATCCCTTATTATATTGTACAAAGCCTTTGCACAGCAAAAAGTGCATAGCTTATGCGAGGGGTCATTTTCATATGGTGGTAGTGTTGGTAAAAAAGTTGTTATGTGCAGTTATATGTGCACTTGTGCTGCTTGTAGCGGGTAGCGGTTGTCTGGGTTCAGGTGGCGAGGAAGCGGTGAACGAAACCGTATCTTCTTTCCTTACCTCTTTTAATGAAGGTGATATTAACACTGCTTTTTCCTATTATGAAGGTAAGGACTTCCTTGTACCTGCTACGCTGGAGATCAAGTTCAAGAACAGGGGTATTCTGGTCGGTTCTATAGAGCAATTTGAAGTGAAAGACATTGTTGTTGATAGGGATGTAAGTTATGCTACTGCTGTGTGCACTATCACTCGTTTTGAAAAGAACACGGCTACCGGTACGAATGAAAAACTGATCTATTTCAGGCTCCAGAAAGTTGGCGGAATTTGGCTTATCACAAAAGTGGATCTTGATGGACCTATCCCTACTTCCGAAGCACTTGAGGGTGTAGAAGCTGCCTCGACACCGCTTGATCCCATCATAAACAACCTTCCGATAATCTCGGGAGTAACGGTTTCTATACTGGTATTGGGTCTATATCTTAACAAAAAGGAGAAATCCGGTGGGGGTTCCGGTGCTCAGGTGATTGATATATCCAATGCGGTGCCTGTGGAAAAAGAAACTCTTGTACAATTCATCAGGTTCGTGCCAGTCCAGATGTATGCTGCAGGGTCGAAAGCTCCGGTGGATGTCTGGGTCAAGAACTTCTCTCAGCAGCCATATGACAATCTTACGATCATCGGTAATTTCCCGGGGATTGTTAAAGTGAAGAAGCCCGTATTGTCTTTTGGGAAAATTGATCCGGGTGAGGCTGTGAAGAAAACATGGGATGTTACTCCGGCTGTACCGGGATGGGTTGCCATAGAAGATCCAATGGTCGTGTTTGAGTATGCCGGAACCAGATATTCCGGGCAGCTCGATCCGGTATGGCTCAATGTTCAGTAACATTAAATGGATTTGGCCCTTTTCATTTTCTTTTTTGGTGTGTATTTTTAATAGATGAGTTACATATCCTATTTTGTTACTTGAATAATCAGGGGAGATAGTTTAATGGTAAAAGTTACTCTTGTTCATGCTTCATGGTGTCACGTGTGTCCTGCTGCTAAAAAGTTATGGAATGATCTTCGATCAGAACATGACTTTGAGTATGAGGAAGTTGATATTGATACTCCGGAAGGCGATGCTCTCTCTGAGCAGTATTCCATAATGGCTGTTCCTACAACCATTATCGATGGTCAGGTAGCTTTTGTTGGTGTTCCTAAAAAGGGAGATGCACTTCATAAATTATCCTGATGGGGGTCGTTCAAAGTGGTATATGATCTGATCATTATAGGGGGAGGGCCTGCCGGCCTTTCTGCCGCTATATACGCGGTACGTTATGGGTTGAACACACTGGTCCTTGAGAAAGGATTTGTTATCGGGCAGATATCAACCACCGGTGAAGTTGAGAATTATCCGGGCTTTATTTCTATCAATGGAATTGATCTGATGGAAAAGTTCTCTGAGCATGCGAAAGCAGCCGGTGTTGTGGTGGAGAGCAGGGATGTTCTGGGAGTAAGGTCTGAAAGTGATCTTAAGATCATAAGCACGGATGTGGGGGATCTGGAAACTTTCACCCTGATAATTGCTACCGGTGCAAATCCAAAGAAGCTCGGAGTTCCGGGAGAGGAAGAGTTCCGTGGAAAAGGTGTGTCATATTGTGCTACCTGTGACGGTCCATTCTTTAAAGGTCGAAATGTGATCGTTGTTGGTGGTGGGGAATCTGCAATAGAAGATGCCCTGATACTTTCAGATCTCGCTGCTTCAGTATGTGTTGTGCATCGAAGGGATGAACTTCGTGCATCAAAGATGCTTCAGGACAGGGCTTTTGCAAAACCTAACATCGAGTTTTCATGGAACACTGAACTTGAGGAGATAATCGGTGATTCCATTGTAAGGGAAGTCGTACTTAGAAATACGGAATCCGGTGAGACCTGGACAAGTCCTATAGATGGTGTTTTCATCTATGTTGGAGTCGAGCCTAACACTGAATTCATTGATGTTGATAAAAATGATTATGGATTCATCGTAACCAATGAGAAAATGGCTACATCAGAAGCGGGAATATTTGCAGCCGGGGATTGCAGGACATCCATTTTGCGTCAGGTGATAACTGCTGCAAGCGATGGAGTCATTGCTGCATTTGAGGCCTATGAGTATGTGTCCGCTATGAAGCATAAAGCAGAATGACTTTTTTGGGGGAGGTTGTTCTCTTTCAAATATCGTGGATATATATAACTTATGGCTAATAAATGAATAGGTAGTCACTAATAAATACTATATACTAAGTAATGAGTAATACTTAATTGCTTATATATAATGCCAGATCAATGGATCCTGGTCAGAACGGCCTGGGAATGGCAGATATCATTGATCGGTAACATACTATCCTAAAGGATAGCTATGAATAAGGGTAAATAGATAACCTTGTCTTAACTTCAGGTGGTTTTAAAATATGACATGTTTGAAGATCTGTGAAGATTCAACTTCAGAAGAGCTAAAGCCAATTGCAGAAGCGGTGCATTCTCTTCTGGGGATCCCCACTACTATACGAAGCAAAGAGCGTCATGGTATTCGAATGGAGAAAGGCCAGATACTGGACGATGACTATACAGGTCCTGTTCTGGAAGAGGTTCTGGAAAAGAATGAGATCATAAGGAAGGTTCCTGCCACAGGTGTCTATAAGGGTAAGGCAGTTGTAGTTGTTCCTATAAGGTCTAACGATGGTGCGATCTTAGGGGCGCTTGGTCTTGTGGATCTGGTAGCTGCTCTTGATATCCTTTCGGTCTTCCGTGAATATCCTGACATCGTGGATGAGGTCGAGGAAGCCAAAAAACGTATGTCTTGATGACATACGACCCTACATTTTATTTCGTTTCGCTTTCTTTCTTTTCTTTATATTTTTGTTTCATTTTCAATCCGACAACAAAAGACTCTTTAATATGCAGGACAATTACTGTCAATGATAGATGATGTTCTCAAGGTTTTCAGGAAACTGGACAGTAAGGACCTTCGAATTCTGACCGGTATTGAGATCGGGATGAAAAACTATGAGTGGGTACCTCTCGAAGAGATCCAAAAGTATACCAAGCTCTCTTTCGATCAGTTAGAGTACAGGCTCTTCAAGCTTTTCAGGTCTAACATGGTAGTGGGTACCAAGACTCCCTATGAGGGCTATCAGATCTATTTTGACGGGTATGATGCTCTTGCACTTAACACATTTGTTAAAAGGGGCAGTGTCAGTGCCATAGGCGATGAGATCGGCGTTGGCAAGGAATCGGTCGTTCATGAGGCTATCAGGGAACCCGAGCTCGCAATTGCAGAGCCTGTTCCTGTAATCATCAAGTTCCACAGGGAAGGCAGGACAAGCTTCAAGAATGTGAAAAGGGTCAGGGACCACCTTGTTGACAGGGAACACTTCTCCTGGATATATGCAGCCCGGCTTGCAGCCAAAAGGGAATATGACATCCTGAATACTTTATATGGGAAGGTCTCTATTCCAAAACCTCTTGATTACAACAGGCATGCTATAGTTATGGCTCCTGCAAAGGGAAGCCTCCTTTTAAAGACAAAACTTCTTGAACCGGTATGGGTTCTCGATGAGATCCTTTCACAGATAAAGGTCGTTCATTCTCTTGGGATCATACACTCTGATCTTAGTGAATACAATATCTTCGTCAGTGATGAAGGTGTGGAGTTCATTGACTGGCCACAATATGTTACTTTAGCTCATCCACATGCAGATGAGCTGCTTGAGAGGGATGTTTTCAACGTTCTGACCCATTTCAGGAGAAAGTACAATCTGGAAAAGGATCTGGGTGAAGTCCTTCGCTTTATAAAAGATGAATGATGCATATGCTATAGTTATATGCTATATCCGCCCAATTTTAATTATATGGTTATGGAAAGTGGGGTAATATTCGGCATCGACATCGCAAAAGGTTCCTCCCGTGCAAAGGAGTTGCCAAAGTATGCAGTTGCGGTGCTGAAAGGGGGGGAAATAACCCATCATACAATGGTGCGCCTTCCGCGTATCTTGAAGATGGTCCGTGAAGAACATCCTGAATATATAGCAGTGGACAATATTTTCGAACTCGCTCCCGTGAAGAAGGAGCTTGTGCGTTTTCTGGAGAAACTTCCGGAAGGGGTTACACTGGTACAGGTCACAGGCGGACTGCACAAGAAGTCCCTGTTGCATCTTGCGAAGGAGAATGGCTTGTCCTTTAATCAGTTCGATCCCAATGAAGAGGCAGAGGTATGTGCACGCTTAGCCGGCATGGGAGTAGGCTCTGAAGTATCCCTTTTTGAGGATATCACGAAGATCAAGGTAAGTCGTGCACGTTCACTTGGACGCGGCGGGTGGAGCCAGAACAGGTATCGCCGCAAGGTCCATGGGGCTGTGAGAGAAAGAGCCCGTGAGGTCGAAGCGATACTCAAGAAAGCTTCAAAAGAGCGTGGCTTTACTTACGATTCCAGGATCTCCAAGGGTTTCGGGGGTTATGTGCGTGCCGAGTTCACAGTATTTGCCAGAAGGGATCAGGTGCCAGTTGGTTCTGGTTCCACAGCAGATGCCCAGATCAATGTTAGCAGTGTGGTGCGTGACAAGATCCATTATACTCCCCTGAAGAAGCTCAAAAGGCGTCCTACTATCGTGGGTATCGATCCCGGGACCACAGTAGGAATAGCTATATTATCTTTTGAAGGTGAACTTCAGCTACTGAAAAGTATTCGCGGAATCTCCCATGATGAAGTTGTAAAACTTATAGCTGAATATGGCAAACCTGCAGTAATAGCTACGGATGTCACCCCGACACCAGGTGCCGTGGAGAAGATCAGGCGCAGCTTCAATGCTGTGATAAATACGCCTTCTGCGGAGATCTCTTCTGAAGAGAAGATCGCCCTTGGCAGGCCATATGGTTATTCCAATGACCATGAGCGTGATTCCCTTGCAGCAGCTCTTTATGCTTATCGCAGTTACAAGAACATGTTCTCTCGTGTTGAGAAGAAAGCACCTCCTCACCTTGACCTGGACCAGATCAAGCTCTATGTCATTCAGGGATCTTCCATAGGTGAAGCCATTGAGAAAGTATCCGGGGTGCCACTTCCTGAGAAGAAACCTGTTGAACCACTGCAGGTTGCTGATGAGGATGTTGTAGAAAGGGAGAGGAAGGTCTCAGAGAAGCTGAAGTTAAAGGATACCCAGATCATCAATCTCAAGGATTACGTGCGTGAGCTCAAGAAGGAGCTAAAGGCGAAGGATAAGCGTATCTCAAAACTTGAGCTCAAACTTGAAAAGATGAGGGAAGCCAACCATCTGGAGATCCGCAGGGACAAGGAGATAGAAATACGGGACCATAAGATCTCAGCCCTGAAAAAGGACCTGAACAGGTCCAAGAAGTCACTAAAAAGAGCTCACAACGATATAAGGAAACTTAAGCAGATCAGGAAGATGGAGCTCAAGGGTGAGGGAATTCCTGTAAAGATCCTTCCTACATTTACCCGTGAGGCTATACTGGAAACGAAGGATCGTCTTAACATCAAGAAAGGAGATGTCATCTTACTTGAAGATGCAAGTGGTGGAAGTACAGTGACTGCTTCGATGGTTGTTGAACTTGGAGTTCGTGCAGTGATAACTTCCTCGAATGTTACATATGCTGCTGAAGATGTTTTCTTCAGGGCGGATATCCCATTACTAAAAAATGTCAGGTTACAGAGGGTTGACGATCTTGCAGTGATCGATCCGGAAGTTCTTCAGAAGGCTCTGGATGAGTGGGAAGAGCAGGCTGAAAGAAAACGCCAGGAAGAAAAAGAAAAGAAACTGAAGCATCTGGTGGATGAGTACAGAAGTGAGAGACGCAGAGGTCTTGCCTGACCTGCTGCGCTTTCCTTTTACTTCTTGAGCGCGAGATCCTGAAATCTTATTTTTGTATTTCTTTATTTCCTGTCAAAGAACAGGTTCTTGCCTTTGATACTGAGAGGCATTCCACATGCGATGTCAGCTTCAAGAAGCCCGGCCGCCAGTGCACCTGCACCAACCGAGTACATGATCCTGTTGTCAACACAGAGGTCCTTTGCTTTTGCAGCAGCGCTTCCAAGTGCAATTCCCATATCGATGTATTTGAAAGAACAGTTTGGTCCGGTAAAGTCAACGTTCACTTTTGAATGCTCGAGCATATCCTTACAGCTTTCAAAGCCACAGGACCCACAGTTGAGCCCGACCGTCCCATCAGTCTTGAAGCCGATGAGGATGATAGCGTCTGCATTGCGTACGTTCTGAGCATCACGTTTGAAGAAAGCAAACCCTTCTCCTTTCTTTTCTCCCATCTCTTCCATGGAGGAGGCAAGGGTCTCAATATCTTCAGCTTCTAGTAATGCTGTCACAATATCGTCCATTCCCTTGGCTTTAGGAGCTGTTCTCGCTGCAACAAGTATGGTCTTCGCAAGCATTTCAATTGTTTCGGATTCAGGATTGAGCTTCATGAATATCTTTATGTTATTTCCGGACTTAATAATTTCTGCATAAAAGGGATACACATCTATTTGTATTATCATTCTGATTATAGTTCAGGATGACATTATCTGCACTTATCCTTGCAGGCGGGCGCGGCAGGCGTCTCGGGAACACGGAAAAGGCCCTTATGAACTGTGATGGCAGGTCTTTGCTTGAAAGAACTATCAGCATACTGGATGATATCGTTGATGAAGTGCTAATCTCTGTCAGGGATGAAGAGCAGGAAAAAGAGTTCGAGGCATATGCCCCTGGCAAGCGATTTGTTCTTGACAGCTACTCTGACATTGGTCCCCTTGCAGGGATTCTTGAAGGTTTCAGGGCAGCAAGCGGTGAGTATATCTTTGTGACCGCATGTGACATGCCCTTTATTGATCCGAAGGTAGTTGAGTTCATGTTCCGGTGTGCAGAAGGTCATGATGCAGCTGTCCCGCTTCGTCCTGACGGTTCCATGGAGCCTTTGTGCGGTGTCTACCGTGTTGAACCGATGCTTCCTTTGATCGAAAGTTCAATAGCTTCAGGTAAAAGGTTCATACTTGCACCGGTATTTGAACTGGATGATGTTGTGGGGGTTGAGATGGAGAAGATACGTGAGGTCGATCCGCAGTTGAGGACATTTATCAATATCAACACTTTTGATGATATAGATAAACTGGACATTTGCTGATATGAGTTCCGCCATTTGAAAACATTTTGTATCTTATTAAGATCCCTTATTTCTGCAGGAAATATTTGTTATTTATCTGTTTAGATTATTTTCCCGGAACATATCAAAATATATTTATATAAAATCTCATCATAATTATAATGGGGATGTTAGTGCATCCCATAATTGCAAGCTATTTAGCTTGATAAAGAGGGGAATAATTTGAGAGATCCAGAATCAGCACAAGAGGAAGATGAATCCGGACAGACTATGTACGAAGAAGAATGCAACGGTTTTTATTCAAGTTCAGGGCAGGCATTTATCAGGATCCCTGCAAAGTGAGTGTTTTTCTTTTTCTTCCCTCGTATGTTCAACTTAGGATGAGATATAACCTGGGATCAAACGTAAAAGGGGTTTGTAAAAGGAATGTACTTTCAAATTTCTTCTTTTTTCTTCAACATCTGATATCTGATCTTCGTATGTTTTTTGACATTTTAATTTGACCAATTGCAATTCGCTTTCTATTCGTCTGCTCGGTCTGCAAAATCTTATCAATGTTGAACACAAAAATTATATTCCGGATATAAGAGTGATTCCAATGACCGATATTATCTGTTCCCAGCAGCGTGTTGAAGAATGCGTAATCAAAGAAGAGCCGTACTATATTCCTGTGGGAAACGAGGTCGAAATATTCAGAGCAGCCTATGAGAATAAGCTACCTGTGAGCCTAAAGGGGCCCACCGGCTGCGGGAAGACGCGTTTTATTGAATACATGGCCTTCCATCTGGGTCGACCTCTCATAACCATCTCATGCCATGAGGATCTAACGGCCAACGACCTTATCGGGAGGTTCCTGATCAAGGGAGAAGGTACCGAATGGAACGATGGTCCCCTTACAGCTGCCCTGAAGGGCGGGGCCATCTGCTACCTTGACGAGTTCGTTGAGGCAAGAATGGACACAAGGGTCGTCATTCATCCACTGACAGATGATCGACGCATTATGCCTGTCGAGAAGCTGGGTATCGTACTTCAGGCACCACCCGAGTTCATGCTGGCGATCTCCTACAATCCGGGATACCAGAGCGTGCTGAAAGACCTGAAGCAGAGCACAAGGCAGAGATTCGTATCCATTGATTTTGACTATCCGCCTGCGGAACTTGAAACTGATATCGTTGCTCATGAGAGTGGTGTGGATGGGGGAACGGCACGCACACTTGTGGATATCGGACATCGCATACGTAATTTTAAACAGCATGGGCTTGAGGAAGGCGTGAGCACCCGTCTTCTCATATACGCCGGTATGCTGATAAGGTCCGGAATAGAGCCACGTGAAGCATGCAGGGTTGCCATGGTAAAGCCGATCACAGATGACAATGATCTCCAGAAAAGCATCGATGAGATCATATCAGCTATAATGGAGTGAAGAGTATGTCGCAGGATGAAGGTAAGCCCTTTCATCTTAAGGCTATTATTGAGAAGCTGGGATCAGAAGGTCTGCTGGATGGTCTTTCCGATGTTGAGGTCTCAGGTATCTCTGATAGATTTGAAAGACTGCCTGTGGAAACCCTTTCATCCCTCATCAAAGATCCCTCCATAATTGAAGAATGGATGGAAATGGCAGTCGAACTCAGGTCCCTGAACCCGGGTGCTGGAAAGGCATTTCTTGAAAGTATCGGAGATCTCTACTCTTTGATGGATAGGGATATGCTGGATATCTGGTATCCGATAGCAAAAGATGTGGCAGGAAGAAAATGGAAGGTTGCTGTTGACTTTATCGAACAGACAGCAGATGTATTTTCTGTTCTGCCTGAACATCAGCGAAAGATCATTTTGTTAAGATCAAAGAGCTTTTCCGATATAGATCCTCATCTCTTTCTAACGTTCTTCTCAATCGCCCCTCTTGTGGTGGCCGCCATCAGCAAAAGCGAATTCGACGAGTGGGTGCACATAGGAAAGGAGCTTGCGGATGGTGATATTGAAACAGGGGATCTGTTCCTGAAACGAACACCAAAGTTCATAGGCAGGATCGATATTTCAGAACTTGAAGAGTACATGGGGATGGGCAAAGATCTCTTTTCACACGAGGAGCATGAGGCTATAATAACTTTCTATGATTCTGTTCTCCGGGGGCTTGAAAAGGATCTCCGAAGGTATGACCGGGAGGATACAAGACATCTTATCGATATTGGTGTGAAACTTACTCATATCTGCTGGAGATGTGTTGAAAGCTTCTTTGAAAATGCACCTGAGGCGCTTACTCATCTGGAAGGAGAAGAGTTTGAAGAGTGGTTGTCTGCCGGGATGAGCATTTCCCGGAGCTCGACATTCTATGGTTCGAACTATTACCACAGTTCTCTTTCTGTATTGAAGAACACAGACAGGAAATATTATTCGGTCATATTCTCCAATGCAAAGCTTCTTGGAGAAAAGAACAGTATGCTTGCAGGTATCTATTTCTCGATACTGTCGGATGTGCTACTCAACATACATCCCAGGGAGATCGAAAAATGGGTTCACACCGGCCTTGATGTATTCGAAATCGATAGTGAAAGCGCATTCAATCTCTTCAGGAATTCACCTTCACTTTTAAAGGATCTCGATGTAACCGAGCTTGATGAATGGGCAAAGAACGGGATCTCAATTCTATTGTCGGACAGAAGTGGCGGAAGGTCCTATTTCTCTCTGAGATCAAAGAGTGCGACCGGCTTTGCTGAAAAACTGATGAGCGGTGTGGCCCTCAAACGTGTTTCAAAGGTGCTCAAATATTATTCATTGGGTATCGCAGGAGTTAATTTCACCATACGATCAAAGAGCTTCTTTCCCGGCGATTTCAGCATGTATCCAAACCCTATCGTATCAGGCAGGACGATCTATCTGGAACCTACTATAAAGGGATACGGTGATTTTGAGGAGAACTTTACTATCTATAAACTGAGCTTGATGCATGAGGTGGGTCACATCCAGTTCGGAACTTCATCTTTTGGACAAGGGGATGTTCTATCTCTGCTGGATAAGAGGGGTATTCGGCTGTCTGAATTTACAAATATATCAGAGGGGAGATGTGATGTTCCGGTTTCAGAAGCTTCTTTTTTTGATATTTCCATAATTGCAGCTATCATCGGAAAACTCCCCGCACCGTTCATCGCAGCCGACATAATGGGGATCATAGAGGATGCAAGGGTGGAATACATGACGACTTCCCTTTACAGGGGAATACGCCGGGAGTTTGAGGACGTACGTACTCAGATGTCTCAAAAAAGACCTGTTCCTATATCTGATATTAGTAAGTTCATGGAATCCCTTTTGCTTACGTCTGTGGATGTTGAACCGTCATTCTGCATAGGTGAGGATCTAAGGGAGATTCTGGACCGTATCCGGGAAATACTTGTGGGACACGTTTTCAGGCCAGATTCTTCCACACTCGATTCAATTAAAGCAACTTTCGATATCTATGACATGCTTACCTATCGATTTTGTCCTCTGGAATTGCTGGAATATGAACCTGTAAGAAATTTTGAATATCGTGGAATTGGTGTTGGTTCGGTGAGTATCACCAGAAGCAACAATGAGAACTTCACGGAACAGGTGATGGAATCTTTTATTCCCCGGACCACATTGCCGGATGATAAGGAACTGATGGAGGAAAGGTCGGGTAAAGGTCCCGAATATGCAAATTCGAAGAACTGGGAAGTGCTTGGAAGTTATAGTTACGATGAATGGGATTCCGGAATTCAGGACTACAAGAATGACTGGTGTACTGTCTATGAAGTATCTCCATCCGGTAGTGACAATGATTTCTACCTTGGGTCAAGGGCACATTATGCACGTGAGATCACCCAGATCAACCGGATTTTCAAGATGATGAAACCGGAATCTTTTCGCAGGTTACGCAGGCAGCTGGACGGGGATGATTTTGATCTTGATGCCATGATAGAGGCATTTGCTGACCGGAAATCCGGTATCAACCCGACGGATCGCCTTTACATAAGAAGGGACAAGCGGGAGAGGGATGTGGCCACACTTTTCCTTCTGGACATTAGCGCATCAACGAAGAAGAAGCTGGAAAACGGGCGTCGTATCCTTGATGTGGAAAAGGATTCCCTTATAATAATGACACAGGCACTTGAAAGCATAGGTGACAAGTATGCAATAGCAGCCTTTTCCGGGAATACGAGGTCTGATGTCGAGTTCTATACAATAAAGGAGTTCGATGAGACCTTCTCACAAGAAGCGGAATGCAGGATCAGTGCCCTTGAGCCGGCATTGAACACAAGGCTTGGTGCTGCCATAAGGCACTCCATCTCAAAGCTCAAGGCAGTTGAAGCAAAGGTCAAGCTCCTAGTACTGCTTTCTGATGGCGATCCTTATGATCTTGGTTTTGCTGATGGTAAATATCAGGGAAAGATCGCGATTGAGGATACAAGGGTTGCAATACAGGAGGGAAATGCCCTTGGGATGCACTTCTTCTGTATTACTGTTGACAGTGAGGGGGGAGAGTACCTTGACTCTATCTTCTCAGATGTGGGCTACACCATAATCGATAATGCAGCCACATTGCCGGAAAGGCTTCCGATGCTTTACAACAGGATAACTACCTGATCTGCTTAACACCAACCTTGAGTCACTTCTAAAAAAGTGGAATTGCAGCCTTTAAAGCTACAATTCATTGATCGTGTCCTGTGCAAATTATATTGTGATCTCTTCACCGTTGGCAGGAGCATATCCTTCTACTCCCATCTCTTCAGTGACCCATGTAGCAAACTCTTCAGCGTTCTCGCCATGCATAGGGAAGACCTTTTCTCCACCTTTGTCACAGAACTCTTTTACAAGCTGCTTAAGTTCACGGTCGCCGCAGTGGGCTGAGAAGTCATACTGCTCTACTTTCATGCGGACCTGCTGGATGATTCCATCGTTCTCAATGATGCCTGTGTCGAGCAGCATTCTTCCGTTGGTGCCTTCCACCTGGTATCCTGTGAGCATGATCTTGGATTTCGGGTCCTTGTAGAGCTGGTCGAGATAGTAAAGTACGGGTCCGCCATTAAGCATTCCGGCAGTGGTCACGATAACAGAACCGTGGAGTGAAACACTTGCCCTTTTTCTTCCCTTGACAATTATTGCCTTGTCAAATGCATGTTTCAGGTGTGTGTGGTTCTTCAGGTAATCCGGATACTTCATCAGGAGTTTGTATATTCCCACACCCATTCCGTCCACATAGCAGGGAATTCCATGTTCACTGAGGAGCATGAGTATTTCCTGTGTCCTGCCTATTCCGAAGGCAGGGATCAGTACATTTCCTCCCATGTCAAGTGTATCCTTCAGGGAGTCGATGAACTCCCTTTCTGTATCCTTTCTGGAGGGGTGGTCCTCATTGAAGTATGTGCTCTCTGTTATGAGAGCAGTTGCTCCCGGAAGTTCATCTGCTGCAGGCACAAGTCTTGTGTCACGGGTGTTAATATCACCTGTATAGATTATGCTCTTTCCTTCCTTTTCAAGATATATTGCTGAGGAGCCCGGGATGTGTCCTGCATTATAGAACTGTGCAGTATAGCCGTGGGTATGGAATTCTATGCCGTAGTCAACCTTTTTAGTGCAAAGTGTCATCTGCTGGAGTTCCCAGCCGGTGAATGGTACGCCTCTTCCTTCCCTTTCTGCTATTGATAGAGTGTCTTTTGCCAGTATGTGTGCAAGGTCTGCAGTAGGTGGTGTCATGAAAAGATCGGGTTTCATGTCCATGAGGTTCGCAACAGCACCACAGTGGTCCAGATGTCCATGTGAAACAAAGACCGCTTTAGGTTGGATATCATTCGCGGGGTAAAGTGTCTCTTCTCCCGGTTTTATCCCGTAATCGACCAGTATCTCGTCATTCACAGTAATTGCAGAACGTCCGACTTCCTTACAACCGCCTTTGAATCCCAGTTTCATTTTACCACTTCTTTTGTTTGTTTATTCAATTGCTTCCTGCCACTTCATTATCTTTCCCACGGAGATCCCGGTGTTCTTTGAAAGTTCTATGGCATCCGCTTCCTCAAGTTCATTCACATTTGAGATACCTGCTTCCTCCAGCTTTTTGGCTGTAACTTTTCCGATACCGGGAACATCAGTGATATTCTCGGGTCTCGGGGTTTCAGGCTGCTTGCGTTTCTCTTCTTCCTGTGATCTCTTCCATTCCAGGAAATTACATTGCGGGCAACCAAGTTCCCATGGTCTTTTACCGGCATTTATTATCTTGATGTGGTTGATCCCGTGCTCTTCACATGTCTTGTCAGTGACAATGACCTGTCCGCTCTTTGGAAGCGGAAGTGAGAAATTACAGTCCGGATATCCTTCACAGCCGATGAACCTTGCTCCCCTCTTTGAGCGTCTTACCATGAGCTTTGAACCACATTCCTGACAGATTCCGATGACCTTATCCTCACGAAGACCTGCCCGCAAGGATTCTGATATGTTTTCTGCGTTCTCCTCGAATTCCGCGAACACATTATCGAGCATCTTCCTTGATTCTTTAAGGACCTTATCTTCCTTGATCTTGCCTTCTGCAATACGGTCCATATCCTCTTCCAGCTTGCTCGTCATGTCATGTTTTGTGATGGTAGGTGCATATTTCTCAAGGGCCTCTACAACAGCAAAAGCTGTCTTAGTAGGCTGAAGCGGGTTTCCGTGAACGTATGCCCTTGAATAGAGCTTGCTGATGATATCGTGGCGTGTTGCCTTTGTACCAAGTCCCAGCTCTTCCATAAGCTTGATGAGCCTACCCTGTCCGTATCTTCCGGGTGGTTGTGTCTCCTTGTCCAGCATCTCCTTACTCTTTATACTGAGCACATCACCTTCTTCCAGGGCAGGAAGGAGCCTGTCCTGAGGTGCATTGTATGGATAGTACCAGCGCCATCCTGCATGGAGTAGCCTTGCACCGTTCGCCTTGAACTCTTCTCCCTCGATGTCAAACCTGACCTTCAGTGTTTCCCATTCGGCCTCTTCGGCAAATGTTGCGAAGAACCTTCTGACCACCAGCTCGTAGAGCTTCCACTCCTGGTCATTGAGCTCACTCTTCTTTGCAAGTGATGCAGGATAGATAGGGGGGTGGTCGGTGGTCTCTTTCTTACCACGGGTAGGAACGAGATTTTCCTTAGCAAGGAGTTTTTCTGCATATTCCTTGAAAGTACCTTTCTTGAATATCTCTATCTGTGCTCTCATGTCGATGGATTCCGGATAGACTGTGTTATCGGTCCTCGGATATGAGATGAAACCGTTGGTATAGAGTGATTCAGCGATTCTCATTGCATTGGCGGCCGAATAACCGATGGAGCTTGCAGCACCAATGAACTCGGTGGTGTTGAACGGGGTAGGTGGTTTGTCTTTCTTCTTTGCCTTTTCAACAGAGGAGACCGTTGCATTGTCACCGATGATGTCCATTACCTTTTCAGCCTCTTCCTTATCCCAGAACTTCTGGGTCTTGTGCTGGACATTGAACAGCTCGCCACTCTTGTCCTTGAGGGTGGCATAGATCTCCCAGTACGGTTTCGGGACAAAGTCCTGCCTTTCCTTTTCTTTGTCAACGATCAGTGCGAGGGTGGGTGACTGAACCCTTCCTACCGAAAGGAAAAGTTTGCCCAGCCTGCCGGCTGAGATCGAAAGATATCTTGTAAGTGATGCACCCCACACGAGGTCGATGACCTGTCTGGAATGGCCCGCATCAGCAAGATCGAAGTCAACAGATGCGGGATTTGCAAAAGCATCATCTATTTCTTTCTTTGTGATTGCACTGTAGAAGACACGGTCGAACTTTACATCCGGGTTCACATTCCGGATGATCTCCAGTGCTTCGACACCTATCAGCTCTCCTTCCCTGTCGTAGTCAGTAGCAATGGTCACATGGGTTGCTTCCTTTCCAAGCTTCTTGAGTGCGCTCACGATCTTCACATGTGTTGGTGTTGTGATGATCTCTGCATCGATAAGTTCCCTTGACTCTACTTTCTGCCAGTTGTTGTACGCTTTCGGGAAGTCCAGCTGAACAATATGTCCGCTAAGCCCCATTACGACAGTCCTGTCTTCGTCATTGTACTCGTAAGTATCCATTCCGCTGACACGTACCTGTTTTGGCTTCGTGGGGGCAAGGATAGTTGCTATCCTTTTAGCCGCAATGTGCTTTTCTGCTATGATAAGATGCATCGAAAACTCCGATATGATCAATTTGTAATTATATAAACGTCAATATGTTGCCAATGTAGATATAATAAGTATGCAGATGTTGAAAAATCTTTATATAATAAAAAGTTTTGTATCGCACAAATATATTAGTGTGCTACTATTAATGTGACAATAACAGTTCATCTGTTCTTCTCTCCTTATTTTTCAGTTAGCTCTATCCTTTTGCGAAGTTCGTTTATACCCTGAGTTGGTGCTACTTTCTTCGGGCATACTGCAACACACCTGTAAACAGTATCGCATCCCCAGACTCCAGATACCGAATCCACAATATCACGACGCTGTTCCCTGTGCTTTTCATCTTCCCTTGGGTCAAGGTCAAAACGCCATGCCTTTGCAAGTGCTGCCGGTCCGTAGTACTTTTTATCTCTTGCAGCAACAGGACATGATCCGTGGCATATCGCACAGAGGATGCAGTTAGTATATTGCTCAATCATTAGCTGCATCTCATGGTCAATTATGTTCTCTTTCTCTGGAACATCCTCTTTTACCTCAAGCCAGGGTCTTACGTTGTCAAGCAGGGAATAGAATACTTCCATATCCACCACCAGGTCGCGTATGACCTCCAGATCTGGAAGTGGTTCGATCAGTATCTCATCATTGTTCTCTTCAGTCTTCCTGTTCGCGATCAGCACTTCGGGGTTTCCCTCGTTGGTCGGTTCCTTTCGAAGCTCAGATACCTGTGTCCTGCACGCAAGTCTTGGAACTCTGTTGATAAGCATTCCACAGCTTCCACAGACGGCACCCCTGCATGAGTATCGGAATGTCAGGCTTCCGTCAAGCTTTTCCTGGACATGGAACAATGCTTCCAGAACGGTCATACCGGGTCGTTCCTCAACCTCAAAGACCTCATACCAGGACTTTTTCCCTTCCTGTCTCCTGATCTTTAGTTTCATCATCAGTACGACCTCTTTTGTGGCTGTAACCTCGTAATGGTGACATCCTTGTATTCGAGCCGTGGTCCTTCCGGTGTCAGGTAGGCGAGTGTGTGCTTCAGCCAGTTCTCATCATCCCTTTCAAGGAAGTCCGTCCTGTAATGTGCACCCCTGCTTTCCTCACGCACCAGTGCTCCCAGGGTGATGACATGTGCCAGGTCCAGCATCCCCCTGAGTTCGATGGCATTGAGCAGTTCAAGGTTGAACTCCTTTGCAGTGGTTCTTACCCTGAGTGATCTCGCCCTCTCTTCCAGCTTTTTGATATCCTCGAGAGCCTTCTCAAGCTTCTTCTTTTCTCTGAAGACACCGACATTCTCCTGCATTGTCTTCTTCAGTTCCTCGCTGATGCTGTAATAGCTCTCGCCGTCTTCTTCCATCATCTCTGAGATCGCAGTTCTTTCGTTATTAAGGGCTTGTTCCAGAGGGTCATTTCTGTCTTCTGCCTCTTCATTTTTATCTTCTCCAAATGATGCAACATATTCAGCTGCATGTATTCCTGCCCTTCTTCCAAAGACCACCGTATCAAGAAGTGAATTTCCTCCAAGCCTGTTTGCACCATGAACACTTATGCAAGCACATTCCCCAATCGCATACAGGCCTTTCGCAGGAGTTGCCCCATCCCTGTTGGAGCTGATGCCGCCCATGGAATAATGCTGTCCGGGTTGTACGGGAATAGGTTCCTCTACAGGGTCAATTCCAGCAAAATCAATAGCTATCTGCCGGATACCACCCAGTCTTTCTTCGATAAGGCCTTTCCCCAGGTGCGTGATGTCCAGATGTACATATCCTCCGGGGAACCCCCTGCCTTCATCGATCTCCTGCTGAATGGACCTTGCAACGATATCTCTTGGTGCAAGTTCCATTGAGGATGCTGCATAATCCTTCATGAACCTTTCATGGTCCTTGTTGTAGAGATATCCGCCTTCACCCCTTGCACCCTCTGTGATGAGGATATTGGTTCCCCATAGCGTTGTTGGATGGAACTGCACGAATTCCATATCCTGCAAAGGCACTCCTGCCCGGTAGGCAAGGCTTATGCCAAATCCCCTGTTGATGATGGCATTGGTGGATCTCTCGTAGATACGTCCATATCCACCCGTGGCAAGGACCGTTGCCTTTGTCTTGAAGACCTCAAGTTCGGAATTGAGCAGTTTCATGGCAACAAAGCCCAGACACCGATTATCCTCGATGATCAGCCTTGTCACAAGCCATTCCCTGTATACCTTGATACCTGCACGCAGGACCCTTTCATGAAGTGTGTGAAGCAGGTTGTGTCCGGTCCGGTCACCCGCATAGCAGGTCCTCGGGAACCCTGCACCACCAAAGGGGCGCTGTGCAATGGTACCATCCTCCTTCCTTGAGAAATTGGTGCCCCAGTGTTCCATTTCAAGTACCCTGTCCGGAGCTTCCCTGCACAATATCTCGACCGCATCCTGGTCGGCAAGATAGTCACTTCCTTTTACGGTATCGAATGCATGCGATTCCCAGCTGTCGTCGGATCCCAGAGATGCATTAATCCCCCCCTGTGCAGCACCGGAGTGGCTGCGAATCGGTGGGACTTTAGAGATGATCGCAACATCCATTCCCATTTCATGAAGTTCGATGGCACATCGCAGGCCTGAAAGACCTCCTCCTATCACGACCACATCATGTGCTATCATTTCCCTGTTCCTGTCATAGTGCTAGGATCAAGAAGTTCTTCTGCTTCCTTTTCATCCATGATCCCAATTTCTTTCACGACATCTATTATGCTCTTGTTCTCACGGTGTGCAATGTGTGCGATCTCTGCCGCCTTCTCATAACCGATCCTTGTAGCCAGTATGGTAACAAGGGCGAGGCTCTTGTTTGCCAGATCCTCACATCTCTCCTTGTTAACAGTGATCCCGCGAAGACATTTTTCCGTAAATGAGATGGATGCGCCTGTGAGTATCTCTATTGAACTGAGAAGATCGAGGGCAAGTACTGGAGTAAATACATTGAGCTCGAGCTGCCCTGCCTGTGCAGCCATGGTTATTGCTGTATCATTTCCGAGGATCTGGAAACAGGCCATGTTCATCATCTCGGCCATTACGGGGTTCACTTTACCGGGCATGATGGACGAACCGGGTTGTACTGCCGGAAGGTTGATCTCCCCTATGCCTGTTCGCGGACCGCTTGAAAGAAGCCGCAGGTCGTTCGCGATCTTGATAAAACTTATGGCAATGCCCCTCAATGCGGCCGATGCTCCGAGAATGGCCTCTGCGGACTGAGTGGCCTCAAACAGATTATGAGCAAGCCTGAAATCCTGTCCGGTGATAACACCCAGTTCTTTTACTGCAAGGTGACCAAAATTCTCCGGTGCATTCAGTCCGGTACCTACAGCTGTGCCTCCCATGTTAAGTTCCTAAAGTCCATCAAGGGATACCTCAAGGCTCTTTATCCCAAGTTCCAGCATTTGTGCATATCCTGAGAATTCCTGCCCAATTGTTACTGGTACCGCATCCTGCAGGTGTGTTCTTCCAGGTTTGACGATTCCCATGAACTCAGTGGATTTTTCAGCAAGGACGATCAGCATTTCCGCCAGTGAAGGCATGAGTTCTGCATTGATGGTCTCCACAGCTGCTATGTGGATGGCAGTGTGTGTGGTATCATTTGAGGACTGAGACATGTTCACATGGTCATTCGGATGTATCACATCGTATCGTCCTTTTTCAAAACCGAGTATCTCCAGTGCCCGGTTTGCAATTACCTCGTTAGCGTTCATGTTTTGTGAGGTTCCGGCACCCGACTGGAAGGCATCAACCACGAACTGGTCATCGAACTTTCCTTTTCTTACTTCGGATGCAGCCCTGATGATAGCTTCTCCTTTTGTGGTATCCAGTTTTCCAGCTTCCATATTTACACTTGCTGATGCTATCTTTATTGCAGCCTGTGCCTTTATGAAAGAAGGGGGAAGCCTCTGGTGACTGACCTTGAAATTTTCAACTGCTCTTGTTGTCTGAGGGCCGTAATAGGCATCCTCAGGTACTTTCACTTCCCCAAGTGTATCTCTCTCTAAACGGATATAACCCCCCCGTTATCTTCAGTGATTTACCATTTCAAAATCATGGATCAGATTTCAGACATGTTCGATCTCTGTATGGTCTGAGATCTCGGAATTTGTAGTGCAAAGATCGTTGATGCTTAACTTGTGGACATCATCATTTCCGGTGATCCTTGCAAAGTTCTGAAGCTCTTCTGTTGACACTCTCAGAAAGTTCTCAAGCTTCTTAGCAGAAATTTCGATCTTCAGCCTGGCTCGCAGCTCAGGGTTTTGCGTTGTGACACCTACAGGACATTTCCCGGTATCACATTGCCTGTATTGCTGGCAGGCACAAGCCATGAGAGCTGCTGTACCTATGGCAATGGCATCAGCACCAATTGCCAGTGCTTTTGCAAAATCGGAGGATACCCTCAGGCCTCCTGTGATTATCAGTGAGACATCTTTTATCCCCTTTTCATCAAGGAATTTCCTTGCACGATAGAGTGCGAATATAGTTGGAACAGACGTTGCGTTCTTGACGAATTTCGATGCAGCGGCTGTGGCTCCGGGTCTGCCGTCAATGGTAATGAAATCGGGTTCAGCATAGACAGCAACCTCAAGGTCGGCTTCTATATTGCCTGCTGCCATTTTAATACCGACGGGCTTTCCTCCGGAAGTTTCTCTTAACCATTTGACCTTTGCTTTCAGGTCATCTTTGTTCCTGATGTCATCGAAATGTGCCGGACTTACGATGTCAGTACCTTCAGTGAATCCCCTGATCTCTGCCAGTTCATGTGTGACCTTCTCGGCAGGCAGGTGTCCACCCATTCCAGGTTTGGCAGACTGTCCTATCTTTATCTCGATGGCATCCACTTTCTTCAGGTTATCTTCGGTGACACTGTATTTGTTAGGGACATACTCGAAAATGTATTTGTAAGCTTTCTCCATGCTTTCTTTAAGGATACCGCCTTCACCCGAGCACATTGCGGTCTTTACGGCAGCACTTCCCATTGCAAGAGATTGTTTTACTTCTTTTGACAAAGCTCCGTAGGACATGTGGGTGATGAACACAGGAGTTTCGATAACAAGAGGTTGTTCTGCTTTTGGTCCGATTACCGTTGTAGTATTGACAGGTTCATCTTCGTTTAGAGGGATCTTTGCAAGCTGTGCTCCTTTAATGAGAACCTCGTTCCAGGAAAGTATGTAGTGTGTAGTCCTCATCGGTTCGAGGATGGATTCACCTGTAACAGATATTTTATGAATATCATCCATGTAAGTTTCGGTAATATCCGTGGTCCTCTTCCACTCTCCAAGATAACCGCTGATATCTACCTTTCCAAATTCAGATACTGTTATCCTGCTCTTTGTACCACATTTTGGACAGATTACGATCTCTTCTGATGTTATCTCTTCTATCTCTTCCTTCTCAACAGGCATCTGGTGATTCTTGTCGGCACCGCATATCGGGCAGTGCCAGTCATCAGGAAAATCTTCCGGTTTTGTTCCGGGTTTTATTCCGGTTTTCGAATCTCCCCTTGAATCATCATATTCAAATGCACCACATACGCTACATCGGTATTCGGTCATCCCGAAAAAAGCCCCCTTTTGTTTATAAGAAAGATAAAAGAAAAAAGTATCAGACTGCCATCAGGTGGTTTTTGTCTGAACCACAGATAGGACATTTCCAGTCGTCAGGAAAATCCTCTGGTTTTGTTCCCGGTGCAATACCCATTTCAGCGTTGCCTTCTTCATCGTCGTACTCAAAAGTGTTACAAACGTTACATCTGTATCCAGTCATTTCATTTCACACTCCTTTGTTATGTTTCATTTAAATGAACAATGTTATCTTTGCATCCCTTGCCTCATTGACATAGGTACCCACTGCACCATACTCATCGATCCACTCCGTACGAAGGTCTCCGGCCTTTACTCCCATGATCTCCATTGTCATCTCACATGCGAGTATCTTTCCACCCAGTTCCTTGTAGTCGTTCATGAGCTTTTCAAGAGAAGCAACATTTGATGCTTTCATTCGTTTGTTTATCATCCATTTTCCAAGTCCCAGCATGTTCATCTTGGATAAAGGACCCTTTTCAAGTCCGCCTTTTTTAAGACGCTGAAGCCCCCAGAATGTGAAATACATGGAAACATCCATTCCCATTGCAAGTGCACCATTTCCAATTATAAGTGCGCTGTAAAGTTTGTCCATATCCCCACTATGGACAATAATAACGGCCTTATCGGCAGGATCTGCCATATCGGTCATGTTAACCCCCCTGAAACTTATCTTCTTATCTTTATCTTCCACTCATTGTCTTTTTCTTCAACACCAATGATCTCAAGTCCCAGTGCCTTACAGGCCATTGGAATTTCTTTTTTTGAAGCGGGGTGTGTTCCAAGAACAGTTACTTCATCTCCCGGAGCTGCCTTCTTCAAAGCTTTTCGGCACTCTACGAGAGGAACAGGACATGTTTCTCCTCTGGTGTCTATTTCTATATCTGCCATTTCATTTACCTCCGCCATAATTTCGTATAGGTCATAAATGTGGTATAGCAACACAAATAAGTCCTAAATTAAGTATCCGAGTACTACTATTAAAGTATTGTTACCTTGTCAAAATTAACCGCATTGCGATCTCGACAGCATCTTCCGGACTTGCTGCAACCCATGCACCTTCGATATTCCACTTTGACCTAAGGGTTACCACGGGTTTTTCCATCTTGAGTGCGAGAGCTATTTCCGATAGTGTGCCATATTCCCCATCGACAGCTATCAGTGCATCACATGAACGTGCGATTATCGCATTTCTTGCATGGCTCATTGCGGTCACGATCACATGATCTATATACTGGTTTGCATCTTCTTTTTTATCACCTGGAAGGATCCCTATGGTCTGTCCACTTTCTGCTTTACATCCCTTTGCTGCGGCTTCCATAACCCCACCCAGGCCACCGCAGATAAGGGTCGCATTGTTCTTTGCGATCCCGGCACCGACAGCTTCAGCCATGTCAGCTACGTTTTCATCACAGTAACCTGCACCTATTACGCCGATCTGTATCAATATCTCAAACTCCTTTCTGGAAGTCAGATGTATTCGCTCTGTATCCGGATTATGTCTTTGCTGTCCTTTGCTTTTGAATAGTCTTCAAGTGGCTCTTTATTGACCTCCAGGAATGTATGGCCCCAGTTGAACTTTGAAAGGATCTCCTCGGCCTGTTCTTTATTTCCAAGTATGTAAAGGGCTGCTGCAAATGCTTCTACCGAGTTGAGCTTGAAAGGCCGGCCGAAGTTCACAGGATTGGCAGCTACAAGATAAGGAAGGGCCCTGTGCTTAAGCTGCAATCTCACAAGTTGCGGGAAAACTTCCTCAACTGTTTCCCAGGAACAGTCAAGTACAGTTATGTTCTGCTCGTCCCGGTCTGCCGGGGACAATGCCTGTTCGGCCATCGGATCGAGAAGTATTGAACCACGGGGGATCTTCTGGACCTTGTCGAAAAGGTGCGCAAGGTCAAATCTTGCCATCTTTTTTCCCGTGCATTTCTTCGGGTCACACTGGCGTGCGTGATAAATGTGAAGGTGATATCTTTTCATTTTCTGTTTTTCCATGATGCACCAATTGTTGCTTTTTAAGGTTATACTTTTTGGGATCGGTTATTTTGAAAAGATTGAAAATGCCTAAGATGATCTACGGGATCAGGAATGGTATATCACAAGAGTTCGAAAGAACAAGTTTTCAACTGGAATACATTATCCTGTAAAAAGATCCTGAATGATCTGTATGTACAAAAGTGGTATGAATCCTGATACCAAGGTATCTCAGTATCAGGTTCAAAGTGGTGGTAGTATTCGTTTTTCCTCAAAGACATTCTCGCATCGTTTTTAGTAATGCCCTTCAGTATTGGTGAAATGATATACTACTATTTAAGAGTTAACGCTGTAAACACTCTAAAAATAAGCATTATGTGTGTTTTTGTGAAAATAAGGTTTTTCTGTTTCATTCTATTTTTTCTTATCAACAGATAATTACATAATGTGTTCATGTGTTTATACTGCACTACTAATAGCAACAGGATATGTTCTTATGAATATTATAAAAGGAGCAATGATCGGACTTATTTGCACAGTGGTTCTTTATATGCTGCCATTGATAAATGCACTTTCACCTTTCTTCGGGGGTTTTATTGGAGGATATGTCGCTGAAGAAGGTGCTTTTGGAGGATTCAAAGTTGGTGTATTGATGTCTGTACTGGCAGCGATCCCCGGATTCATGCTTTCAGGTGCCCTTGCGGTCCTGCTTGCGGATGTTCCTGTTCTGGGTGCGATCCTTGCAGGATCAGGTATCATCATCACATTGGCGATTGTGAGCTACACTGCGATATTCGGTATCATTGGTGCAGTTGTAGGTGGGGCTGTAGCGGATAAAAGGTAAGTTTCCGCTTACATTCTTACATCCGGAACTTTGAACTTTATTTTCCCTTCATGAGGCAGAAATATGTCTGAGAGAAAAGTTGTCATGGAGATCGCCTGGGATGCTGAAGCCAGATTGCTTTCCAGACCCAATCGTTTCCTAGGTGTAGTTGACATTACCTCATTTTCCGGTTCACCTTCAGAAATACGTGATGAGAAGGTCCACATACATGACCCCGGCAGGCTTGAGGACCTGCTGTATCCGGGAAACGAACTCCTCCTGAAAAAAGCTTCCAATCCCAACAGAAAGACCGGCTGGGATGTCATTGCCGCTAAAGCTGATGATGGATGGATCCTTATAAATTCAGCATTCCATCGCAGGATAGCGGAATGGGCCATCCGGAATGAGGTAAGTCCTTTGCCCGAAGGAATGGATTCGATTGCAGCCGAGCAGAAGTTCGGGGATAGCAGACTGGATTTCCTTCTTGGGAAAGGTGACGCGAAGGTGTGGGTGGAAGTAAAAGGCTGCACTCTCATCAATGGCAGAAAAGCAATATTCCCTGATGCTCCGACCTTAAGAGGGAAGAAGCATATTGATGAGCTGGGAAAAGCCGTCAGGGGCGGAGATGAAGCCCTTCTTCTTATACTTATTTTCAGGCAGGATGCCTGCTGTTTTGCACCCAACGAGATAATTGATCCTGATCTTGCAGGTGCTTTCAGGGATGCTGTAAATGCTGGTGTTAATGTCTGTCCTTTGGTTTTCAGTTATGAAGATCGGGAAATTGTTTACAGGGGTAACATCCCTTTGTGTGATGGATGGGGATGAGATACTGTTAATAATAATTTGGAGATGATCTGATTGAGTATAGAAGATGTTGTTAGGATCCATGCAAAACCTTCCGGTGAAGAGGGCAAAAAAGTGGGTATGGATATGAACGAGCACCATTATGAGCTCTGGAGATGGGGTCTTGGCCATATCTCCATCAGACCGGATTCATGGATACTTGATGTAGGCTGTGGCGGTGGCCGGGCTGTGAGTATACTGGGTGACATAGTGGAGGCCGGGAAGGTCTATGGAATTGATCATTCTCCCGAGATGGTCGAGCTTGCTACCGTGTTTAACAGGGAGGCTGTTGAAAGGGGGCATGTGACCATAATACATTCCTCTGTCTCTGAATTGCCATTCCCTGATGGGATGTTCGATATTGTGACAGCCTTTGAGACCTGTTATTTCTGGCCGGATATCGTAGAGGACCTAAAAGAGGTCAGGCGTGTGCTCAAAGATGATGGAAGGGTTCTGATAGTCAATGAGATGTATGAACATGCCAGCTTTGAGGAAAGGAACACACCTTACAATGAAGTGGAAGGTATGAACATCTTTTCTGCCCGGGATTACAGGGAACTGCTTGAAGCTGCAGGCTTCTCTTCTGTGGAGATAGATGAGGTGCCGGAAAACAACTGGATAACGATTATTGCAATTAAATGATAAGCTAAAGTTTGAAAGATGAATTTGAAATAAATCGAACATGAACCGGATATCTTAATATGAATCGGAAATGATCAGAATACGAACAGGAGATGTAAAATGCAGGTAACAGAACACGTCCATGCCATAAAGATACCTTTCAGCCTTACCACCGACTCCGGTATTGTGGTCGAACGATTCGTATATGCCTATCTCATCTATGGAAAGGACGTTTGCCTTGTGGATTGTGGTGTTGCTTCTTCTGAGCAGACCATCTTTGACTATATGAGAAGGACAGGAAGGGAACCTAATGAGATCTCATTGATTGTGCAGACTCATTCCCATGCGGACCACATTGGAGCTACTCCTGTGATAAAGGAACTGACCGGCTGTGAGGTGGCTGCCCACAGGAATGCCATAGAGTGGATGGAACATCCCGAAGTCCAGTTCCGTGAGCGTCCTATTCCTAATTTTAGTGATCTTACCGGTGGTCCTGTGAAAGTAGACCGTATACTTGGGGATGGGGATGTGATCGACCTTGGTGAGGGTCTTTTCCTGAGGGTCATTTACACTCCAGGTCATTCGAAAGGTTCGATATCTTTGCTATTATCTCCGGACAATGTGCTTTTCTCAGGCGATGCTATTCCTCTGGTTGGTGATATTCCTATCTATGATGACGCTTCCGGGGTGCTTTCATCTCTCAGGAAGCTCAGGGGGATCGATGACTTGAAGGTGCTTTTGTCATCATGGGCTGATCCGGCAGAGGGTGAGGAAGTCTATAAGGAGATCGATAACGGAATAGAATATGTCAGGAAAGTGCATGAGTCGGTCCTGAAATTCTCATCGGAGTCCTGGGAGAAGGTTTTGGAAGGGCTGGATCTGAAAGGTATGCCTGTCAATCCGCTGGTGGTAAGGACTTTCGAGGCTCATTTGAGAATGGATGTGGATATTTCCTGATCTTCCCCGCATTTCTTAATGGATTCCAGAAGATCTGGAATTATTTGTATCTCCATGATGCTTCCTTAATGCAGCCCATACCATAAATCCGGAAAGGATAATCAGCAGGCTGCTGATGTTGAAAGGTGTTTCAAAGCTGACGTATCCTCCAAGGATGCCCCCAAGCAAAGGACCGACAGCTACTCCTGCTGCCTGGGCGCTGGTTATGGTGCTGACCCTGCTGCTTACCTTGTTCTCTCCTGAAAGTTCAACTGCAAGTGCCAGCAGGGGTGTTTCTACTGCTGCCATAGCGATTCCCTGAAGCAACCTCAGCAGGATAAGGGAATTCACATTATCCACCTGTCCAAGGGCATAGACAATGATCGCATTAAAGAAGATGCCTGCAAGTATGGGATACTTTCTTCCGAACCTGTCCGAGAGAATTCCGATGGGTACCTGAAAGATGATCCTTGATATCACATACGCGGAAATTGCGATCCCCAGCAGGAACTCGCTTGCTTCTAGTCTTGTCTGGTAGGCAGGCAGGAGGGAGAGTATGAGCATTATGCCTACGAGCATCATGAACATTGCAATGGAGAGTATTTTGATCATGAACGGTCCTTCAGTCGATGCATTATCTCCGGTTTTTATATCCGGTGCTTTTGTTTCCTTTACGAAGAGGACTATAAGGACAGTGCTTAGCAGTACGAGGGTTGCACTGGCGTAGAAACCGGCAACGAATCCTTGATATGTGACAACAGCTCCACCTACCATTGCCCCAATTCCAAAGGCTGCACCCCTGAGGCTGGAGTAGATGCCTATTGCCTGTCCCCTGGCCGTTGAAGCGGACAGGTGTGTGACCATTGTAACGATGGCAGGGATGGTTGCACCTATTGCAATTCCCTGTATTATCCTGAAGAAGAGTATCGATTCAAAATAGCCTGAGATCGCGTATATATAACAAATGATCGCGAAGATCATGTAACCAAGTATCAGGAAGAGTTTCCTTCTGTCAAGCCGCTCACTTAGCCTGCCCATATATGGCTGTGAAAGGGAATTCGCAAGACCAAAGACAGTTGTTGCAAGTCCTGCTTTAAGAACGGCTGGCATATCCTGCAGTATCATGGAATCCATGTTCGCAACATACAGGGGGATGATGAACACCAGCATTCCGGTAGCAAGGTCCTTGAATATCTTGGATATTGAGAGGATATAGAGCTGGCGATCTATCGGATGTTCAGAAGTTGCCATATGTTCATTAATCTATGATGTATGGTATAAAAGAAAGTAGGGTTATGTCTTGTTGCTGTTTTTAGGGGATTTTCAAGAAAGTATTAAATATTAATCATGTAAATATATCACTGGAGGTTTAAATTATGCTAGAAACAATATGGGGAATTATTGTACTCGCATCGGTTATCTGGGTCATCTACGATGTAGTGACACAGAATAAAAGATTAAGCGGTGCAATGAAAGTTTTGTGGATAATCGCTGCACTTCTGTTCGGCATTATTGGTGCTGCTGCATACTATTTCTTAGGCAGGAAATAATCTCCTGTCAGCTTTTTTGATCTTTTTGTTCTTTAAAGCGACATTCTAATATTACAAAAAGGTTTTAGGGAGCAGCCGGCTCGGATAGAATAAATAAATGATTTACCTGTTCTTGGATCGTGAAGCCAGTCCGCCTGCAATTTTCTTGTAGGTCATCAGGTATAGTCCAAGGATCAATAATATTACGTTCTGAAAGAGACCTATTCCGCTGTTCGACAATACCGGTATGTTAATACCAAGGAAATTGCTTATGCTGGCAATGACGAACAAGAATCCTGCTACTTCACTGATAATACTCTGTCTTTTGTCGATTATTCCCATGATTGACCATCCATAAATCTGATAGTTAGTCCGAAAGTTTGTCCATTGTTCAAAAGCGGCTGCTTCAAAAGTTAGATCATCACTGAGGCCGTGAGTAATGCTCTTCCACTCTAAATGGTCTTTATTTGTATTTAATTGCAATGTATGAAATTAAAGCGGGGGAAAAAGTAATACCTAATAAGTTAAAACAAATTAAAACAAATTAAAATGGATTTAAATAGATTTAAAGAAAAAAGAGATCAAAGATTCCCACGCAGTCTCTCTGCGTACAGTATTCTCTGGATTGCGAATTGCAATGCTGCCCGTCTCATACTGCAATTTTGCTCAAGGCAAATGTCATGTACCTTTTCAAAGGCTGTTATCATTTTCTCACGAAGCCTTTCAAGGACCTTGTCCTCTTCCCAGTAGTCCTGACTGAGGTTCTGTATCCATTCAAAGTAGCTGACAACAACACCACCGGCGTTTGCAAGTATGTCAGGTATTATCAGTACCGACCTGTCAATTAGTGTGCGGCTTGCTTCCATTGTGAGAGGTGCATTGGCAAGTTCAAGAATAATTTTTGCTTTAACATCGTTTACATTCTCACGCTTGATCTGATTTGAAAGTGCTGCAGGTATGAGTATTCCACAATCAAGTGCCAACAGCTGTTCATTTGTTATGTTCTGGCTTTCCGGGAGATCTATAACGCTTCCGGTTCCGGTCTTGTGGTCGATGACCTTCTTGATATCGAGACCTTCTGGTTTGTATATTCCTCCCTTTGAGTCGCTTACTGCACATACAGTGAAGCCTTTCTCATAGAGGATACGTGCGACATTTGATCCTACTTTTCCAAATCCCTGTATGGCGACACAAAGTTCGGACCTGTCGATATCAAGTTTCCTCAGGGCTTCTTCAAGTATGAAGACACCACCAAGGGATGTGGAATATTTCCTAACATGGCTTCCTCCAAGTTCAACAGGTTTGCCGGTGACGATGGAAGGTGTGTGTTCTCTTCTTATCTTCTCGAACTCGTCAAGTATCCATACCATGATCTGTTCATCAGTATATACATCAGGTGCAGGAATATCCTTGAAAGGTCCGATGTAGTCTGCGATCTCTCTTATGTAAGCTCGTGTTACTCTCTCAAGTTCACCTCTGCTAAGCTCCCGGGTATTGACAACTATTCCACCTTTTGCTCCTCCGAAAGGTATGTTGACCAGAGCGCATTTTATGGACATCAGGAACGCAAGGTCCTGAAGATATTCAATGGTAAGTTCAGGATGATATCGTATTCCACCTTTGGTGGGTCCACGCGCATCATTATACTGTACCCTGTGACCTATGAACATCTTCACTTTTCCGGAATCCATACGAACGGGAAAATGTACTGTAAAAGACCGTTTTGGCATATCGAGAAGGTCGATCTCATCCGTTGACATTGCAAGATGCTCGTAGAGGGTTTCCATCTCCTCCATGCACAGTTTGCAGGTCCTCGCACTATCTGAATGTATCCTTTCGATCTTATTTTGTTTCAAACTTACACCTCCTGAACATTTACGCTGGCAGTATCCTGTAGAGCTGCTATTCTTTAATTATAATGTCAGATCCCCATTGTGTTTTTAGGTCAACGTCCAAAAGGCAACGAAATGGTGGTATTTCCAATAGGAATGCTGTTCCAATGATAATTGTGATCCCCGGTTACATGATGTTCATTGAGCATCAGTCATCAGCGATCAGGCGTAGAACGGACTTTCTATTTCCCTGGACCTCTTTGTTTTAAGGTCACCTTTCAGATCCTCATAATATTTCATGGTATCAGAGGTTACTGATGCTCCCGTTTCATCGATCGCTTTAAGGAAATGCTTTTGTGATACTTCTTTTGCCATCAGGTCTTCACGAAGTGCAAAACGTCCTGCTTTTTTACAGACCGCTGCGACATCGGCTCCAGTGAACTTGTCTGTTGCATTTACAAGCTCATCGATATTCACATCATCTGCAAGTGCCATTTTCCGGATGTGTACATCAAAGATCTTGCGCCTGGTGGGCAGATCGGGAACAGGAACAAGTATAAGTTCATCGAATCTTCCCGGACGTATCAATGCCGGATCGATTATGTCGGGCCTGTTTGTAGCACCTATGATCACAACTCCGTGCAGTTCTTCCAGACCGTCAAGTTCTGAAAGTAGCTGGTTAACAATACGCTCAGTGACCTGAGGTTCTCCAATTGCACTTCCACGTATTGGTGCAAGTGCATCAAGCTCATCAAGGAAAACGATTGATGGTGCCACCTGTCGTGCACGCGAGAACATTTCGGAGATGTGCTTTTCAGATTCCCCGTACCATTTTGAAAGAAGGTCACTACCTTTGGCAGCTATGAAGTTGGCATTGGATTCGTGTGCAATAGCCTTTGCCAGCATAGTCTTACCGGTTCCCGGTGGCCCATAAAGTAAAACTCCTTTGGGTGCTTCAACTCCGATGCGATGGAAGGATTCGGGGTTCTTGAGCGGCCACTCAACAGCTTCCTTTAGCAGCTCCTTGACGTCCTCAAGTCCGCCGACATCGTCCCATCCGACATTTGGTGTCTCGATCATGATCTCGCGCATTGCAGAGGGTTCCACATCCTTCTGTGCCAGTTTGAAATCTTCGGCGGTGACGCTAAGCTTTTCAAGGATATCTTCCGGGATATGTTCGTCTTCGAGATTGATCTTAGGCAGTACCCTCCTGAGAGAACTCATTGCTGCTTCACGACAAAGGGCTGCAATATCCGCTCCCACAAAACCATATGTTGTCTCCGCCAGTTCATTAAGTTCCACGTCATCTGCCAGTGGCATTCCGCGGGTGTGGATCTGGAATATTTCCAGCCTGCCGTCCTGGTCAGGTACATGCAGTACGATCTCGCGGTCGAACCTTCCGGGTCGGCGCAGTGCCATGTCCAGTGCTTCGGGTCGATTTGTCGCACCGATAACGATGACGTTCTTCCTTTCCTTGAGACCATCCATCAAAGAGAGTAGTTGTGAGACGACCCTCCTTTCGACCTCTCCGGTGACCTCCGCTCTCTTCGGTGCGATGGAATCGATCTCATCAAGGAATATAATGGCCGGTGCATTCTTTTCTGCTTCGTCAAAGATCTCTCGTATCTGGTGCTCGGATTCGCCATAGTATTTGGACATGATCTCCGGACCGTTGATCGAGATAAAATAAGCATCAGATTCATTGGCAACTGCTCTTGCCAGCATTGTCTTACCGGTTCCCGGTGGTCCGTGCAGCAATACCCCTCTGGGGGGTTCGATACCAAGCCTGTCGAACAGTTCCGGGTGCTTCAACGGGAGTTCGATCATTTCCCGCACTTTTGAAATAGCAGGTTTGATGCCTCCTAGGTCTTCGTACATCACCGTGGGTATCGAATGCTCGGGCGGGAGTTCTACAGCTTCGGGCAGCAGCTGGAGTTCGGTCATTTCTGTTATCTTGACAATACCTTTTGGGTTGGTTGAGATCACCTGCATCTTGATTTCACCCAGACCAAATGATAGATCAAAAATGTCACTGAACATGTCCTCGAACATCATGCTTCTTGCAGGACTTTCCTTTGATCTCCTGAAATGTGTGGTAGAGATGAAATCTCCTTTTGAAACCGTCCTGTTCCTGAAAACCGATGCAAGGATATTACTTGAGGCAGAAATGTGCATTCCTTTGCTCACAGGTGCGAGAACTACATTGATAGCTTCCTTCCACTCTGCTTTCCTGACCTCTACATAATCTCCGATGCTGACCTTCGCGTTGGCCCGTATAAGTCCGTCCATCCTTATTATATCAAGTCCGGCATCGGCAGGATTGGTGTTGATCGTGAGTGCAGATGTTACACGGTTCCCCTCGATCTCTAAGACCCCGTATTCACTTACATCAAGCTTATCCCTGTAGGCAGGATCGATACGTACGATACCTTTCCCCACATCTTCCTGGGTTGCCTCAGCTACCTTTAGTTTGATACTTTCCCCATTAGAATTGCCTTTTTCTACACTTAATGGCATCTACCCATCTCCCACAGATGATCTTAGTAGATTATATATCAGCTTCAGGTATTTATTATTGTTTGGGAGTTAGATCTTAACATTTGATTTCAATATGATCTTAAAGGTCTGATCATTTAAATTGGAAACAATTCTTATACCCAAGGCTTTGCAAATTACAAAAAGCAGGATCATTGTTCATTGAGAATTTAATATTATTCTGTGGCGATTTAATGATATGATTATATATGTGATCATCACACTATTATTTAATAGAGCATCATGCCATCAACAATAATACGTCCGGTGAATGAAAAGGACTTTTCAGAACTGGCAGATCTCTTGAAGGAAGGACTGGGGGTTCCTACTGAGATCTGGAAGCGTCGTTTCGATATGTGGTGGACCAACAATCCCTGGATGGATCAGGCGATCCCTTATGGATGGGTCATCGAAGAAGATGAATCGGAAATTGTTGGTTTTCTGGGAAATATACCTGTAAAATATCAGATAAAAGGGGAAGATGATATTGCTGTGGCTGCTACTTCTCTATACGTACGACCTTCGGTACGTGGAGTTACCAGTATCCGGCTGACATTGTCATTTGACAGGCAGGAACATTTCAGGCTATTGCTCCATACCACGCCTAATGAGGTCGCTGCAAAAATATACTCTAAATTCGGAGCTTCTGAGATGGATGTCCCCTTTAAGAATATGGAATATTGGCATATTCGTGATTATGGGAAAATGTATGATCTATATGTACAGACAAACCTTACATCCCATAGTTTACGGCCTCTGATAGAAGCATCGGTATTTCCCATTAAGTTGATCTCGCCTTTTTTTCGATGGTTTACTGATAAGATGAGCTTTAAGCTACAGCCAGATCATTACAAATGCTCTGTAGCCACAGATTGTGATGATTCTTTCACAGAATTGTGGGAAAAGAACAGAAAGGAAAATGTAACAACACTATGCAGGGATGCAGAGACACTGAGATGGTTATACTTCTCAGAAGCTGTCGCTGATAAACGGTATGTGGTCAGGTGTGTGGATACGCAAAATGGCGAATTGGTCGGATATCTTGTATTTGATATTGTACTCTCTGAAAAGGATATCAAGACCATGCAGATGAAGGACGCGTACGTACCACATCTGGATAAAAAAGTAATCAGATCATTGATCGCGTTCTCTGTGGATCTGGCAAAAGAACATGATGTTGCCGGATTATTATTCTGGTCGACAGATCAAAATATGGCTGATATCCTGAATAAGCTGTTCAGGATCAAGAGAAAGCACAAAAAGATATATATGTACAATTTTGTCAAAGAAGACGATAAATTGGATCGGGGAGGTCATGTGGACCATATTTTCATTCCTTCACCCATTGATCCCGATAGAGGGGTTTTATAAGGTAATGAGGTGGATCTTTTTTTATATAACTCTTCTTTATTTACTAATTTCCTGAAGCATTCTTTCCTTATCTACAGGTATTGATATGTTTTTGAAATACCCGATCAGGCCAAGTCCCCACTGGAGTGCCTGTGGATCATAGCTTGTAAGTTTCAGGTGATCTATTACCATTTCTTTGTTCAGAAGTGATATCATAATGATATTATCAGTGACCGATATCGAGCCGATCGGGATCTCTTCTTTCAGAACGAAAAGTTCTGACCTTTCTGACTCAAGTATGATCTTCAGTTCCTTTTCATTATCCTTTTTCATCCTGTCAAACACGGCTTTTGTCAGTATCAACTTTATTTTGATACCTCTTTTAGCAAGCATGGCATAGTTATGAGGGCACTGTGGGTGGAAAAAGGACGCGAGGGTATCGATACTTGCTGATTTTGCAAGGCTTTCATTAAATTCCTTTGGTGGCTCAAAAATGTAGATCATATCAGGCCTTTTGAGCTCACAGTTCTTCAGATCCCATAGCCTGTCGCGAAATTCCTCCGGGATACAGTTGAGATGACGGCTTATCCAGTACTCATAGTTGTCTTCAAAGACTTCAATGGTACCAAGAAGTGGTTCCATTTTCCTGACAAGTATCCTTGCAGCATCTGTCAATGAATAAAACCTGTCATCGTATTCGATAAGGTCAAGTTTTCTCAGCTTCTTGATCTGCGGAAGCATGGCGCTGGATGTAACATCAAGAACTTCCTTGATCTCATCGATATCCTTCGGTCCGTCCATTAGAAGCAGAAGTAAGTTTTTCCTTTTCTCTGAAAGAAATATTGTATCGATAAGTGAAGCTTGCATTTTTGATCTTTTTCCTGTATGCCGGGAATGGTATTTGTTTACAATTCTATTTAGTTCCATTCCAATATATATGTTGATCTGGCTTTACAATTTTTTAACGCCCTGCTGTTTTTTAACAGCTTTGATTATCACATCCCCTTCTCTTTTTTTTGTGTTTTTACGATACAGTAGGAGGTTAGGTTATATAAATTCAAATCTAATTCTCAATTGTTAATGCATTAACCATCTACAGTTCCCAGAACAAAAACGTGAATTAAAAATCAGGATAATGAGGGATGATCCATGACCAATAATGGAATTAACGATGGTTTGAAAAGCCAGCTTGAAGAAATATTTGAAGATCGTGTATCTTTCAGTAAACTTGAAAGAATGGTATATTCTCATGATGTGGGAGTTATTCCGGATTCTGTCAAAAAGGCGATATCCACAATTCCCGATGCAGTTGTTCAGCCTTTAAATGCTGATGAAATCTCTGCTCTTGTGAAACTCGCAAATGAGAACAAGGTCCCTGTCATTCCAAGGGGAGCAGCATCCAGTGGTTTTGGTGGCGCTGTTCCTGTTTCAAATGGAATTGTCATTGATCTTGCCAGGATGGCAGATGTGATCTCAATTGATGCTGAAGCTCTAACTGCGGAAGTTGAGCCCGGCGTTGTCTGGTCCGAACTCGACAGGAAGCTTAAAAGGAGCGGATTGACGCTGCGCCTTTATCCAAGCAGCGCTCCTACATCCACAGTTGCCGGATGGGTTGCACAGGGTGGCAGTGGAATTGGCAGCTATGAGTACGGTACGTTCAGGGATAATATCGTCTCCGTGGAAACGGTCGATCCACAGGGTAATCTGAAGGTAATGGAAGGAAATGATATTGATCTTGTTTATTCACTCGAGGGCATTACCGGCATTATCACCAAAGTCAGAATTAATGTGAAAAAGGATGAAGAGCACATTACTGTCCTTGCAGCGTTCGATGATGAAAAGAAATTGCAGTCTGCACTGGATGAAATTCGAAGAACAGGAACTCATGTCTGGTCAGTGAGCATCCAGACTCCCGGGTATGTCGAACTGAGTCAGAAGGCTGCAAAAGAGACTGCACTTCCAATGGGAAAGTATCTTGCACAATTTGTCTATCCTGCATCATCTCCTGATGTCTCATCCGAAATTGAAGGGTTTGTCAGAAGACACAATGGTGAAGTTCTTTCAGAGAAACTTGCCATGCATGAGTGGGAAAACCGTTTCCGTACCATGAGGCTCAAACGTCTTGGTCCTTCATTGATTGCCAGTGAACTGATCGTACCTGTTTCTTCTATGAGCGATTTCCTGAAGTCGGTTGATAAGAAGTTCAAGGGGGATTTTGTCTTTGAAGGCATAATGGAAACTCCTGAAAGGTTCATCATGATGGGATTCATGCTGGCAGATGAAAGGAAAACGAACTACCCTCTGAAATTCTCCTCTTCCCTAATTGTGACAGATATTGCTAAGAAGCACGGCGGAAGACTGACTTCCACAGGCATGTTCTTTACCGATGGGTCAAAGGAACTTCTGGGCAAAGACCTGTTTGAGAGAATCGTCGCTTTTAAGAAAGAGTTCGATCCCGAATGTATAATGAACCCTGGAAAGGTCCTGCCACCTTCTGCTGAAAAGAACTCTCCGATAAAGCAGCTTTCCATTGCCATGAAAGGTGCCAGCAAAGGAAAATCCGTCATGAGTCTTGTAGGTAAGATCATGGATGGAAAGGAAGTGGAATACAAGTGTGCTGATAAGCTGCCTGAGGAAATAGGGCAGGATGTTTTCATCTGTGCCCAATGCGGGGCCTGCAAGACCACATGTACCGTATATGATGCATCTCCCTGGGAGAGCAGATCTCCAAGGGGTAAGTGGTACCTGCTTTCTGAGTATCTCAAAGGTAACATCGAATTCGATGAAGAGCTCGCAAGTATCATGTCCCTGTGTTCCACCTGTAAGAAATGTGACAATAAATGTCAGACAGACCTGAATATAGCTCATCAGTTCATAAACCTGCGTGGTGTCATGGGTGGTAAGAACTTTGAGAACACCGGTCTTGGCCTGATCCGGCAGAATGTGCTCAGTTCCGGGAATTTCTGGGGACTTCCTAAGGAAGCTCTTGACTGGAAGACCGATGATATCAATATGGTTGATACGGGAACAATTGGTTACTGGCCCGGTTGCTGGTCATCCGCTGTAACCAAGAACATGCCTCAGAACATAGTGAGGATACTTGACAAAGCAGGGATCGAGCTTGTAAATCTTGGGGAGCAGGAGAATATCTGCTGTGGTCTTTATCTTGCTCTTGGAGGGTACACAGATGATTTCGTAAGATCGGTTGAGAAGAATATCAATCTCATTAACGAAAAAGGCATTAAAACCCTCCTTTTCTCTTGTCCCGGATGTTTTGCGACTTTCACAGAACAGTACTCTGCCATTGCGAAGATGCTTGGCCTTGAATGGGATGTTGAGACAAAGCATGTGGTCGTCCTGCTTGACGAACTTATCAGGGATGGCAGGCTGGAGCTTGAAAAACCGCTTGACAGGAAGGTAACATACCACGATGCATGCCACGTTTCCAGGTGGTTCAATGCTTATGACCATCCGAGGAATGTGATCAATGCCATTCCGGGTGTGGAATTCGTGGAAATGGAGCACAACAGGGAAGATGCACTTTGCTGTGGTATCGTGACAGCATTCAATGATATCCCAACGGTAGCTCATTGCGGACAGAAACGTATTGGTGAGGCCGTTGAAACAGGTGCAGATTACGTTGTTACCAATTGTGCAGGATGCGCTTCACAGCTAAACCTCACTTCAAATATGATGAAAGCGCCTGTAAGGCAGAAGGATATCACTGATCTCCTGTGTGACTCAATGGGGATTGAAGTGACCTATGATCCTGCAGAGTCCATCGGCCAGTTCATGAACCAGGCGATCGAAATTCTTGGAACCAGCTGCATGCACCGCCGTCAAGACTGAGGAGGGTTGGTGTATTTCAACCCTCCTTCCTGATTCTATTTTTTATCTCTTTTTCTGCCTTAGTGTTGTTATCCAGAACAAATCCAAAACTAAGTGGAACCTCTTCTAATTGTTCCAAAAAATTGAATTATTGAAATACAGGACCAAATCTAAAGAAAGCTATTTGAAAACTAATTTGAACCAAAAGAAGTTTAAAAGATGTTTGGTGCTCCGGCCGGGATTCGAACCCGAGTCTTCGGCTCGAAAGGCCGGAATGATTGGCCGGACTACACTACCGGAGCACGCTGTTTTTTGCTCACCTTGAAGCAGCCCCTATAAAGCATTTGAGGTATATATAGCTGTCGGTTTGGGGCTTACTCTTCGGTCTCGCTTTGTTCGTCTTCCAGGGTTAGCTGGTGGATCCAGTTGGATAGCAGTTCGCAGTATTCGGGCTGGCAGGCTAACCTGCAGCCTGCACATGGGGAAAAAAGCCCTCCTGCAAGGAGAAGATCAAATGATTCTTCTTCAGGTGCAACTACTTTGATCAGGTATGTCCTTGCGCCGTTATTGACAGCGGACTCACGTGTGATCAGGTTTGCGTCCATTAGCTTGGTGAGTATCCTTGAGCACTTACGGCTGTCGATATCCAAAAGCTTCCAGAGCTCGTTCTGGTAGACACCTTCTTTGCTATCGCCTATTAATTTAAGGGTCTTTTCTTCTATTTCCATGGTCTATGTCCGGAAAATAAAAGGTTTCAGTTCTCTACAGGTACGATCAGGATTATGTTGTTTCCTCTCAATACAACGGAACCGAGAGAGCGAAGGCGCTGTCCGTCAGCTATCTCAACAGTGTCCACAAGGTGAAGGTTAAGATAATCATCAGCACTTTCCAATTTACCTTCAAGAATATGCTGGTTGCCTTTCATCTCTACCTGGACCTTAGATCCTACAAGTTTCTGAACTTTCTTATTTGGGAACAAGTTCGTTTCCTCACACTTATTAATTTAAAGATAAATAATCAATATAATATGTAATATCTGTTACTACTTATTGGAAAAAGTAAACTGTTAAACCTACTATTTATGGCTGCCGATTAAAAGCCTGAACAAACTGCTATTAAAGCCCGTCACTGAGGCAGATATTCAATTGACTTTTTAGATTTCCTTTTGGTTTTTCAGATGTAGCCCTGTATCTCGGCTGTATCCTCGGTTTGTTCGACCTTTTGTGGTTGCTTCTGCACCCTGGTTATCGGTCCGAACATTGCTTCATAATCCCTTATGTGCTGCCCGAGCCAGTTGGATAGCTCCAGTGCTGCAAGAGGTGAAAGTATGATCTCTGTCTCAATGCTCCTCTGTATAACCTGTGAATTGGACGTCTTGTCAAATCCCTTTGGGCTGTCATTGTAGAATCCGATCCTGAAATCATAGGGGCTGTGCCCACCAAGCGCCCCGATGGCATATACCTGCTTGAAATCTTCAGGCTTTCTGATCTCAATCTTCAACTTCTTTGCCATCTTACCTTCAGGATTGTTGTTCTCTTCTGTCATGGTAATGTATCCTTCAAAAGCCATACCTGTTTTTGGGAAGTAATTGTTAGCATGCCTTAAAGGTTTTGTTGTTTTAAGGTCGGGCGCTTTTTACCCTTCGATCAGTTTCTTAAGGTGCTTTGCCGAATGTGCCAGATCCTTCTTTGAATATGCCTTTGCTATCTTTTCAACTGCATCAAGGTTGCGTATCGCATCATCCAGGTATCCAAGGAGGTCTCCCGGATAAGCCGTAATTCCGTATTTATCCTCTAGATACCTCACGATCTGCACAGGGTCATATCCATCCACACGCAGATCGATGATCTTTTCCGAGAACAGTCTCTCCGGGCAGCCGCAATAGGGGCTTTCCTTGCAGCCACATGTCAGGAAATCCGTTGCGAAGTTAAGGATCTGGTCCTGCATTTTCATCTCCAGCTTTGAAAGGTTTTCGCCCTCAAGCACTATGTCCATGGAAGCTCCCTGGAAAACCCTTGAAGGCATATTGATCTTCAGTGCGGTGGATATCTGCGATGCATATTTGAAATAGACTGCTTCAAAAAATTCGAGGTTTGTTATAATTTCCACTGGCCGGCGCTCTGAGAGCACTGCATCCCGTATCAGGAAAGCCTTTGAAACGGAAAGGAAATGACCCGCAGCAATGCTTCCGAACTTCGTAAGGGATATGTTATCTTCTTTAATGGTCAGGAACTTCTTTTTCTGGAGCCTTGAGATCAGTTCTTTCAATGAATATGATCCCAGCATGTTCCGGTGTATGGCCTCAAGGTCTTGTCTGGATGAGGTAACAGCAGCATTTGCCAGTATTTCTTCCATCTGCTCTTCTTCGCCGTATTCCACTTCGGTGTGTTCCATCTCGCCGTTAAGGAGTTTGATGGCGATCTCTTCCTCGGTTCCGGCCTGCTCGCTTGTATAGCTCTTCTGCGGTGTGGCAAGTACCACTACCACCCCTCTGTCATGGAAATCCGGTCTTCCTGCTCGTCCCAGCATCTGCAGGAATTCCTGCATTGTCAGCCATTCTATACCCATTGAAAGGGATTCGAATATTACCTGTGATGCCGGAAAATCAACGCCCGCTGCGAGTGCAGCTGTCGTGACCACTACCGGCAGCTCTCCTTTTTCGAAACGTCTCTCTACCTTCTTCCTCTCCTCCATGGAAAGGCCGGCATGGTATGGGGCAGCGGATATCGGGAGTGCCTGAGCTATACGGTGGCAGTTCCTTCGGGAATTGGTGAAAATGATGGTCTGTCCTTTGTGACCTTTGGATGAAGTCTTGTTGTACTCATCACGTACAAGCTTTGACATCAGCCTTATCTTGTTGCTCTCCGGGCAGAACAGCAGGTGACGTTCAATGGGAACGGGCCTGTACTCGTATTCTACAAGGTCTGCACCAAGCTTTTTTGCGAGAAGTTGCGGTTTTGCCACGGTAGCTGAGAGGTAGATGAACTGAGCCCCTGACGCCACATACTTTAGCCTTCCTATAAGGCCGTCCAGCCTGTGGCCACGCTCGGAGTCCTCTATCATATGTACTTCATCGATAACAACAGAGCCGATCTGCCCCAGTAGGTCCGAATCCTGTGATCTCAGTATGTAGTCAAGACCTTCATATGTGGCCACAATTATGTCCGAATCAAGTGTTCTCCTCATAGATCTTGTCTTTGAGGTCCGTATCCTGGAGCTTCCAACTCTTATTGAGGTTTTTATCCCGAGTTCGGAATATCTCCTGTTGAACTGGTCATATTTCTGGTTCGCCAGCGCTACAAGCGGTACAAGATACAGCATCTTTCCACGGCCACGGAGGATGTTCTCTATACCGGCAATCTCTCCTATCAGTGTTTTTCCGGTAGCTGTAACAGATGTTACAAGCTGGTTCCTGCGTTTCAATAATCCTTTTTCTACAGAAAGGGATTGTACCGGCAGAAGGGTGTCGGACTTCTTGAGAAGAATATTCTTGAACTTCTTTGAAAGGGGTATGTCCCTGATCTTTATCTGTTTGATCTGTGGCTGGGCCTCTATGGTATCAAAGCGGGTGTATTCAAGATCAAGCTCCTCCGGGCTTAACATCCCTATTGTTCGGTCAAGATCCCTTGTATTGAGCATAACTTCCTGTATACGTTCTGCAGCCTCATCGCCGAAATAGCTGTGTGCATTTCGAAGTGCGCGGTTTAGCTCTTCTTTTGCACATTCTTCGCAGATCAGCTCATGGTGGTACTTTATAGACTTTTTATTGATAAAATTGAATCTGCTCTTAAGGACGCAGAACCTGCACACGTGCACATGTTCCCATTCAAGATGGAAACCTGATAGCAGTTCCTTTATATCTTCGATTCCTTTCTTTTCGCTTTCGATGTCTATAAGGATACGCTCCGACATCCGTAGCAGGTCTATGAACTCCTGAGGTGGGCGGAGCTCATCCCGATCGTCCCTGAAGATCCTGAACTTGTGGGGGCGTGCCCCTGCATCCGTTTTCCTCAGGATCAGCTCTCCTGTGAACTGGGGGAGACGTTTCCTGTCCTTGATGGCCATTACGATGACCTTTGCCTTCTCGGCCTTGAGAAATGTCCACAGAGTCATTTTTTGGTTTCAAAGTGATCTACTTGTATATAAATCATATTTATTCTGGATCTATCGATGGTTGTAGTTCATGTGTCCACATGTGTTCATTCGATTTATATGCATGTCCACACATATGTACAATTGGATATAACTAACCGGATTATGCATCGGTGGGATCAATTTGTCAAGTCAGCTTTCCGTAGGTACGGAGGTAATAGTAACTCCGAGGATGTCGCAGCGTAGAAGGGCGACAGAACAGGATATGCCTCTAGCAGAGGCGTCTCAGGTAGAACGGAAAATAGAGCTTCGCACCGTTGTTCAGGGAAGCGAAATGGGGGATGATCCTGATGTCTTCATGGGGTCTATGGCTTCTACCGGCGTTTTAGAATCTGCTGATGTACTGGAGGCCAGTTGTGAAATTGAAACGGCCGTCTCAAATGAAGCAGTTGCAACGCCCAAAAATAATTATGGGGGCCCGGTTATCGTCCCTACCGGGATATATGTATTGGACAGGACTCTTGAAGGAGGTCTTCCTTTGAATTCATTGGTCTATTTTTCAGCAGATCCGAGGTCAATGTCGGAGATATTCTTCTATGAGTTTACACAGTCCCGTAAAACATATTATTTTACCACAGCCCGCAGGCCAAAGTACTTGCGTCAGGACATGATGAACATGAATCTTGACCCTTCAAATGTCATATTTGTGGACATATATAGTGAATACTATTTCACTTCCATGGGGGATATGGTAGACAATCTGGGTAATGGTCATGTTGATTCCAAGATCATCGAATTTACTGAATATAACTTGAGAAACATACTGAGTGAATCCCATGGTGAAGAGATCAATATCATTTTTGATAATTTCTCTTTCTTCATGAACCTCAATGTAAATCCGGGACTTCTCAAGCGTTTGATCAATCTGCTCTATGAGACTACCAAGGAAACAAAGGGCATAACCTACCTTTATAGTTTAAAAGGCAGTCATAATGAACAGGCCGAGAACGACATCCTCAATTCATCAGATGTAATATTTGATGTGGAAGTTGAAAAGCATCCCGATAAGCTCATGAACAAGCTATCTATACCCAAGATAAGGGGAATGGCACCAAAAACAGATATTATCAAGTTCAATGTATCAGAAGGAATTAACATTGATACATCAAGAGATATTGCATGATCAAATGTACTGCAGGCACATCAGCATGCGATATCTTTAAATTATTTACCAAAATCTCTCCCTAATTTTTACCTTTATTTATTCCTTGAATTATCCTAAATCGATATCTTACTTATCCTTGATCTATCCTAATTTTTAACCTAATTAATCCCTTGGTTCTTTCTGTTTCTTTTACTTCTTCATCTTTTTGAATTCTGCCTGGATATCTATTATGGATGATCGGACCTTTCCCGGCCTCAGATCATTCCTGGTGTCTGTTCCTTTTATCGATTCCTGCATTAGAGACGTGCTCCCTGTGTAGCGTTTTTGCATTCGCATTCACGGGCTTCCGGAAGGTTGTCGATAATATCTGTGAGCACTTCCATAAGCACATCTTTTTTCGTGCCAAGTTCATCGACGACCTCATCGGCTGTGATCCTGTTATCGGTCATTCCGCATGCCTGGTTCGTTATTGTGCAGATGGAAGCATAGCATAGTTCCAGTTCCCTTGCAAGGACTACTTCCGGAAGTCCCGTCATGCCTACAATATCCCCTATCATGCTCATCATCCTGATCTCTGAACGTGTCTCAAAACGTGGCCCTTCGGTACATACGTAAGTTCCCCTGGTATATTGAAGGCCTTTTTTCTCAAGTGTTTCCATGATACACTCGCTGATCTCGGGACAATATGGCTCTGTCATATCAACATGGATTGTGTTCTTGTCATAGAAGGTGGATATGCGTGTCTTTGTCAGGTCAACAAAATCATCAGGCACGACAAAACTGCCTATTGCATGCCCTTTCATGGTTCCGACCGAATTGGTGGCTATTATCTTTTCTGCACCGATCTCCTTTATTGCCCCTATATTTGCTCTGTAATTGATCATATGGGGTGGAACATGTTCAGCAGCTCCTGAATGTCTGGGGACGATCGCTATGTTCTTATTGTTTATTTTGACAATATATACGCCAACATCTCCGTAGGGAGTATTGACGATCTTTGCAGATCCATCTATAAAAGAAGTAAATCCTACGCCACCAAGTATTGCTGCATCTATTTTCATGTGTGTTGATAAGGCAGTTTACTTTTTAGCTTTATCCTTGCCTTTTTTTGCCAGTTCCGTGGATGGTGTGCCGGTCATGGATATCTTGATCCCAAGAAGTGCGATCAGTATGGCACCTACTACTGAGTAAACGAAGTACTGCAGGCTTAGTTCAGCACTGGATGCTTCATCTGCAAGGGCACTGACAGAGAGTATGTAGGTACTTGCACCCCAGAAAAGCAATCCGATCGCGATTATAAAAAGGGCCGGTGATACTTCTTTTATTGTGAAGGTATTGCTTAGCTTGCTGTCTACCATCTTACCCAGGTCTGCAAAAAGGATTGCTACAACATACCACCAGATTGTAACGTTAATAAAAACTGTAATGAGCGTAACCATTCCGTAGTACCAGCTTCCGCCTGTGATATAATACTGCCACAGGGTCACAGCCCCTACCATTGTTGCGATCACTCCCAGGATCGCAGCTATTGTGTAGGTAATAAAGGTCATTTGCCCTTCGTAATATGAATTTTTCATCCTTTCTCTTAAAAGAGCGAACGGCTGGTCAAGGTTGAATCCCCTGTAAAGCATGTACAGGCCGATAGCGGCGGATATGCCGATGATGGCACCTTCAGGATATCTTGCAAGCAGGAAGATCGCATAGATCATTGCTGCAAGTCCGAGAGGCACAAAGAATGTCTGTGAGATCTTCGGGTCGTTCAGTGCGTGCTTGAGTATGTAGTATGTACTCTCGAGGTTTGCACTTTGCTTTACAACGATACGCTTTACCGAGTCGATCTTTATACGGGACTGGACGATCGGCAGGAGTGTCTCATCTTCTGCCCCATCGGAAATGAATATTGCATTCGTGGCCTCATGCTCGCTCATGAATGCATCAAGCTGGGCGGATATCTTCTGGTCTGATATGATGCCCACGTTCTTATCACCTGCAAAGGTGATGATCTCGGCATCCATCCCTTTTGCCAGGAGTTCATCAAGGACATTGATACCTCCAAAGATGGTGTTGCTGTCAGAATCCTCCGGGTCTGCAGTTGCAAGTTTCACTGCTGCATTGATGTTATCCTCACGTCCGATAAGCGGAGTAGTAACATTTGCTTTTTCACCAAGATCATTGTCCCTGTCGATGCATATGATTAGAGTTTGCATTAGATCCTCATTTTACTGCAATTCTTCCGTACAATTCAACAATAAGAGTATATCTCTTTCAGCATGCTGAAATGATACATGTATAGATGTATTACACTTGAAAGAATATAAAAGATACTGTGACACTGCTTTTTGAATTGATGCTCTATGACCCTTTTGGTCTGCATTTCGGGAAATCAAAGTTCCCTCTTAAAAAAGACAACTCAAAAAAGTGAATGAAATCGCTTCAGAAAGCTCCTAAGAGCCTCTGAGCCCACTTGAGCTTCTTTTCCTTCATTGGTGTCACGTTCCTGTCATGGAAATCAAAACCAACAAGAGTTATGCTTTCAGCATTGAACTCGTGGGCAAGGAAGACACATCTGTCCCCGTCCGTAAAACCGCCAAAGTTATGGATGTTCGAAAAAGGTGCTGCCTGTGTGGTACCTATGATCCTGTTTAGTCGTGGCACATATTTTAGAAGCTTCTCAGTGTTGTCGCCATGTGCATGGACCACCATGATGGAACCCTGTTGATTTGCCTCTATCTCCTTTTCCACATCGCCGTCAAGGTCTGTGACAATAATGTGAGGCAGAATGCCATTATCGATAAGGTGTGCTGTGGCACCGTCGGCTGCAATGATGGTGTAGTCCTCCACGTTGACCTCTTTCAGGTCTATCTCCAGTTTTGGAGCGTTCCCGCATACGAGTACATCCTTTCCGCTGATAAGCTCCTCAAGTGCGGAAAGCTCGACTGTGTTGGGTCCGATCAAAAGATGGGATAGGAGGATGGCGGAGTTCTCGTCATCCTCCCTGGAAAATCCAAAGTCCTCCAGGATCTTCTCGTAAACCGGTTCCCACTTTTCAAAATCCATATTTTCACCTGATCTTATTTTGCCTTTGAGATGGCGATGTGCATTGAAATGCCTTCGACATTCCAGTCCTTCACAAGTTCTCCGGTGACCTCAACGTCGAGTCCCATCACAAGAATGTTTGCACGGACTTCTTTTGCTATGTAGTTCTCAAAGTCCAGTACGAGATCAAGGACCCTTTCATCATCGATCTGGATGTGTGCCTTGATGTTATCATCGACATCGAGGTCAAGTTCCTTGCGCATGTCCTGTATCCTGCGGATAACTTCCCTTGAGTATCCTTCGGATTCGATCTCGCGTGTAAGGTTTGCATCCACAAAGACCACACCGCCTGCAAAGTCAGCACTGGCAACAGCTTCCGGAAGTGTTTCGCTGAAGTTGACCATGGCTTCTGTGATGGTGACATTAGTTCCGTCTGCAAGTGAGATATCCATCTCGCCGCCAGCAAGTCCCTTCTTGAGTTCCATGGCATCCATTGAGCCAATGGCTGCGTTCACCTTGCCGGCATCTCCCTTGAATACAGGTCCGATAGCTCCGGGGTTTGGTGAAGATTCCACTCCTAGCTCTTCCCAGCTTTCACCGATGCCTGTGACCTCAACATCCTTGGAATTGGTCTGGTCCATAAGCACATAGCGCAGCCTGTCCACAGCAGCCACAGTGTTCTCGTTCTGCGGAGTTATTATGATGCGTGATACCGGCCATCTGAGCTTACGTCCTACCTTCTGGCGGGCATTGGATGAAGCTTCCACAATGGAGCGGATAGCCTTCATTTCTGCTTCAAGGTCGGTGTCCACAAGTGAATCATCTGCTTTTGGCCAGTCGCAGAGGTGGATGGTTGCAGGTGCATTCACATCGACACTTCTGACAAGGTTCTGGTACATCTCTTCTGCGAGGTGTGGCATGAACGGTGCGATCACCTTTGCAGTTGTCACGAACACGTCGTAGAGGACCCTGTAAACTGCCAGTTTGTCCGGATCATCTGCTTCGACCCATGTCCTTGGCCTGATAAGCTGGATGTACCATCTTGAAAGGTCCTCAAGTACGAACTCATTGATGGCACGCATTGCCTTGTGGAGAACTCTTTCTTCCATGGCCTTGTTCACGTCACTGATGACAGATTGCATGCGTGAGAGTATCCATTTGTCCTCTTCCCTGAGGTGTGACTTCACGGATCCCAGTGTGACCTCCTGCGGGTTGAACTTGTCAAGTGCCATGTATGGCAACGGGAAGCGGTAAACGTTCCACAGGATGTTGTTTGTCCTGTGCATTGTTGCGATCTCGTCCCAGTTGAACTTCAGGTCTTCCCATGGTGCACTTGAGGAGAGTACGTATGCCCTGAGGGTGTCAGCACCGAACTTGTCGATGACCTCTGCAGGCTGTACGACATTACCGAGACTCTTTGACATCTTCTTTCCGCTGCCGTCAAGGGTAAATCCGTGCATGAGCACGCTCTTGTAAGGCGCTTTTCCAAATGCCACCATACTTGCACCAAGCTGTGAGTAGAACCATCCTCTGGTCTGGTCGTGTCCTTCTGTGATAAAGTCAGCAGGCCACCACTCATCGAACTGCTCTTTGGTGTGCGGGAACCTGAGTGTTGCCCAGGATGCCACTGCGGAGTCGAACCATACATCGAAGACATCTTCCGCACGTTTCATGGTGCCACCGCAGTCACATGGTATGGTAACCTCATCAACATAAGGCCTGTGAAGTTCGATGTCCGCATCCGCACCGGAGCGTTCCACGAGCTCTTCCCTTGTACCGATCACATCGATCTTTGCACACTTTGAACATTTCCATACAGGTATTGGGATACCCCAGTAGCGCTGCCTGGAGATACACCAGTCACGTGCACCCTCGATCCAGTCCCTGAACCTGGCAGAACCTGCCCAGTCAGGTGTCCAGTTGACCTTCTTTATCTCTTCGAGCATGGATTCCTTGAGCTCGCCGATCTTAAGGAACCACTGTTCGGTAGCGAGGTAGATGATAGGTGTCTTGCATCTCCAGCAGTGACCGTACCTGTGGCTGATGGTCTTCTCGGAGATGAGCAGTCCTCTTTCGAGGAGATCGTCCATGACAACACGGTTTGCATCACGGATGTTCATGCCGGCGTACTTTCCTGCTTCATCTGTGTAGCTACCATTGGAGCCTACCGGGCAGAAGATCGGCAGGTCGTTCTTTACACCGACCTCGAAGTCGTCAACACCGTGTCCGGGAGCAATGTGGACACAACCGGTGTTCTCTGCTGTAACATAATCTGCATTGTATACCTTGTGTTCGATATCTGCCTGTACCGGCACGAGGTCGGCAAGCGGATGCTCATAGGCCAGACCTTTGAGGTCTTCTCCGCTCATGGTTTCAAGGATCTCGTAGTCGGCGTACCTTCCTATCCTGAGGACATTCTCCACAAGTTCATTTGCCATGATCAGTGTCTCGCTGTCACCATCGGCATTGTATGCCTTCACCCTTGCATACTCGAACTCCGGGTGGACTGCCACAGCAATATTGGATGGGATGGTCCACGGGGTTGTGGTCCAGATAACGATGAAGGCATTCTCTTCATCCTTTAATTTGAACTTGATGTAAATTGACGGGTCATCACGGTCCTCATACTCGACCTCTGCGTCAGCGATGGCGGTTTCACATCTGGGACACCAGTTGACAACTCTCTTTCCGGTATCAAGGAGGTCCTTCTCATGTGCCTGCTTCAGGGTCCACCATGCTGCCTCAATATATTCGTCCTTGAGTGTCATGTAAGGATCTTCCCAGTCGAGCCATGCACCAAGTGTGCGGAATTGGCTGGTCATGTCATCCTTCTGACGAAGTGCGAACTCCTTACATTTCTCAATGAAATTGCCGACACCATATGCCTCGATGTCCTTCTTTGATTCAAAGCCAAGTGCGCCCTCGACCTTTACTTCGATAGGGAGTCCGTGCATGTCCCATCCTGCCCTGTCAAGGATGTCATGGTCGTTCATGGACATGTATCGCAGGATGGAGTCCTTTATGATCTTGTTCCAGGCGGTACCGAGGTGGATGTGACCTGTGGTGTATGGTGGTCCGTCCACAAAAAAGAACTTCTTGGCGCCTTTCCTGTGTTCACGCACTGCTCTGTAAGCATTGTTCGCTTCCCAGAACTCTTGAACCTTCTCTTCGATCTCTTTAGCATTGTACTGATCAGTAACTTCTTTTATCACGCTGGTGACCTCCCGGATGGGTCCAGTTTCTTGGCTATATTATAGATACCATCCTAATGCAGTAACCAATTTAAATATTATTGTATGACATCGCCACAATGCAAATTAAAATAAAATGTAGGTGCACGCAAATTATGCACATTTTCAGTGGATAGTACTTAAATGGTAGTAAAAATGATCTCCGAAGGAAACGGAAAAGGAAAATAACCTTGATAATCTAGCCGATCTAAGTAAAATGAATTCATCAATTAAATGTTTTCATAAATAAATAAATAAATAAATAAATAAATAAATAAGTTTAGGAAGAATGTTTACCTTCCTTTATTCAAAAAAGAATTTCTGTTTACCAAAAGCAGGTTCCAGATCAGTAAGCCATGAGGCTGTGGGGGAATATTTTGCAAAGAATGGCCTGCGCACCCAGTTACTCTCACGTCCCTGCAGGAACTCAAGCATAAATACCTTTTCTCCTTTTATTTCCTGCACCCCGAGGATCTTGATCTTTCCGGGATCTGTGGACATGCTTGGTCCGCGAACGGTTCTTGCAAGCCCGCTTACGTTCTGGTATGCTTGCTGGAATATCTCCCAGGCTCTTGCCATTGGTACGTCGAAATAATGTTTCGCACCGGTGTTCCTTACCATGAACATGTAGTAGGGGATGCAGCCCAGCCGGGCCTGTTCTCTCCACATCTGCTCCCATATTGCAGGATCATCATTTATGTGTGCTATCAGAGGTGACTGTGTTCTTATCTGTGTGCCTGTTTCACGGATGTTCTGTATCGCTTTTTTCACGACATCTGTGGTAAGTTCCCTGTGATGGTTGAAATGTGCCATTATCGCCATGTTCTTCTGGTGGTCTGTAACATTGCTGAATAGGGATAGTATATCCTCGTTATCTTTGTCAGATACAAAGCGGTAAGGCCAGTAACTTAATGATTTGGTACCTATCCTTATGTTCTCAATGCTGCGGATGTCCGCTTCAAGGATCGGCTCAATGTATTTCTTGAGAAGACCTGCGCTCATGGTCATGGGGTCTCCTCCTGTGAACAGCACATCCCTTACTTCCGGATGTTCCTGAAGATATGCTATCAGAAGGTCGACATCCTTGCTGGAGAATTTCAGGTCGTCCATTCCGATGAACTGTGCCCATCTGAAGCAGAATGTGCAGAATGCATGGCAGGTCTGTCCCTGTGCAGGGAAAAAAAGTATGGTTTCATCATATTTGTGCTGCATTCCGCTAAGGACCTTCCCTTCATGTTCCGGGACATTCTTTTCAAGTTGCCCTGCTGGATGCGGATTCATACTCATTCTTATTTTCCGGACCTCTTCCTGGATCTCTTCTTCCGTAGCATCATTTCTTAAAAGTGTTTCCATCCTCTGGTAGTGATGTGGTAGCAGCATATGCCTGTTGGGAAAGGTCAGGGTATATATGGGGTCATTCGGTACGTCATCCCAGTTGATAAGTTCCTCAACTACATAGTTGTTGACGCGGAATGGGAGTATACGTGCAGCAATCTCTATTTCGTCCAGTTGATCCTTGTTCAGATCATTTATCTGTGGAATATCCTTGTAATTTGAAAGAGTATATGCAGAATACCTCTTTCTCTCAGCATCAATTATGTTAGAACCTCCATAGTTCGTTTTTTAGAAGGACCGAACGATCGGTCACTTTTTCTTTTGTATATCTCTAAGCATGTATTTCCAGTATTGATCTTTGAATTCGACTTGACCACAGCAAACGTGGTGTACTTTTTCTTCTCTATTATTGTGGGCCTGATTGATGTCGGCTTAACTATAGCAGATCGAATAAGGTCAATTTTTGTTCCGGTTATAGCATTATAATTGCAATGGATCGCTTGTATTGCAAGGTTTCTTTTTTAAAATCTTGTATAGCGGTTTTCAGTACGGCGATCGTTCGACTGATATTACCAAGTTCTATGGGGGGTTATTAGATATAAGCTATGGTCAAATTTACAGTTTTATTAAAATTATTGCAGATGTTCGGGGTTCTGCTTAATGAAATTCTTTTTAGTTTTGCAAATTTGTCCTATTGCACACTAAATCCTTTTTCGATAGCAACTGCGCGAAACGTTTAAGGGTATATGCTGCTTAATATGGTGCAAGCTAATATTTTCCTATCAAAGGTGGTAAGTTGAAAATAAAATCCAGAGTTCAACTACGAAAATCTGTAAAGAACAAACTACTGGCTTCCCTTGTATCCTCTTATGGCGATGTCATTGACAGGATCGCCGACAAAAAGCTGGAAAGTGCTATTGCAAGTTGGTTCAAGATCATAATCGTTGACGACGATGTCCTGTTCTTCCAGGCGGAGGAAGGGGATGAAATGTTCCCTACTGTCAAAGGTGTCCTGGAGTTTGGTATTGATCATCCTAAAGTTGTCGTTGATTCAGGGGCTGTAAGGTTCGTTGTCAACGGTGCGGATATCATGGGTCCGGGTATAGTGGCTGCTGATCCAGATATAAAGGAAGGGGACCTTGTGGTTGTAGCAGAGGAAACCCATGATAAGCCACTTGCTATTGGTCGTGCACTGGTCCCGGCAAGTGATATGGTGGGCAAGTCCGGAAAAGCAATAAAATCTATCCATTATGTGGGAGATGAACTGTGGAACCTGGAGGCATAAACTACTGGTGACGTTTTGTATCTGTAAAGCCATAATTAAAATATGATGAGGCTGAAGGATATAATCAGTAATATTGATGCTAGGCTGAAAAATCATTATATGGCTAATGGCTTAAATATTAAAAGCCTTAATACTGATAGTATATTCTAAATCTATTCACTGAATTTTAACACAAAGGTGTGGACTATGGCAAATTTCATGGACAAATTATTTGGAAGCGGATCAAAGGGTGCAACAGATGCTGACGAATATACCGAGCTTGACCTCGGCAAGTTCGAGCAGGAGATGGCAGACGAACCTGCAGAGACCTATATCAGAGTAGCAGAACTAACAAACCTCAATGAGCTTCCGAGTCTTAAGAAAGAGGTCTATGATGGCAACATTCTCATGATTGATATCTCCAACATCAAAGCCGACAAGCTCATGCTTGACAGGGCGCTCAAGGATCTCAAGGACGTTGTAATTGATGTGCATGGTGATATTGCAGGTATCAAGGACGACCAGGTGCTTGTCACACCAACCGGCGTAAAGATAGACAGGTCCAAGATAGTTGGTGGAAGGTATTGATCACAGAGAACGATTCCGGGGAAGGGTCCCGGAATTCATTTGAGACCAGGTCATCCTGCCCGCTCTGTAATGAGGACCTTATTATAAAGTGGCAGAGTGACGAGATCCCCTATTTCGGGGAAGTTATGTATATTTCCACTTCCTGCTGCAATTGTGGTTTCAGGTTCACTGATACCATGATTCTGACGCAGAAGGACCCGATTAGGTATGAGATAATGGTGGAGGGACTGGAAGATCTTAATGCTCGGGTGATCCGTTCCACATCAGGTACTATCCGTATTCCTGATCTGGGGATTGATGTTGAGCCGGGTTCGGTTTCAGATTCATATGTGACAAATATTGAGGGAATTCTGCAAAGGGTTCTTTCTGTTGTCGAAACAGCTACTGAATGGGTAAAAGAAGAGCCTGAGGCATATGAACGTGGTCTGGAGCTCCAGAAGTTGCTTGCTAAGGCTATGCAGGGTGAACTTCCACTGAAAGTGATCATGGAGGATCCTCTGGGCAACAGTGCCATCATTTCTGAAAAAGCGATATCACGTACCCTTTCTAATGAAGAGGCTTCTAACCTTCACACCGGTATGATAGTCTTTGACGTTGATTCTTCCGAACTTGAGATGGATTCTTCCGAGAAGGTCCAGCCGATCGGAAATGACTATAAATGATGCATGTATTTGCTGATACAGTTCTATCTAAATATTCTATTTAAATTATTTTGATCTTATTGGTGACATTATGGCCGAACAAGAAAAAGAAGCAGCGCTTCCTCCAAAAGAGAGTTTCAGTGAGTGGTATAACGACCTTCTGCAGGTAGCAGAGATCATGGATGTGCGTTATCCTGTGAAGGGTTCATATGTATGGTATCCTTTTGGTTTTTCCATTCGAAGGAATGTCTATGGAATAATTCGTGAACTCCTTGATAAGGATCATCAGGAAACGATGTTCCCTCTTTTGATCCCTGAAAATGAGTTCATGAAAGAGGCCGAACACATTAAAGGCTTCGAAGATGAGGTCTATTGGGTATTGAACGGGGGCACAACTCCTCTTGATGTGAAACTGGCACTTCGTCCTACCAGTGAAACTGCGATCTACCCTATGTATCGTCTGTGGGTGCGTTCACATGCCGATCTTCCACTTAAGTTGTACCAGATCGTCAATACTTTCAGGTATGAAACAAAGCACACCCGTCCGTTGATACGCCTGCGTGAGATCACTTCTTTCAAGGAGGCACATACCGTACATACCACATGGGATGATGCGGCTGCGCAGGTCGATGAGGCCATCAGGTTATATGTCGAGTTCTACAGGAGGCTCGCAGTCCCTGTTCTTCCGTCAAAGAGGCCTAATTGGGACAAGTTCCCTGGTGCCGATTACACGATCGCTGTGGATGCACTGATGCCTGACGGAAAGACATTGCAGGTCGGTACTGCCCACCATCTTGGTGATAATTTCGCAAAGACCTTCGATATCAAGTACGAGGACCCTGAAGGTGAGCAGGTATATGCCCACCAGACATGCTATGGTGTTTCTGAAAGATCCATTGCTGCCCTGATATCCATCCATGGTGATGACAAGGGCCTGATAATGCCACCTGAGGTCGCACCTGTGCAGGTCGTGATAATTCCTATCCTCTTCAAGAAGCCGGAGACTGTTCTGGCTGCATGCAATGAGGTAAAGGAAAGGCTAGAGGCTGCAGGCATAAGGGTGACGGTGGATGACAGTGACAAACGTCCGGGTTCCAAATACTACAAGTGGGAGATGAAAGGTGTTCCTCTGAGGATCGAGATCGGTCCGAGGGATCTTGAAAATGAAGCTGCGATGCTTGCAAGGCGCGACACCGGTGATAAGGAACAGGTCCCGCTTGCATCCATTGAGGAAGAAGTTCTCAGCAGGTTCGAGGTAATTCAGTCCTCCCTTCTGGAGAAGGCAAAAGAAGGTCTTGCAGCACGTATCTTCGAGTGTGAGACACTGGATGATGTACGTGAGAATGTCTCAAAAGGCATTGCACATGTTCCATGGTGCGGTGAAGAGAAATGCGGACTTGAGATGGATGAGCAGGTCGGTGCGGGTATTCTTGGGATCCCGACCGAACAGGATGATACTGGAAATTACAGGTGCCCCGTGTGTGGAAAGGATACCAGCATAAGGGTTTACGTTGCAAGGACATACTGATAGATAATACGAGGATGATCGATAATGGGATCTCTGATAGCTAATGATAGGAAACCAGAAAAGCCGCTTTTTATTTGTGTGCTGGCAAATACGGAGACTGCTTATATTGAAAAGATATCTGCAGCAGGGAAAACTGCCAAACTGACTGACTATACTCCGACAGGTGACGCAGAGCTTGTGGAAACAGGTGGCATAATCAGCACTCCTGTGCTTCCGATGACCCCTCCGTACAACACTCCGACACCTGGTCTTATCACTCGTGCATCCCTGCAACTGTCAAAGGTTCCTCATCTTTTCGTGAACTCAGGCTTAAAGATCGCTCCCAAGGTCCCATTCGAGGACCTTCAGGCAAAGCCTGGTGAGGATATCCGTAGGGAGATCGCTGTTCATGATGTTGAAGGTATCATTGAAAATGCACGTAAAGTGGGTGAGAGGATATGCAATGAACACGACATGTTCGTAATCGGTGAAAGCACTCCTGCCGGAACTACCACTGCAATGGGCGTTCTCAATGCGCTTGGATATGATGGTCACGTGAGCAGCAGTTCTTGCGAGAACCCTGTTGACCTGAAGCAGAGAGTTGTCTGTGAGGCAATGGAGGCATCCGGAATAATCCCTGGAAGCCTGCAATCCGATCCTCTGAGGGCGATCTCCTGCCTTGGTGATCCTATGATGCCTGCAGTTGCAGGTCTTGTGGAGGCTCTTAAAGGTAAGCGTGTGATCCTTGCAGGTGGTACTCAAATGGCAGCTGTGTATGCTTTCATGAAACATATGGGTACTGACCTCAGCAATGTTTCGATAGTGACCACCAGTTATGTTGCAGAGGACGAAAGTGCCAATTTCACAGAGATCATTGAAGCACTTGGTGCAGATATGCATGCTGTAGATCCTGGATTCGGACGATCTTCACACAAGGGCCTGAGGCAGTATGAGCTTGGATATGTCAAGGAAGGCGTTGGTGCAGGCGGTGCACTTTATCTTGCAGGTCTTCTTGGTGTGTCAGTTGACAGTATTCGTGAAGAGATCGAGAACATCTGTCTCGAGCTTGCTGACCTCATAGACGAGGAATAACTTACCATTTTGAGGGTTTGAATGTGCTCAGGCACATTTCAACCCGATCATTTGCCCTTCTCTACCGATACCTATATTATTGATGAGATGTATCTGAGGGGTGCAATCGCAAGGTTGCGGGGTTGTGGCCTAGCCAGGAATGGCGACGGGCTCCAGCGGATAAATGATGAACAACGGGTCTGCTGAGATCTACCCGACGGGGTAGGTCGGTGAGGAGCCGTTGGAGCACTGATGTGTGTTCTTTAAGAACATTTACTGTCATATGGCAGTGTTCGGAGAGACCCGTCGATCGTGAGTTCGAATCTCACCAACCCCACGTCCTTTCTTTTCCTTTTTCATATTAATTTCAAATAGCTCTGCCTATTTTTGTATTTATTATAATGCAAAGCTTTAAATGGTATGTTGTATGTACTAACCGATGTTTCATTGTCGGGATGAGAGTCCCGTAGGAGTGTGGCCTAATTAATTCTGGCTGAACCGTGAAACTAACATGAAACAAGGTGAAAAAAATTGTCAAAATCATTCTACAGCTATGTAAGGGATGCATGGAAGAGCCCAAAGGACTCATATGTTCATGAGCTCAGATGGGAAAGACTTCAGGACTGGAGAAAGGAAGGCTCTGTCACAAGGATCGAGCGCCCAACCCGTATAGACCGTGCACGAGCACTTGGATACAAGGCAAAGCAGGGTATCGTTGTTGCACGTGTAAAGGTACGCAGGGGTAGCATGAGGAAATCACGCTACATTCGTGGAAGGCGTACCCAGCACATGGGTAAGAACAAGATCACCGTCGGAAAGAGCATTCAGAGGATCGCTGAAGAGCGTGCAAGCAGGAAGTACCCTAACATGGAAGTACTCAACTCCTACTGGGTCGCTGAAGACGGTAAACAGAAGTGGTATGAAGTTATCCTTGTTGATCCAAGCCACCCTGTGATCAAGAGCGACAGGAACCTCAACTGGATCTGCGACAAGACTCACCACGGAAGGGCATTCCGCGGTAAGACCAGCGCAGGCCGCAAGGGCAGAGGTATGAAGAAGCGCGGCAAGGGTACTGAAAAGACCAGGCCAAGCATCAGATCAAACATTAACAGCAGCAGAAAGTGATTCACTATATCTCTGTGCGCGTAAGCGCACATGCTACTGAGGACGTGTCCAGGGTCCGAGAGGCTCTGGACCTCTTTTTATTGAATTCATTTGAGAAGGGTAAGTGCACTGATACTGGTGAGTATGTCGAGGCACTTGAAATCGAAGGTCACTATGGCAATCCGATCACCCTTTTTAGTTCTACTATCAAAAGAAAGCCTGATACAAAGGCCTTTGCGACCTTTGTTCGCAGAAACATGGCCGATGAGGATGTTAAGCTGCTAAGGAGTGAGATGCCTGACAGGCTGGATGAGGACCAGATGTTCCACCTGAGGTTCGATAAACAGGCAGCATATGGTGGCAAGGTCCTTTTGTCTTCTTCATCGGATGCTATCATTGTAAAAGTGAAGATCGAGACCTATCCAAAGGACCGCCAGCAGGCCGGGATAATTGTGGAGGAATTATTTGGCTGACCCTGTGTTCTATGATCTGTGTGTACACTGTGCACCTGATGGCAAAAGTACACAGGAGGAAATGGTTGCAATGGCAAAACATCTGGGTTTTACCGGTATGGCAGTTACCAACCATTCCAATTCTGAGCCGGTTGCTAAAACAGTCCCTGATGAAGACTTCAAGGTTTTTAGGGGGGTTGAGCTTGTGGCTGGTAATTCTTCAAAGCTCCACGGACTTGTTGGGAAATTCCGGAGTAAAGTGGATGTCCTCGCAGTTCATGGCGGCGATGAGGGCATAAATAGGGCAGCTGTGGAAAATCCGAACGTTGATATTCTTTTACATCCTGCTACTCCCAAAGGAAGTGGTTTGAACCACGTTCTTGCAAAATCCGCAAGTGACAACAATGTTGCTATTGCATTTGACATAGTTTCCCTGCTGACATTACGTGGCGGGAAGCGTGTGCATGCTCTTTCCAATTTTCGGGAGAACCTGATCCTCGCAAGGAAATATGATGTCCCGTTCCTGCTTACGAGCAATGCATCATTTTGCTATGAGCTTCGTGCCCCCCGGGAAATGATGGCAATGGCTACTCTTTTCGGAATGAGCCACGATGAAGCCGTAATGGCATTGAGCGAGACTCCTGCAGAGGTCATATCCAGGAGTCGCCGCGGCCGTAATTTCATATGTGAGGGTGTGGAGATCCTTGAAGATGAACTTTCAGTAAACGAAGGTGAGATTCAGTGAAGATCCTGCCTCCTACACAGCGTGCCAATAAGAGGTACTTTGCTTTTGAACTTATAGGCGGGGACGGCCTGGAAAGAAGTGATCTCCTTCGCGAGATATTCTCATGTGCAGGTGCTCTTGTTGGTGATATGGGTTCCAGTGAATGTGATATCAGATTACTTGATTTTGAGGATTCCAAAGGCGTTGTCCGCTGTGTTCGGGAAAGGGTTGACATGACTCGTGCAGTACTCGCTTCGGTAACCTCTGTCAATGGCAAACCTGTCATTGTTCATGTTCTGGGAATTTCGGGAACTGTTCATGGAGCAACAAAAAAGTATTTAGAAGGGTGTACGGTATATAGTCCTGAAGAAAAACCATGAACAGCCATATATAGAATAATTTAATTAAGTTATAATTGAACAAAGTGAATGTACAGAAACTCTATTCATACGTTTTTTAGAATCATGAAAGTAAATAGTAGGAGATAAAAGATCATGCAAATGGCACCACAAATGGGTTATGATAGAGCAATTACTGTTTTTAGTCCTGATGGAAGGCTCTTCCAGGTAGAATATGCAAGGGAGGCTGTCAAGAGAGGAACTACGGCAGCTGGCATAAAAGCAAAAGATGGTGTGGTTCTGCTGGTTGATAAAAGGATCACAAGCAGACTTATAGAGGCAGAATCTATTGAGAAGATCTTCCAGATAGATGAGCACATTGGTGTTGCAACATCAGGTCTTGTTGCAGATGCACGTGCGCTTGTAGACCGTGCAAGGGTCGAAGCCCAGATTAACATGGTCACATACGATGAGCCTATAGGTGTAGAGGTCCTCTCCAAGAAGATCTGCGATCACAAGCAGACATACACACAGTATGGCGGAGTTCGTCCTTACGGTACTGCCCTTTTGATAGCAGGCGTCGATGATAACAGACCAAGGCTTTTCGAGAGTGATCCTAGCGGTGCATTGCTTGAGTACAAGGCTACTGCCATTGGTGCAGGTCGCAACATATTCATGGAGACCTTTGAGGAAAAGTATGTTGAGGATATGTCCATGGATGAAGCTGTCATGCTTGGAATGGAAGCACTTTACAGGGCAACGGATGTAAAACTCGATGCATCCACACTTGAAGTTGGTATGGTCAGCCTTGAAGATCGCAAGTTCAGGAAATGCCCTGAAGATGAGGTTGCATCCTTTGTGGAACGCATTCTTGAAGAACACAAGGAAAGCACCGAAGGCGAAGAAGGCGAAGAAGTAACAGAAGAACAGCAGGAAGAGTGATTTATTTTTACATTGCTTAGTAACATAGGAGGGAGTAGAATATGGTATCACTTGATGAATCATTGGTTGCAAGGGTAAAGAAAGGCAGCGTAAACTATGAAGTGCTTGTAGATCCTGACGGAGCACTGGAGTTCAAGAAAGGCAGCGACGTAAAGATTGAGGATGTCCTCGCAGTCGAATCTGTCTTTGAGGATGCTAACAAAGGATACCACGTCGCTGAGTCTGATCTGTCCAGTGCATTCGGCACTACAAATGTGTTCGAGATCGCAGCATATATTATCAAGCACGGTGACCTCCAGCTGACAAAAGAGCAGAGGCAGCACATCCTTGAGGAGAAGACGAAGCAGATCATCTCCATTATTGCACAGAATGCCATTAATCCACAGACCAGGACACCTCATCCACCTGCCCGTATCGAGAAGGCAATGGAAGAGGCAAAGATCCACGTCGATCCCCTCAAGAGCGTTGATGAACAGGTGAACATCGTAATGAAGGCTATCAGGCCTATCATACCTATCCGCTTTGAGGAAGTGGAGATCGAGGTAAAGGTTCCTGTGGATTATGCTGGAAAATCCTACGGTGAGATCGCAAAGTTCGGTACAATACTCAAAGATAGGTGGGATAACGATGGATCCTGGGTTGCTGTTATAAAGATGCCTGCCGGATTGCAGAATGACTTTTACGGCCTTGTTAACCATCTGACAAAAGGGGATGCTGAAACCAAACTTTTGTAAGAGGCTAGTTCATGGATCGAAAAATCGTAATCCCCGGACAACTTCTCTCTGATGAGGAGAATATGTCCGGTGCGGGAACATACATAAAGGACGGCAAGGTCTATTCCTTGCTCTACGGAATAGCAAACGTCAAGAACAAAGTTTCAGTTGTACCTTTTTCAGGAAAGTATCTTCCTTCACGTAAGGATTTCATAATCGGTACTGTAATTGATGTGACACCTTCGAATTGGATATTGGAAACTGGTTCTCCTTATGACGGATTGCTTCATGTTTCCGAATACCCTAAACGTGTTGACTCCTCGGAAATGAGGAAGTATATGAATATCGGGGATTGCGTGATCGTTCGTGTAAAGGATGTCAGCAAGTCCATGAAAGTGGAGCTTACCATGCGTGAGCCTGGTACGAGAGTGCTGACAAAAGGCCGCATAATTGATGTAATGCCTGCAAAGGTGCCACGTGTTATCGGTCACAGCGGTTCCATGGTCTCGATCCTTAAAAAGGAGTCCGGCTGTGATATTTTTGTAGGAAAGAACGGTCGTATCTGGATCAATGGTAATGCAGGTGAAATGGATCATCTGGCAGATGCGATCAAAATGATCGAACGTGAATCTCATATATCCGGTTTAACGGATAAAGTGAGCAGGTTCCTTAAAAACGAACCCGAAGAGGTTTCTGTGTCGGATGCGGATGAGCTGATAGAGGAAGAAAGGTCATCTCTGCCCGCAAAGGAGGACAATGTTTCAGAAGAAACCTATCGTAAGGTCGATGCCCTTTTGGATGAGGATGTAGATGAGGCATGAGCCGGGCCTGCTGAATTATGGGAGTAAAGAGATGAAATTGGAGATTGAATATGAGTGATAAACCGGAAAAATTTATTGATGAGAACGGGATCCGTCTTGATGGCAGGCGTGTCGATGAGATCCGCCCGATGACCGTTGAGATGGGTGTCCTCTCAAGGGCAGATGGTTCCTGTTATCTTGAATGGGGTAATAACAAGGTCATTGCTGCTGTCTATGGTCCAAGGGAACTCCACCCACGCAGGCTTCAGCGCCCGGGTGAGGCCCTTGTTAGGTACAGGTACAACATGGCAGCTTTCTCTGTAGAGGACCGAATAAGGCCAGGCCCAAGCAGAAGAAGTACTGAGATATCCAAGGTAAGCGGAGAAGCATTCGAGCCTGTTGTCATGAAGCAGTATTACCCATCTGCTGTGATCGATGTGTTCGCAGAGGTCCTTCAGGCAGATGCCGGTACAAGGACGGCTGCTATCAATGCTGCAACACTTGCACTGGTGGATGCAGGTATCCCTATGAAGGGTCTGGTGGCTGCCTGTGCTGTCGGTAAGGTGGATGGTCAGCTTGTGCTTGACCTTAACAAACCTGAGGACAACTATGGTGATGCCGATCTGCCTATCGCAATGACAGAGGATGGTGAAATAACTCTGTTGCAGATGGATGGAAATCTCACCGTTGAGGAGATCAACAAAGGTATCGAGATGGTAAAGAAAGGCTGTGAGCAGATCTTTGAGATACAGAAAGCTGCTCTGATGTCAAAGTTCGGTACCGTTGAAGAGGAAGAGATCCTGGAAGATGCTGAACTTCAGGCTGAGCTCGCTTTGGAAGAAGAGGAAGGTATTCCTGAAACAGTTGAAGAAGAGGAAACTGTGGAAGACGTCGATGATCTTGAAGACGAAGAGGATACAGAAGAGGCTGAAGCTATGTTCGAAGAGGACGTCACTGAATTTGAAGTGACCGAGGATGAGGGCGAAGAAGAGGCTGAAGCTATGTTCGAAGAGGACGTCACTGAATTTGAAGTGACCGAGGATGAGGACGAAGAAGAGGATGAGGCAGCCGACGAAGAATACGCTGAAGAAACAGCAGATGATGAAAGTGCTTCAGTGCCTGAGGAAGAAGGTGAGAAATTATGAGCAATGAAGCGATGTCCAGACTTAAAAAAGATTATATATTCAATCTGGCTCTCAAGGGTCAGCGTGAAGATGGTCGTGCATTCGATGAAATGCGTGACATAAGGCTTGAGACCAATGTTATAGACAAGGCAGAGGGTTCTGCAAGGGTCTATTTTGGTGAAACTCAGGTACTTGTGGGTGTAAAGCTTCAGGTAGGCACACCTTTCCCGGATTCTGCTGACCAGGGTGTTATCATTACCAGCATGGAATTGAACCCGATCGCTTCACCGGACTTTGAAGCAGGTCCTCCAAGGGAGAATGCTATTGAAATGGCACGTGTGGTGGACCGCGGAATTCGTGAATCAGGCGCAATTGATTTAAACAAGTTGTGTATTACGGAAGGAGAAGAGGTCTGGATGGTCTTTATAGATGTCCATGTCCTTAATGACAGTGGAAACCTGCTCGATGCAGCATCACTTGGTGCAATTGCAGCGCTTATGACTGCAACGGTTCCGGCAGAACGTGAAGGCCGTGGCGAAGATATGAAGATGCCTATTCGTGAGATGCCTGTATCACTTACCTTTGTCAACGTCGGAGGTGAGTACTTCATTGATGCAAGCAACAACGAAGAGTCTATCTGTGATACAAAGATCACCATCGTTTCAAATCAGGACGGTTCTATCTGCGCAATGCAGAAGAGTGGTGCAGGCTTGCTTTCAGAAGAGAAATTCCTGAAAGCTGTTGAAAAATCATGTGAAATAGGCGCTAAGATAAGGGAGGAGCACCTCCTCAACATATAAGTTCGATCGATGTTCATCGTAGCAGCTCATAACGATTAATTCGATCATTATAACCCGATTAATAAGGAATCCCTATCAAGGAGACGATTATAATGGCAAAAAAATACTCAAGGAAAGGACGTGTGTCCCGATCTGCAGGAAGATTCGGTACACGCTATGGTAGAAGAGACCGTAAGTTGGTTGCGGATCTTGAAGAAAAGATGCACATGCCACACAAGTGTGCAAACTGTGCACGCCTGACTGTTAAGAGAGTTGGGACTGGCATCTGGAAATGTAAAAAATGTGGATATACCTTTGCAGGTGGCACATACCTTCCAACTACTACAGTAGGTAGTACTGTAATGAGGTCTGTTAAGAAAGCCACTGAACAGGTAGAGTAATCATATGGACTATAAGTGTACCCGATGCAAGCGCCCGGTCGAGATCGACTATGAATATACAGGTATCCGCTGTCCTTACTGCGGACACAGGATACTTGTAAAGGAAAGGCCACAGGCATCGATCAAAACAGTAAAAGCCGAGTAAGAAGTTATGCTAATCACTTCTTCTCGCAAACCTTCTGTCAATACTCGCACGTTGTGCAAGTATTTGGCAACTTTTTTTAATTGTAAATATCTGACCCGGGGGAAAATGGGTCTTGCTGACATTATGTCACATTCCGACGACCCTCATGTAGTTGTTGTTGGTGATTATCATGGTAGTCCGGGCAGTTTCATTTTCTATGGCGAGGATGGGGAAGAACTTTTGTCCATTCGTCTGAGCATGTTCTACCCTGAAGACTATAAGTTTACCAATCTCAAATCCGTTGAACCTGTCCTGGCGGGTGATTCTGAATTGGGTGAACTCATTGCACATTACTTTGATATCTATCAGGGTGATTGTGATGGCATATCCAAATGTATCAGAGTTGAAGACGACCGTATGGAGTTCTTCTATTCCGGAAGGTTGCTTTTCAGATTTAACATTAAGAGCTACAGGGTAGCGGAGGCAGCTGATTGAAATTACTGTCTGAATCAGTGATACTGATGGATGATCCGGAAGCCGTTTACAGGGCTATTCTGCCGGAACTGGAATGTACTGTGACCGACAGGTCTTCTGTGGATGTGGAGGTCAGGGTATCTTCTCTTGTGATGACGATCAGCTCCGATGACATGATCTCCATGCGTTCCACACTGAACACATGGCTTCGTCTTGTGCAGATCGCTCATGATGTATGTGAGGTTGCCAGGGTTGCCCGTAAAGACGTATGAGATGCCCTGCTTTCTGTTTTAGTTTCCTGCTGATAGAAACATTAAAATCATTTCAGGTTTATTCTGTGGTCAGGTGAAACCAAAATGAGTTCAGAAATACCCCCACAAGTACAGAACCAGCTTGCGCAGTTGCAGCAGGTTCAGCAGCAGGCGCAGTCTCTTGCAATGCAGAAGAATCAGATGTCTTCCATGCAGAAAGAGATCGAAATGGCGCTTGAGGAGCTTGAGAAACTTTCAGATGATGCTGTTGTTTACAGGGCTGTAGGAGATCTCCAGATCCAGTCCAACAAGGAAGATACCATGGCAAAGTTGAATGAGAGGCTTGAGACACTTTCATTGAGGCTTCAGTCCATCTCCCGTCAGGAAGAGCGCATCTCAAAGCGTTTTACCCAGCTTCAGGAACAACTTCAGCAGTCAATGGGTACACAGGGACAGTAATCCTTGTAAACCCGCCGATTATCTTTTTACGTGAGCCCGTGTCCCTGTGGATCATGCTCTCGTGAAAGGATGAGAGGTAGCAATGCAGGTTGATGAAGCTGGCTTTTACAATCGACTTCTGGATTATCACAATATCTTATATCTATGCCATCGTAATGCCGATCCTGATGCCATAAGTAGTGCATTTGCGCTCTCTGAGGCAATAGGGGGGACCGTTGGTCTAGTTGATGGGTGTAACAGGGTTGCATCCCTTCTTGTAGATAAACTGGAGATCGATGTAGTAGAAGGCCCGGATCCGAATGATTATGATCTGGTAGTCGTAGTAGATACATCTACCAGCGCACAGCTTAATGATATAGAACTTTCTAATTATTGTGTGATAGACCATCATGCAACTACCGCACTTACAGAAAATGCTTCTTTTTATCTTCACCGCAATGCAACGTCTGTGGCAGAGATCGTTTATGATGTCCTCAACTGCATGGGTGCTCCCATCATGCACAGGATGGCACTTGGGCTAATGGCAGGGATAGTTACGGATACCGGTCATTTCAAGCATGCCACAAGCAAGACCTTCAAGACCTTTGGCGAGATCATCGAGTCAAGTGGTGTGGAGTATGCAGAAGTCCTTGACCTTATGGCATCCACTCCTCAGGACGTTTCAATGAGGATCGCGATGCTAAAGTCTGCTTCACGTGCAAAAATTGAGCGTGTTGGTGACTGGCTTGTTGTAACATCCAATGTGAGCTCCTTTGGAGGCTCTGCATCTTCCATGCTGATCAACATTGGCGGGGATGTTGCTTTTGTCGGAACTGCCAGGGGCGATAGCATAAGGGTCAGCGGTCGTGCAAAACGTGATGCTGTGAATGCAGGTGTTAACCTTGGCAGGATCATGGAGGAGATCAGTAATAACTATGAGGGTACCGGTGGCGGTCATGCCGGTGCTGCAGGAATTGATGTCGTTGCAGATATGGACACTGTTCTCTTTGAGTGCGTCGAGTCTGTAAAACAAATATTGCAGGGAAAGGAAAACCCGTTGAGTTTATAAATGGTTATGAAAAACCATCATCAATATTAATCAACAATAGTGTGATACTATGATAGAATACTGGAATCCACAGATCGAGAGAATGCCTGTCGATGAGTTAAAAAAAGTACAGGAGCAGAAATTATGTCAGCTCGTGAAATATGTCTATGAGCATTCTCCTTTTTACAGGAAGAGGTTCGATGATGCGGGCGTAAAGCCTGAGGACATAAAGACACTGGATGATGTTACAAAGCTTCCGTTCACATTCAAGCAGGACCTTAGGGACACCTATCCTACAGGTATGTTCTGTGTACCGAACAACAAGCTTGTACGATTCCACGTTTCATCCGGAACCACCGGTAAGCCTACGGTTGTCGGTTATACCGACAATGACATCAAAGCATGGTCAACTTCCCTTGCACGTGCATTGACATCCATCGGTGTAGGCAGGGATGATGTCATGCAGATCGGATATGGATACGGCCTTTTCACAGGTGGTCTTGGTATGCACTATGGTGCCGAGGAAGCAGGCTGTACGGTTCTCCCCACAAGTTCGGGTAATACTGAAAGGCAGATCGAGCTCATGCAGGATCTTGGTACTACTGCGATCGCATGTACTCCTTCCTATCTTTTGTTCATGATCGAGGCAGCAAGGGAGCTCGGAATAAGCTTCCAGGAAGACACAAAGCTTCGTGTTGGTGTACTTGGTGCTGAACCATGGTCAGAGGAGATGCGTCAGAGGATAGAGGAGTCCACAGGTATCAAAGCATACGACATCTTCGGAACATCCGAACTTAGCGGCCCTCTTTTTACGGAATGCCAGTACCAGAACGGTATCCACATATGGGCAGACCAGTTCCTTGTAGAGGTCATCAACCCCGAGACCGGTGAACCCGTTGCAAATGGGGAGCGTGGAGAACTTGTGATCACAACACTGGTCAAAGAAGCATTGCCGCTCATCAGGTACAGGATCGGTGATATCACCGTACTTAACTGGGAGCAGTGTGAGTGCGGACGTACACACCCACGCATCATGCGTGTGCTCGGACGTGCTGATGATATGCTTATCGTTCGTGGGATCAATGTCTTCCCGGGACAGGTGGAATCGGTCCTTATGAAGATCCCTGAGGTAGGTGAGCACTTCATGATCATTGTTGACAGGATCAACGAGCTGGATGTCATGAAGGTCCAGATCGAAATGAACGAGGCTGCTTTCAGTGACAAGATCAATGATCTCATGGAACTTGAGAAGAAGGTTGGTGCAGCCCTTAAGAGCGTACTGAATCTTGCTGTCAAGGTCGAGCTTGTTGAACACGGCTCACTGCCACGTTCAATGGGCAAGGCAAAGAAAGTGATCGATAACAGAAAGATATAATACATTAGAAGCAGTCATTCTAATAGAACTTAAGGGGTTGATCTCATAGAAGAGAAAATGATCAAACAGATCTCATTATTTGCAGAGAACAAGCCAGGAAGGCTTGCAAACATTGCTGAGAAGTTCAAGGAGGCCGGCATCAATATTCGTGCATTCACTATTGCAGAGGCCGGTGACTTCGGAATCATCAGGATGGTTGTTGATGAGCCGGATATGGCTCATAAAGTGCTCCATGATGCAGGTTTTACTGTATCCGAGACCAATGTCCTCGGTGTTGAGATGGAGGATATCCCTGGTCAGCTTGCCATGATCGCTGATGTTCTTAGTGAAAAGAACATCAATATCGATTATGCTTATGCATTTGTCACTAAGACAGAGAAGGCCTTCCTTATCGTACGTGTCAATGATATCCGGGGTGCTGTCAAGGCCCTTGATGGCGCAAACATCCGTCTTCTCGATATGAGCGACGTACATAACATTTGATCGGATAGGGCACGATAAAGTGCATGTCCTTTCCCTTTCTTTTTCGATCTACTTTTTGATTTATATATCTCAGTAACGTTTTTATATCAGCTTTTCAAATTTCGTGCATGGAAGATAAATCGATTGTGAACTGGGAAACGACACTAAAAGCAAAACTTCACGGTGCTCACACAACTGTTATTGGTGAACGCCAGGGGAAAAAGGTCCTTGGTATCATAAGTCAGCACGAAGAGGTCAAGAGTATCATCCCATCTGTTATAACCGTCAAAGGAAAGAGCTCTCCAGGTGGAAATCTCACTGCAAAGGTCCTGCGTCCTGATGAAAGAGGCAACCTTAGAATGCTTTTGTCACACGGTACTTCCTCACAGGAGATCAGGATCGTTACAACAGTTGCCACTCACGATGAAGGTGAGCGTGTAATGGAAGAGCTTAATGCCCTGCTTTTTGATATCTAACTTTATTAAGGTGTAATTTATGTTCGTCGGTGTTGATCACGGTACCAATGCAATGCGTTTTGCCGGGATCGAAAAAGACGGTGTGAAAACATTCGAATTGCCGCGCTCAGAAGTGGCACTCATGTCCGGAGATGAGATAATTTCATCTTTCACATCAGGGCTTGGGGTTGACATCACTGATATTGAACTTGCTGCAGTTACTTATTCCATGGGTGATGGCATAGTTGCCATTGAGGATCTCAAGAATGTCGAAGCCCGTGGTGTCGTAAGCATCGAAGGTGTTGGGAAGAAGACCGGAGCAGGTACTCTCGTATTCGATGCGATCAGGGACTCTGTTATGCCAGCTGTACTGATCCCCGGTATCCATTCAAAAAGCAATACTGATGCCCGGATGAACGTATTCTCACATTCAACAAGTCCCGAAAAGATAGGTATCGCATACAATGCCAGATGCAAAGGTGTAGATGATCTCGTGGTCTCTGATATCAGCTCCAATACCGTGACCGTCGGTGTTTGCGGAGGCAGGCTTGCAGGTGCTATCGATGCCTGCATATTTGCTCCGGGTACCCAGCACGGTCCGCTCGACCTTGAAGCCATAAGGAACGTCGATGCAGGTAAATGCAGTGCAAATCAGGCCTTCATGAATGCCGGGGTACTAAGCCGCAGTCCCTATTCCAGTGTCGCTGAACTTCTCAATTCACTTGATGATGGTGAGGATGAGGCTGTGCTTGCAATGGAACGTATTTCACTCTTTGCTGCCATGGAGATTGCTGCAATGCAGGTTCTCATGGAAGACCTTGGCTCAAGGGGCAAGGTGTTCCTTGCCGGCTCCATGGGTGAACATGAGTTCGTTGTTGAACGCATAGGAAGGCATCTGGGTGTCAGGCCGGATGTGCTTGGCAAGTGGAGTGCTGCCATTGGATGTGCAGAGATCGCACGTGATATCGCCGGCGGTGCTGTTCATATTCTCGGACTTGATGTTCATTTTAAAGTCTGATACATAAATCCTGAAATTTAAAATTAATAGATAGGGGTATGATCTTCCATATCTGTTGTTTCATACCATATCCCTTTGTTAAATTTTAACGGATCATCCTATCTTTTTAATAAAGGTCAGGCCTGCGGTCATTGAATACCGGGATCGCCTGTCTTGTTTGTTCCATCATGGAAAAGTCTATCTCATGAATTATAATGCACTCTTTATCTTCTGCATCTGCAAGGACATTTCCAAGAGGGTCAAGTATCATTGTGGCCCCAAAGAACGTGGAATCGGGATCAGAGCCAGTTCGATTGCAGGCGACATGGTATATCTGGTTCTCAACAGCACGTGCTGTTGCAAGTGAACGCCACTGGTATTCCCGGGGGTTCGGGAATTCTGCGATGGTCACGAGGATATCGGAACCTTCGATCGCAAGCTTTCTTGCAATTTCCGGAAAGCGTATCTCATAGCAGATCTGCAGTCCGATGGTGATGTCGAGACTCTTCAGGCATATGGGTTCGATACTGTTCCCGGCTCTGAAATAGCCTTTTTCCCTTCCGAATGGGTGTGTTTTGGTGTATGTTCCTGCAAGTTCTCCATTTTCGATGCAGAATCCCAGATTCGTGAAAACGGTTCCTTTATTTTTTGCCAGTTCGTTCTTATTAAGATCGGGTTCACTTTTCCCTATAATGGAACCTATCATAACACACGAGTTATGTCTTGAGAATTCTTTTAGCCTTTCGATCGTAGGGAATGGTTCGGACTCTCCTGCATTTTCCAGTTCTTCGTAGCAGAAACCTGTTGAGAATACTTCCGGGAGAACTATCAGGTCCGCACCATGTGAGATCGCTTTCTCTGAAAGCATGAGCGCTTTGTCTATATTGTCCTGTTTATTGCACTGGGATATGTCCATCTGGATCGCTGCGGCTTTTATGTTTTTCACTTGATAGCCTCTCTTTTTTTGGATTGATTCTCTTGTTCTCTGTATATATTTATTTGCTGTAACGTTACATTAATATGCAACTACCTTCTTTTACAGCCCAAATTAAGACAACTAACCTTCAATGAGGCTTTTATTGTGAGTGATGAACTTTTTGATCTGCAGGTAGGTTATGTCAAATTCAGTAACCCCATAGCCCTTGCACCAATGGCTGGAATTACCAATAGTGAGTTTGCGAATACCCATGCACAGAATGCCGGTCTTGCTGTGATCGGTGGATATAATCTGGACAGCGAGACGAATGCTGCAGCTTCTAAACTTGTTGAGAGGGGCAGGGAAGAGTTCATTACCGGATCACCGCTGGAGTTCCTTGAAAAGGAGGTAAAAGCAGTCGATATAGATGGCGCTGTTGCCTTTAATGTCAGGAGCACAACTCTTGATCCATTGCTAAAAGCTGCTGAGATCATAAAAGAAGCCGGTTACATTCTTGAGCTGGATGCTCACTGCAGACAGGAGGAAATGGTCTCTATCGGTGTCGGTGAAGCTTTGATAAAGGATCAGCCTAGGCTGGCAGAATGGATCTCTAAGATCAAAGAGATCGGTGTCGTTCTCTCCGTAAAGGTTAGGGCAAACGTTGTTGATGATATTGCTCTTGTAAGGGTCATTGAAAAGGCAGGTGCCGACATACTTCATCTTGATGCCATGAAAGAAGGTGCAGGTGCTGACCTGAGCGCAATATTGCGTGTACGTGATTCTTCCAGGATATTCCTGATCGGAAACAATTCCGTTCTTGATTTCGATGATGCTAAAGAGATGTTCTCAAGAGGTGCTGATATGGTCTCTGTTTCAAGAGGCGTTCTTCAGGACCCACATCTCATAGATGACCTTGTTGATGAGGTGACCCTGCTTCAGGAACAGATGGGCTGGTACAATTCACCAAAACACGTCTGTCGTGGCGAGGGTGACCTTCGCGGACTTGCATTCTGCTGTCTTCCGGTCAAACCCTGTGCTGTGCACAATAAGGCCGGGCAGCTTGGCTATAGTCCCCGGGAGTTTGCAAATATAAAAATGGAGTTTGCAAAGGGAACACCTCTTGAATTTGGTGATAGTACCTGCTTTGGCAGCCTCGTATGGTGTTGTAAGATCTCAAAGCCCTGCTACTTAAGGGATGGCGTCCTTGACCTGCTTGACCTTTCTGCAGCAGATTACATGAAGCTTAAGAAAGACCTTGCAACTTATATACTAGATAATGCTAAAAAACCAGTGAATGAATCCTGATTATTGCGGTCCGGTGTCCGATGATGCTTGCTGCAGCTTCGGCTCTGCAGCATCCTATATCGCACGCTGTGCTCAGCTTGCAATGGTCCTTGAGGTCTCATCATCCCCCAAACCCGGGAATATAGACCGTCATCATGACTATGATGATACCAGGTATGAGCATTTTCTTGCATCAGCTATCAGCGTTTCTCCTGTAATTGAGAATGCAGCCAGAGGATGTGTATCTATTGGCGAGAGCCTTAAATATGCTGTTTACCAGAGCAATTGCTGGCAAAGCGGCGGTAACACCCACTTCGGTGCATTTCTCCTGCTTATTCCACTTTCCATGGCTGCAGGGCAACTTCTGGATAATAGTGGGAAATTTGATGTGGCAATGCTTATCAGCCGTGCTCATGAGGCAGTTCGTTCATCTGATAATGACGATGCCCTTGACTTTTACAGGTCTTTCAGTTCAGCAGGCGTTCGTGTGAACGATGTGGACGATTTCGATCTTCAGGACGAGTCTTCACTTGATTCGTTGAAGGAAGAAGGGGTGACCTTGTACGATCTGATGAAGATCTCGCAGGGGTATGACCAGATCGCAAATGAGTGGGTGACCGGCTTTAAGAACTGTGCATATTGTGCGCAGACAATAATCCGTCTGATGACAGCTTCCGAAGGTGAGGATCGGATCGATGACATCAATAACGTTATCGTTTACACATTCCTGAAGTTGCTTTCGGAAAATGCTGATACTTTCATCCGGACAAAGACTAATATAGAAACAGCGGAAAATGTTTCTGTACAGGCAAAGTATATTATCTCACAAATTGAAAATAATGGTTATGATATCAACGCATTCCGGAGTGAAATTGAGGACTTCGATGAGGAACTACTGAGGCAAAAACTGAATCCGGGATCCACAGCTGACATTATAATAGCAGGCATTTTCATAGCATTGCTTGGAGGTTTGAGGTTCTAATGGCACATATCGATCTTGACACTTTTGGAATAAATGAAGGTATAAATGAAATGATAGTGACCACCTATCATGGCTGGTCTCCAAATGCTGCTCCGATGGGTATAATTCGAAAGAATGATGAGTTGCTTGTGAGGCTCTTTAAAGGATCAACAACATACAGCAATGTCATGGCAGAGCGCTTGCTTGTGGCAAATCTCGTTTACGATCCTGTTCTTTTTGTGCGTACCACTTTTGGTGATATCGATGACTCTGAGTTCGATGTTTTTACAAATGCCGGTCGGCATTTTTCAGTTCTTAAGAATGCAATGTGCTGGATTGTCTTTGAGTGTACTGATATAAAAGAAACTTCCGAAGCGCTGGTAGCAAAACTCAAACCTCTCCATGCACGTATGAACGAATCTGTCCTGAAGTCCGTGAATCGTGGTTTCAATCTGCTGATCGAATCCTGTGTGCATGCAACACGCTATGAGATCACAAAAGACGAAAAGTACATGAGGCTCATAAAGGCCTATTCAGGCACTGTGAACAAGTGCGGCGGTAAAAGTGAAAAAAAGGCAATGGAGCTTCTTCTGGACCATCTTGGGGAGAACAGGTAACTAATGTCTGACGACTTCATGGATATTGCTGTTGAAGAAGCACGCAAGGGTATGGAAAATAACGAAGGCGGACCCTTTGGTGCTGTGATTGTAAAGGATGGTAAGTTCATCTCCAAAGGGCACAACAGGGTCCTTGGAACCAAAGACCCTTCTGCACATGCTGAAATTGTCGCTATACGCGAAGCTTCTTCATTACTTGGAACTTTTGATCTTTCAGGTTGTGAGCTTTATGCCACCACAATGCCCTGCCCTATGTGTCTCTCTGCCATATGCTGGGCGCGTATCGGAAAAGTCTATTATGGAACAAGCACCGAGGAAGTTGCTGCAATAGGTTTTGATGACGGGAAGATATATGAAATACTGAAAAAAGGGGCTTCAGCATCCGTATTGGAAAACTCCCATGTCGAATGCAAAGGCTGTCGGGACCTGCTTGTCGAATGGGAGAAGAAACCGGATAAGATCATGTACTGATCAATTACCGGTACCTGGATCGTATTCAAGTGTTTCTTTTGCTTCTTCGGGTCTTCCAAGTTTTAAAAGTAGTTCTGCTTTGTTCTCACGTGCTGCTATAAGATCAGGTTCGATCTGTATCGCGTTTGTCAAAGCAGTTATTGCATCCTCATCCCTGCCGGCTTCTGCGAGGCAGTTGCCAAGACAGTACCATGCATCTGAGAATGATTTTCTTATTTCAAGTGCCTTGCTGTATGCTTCGATAGCTTCTTCAGTCCTTCCCAGCTTACTAAGGGTATTTGCTTTGGAATACCATACTCCTGCCGCATTTGTCTTTATCGTTGGGTCGGGGTTGATGTTCAGGAAGGAATATCTTGGAAACTCAAAGTCCATTATGCCTGCATATTCTATGGCTTTACTATATGCTTCAAGTGCATCTTCAAAAAGTTCCATCTGATAAAGGGCATTGGCCTTGCAGTACCATGGATCAGGGAATTCCGGTTGCATTTCAATAGCCCTTTCAAGTATATGAAGTGCTTCTTCATATCTGCTGATGCTGAAAAGCACAAAACCTTTGCTGAATATGATCTTTGGGTCTTCCGGTTTCCTGCTCAAAGTCTCATCGATGATCTGAAGGGTATCCTCGTATCTCTGAAGCCTGAAAAGGATGAAACATTTATTGAACCTGATATCCATTGCCCTTTTTGCAACGTTGTTAGCCTCATCCTCTATCCCTTCTTCCAGAAGCAGTTGCTGCATCTCATCCAGTATATCTGCCGCTTCGTCGTATTTTTCCAGTGCTTCTTCATATCGGCCAAGTTCAAAAAGAACGTATCCTTTTCCATAAGTGCTCTCTGCTGTTTTTTCCATCTGCTTGAGCTTTCGCCTGAAAGATGATTGACCAATTATATTTTTGAAAATGCCCATAGGTTGAATTAGATTAGGAATGGTGATATAGTTTTTGCAGAATGGATGGAATATTTTCCATTTCTGCATTATTATGAGTATCTTTCCCATGTGACAATGCTTTTTATCCTATTAAGGTCAAATTTCTCATGAGATATAACATACTTATAAAAAACAAAATGAATTTTTGTATGTTCTTTGCATTAATGTATAAATAGGGTCACAATCTTATACATATCTACAAACTTAGGGGTTGATCGGATATCTGCCGGAAAAACGAATATTGACGGGGCAAAAAAATCTTTTCTTGATCCTGAATCCATGGATGAGGTCTTTACTTCCGTGATCAACTCAAGCCCTGCAATGGTTTTTGTCTGGAGGGAAGAAGAAGGCTGGCCTGTGGACTTCGTTTCAGAGAACATATCCCAGTTTGGATATGCTGCAGAAGATTTTATTTCCGGGAAGCTTCGCTATATTGACATTCTCCATCCTGATGATGCAGAGATGGTAATGTCCGAATCATTGCGTCATGTGAACAAAGAAGACACAAGCTTTGACCTGAGATACCGCATTCTCACACGTTCGGGAGAGGTCAGATGGGTCGATGAGAGGACTTCTGTTCATTATGATCAGTCTGGTAATATCCGGTTCTATCATGGTATAGTTGTTGATATAACCGAGCAGAGGGTGGGAGATATGGCTCTGCTGGACGGTGCTCTGGAAATGAAGAGCACACTGGAATCGGTCATTAATTCCAGTCCTGTTGTAGTATTCCTATGGAGGCCTGAAGAAGACTGGCCCGTTGAATTCGTTTCAAAGAACATTGGTATGTTTGGTTACTCTGTGGAAGATTTTACATCGGGCAGGCTTGTTTATGCTGATATTGTACATCCCGATGATATTGGCCGTGTACGTGCAGGGGTATCCAAATCAACTGAAGGTGGTTATTCTGATTTCTTCCAGGAATACCGGATAATTACAAAGGCAGGTGAGATCCGTTGGGTGGACGAAAGGACACACCTTCATCATAATTCTAAAGGTGAGGTCATATATCTTCAGGGTATTATTGTTGATATCACCGGGCGCAAGAAGATCGAGAATGCTCTGCATACTGAAGAAATGCGCATGGAAGCCCTGCTTAACCTTTACCAGATGACGGATGCTTCTGTTCAGGAGATCGTTGATTTTTCACTGGCTGAAGCTGTAAGGCTGACTGGAAGCCAGATGGGGTATCTTGCTTTTGTTGGTGAGGACGAGAAGACCATCACGATCGAGTCCTGGTCCGGGGAAGCTATGGAGGAATGTTCCATTAAGGGTCAGAAGCCGGCATCCCATGTTGATCATGCAGGTCTCTGGGTCGAGTCGATGAGGCAGAAGCTCCCTATAATCATCAATGATTATTCAAAGGAGAACCCCTCCAAGAAAGGTTATCCTGAAGAACACATGAGAATTGACCGGTTCCTTAGTATCCCAATATTTGAAAGGGATCTCATCGTTGGTCTTGTTGGCCTGGCCAATAAGAGTGAAGACTATGATCTGTCTGATGTGCGCCAGGTGACCCTTCTGATGAATGGGATGTGGAACATCCTGCTTCATAAGAAATCGGATTGGGAACTTCACCGTTCACTGGATATACAGAAGATACTTGCAGATGTTATTAAAAGCAGCCCTGCGGTTGTTTTCCTCTGGCGTGCCGAGGAGAACTGGCCTGTTGAGTTCGTATCTGAGAATGTTTCCCAGTTTGGTTATTCTGTTGATGATTTCATTTCAGGCAGGCTTTCCTATGGAGATATAGTCCATCCTTATGACCTGGAACGGGTGCAAAAGGAACTTGCAAAAAGGGTGGATGCAGGTTTCATGGACTTTAATCAGGAGTACCGCATTTTTACCAAGCATGGGGATGTGCGCTGGGTTGATGAGAGGACCTTCATAAAACATGACGAGGAAGGGAATGTAAGGTATCTGCAGGGTATTATTGTTGATGTGACCGACAGGAAGCATTCTGATGATTTCATGCATATCCAGCTTGATCTTGATACTGTACTCAGTTCTGCTACCACCATGGAGGAAACATTTGAACAGATGCTCAACTTCAGTCTGAAGATCGACCCTGTGGATTCCGGAAGGCTGTATCTTCTGGACGAGGTCACGGGGGACATGAAGCTTGTTGCACATAAAGGTCTGTCTGATCGTTTTGTGGTGGATACTGCTGTTTTCCCGAAAAATTCAGTCCATAACCGCCTGATCATGACCGGTCAGCCGGTATATAAACATCATTCGGAACTTAATGCTATTGGCACCGGTGAGAAGCTTCGTTATGAAGGTCTTCATGGTACGGCGATCATTCCTGTGAAGCACGAAGGTAAGGTCATAGCAGCTCTTTGTCTTTCATCACACAGTGAATACGAGATCCCTGACAACTCACGTGCTTCCCTTGAAACGATAGCCAATCAGATCGGAATCACGATCTCAAAAATGCGCTCAGAGTCAGGCATCTCCCTGAAATACAATGACCTGCGATCGCTTGTTGATATGATGGATGAGCTACTGGTGGTCATGGACATGGAAGGTTATGTCCTTTATACAAATAAAACAGTGGGCGAATTCCTTGGATTTATGGCGGGTGATCATTCGGATGAAAATCCTGATATCCATTATCTTGAGCTTCATCCGGAATCTCAATGGGACCATGTGGATTCGATCCTCTCGAAAGTAAAAGTCGGAAAGACCATTGTGTTCGAGACGCTTATGGTGAGCGCTGAAGGTACTTTGTATAAGGTTGAGACAAGGCTTGTTTGTGGTGAGTGGTCAGGAAATCCATGTATCCTTTCCACATCGCGTTTCGTTGAATGATCCTGCTTTTTGGAACCTTGTGGTCAATACTCTTTATCGAATTATTTCCTTACATGAACATAATAAAGAGCCTTATATATGAGTATGCAGATAGGATGTTTCAGCTTTTAAAAAGTGCTTCTGCTGAAGCACTTCCAATGTTTATTCCGGAGTGTATATATGAATCAGAAATATGTAGCGATCTTTTTAGCGGTCATTATGGTCATGTCCATATTCACTTTCTTTATCAGTGCGACTATGGGTCCAACAGAGGAGGACAGTTCTTCTGTAGAAGCAGCCAGTTTTGATTCCGTATCTGGCAAGCATGTGGAACTTGAACTGAACTCTATTGAAGACGGACTTGCAGTGACAGCTGGGGATGCTGTTGCAGTACAGTATTTTGATTTCCAGACTATCAGTGGCACTCCCCTTGAACTGCTAACTGGGAACACATCACAGCTTGATGGTATTTACGGGGTACGCGTCAATAAGATGTATCGTGCACAATACATTGATGGAACAGAACTTAACATGCATGAGATCTCACCGCAGGTAATAGCATTCCAGTACTATCTTGCTCCTGAGCTGTACAATGGCTATCAGCTTCTCTCACGCGGGAACAATGTGTATAATGTGGTTGGTGAACCAATGCTTTTCGGTGAAAAAGCTGAAGTTGAGTCTGCTCTGGACGCGATCGAAGGTAAAGCTGAATCGAATACTGAGTTTGAAAGGGTTCTGGAATTCGTAGAGCCCGGAGCTGAGATACAGCAGTTGATCTTAGTGGATGATGGTTTTGCAGATCAATACTACTTTGGTTTGAAACTTGAGGATGGATCAACTCTCTCAAGGACAACGGTCTATCTTAACCCTGCTGAGGATACCATCAACAATGTTACAGCCCTTTCAGCTAACAGCTCAGAACGCGCCCTTTCATATGACATTTATTCAGAGGACGATATCCTTAAAGTTACTGTAACCTCAGATGTTGCAAACTTCTATTCCCTGGCCATAGAGCCGGCATGGTGAGATCTTTTCTCACCTTCTTATTTTTGTTCATCCTTTTTCTGAGATATGGCTTGATTTTGGCGCAAGCTATATATGTAAATGCCACGATTCATAGCAAATACTTTGGTGGATTAAAGTGTAGTCCCATGAGGGAAAATGCCAATTCATACTAAAGTGAATACAATGAATGATGACAAGCCGTAGCATAAGATACGGTTTCGAAGGAGAATATAAATATGGCAAAATTTGACGTTCCTGACGAATTAGCAGATAAGGCACTTGAAGCAATCGAACTCGCAAGAGACACCGGTAAGATCAAGAAAGGTACAAACGAAGCAACAAAGGCTATCGAGAGAGGCATTACAAAGCTTGCGGTCATTGCAGATGACATTGAGCCAGCTGAGATCGTTGCTCACATTCCTGCTCTTTGTGAGGAAAAGAACACTCCATACATTTTCGTTAAGCAGCAGAAAGAGCTTGGTGCAGCCTGTGGTATAGGAGTTGGCTGTGCAGCTGTTGTGATCACTGACGCAGGCAAGGGCAGCGAACTTGTAGAAGACGTTGCACAGAAAGTAAGTGCACTCAAATAAACGGTAACCGGAGGCATCTCAAATGGCAGATGATGATACAGGCTTTGCAGCCGAGGTTATCGATGTTATCGGCAACACCGGTATGCATGGTGAAGCAAGCCAGATCCAGTGCAGGGTACTTGAGGGTCGTGACAAGGGCAGGATCATTACAAGGAACTGTGTAGGTCCGGTAAGGATCGGCGATGTGTTCATGCTTATGGAGACATCAAGAGAAGCTAAGAAATTAACTACCAGGTGATGATAATGGAACAGAGAAAGTGTTCATTCTGTGGTGAGCAGCTTGAGCCGGGAACCGGCTTGCTCTTCGCAAAGAAAGATGGCTCTACCTATTATTTCTGTTCTTCAAAGTGCAAGAGCAACTTCGATCTTGGAAGACTTCCAAGGCGTACTATCTGGACAGAGCAGGGCAGAATATTCCTGAAGAAAGCATAAGTAGGTGTACCTGATGGAAAGAACTTATGTTATGGTCAAGCCTGATGGCGTACAGCGCGGTCTTGTCGGCGAGATCCTTTCAAGGATCGAGAAGAGAGGACTCAAGCTCGCAGCTCTGAGGATGAACGTAATGGCTGAGGCTACTGCAAAGGAGCACTACAAAGAGCACTCTGAGAGACCATTCTTTGCTTCCCTCGTAGAGTATGTGACCTCAGGTCCATCCGTTTCAATGGTCGTTGAAGGTAAGGACGCTATCAAGATCATGCGCGCTGTCAACGGTGCGACAAATCCTGTAGAAGCATTACCTGGCACCATACGTGGTGACTTCGCAATTGAGACCGGAAGGAATGTTGTCCACGCATCCGATGCTCCTGAATCAGCAGAACGTGAGATCGCTCTTCACTTCGAAGAGTCTGAGATCGCAAGCTATACCAGGATCGATGAAGGACAGCTTTACGAGTAAGCTCAAAGGATCTAACCATCTGGCAACTAAATGGTATTCAGAAGCTTCAGGTCGGGCAATTCCTGACCTGTCGCAGATGTCACATTTAATGGGCATTGAGTGCCCTGTATATTTTTATCGCTGATCAGATCAATATGATTATTCCAGAGGAAGTTACACCATGGCTGTAAAGGAGAACTTAAGGACCCCTATTGTATGTGTAATGGGGCATGTGGACCACGGAAAGACCTCACTGCTCGATAATATTCGCGGAAGTGCTGTTGTATCCGGTGAAGCTGGAGCTATTACCCAGCATATCGGTGCAACTGAGGTTCCTATTGAATCCATTGTGGAGAAATGTGGTGATCCCGGTCTGCTGGACAAGTTCATCGTCCCGGGATTGTTGTTCATTGACACTCCCGGTCATCATGCTTTTACGACCCTGAGGAGCCGTGGTGGAGCTCTTGCGGATCTTGCTGTCGTTATTGTGGATATCAATGAGGGCTTCAAACCCCAGACCATTGAAAGCCTGCATATATTGAAGCAGCACAAGACACCCTTTGTGGTGGTTGCCAACAAGATCGACAAGATCCACGGATGGGACCCTCATAAAGGAGCTTCTTTCCTGGCGTCCTACAATAAGCAGAGCGAACATGTGAGGGCAAGTCTGGACACCAAGTTCTATGAGGTCGTGGGTGAACTGTATAATCATGGCTTCAGCTCGGACAGGTACGACCGGGTAGCTGATTTCCAGCACAACATCGGTGTCATACCAATCAGTGCTATTACAGGAGAAGGAATTCCTGATCTGTTAATGGTTTTACTTGGACTGGCACAGAGGTTCCTGGAATCAAACCTGCATTATAATGCGGAAGGTCCGGGTATCGGAACCGTACTTGAAGTAAAAGAAGAACGTGGTCTTGGAACCACTATTGATCTTATACTTTATGACGGTACGCTGAAAAAAGGTGACACAATTGTTGTTGGAAGCCTTGGAGAACCTATACAGACCAAAGTACGTGCAGTGCTTAAACCTCGTGTCCTTTCAGAGATCAATGTTGAGGACAAGTTCAAGCAGGTCAGCAAAGTAACCGCTGCTATTGGTATTAAGGTATCGGCACCAAATCTTGACGGTGCTCTTTCAGGTGGTTCCGTAAGGGTTGCGACCCCAGATACCCTTGATGCAGTTGTTGAAGAGGTTCGCAGTGAGGTAGAGGATGTCAAGATCGACACTGACCAGAGTGGTATTACCATAAAAGCAGATACGATAGGTTCTCTTGAAGCTCTTGTGAACGAATTGAGGAAAGAAGATATCTCGATCCGTAAGGCAGATGTGGGTGATATCTCCAACAGGGATATCGTGGAAGTTTCGGCTATCGAAGAACCACTCCACTCAGCGATAATCGGATTCAATGTCAATATTCTCCCCGATGCAAAGGAGAAGTTGCAATCTACGGATGTCAAGTTGTTCATGAACGATGTCATCTATCGTCTTATTGACGATTACAAGGACTGGATCAAAGAGCAGCGTGCACTATCTGAGAAAGCTATCTCCGAGACCATCGTCAAACCGGGAATGTTCACTATTATGCCTGATTGTACGTTCAGGCAGAGCAAACCGGCTGTTGTGGGTGTAAGGATCATTGGCGGTGTTGTCAAGACAAAGGTCGATGTGGCCACAGAGGACGGCACTGTTGTAGGTACTATAAAAGGCCTACAATCCCGCGGTGAGAATGTTGGTCAGGCTCGCATTGGTATGGAAGTCGCTATGAGTATCGAGGGCCCCACTGTGGGCAGGCAGATACACGAAGGCGATGTACTGTATGTGAACATACCTGAAAGACATGCTAAGATCCTTGAGCATGAACTTTACGATTCACTTTCGGCGGACGAAATAGAAGCAATGGAAGCATTCCTTGAGATCAAAAGAAGGGACAACCCCTTCTGGGCGAAATAAATATAAAACAGATGTCTGTTAGACATATACCAGATTCAAATTAACTAAAAAATAAATTAAATTTCACTAATATTCGGAGGCAAATCATGGTAGATTTCAAAGTTGTAGTTTCAGATCCAAAAACCAAGACCTACCAGTTTGATATCACTGGAGCTGAGGCAAACCAGTACATCGGCAAGGCTATTGGCCAGACAGTGGATGGTTCAACAGTAGGTCTGGAAGGTTATACCCTTACTATCACAGGTGGTACCGACAACAGTGGTTTTGTAATGAGCCCTGACCTTCCAGGTTCAAAGAGGCAGAAGATCCTCGTTGCAAGAGGCGTAGGATATTCACCAAAAGCAAAAGGTGTACGTCGCAGGAAATTCCTTCGTGGAAGGGAGGTCGCAACAGATCTTACCCAGATCAACACAAAGGTAACCGGCTATGGCGCCAAGTCCATTGAGGATATCCTCGGTGGCGGTGAAGAAGCACCTGCAGAAGAGTGATATTCTCACTCTTTTTTTTATCTTTTTTAAGTCTTTATTTTATTGATCTACTTGATGTTGGATCAATTTCTGGAGTTCAATCTCTCTTATAGTTATTTCAGTTTATTGCTATTGCATTTCTTATAATATTGCCAAATTCTGCAAACCCAATCCTAATTTGCTGATCATTTTATTTTTCGCTGAAAAAAGATATATTATATGATTGATTCTTACCTATAATTTTCTTATATATTTCATAATTTAAAAAGGTGGTATGTTGTCAGACGATATGAAATTGACTCGAATTAAAAGATGCACTCCGCGAACATCATTGCGTCTTTCCCTGTCACTTTTACTTCTGTTTATCATATTAGTGGCTCCGGTAAATGCTTCCACTGTAACCGAATGGGTGGCGAGTGGGAACGATATGCTTGAAGAAGGGGATTATGAAGGTGCATTGGAGGCTTTCGATTATGCGATCTCATTGCACCAGACGCATCCTGCTGCATGGCTGGGTAAAGGCGATGCATATTATGCGCTTGGCGATTATGAGGAAGCCATAAAGGCTTATGATTATACACTTCTGTATGATCCCTCTTCCATGGCCGCATATGCAGGGAAGGCAGATTCTCTCCTGAGGCTTGGAAGATATGAAGATGCCTGGGTCCTTTATGATGAAGCAACAGTGATTGGTACTGATGATGCTAATATCTGGTACCGTAAAGGAAGGATACTTTATGAGTTGGGGCAGTACGATGCTTCCATTGAAGCATATGATACTTCATTATCTATCGATCAAAAGTTTATCTTCTCATATTCAGGGAAGGGATATTCACTTCTTAGGATAGGAAAGTATTCAGAAGCACTTGATAATTTTGAGACGGCTATCGGATTGAACAACGATTATCTGGTTGCATGGGTAGGTAAGGGCGATGCTCTCTATGGTCTTGGACTCTATGAAGATGCCATTGATGCTTACGATCATGTGATCTCAGAGGACCCTGAATATGCTTCTGCATGGTCTGGAAAAGGTTATTGTCTCTATGAGGTGGGAGAATACGAGGATTCAATAGCTGCTTTTGATCAGGCAATATCCATTGAGCCGGATTTTGTGAATGCTTTAAGTGGAAAAGGTTTCACATTCTTTGCTCTCGGTGAATATCAGCATGCCATTGAGGCCTTCGATGCGGCCATTGAGGCAGATCCGAACTATGCTAAAGCCTGGGCCGGGAAGGGTGACTCCTACTCTGAACTTGGTTATCTTGAAGAGGCACTGAGTTCCTATGAAAGGTCAGTCGATATCTTTGCAGGTGATGCGGATGTTCTGTACAACCTCGGTCGTGTGCTGTATGACCTTGGAAGATTTGAGGAAGCACTTGCTGCCTTTGAAGCAGCACTTGAGCTCGAGCCTAAAAATTCTCTCGCACTTATAGGGCAGGGATACACCCAGTATGAGCTTGGTGATAAGGAAGATGCACTGGAATCATTTGATGATGTATTATCTTTCGATCCTGAAAATGAAGGAGCCCTTGAAGGTAAAACCATGGTCGAGGCCCAGGTAAAGATGGGATGGCTCAGAAGTCCTTATTCAATTGCAGCGATCATAATTGTTCTTGCAGCATTTGTGCTCTATTTCTATTACAGGAAAAACATACAGGCTATGGAGTAATAGTTAATCCTATTATTCCTGTCCTAATATTTTTTATTTCTTAAATTTCAGAGGTACTATTTTAATTCCTTTCTGATAATGCTCTCATCATAGCTATCTCTTTCCTTGTGATGAACACAGCGACCACACATGCAAGGAAATCCGATATTGGGAATGAGATCCAAATGCCGTTGAGGCCGAAGAACCATGGCAAAATTATCACCAGCGGTGGGAGGAATATGATCTGCCTGGATAGTGTTACAATAAGTGATCCTTTTGATTTGCCAAGTGATTGCAGGAGTGCTGTGGCAACCACCTGGTAACCTATAAAAGGCATCATAAGGAACGAGATCTTCAGTGCAGTTATTCCCATGTCTATGAGTTGTGCGTCATTGCTGAAGATGCGCATGATCTGCTCAGGTACCAGGAACACAATTACTGTACTTGCGATGCACATTGATGTAACGATATAATTTGAAAGGGAGATCGTTTTCCTGACCCTTGCAAACTCGTTTGCTCCATAGTTATATCCCACTATCGGCTGAATCCCCTGTTTTATTCCGATGATCGGCATGAGTGTCAACATGAATACCTTGATGACTATGCCAAAGACCGCGATCCCCACATCTCCTCCGTAGAGCAGAAGGCTCTGGTTAAAGATCAGGAAGAGGGCACTCTCCACTACATTGAACACGAATTCTGACATGCCGATGGAAATGGTCTCAGACATTATCCCGGTCTCCGGCTTCATGTAAGGTACTATCAGGTCCAGTCGGCTCATGCTGCTTGTATAATAGTAAATGATCATGATGCAACCGATCACCTGCGAGATAACTGTGGCGATGGCGGCTCCTTTTACCCCCATCCCGAACTCGAAGATGAAAAGCGGGTCAAGAATGATGTTCGCAATGCTGGATATTACCATGATGGCCATTGCAAAGCGTGTGTTCCCTTCTGCACGGATGGCATTGCTCATGGCTGCTGAGAATGTGAAGAATGTTGTGCCAATGACGATGTATCTGGTATACTCATTTGCAAAAGGTAGCACGGTCTCAGATGCACCAAAGATCTTAAGCATGGGGTCAAGGAACATTAAGGCAAGGGCTGTGAAAGCAATACTGGCTACAACGACCAGTGTGATCATGTTGGCAACCGTTCTCTCAGCTTTTAGTATGTCCTTCTTTCCAAGTGCCCTTGAAATAATGGAAGAACCTCCGATACCTACTCCCAGAGCTATCGCCATCATCAGGATCTGTACGGGGAAAGCCACCGAAATGCCGGCAATACCCAGCATACTCTGTTCTCCCAGTCCTCTCCCAATGAAAATTGTGTCCACGAGGTTGTATAATGCCTGGACAAGCAACCCCACAATAGCAGGCACAGAGAGTTTTACAATAAGGTTGCCTATGGATTCCTTTCCCAGCATTACATCTTTGGCATGCATTGTTCTTTATCTCGATCATTAGTTCCCGGGGGACTAACGTGTAAGAGAACTTCTTGTACTTATAATTAGCTGGGATTGTTTCAGTGTTCCAGACAATTTAGAGAGTAATAGTTGATTCATTTATTCATTGATTTATTTATTTGTTTATTCATTTATTCCAAAGATCATTTCTTTAACCAATAAAAGATGAAAGTATAGGCGAATGAAATTTTATGTTTGCATATTTTGGATACGGTATAATTAATTACTATAAAGCTAAAAGAATATGTGATATTAAATAGTATAATTGTGGTTATCAGGTGAATTGGTTGTGGCTGAATGGTATGTAATGATCGATATTAAGAGGATAATATCATGAAGAACGAACTTGGAATGGACGTTCCCTCTTACGTATGCGAAAAAGCAAAAGAGATAGGATGCTACCAGGGAGTTAAATACGTTTATATGGACGGAGACTACGGTGGTAAGTTTCCTGCATCAAGTTTAGGTGGCAAAAAAGGCACACGTTTTGAAGACATCGATAGTGCAAATGCCTGTAAGATCGATCTTGGGTCCGGATGGATAACATTTACATCTCCTTTTGATGACGGTACGAATGCCTCCGGAGATGGAAGTGAAAAGCAGAATAATGATTCAGATCTCAGATCATATGCCTCTTCTTCTAAAAAAGAGTCGGATATTGTGGAATCTCTGGGTCCGAAGGCTACAGATTTTGAGCGGAGACTATACGAAGCGACAAAGATCTGGAAAGAACAGGAAGAGCAAAAAAGAAAACAACTTGAAGATGAGTTGTTGAAAGAGTGGGATGATGCGGAGCAAAAGCATCTTGAAGATGAGTTGTTGAAAGGGTGGGATGATGCAGAGCAAAAGCATCTTGAAGAAAAGAAGCTTGGTGAACCTCAGGTAGATGCAAAAACAAAAGAACCTGATGGCGACTTGCTGAAAGGGCAGGAAAATGTGGAAATAACAAATCCTGGTCATGAGGAGCTTCGGGAAAAGCAGATAGTAGCTAAAATAAAGCATCCTGGACAAGAGAAATTACGTAAAGGACAGAATAAAGAAGAAGGAAAAAGCCCTTTAGAAAAGAAGTTACAAAACGAGCAGTTGAAAGTAAAGGAAAAGCTGCGTGAGCCTGTAATCCACAATAAGTCAAAGAAAAGGGGCTGGATCAAGTGGGCGGGCATTATATTAGCAGCTTCTTTGTTTTTATGTTTTGTTGCTATTCCATTTACTGATAATTCGAAGGGGATCTCACGTCAGGGTCTGGTGCTCCTGGATAAAGCTCCGACTGTTGTTGCAACTGAAAACAATAATGATACTCTTGTCAGGGAAGAGGTGGTTATTCTCCCAGAGGAACCTCCTGAGAACTTCACAAATTCTATCGGGGTAAAGTTTGTGCTGATCCCTGAAGGTGAGTTCTTAATGGGTTCTTCTGATGATGAAGATGGCAGATTCTATGATAGGGAAGGTCCTGTTCATGAAGTGACCATTGAAAAGGGTTATTATCTTGGTAAATACGAGGTTACCCAGAAGCAATGGGCTATGGTCATGGGTAGTAATCCATCTCACTCCACAGGAGACAACCGTCCTGTTGAAAAGGTCTCATGGTATGAAGTACAGGAATTCATTAACAGATTGAATTCAATGGAAGGTACGGATAAGTATCGTTTGCCGTCTGAAGCAGAATGGGAATATGCCTGCAGGGCAGGCACGAATACCAGGTATCATTTTGGAAACAATGAATCCATCTTGCATGAGTATGCATGGTATAACGAATACATTTATTCAGTTGGTCATCTCAGACCAAATAACTGGGGTCTGTATGATATGCATGGTAATGTCTATGAATTTGTTCAGGATGACTGGCATTCTGGTTATGAAGGTGCTCCGACGGTTGCAAATGCCTGGGTGGATGCTTCTTCCGATCTTCGAACCCTGAGGAGTGGTAGTTTGAATGGGGATCCCGATACCTGCCGTTCTGCCAGCCGTACATCTATTGATCCTGATCTTCGTCTAAGTAATGTAGGATTCCGTCTTGCAATGGATGTATGATCGTCATACTGATGAGGAATAATATATTTCTCATCAGTTTTTTGAATTATTTGCTCCTGATAGAATGTATTGGAATGGACTGGACTAAATAATGGGAATTGATAGAACAGGATTGGACTGTAAAAGAATAGTTTTGACCATGGCAGGTTCGAAAGAATAAGCCAGAAATCTTTTTTTGAACATGAATTATTTATTTCATCACTTTCATTAATTACTTGGGGATATTATGCAGGACGAACTTATCAATGAAGCAACTGATGACAACTGGGAAAAGTTGGTCGAAAAGGAACCACTTCCGGTAGTGGCAATGTTCTATCTTACAACATGTCCGCATTGCAAAGCTATTGAACCATATTTCAGGGAGTATGCCGAAGAGTTTGGAAGTTCCTGTAAGTTTGTCAGGATCGATGCAGAGCAGAATTCCTGGACTTCCGAAAGGTATGGAGTTGAAGGAACCCCTACATTCGTTTTCCTTTGCGGAGGTACAGTAACACTGGGTCTTGCCGGTGTTTCGCATCCTTCTGTACTTAAAGGCCATATTGAAAATCTCGTTAAAGACGGAGCTAAATGTGCTGCTAAGATCACGAAGCTGAAGTACGATATCTCATTGTATGAATGAGATTTCAAGTAAATATTAGTTTGAATTATAGATATCAGACTGATAGTAACTATATACAGTTATAAAAATAGAATATTAAGGGCCTATGAAGACCCTTTTGGTATTTTTTTGGATCAGTTGTCTTTGTTCTCCAGAAGCTCCACTGCCATGTCACGTAGTTTGAACTTCTGAATTTTTCCGCTGGCTGTCATTGGATATTCCTCAACGATGAAAATATGTTTAGGAACCTTGTAGCGTGCAATCTTTGTCAGGCTGTAATCACGGATATCTTCCGGTGTGAGCTTTGCACCATCTTCAAGCATAACGAATGCACCTACGATCTCTCCGTATTTCTCATCAGGGATGCCAATAACCTGTGCGTCCTTTATGCCATCAATGGTGTAGAGGAACTCCTCGATCTCCCTTGGGTAGATATTCTCTCCACCGCGGATGATCATGTCCTTTATCCTGCCTGTGATACGGTAATAGCCATCCTCGTCAACTGCTGCAAGATCACCGCTGTGCAGCCATCCGTCCTTGTCAATGGCTTTTTCGGTCATCTCCGGCATCTTGTAGTATCCTTTCATGACGTTGTAGCCACGGCAGCATATCTCACCCTGTACGTTCGGTCCGACGGTCTCGCCGGTCTCAGGGTCTACGATCTTTACCTCAATATGCTCCATTGCAGTACCTACGGTGCTCACACGGCGTTCAATGGTATCATCGGTGCTTGTCTGTGTGAACACAGGTGATGCTTCTGTAAGGCCGTATGCAATAGTGATCTCCTTACAGTTCATGTCCTCAATGACCTTCTTCATGGCTTCTGTTGGACATGGTGAACCTGCCATAATGCCGGTTCTCAGTGAGGACATGTCGAACATGTCAAACATTGGGTGTGAGAACTCTGCGATGAACATTGTCGGGACGCCGTAAAGTGCAGTACATTTTTCCTTCTGGACAGCGGCAAGTACAAGAAGCGGATCGAACAGTTCGATCATCACAAGGGTTCCGCCATGTGTGAGAGTTGCGAGAACAGCAAGGACTATACCGAAACAATGGAAAAGTGGAACCGGCATGCAAAGCCTTTCTTCCTTAGTGAATTTCTGCCTTTCACCAATGTAGTATCCATTGTTGAGGATGTTCCTGTGTGTAAGCATGACACCTTTCGGGAAACCAGTGGTTCCTGAAGTGTACTGCATGTTGATGACATCCTCACAGCTTAGTGTCTTCTTTATACGGTCAAGCTCATCCCTGTCAGTGTGCTTTCCGAGAAGAAGAAGTTCAGCAGTGTTGTACATTCCCCTGTGCTTTTCCTGCCCTATATAAATGACACTTTCGAGGTAAGGATATTCCTCGCTCTTGAGGTTTCCTCTTTTGCAGGTCTTAAGTTCAGGGACCAGATCGTAGACGGTTTCGACGTAATCAACATCCCTGAAGTGGTCGACAATGGCGAGAGCCTTCATGTCAGACTGTTTCATTACATATGCAAGTTCATGGCTTTTGTATGCGGTGTTCACTGTTACTAATACCGCACCGATCTTTGCAGTTGCGAAAAGGAAGGTCAGCCAGTCAGGGACATTGCGTGCCCATATACCGACATGGTCACCTTTTGTGATACCTATGGACATCAGTCCTTTTGCAAGGTTGTCGACCCTCTCGTTGAATTCCCTGTATGAAAATCGCAGGTTCCGGTCAGGATAGACCATGAAGTCCCTTTCAGGGTCCTTTCTAACCTGTTCCTCAAAGAACTCGCCAATGGTTGATTCAGTAAATAGCATGATATCAGGTCCTTTTTATTTTTCGTTCGTTCTTATCAATCTGCAACGAGGTGTTCACTTAATGCCTCCCGGATATCATCCGGTAAAGGTACTGACTTCCTGTTTATGAAATCATAATGTACTATTACAGCAGTTCCTTTTGTCTTTAGTTCTCCTTTCTGCCAGGCCTCATGTAATAATGTGAAGGAACTGTTCCCGATCCTCTGGACATAGGTCCTTATTTCAACATCCCCGTCGAAGAACATCTCTCCAAGGAAGTCGAAATCTATCCTTGCCATTATCAGGTTCCATTTTTCATGGGATAGGTCGAGATCAGGTTGGAACATCCTGAATACAGGGTTCCTTGCAAGTTCGAACCATTGAGGGAGGACGGTGTTATTTACGTGGCCAAGGCCATCGATATCGCCAAATCTTGGTGTCACAGTTGTAACGAACATTTCTCATCACTTAGAAAGGTGTATAGACTACTGCAAGTATCCTTGCTTCTGATCCTGTTGCATGGACATCGTGTGGCACAACGGAGTCATAATATATACTGTCCCCTGCAGCCAGTTCGTAGTTCTCTTTTCCATATGTCACTTCAATGCTTCCGTCAAGAACATAGATGAACTCTTCTCCTTCATGGGATGAAAGCTCATGCTCCTCTTCATGCTTGAAAGGATGGACATCGATTATGAATGGCTCCATGTTCCTGTCCTGTTTGTCTGCTGCAAGGGAGTGGAACTCAAGTGCGCTCTCTTCAGGGTCCCGGGACTTACCTGAAAAGCGAACCACATTTCCAGAAGCCCCGTTCCTGACGACAACAGGTCCGGTCTGTGGCATATCATCAAGGAATGTGCCCAGGCGTACTCCCAGTGCACGTGCGATCTTCAAAAGAGGTGTCAATGATGGAATTAGTTCACCTGCTTCAAGTTTCTCTATAAGTTCCACACTGCTCTGACTTTCTTTTGCCAGCTCTTCCACGGACATTTCCTTTGTTTCACGGAACTGGCGTATTTTCTCTCCAACGCTGTTTTTTTCTGTCAATTCATTCACCTCTTTCGCGTAGATCAACGCAAATAAATGGGGGTTTTAATTAGAATTGTAATTTAAATATGTATCTGTCAACTTTGCAGGCAACCTTTATAATATATTGCAAACCAAATATCATTGTGAATTCACATGAAGAGTAAAATACTGGTATTGATCTTGGTGCTATCGTCTTTATTGATGGCAGGATGTATTGGGGACAATGGGGACAATGGGGACGAAGTTCCTGTCGATAATGAAACACCTGTTGAAGTTCCTGAAGAGAACATTTCAGAAGATGATGTTCCTGTTGATGAGAACGGAGAGGTCATCGAGCCTAGGGATTATTTTATAATCCTAAGAAGTTATTATGCAAGTCCAAATTCTCATGAGATCAACAGGGGAGATACTGTCTATTGGAGAAATGCGGATAAGGAAAACAATTTCATATTTAAGGTTATCAGTGAGGATGATCTCTGGGAAGAGCAGAGGATCCCTTATGGAAAGAGCTTCAATTACACCTTCACCGAGTCGGGAACCTATAATTTCACAGTTCCTCCATGGAACAGTATGAACCATACCGTTATCGTTAAATGATGGCGGACTGTACAGCGTGCAGTATGCAGATGAAGAGCACAAAGGTCACCGAAGGTACTACGACGGTCCTTGTTCCGGTGCCTCCTGAAGGTGTATCATTTCCGCCATCAGAAGCACCGGTATTCTATAATACCCACATGGAGCTGAACCGCGACATCTCCGTCGCGGCAACTTTAGCTTATGCAAGAAGACTTTCCTCGCAAAAAGATATCGCCATCTCTGATATCAGCTATGTTGATACAATGTCCGCATCGGGGATCAGGGGACTTCGTATCGCCAACGAGGTCGGTGTTTCAGTAACATTGAACGACTGGAGTGATGAGGCCTTTGAGCTTATTCTTGAGAACATTCAACTTACAGGTCTTTCAGAGACCACAGAGGCCACATGCAAGAACGCGAACGTACTGATGCACGAGAGACGTTTCAATATTGTGGACCTTGACCCTTTCGGAAGTCCTGCACCTTACCTGGATGCTGCAACAAGATCTGTTGTACATCTTCTTGAGGTCACGGCTACCGACACTGCACCCCTTTGCGGTGCACATTTAAACTCCGGGATGCGAAAATATGCAGCTGTGCCATTGAACAATGAGTTCCACAGTGAGATGGGAGTGCGTATCCTTCTTGGTAAGGTTGCAAGGGAGCTTGCAAAGCATGACAAGGGGATGATGCCTTTGCTCTCACACGCCACAAGGCATTATGTTCGCAGTTATCTTCAGGTCAAAAAAGGTGCAAAACAGGCTGATAGTACCCTCCGGGAACTCGGGTTCCTTACCCACTGCGAAAAATGCGGTCAGAGAAGGTTCTTCAACGGTCTTGCTGCTGTCATCGATGACAAATGTCCTTCCTGTGAAAGCAGTATGCAGGTAGCAGGTCCCCTGTGGCTGGGGAAGCTGCATGAGGGGAAGTTCTGTGATGAGGTCCTCTCAGAGATGGGATCGCTGGAACTTGGTAAGAAGGATCAGGCAGAGAAGATAATTGTAGCATGCAGGGATGAACTTGACACTCCTTTCTTCTATGACCAGCACGTGATGTGTAAGATGATCGGAGTTTCGGCACCACCTATGGATACTTTCATCGAAGCGCTCAGAGGCACAGGTGCCAGTGTTTCAAGGACACATTTCAGTGGCACGTCTTTCAAGACGGACGCAGTTCTTGAAACTATAAACGATGTCCTGAGATCGCTGTGACCCTTCAGGCTTACATTAACTTATGTTATTACGAACGATCAGTGTACTATAGAAAGTAATATATATCAAATTAGATAATCAATGAATTAGTAGAAAAATATACAGTTATTAATATATATTCAGAGGAGATTAGAGTGGGAAAAGAAAATCCGGAATATCTGTTCTTGCAGGAGAAACCAACACTTGCATTACTTGCTATCTGGTTCTACGGAAGAACATATGCCTCTGTAATTACTAAGGAGATCAATTCTACATTCGCTCATACGACAAAGATACTGTCAAGAATGGAAGAAGATGGCCTTGTAGTTTTTAGTGTTGAAGGGCGTATTAAGTATGTCGAACTGACTGAGAAAGGTTATAATGTTGTTTCCCTCCTGAAGGAACTGATCGTCTCCCTTGGTGGAGAACTTCCGGACGAATACGACCTTGAAGGTCGCCATGAGGTAAGTGAACCAGAGCTTGACCCTGCTTCTGCTGAGATCATGGAGAAGATAAAAAAGCTTCGCCTAAAGGTAGAGACCATCTACAGGGAACTCGTGTCTTCTGATGCTGATGAAGCAACCACTAAGAGGAGACTTGGACCTTTCAGCCGTGAACTTGCGATGATCGGCGAAATGATCGATTCTTCGGAAATTCCTGTGGACGATGATGTTATTGATGCTTTCAATGCAACCAGGGAAGTCTTCCTGTCACTTGTGAACAAAAACGGTTAAATGCTTCCTGTTCAATGAATAGCCATGGAAACAGCAATTCTGAATATCAAACTCTATGCTAACTTTGAGCGTGCCTTGAACTCCGCAGCATTTATGCTTGAGAACGAGATGAAAGACCTCGATGCAGGTCTCGCTCTGTCTGTAAATCCTGAAGGTTGGCTTCAGGTGGATGTCTCCGGTGAGGATGAGGAGTTCGCAGCCAATTTCCTTATAGAAAGGTATGGCACTCCTGTAACAAGCGTGGAGAATGGAAGTATCTACAAGGGGTTTATTTCTTCTATCGGCGATGATGGTATAATTGTTGATATTGGTGTTGCTGTAAAGCTCCTGCCGGAGGCCCTTAATGTACTTGGGGTTGGCAGTGTTTCACAGATAGCTTCCCGCTTCGGCCTGATCCCACACCTGCCGGTCTCCGTGAGGATAGATGGTCAGGAAGGTATTATTTCAGGCAGTTTTACCAGAGAACAGGTCGATCTGTTCTGGAGCTGGAAGAAAGCAACAACCGACAGGCTTATTGTGAACTCTGTGACACGTTCCGAGCTTAAAGCAGCTATCAAGAAAAAGGGTCATGGAAGGGATATTTACGGTATTGAAAGGCTTGGTATCCTGGAAAACGCGATAGTCTGCCGTGAGGATACCGATGGTCCCGGAATAGTTGCGGAGATCGGTCCTCTTGTAAAGGCGGACATTGGTGTGATAAGAGGCACACACTGAGTTATTGCATTACGAAAAGGCAGTGGTCATTGCCATTGCCATGACATTCTACTTCTACAAGGTTGCACTGCATGTTGAGCTTCCGGTAAATTATACCCTGAAGCAGTCCCTCACTAAAAGAGCAGAGGTTCTGACCGACATCAGGTGCACCTTTGCAAACAAAGCAGTCATCGACACGAATTTCCAGGGGGTCATAGGATATAACAGAAAGTTTGCCAAGACTGTGAATGTCCCAGTAATCAGCTACTTCTTCAAAAAGCTCCTCAAGATAGCCGGAGATGAAATTTTCGGCGATCCTTATGCCGATATCCTGTCCGATAGTTTCCATGATCGGTCTGTGGTTTATCCCCTGTGCCTCAAAGCCGCTCTGGACTGCGTGGAAAAAAGTTGTCAATATATCTCTTTCGGTATCGAAAGTGGTCGCAAATCGGTTCAGTGTTTCATGATAGTGCTCGACCACGGGTTTCTGTGAACACGCAGCATACTGGGAACACATAACATAGGTCTTCTTGCGCCGGTCATTGGGGTCGATACGTTCTTCGAGGAGGTTTTGTTGCTTAAGGTCACTCAGGTGCACAGAGATGGTTGATTTTGCTTTTCCCGTATATTTGACGATCTCATCAAAAGATCTGGAACTTTCTTTTAATAGCTCCATTATCTGGAGCTTTACCGGGCCCTCGATGGCAATTATGCCTTCCCGGTTTGAAAATAACGCTGTGTGACCTTCTCCTTTCATACGTAGTAATTGCTTATTCGATATATAAAAGTTCGGTAGTATCCGAATAATCGAATTTTTCTTTGTTATCCCAACTTTTCCAATCCGGAATTTCAGCCTTTTTTACCTGTCTGACCGATAATCTATTTACCATCCATGACAGATTCAGGCAGGTCTATGAAAGCAGTATTAATTCCTGTAAGGGATGTTGAAAAGGTAAAAGCAGAACTTATTCCCCTACATGTTCTGGACAGGAGCAGAAAGATAAGGATAGTTGAACATCCGGATGGCAAATTTGCCGAGATACCGGTGACTGCCGAAATAGATGGTTTTCACATTATTGAGCAGGATGAGCCGGAGTTCTATCGTGCTGCTCTGTCTCTGAAAGAGCATCTGGAAGGGATAATACCTCCTGAACTTCTCGAACGCGTTCCGTCAGGCTGGCAGGTGCTTGGTGACATCGTGATAGTGAGTATCCCCGGAGAGCTGCAGAGTTACAGGGAAGATATTGCAGGGAAGCTTCTGGAGATCAACCCAAGGTGCAGGTGTGTGCTGCAGGACTTTGGTATCAAGGGTACTTTCAGGGAACCTGAACGCGAGATCATCATAGGCGAAAACACCGAGACCATCCAGAAGGAGCACGGCTGTTCTTTCAAACTGGATGCTACAAAGATCATGTACTCAAAAGGAAACCTTGCCGAGAGAAAACGCATGAGCAAGCTTGGCAGGGATGAGGTCGTGGTGGACATGTTCGCAGGCATCGGCTACTTCTCGATCCCTCTTGCAGTACATGGCAAACCGAAAAAGGTCTATTCTATCGAACTGAATCCGGTGTCCTATAATTACCTGCTTGAGAATATCCGCCTGAATAACCTTGAGGGAATTGTAGAGGCTATCAATGGTGATTGCGGAGAAGTCACCCCGCAGGGAGTTGCTGACAGGGTCATCATGGGTTACGTTGGAACGACCCATCATTACCTTGACAAAGGGATCGGTGCCATCCGAAAGGAAGGCGGAATGCTGCATTATCATGAGACCACTCCTGAGGCTCTCGTGTTCGAGCGTCCGATCAGGAGAATAAAAGAGGCTGCTTCTGCTCTTGGAAGAGATGCAGAGATACGCGGATGCCACCGTATCAAGAAGTATTCACCAGGCGTCTGGCATGTTGTGGTGGATGCTTACATCAAGTGATGCTGTTCGTGCATGTCCCAACGTCCATGCAATGTCCACACAACTATATTTTCATGAAAATGCCAATGTGTTGAACATTGGCGATCGCAATTTAATATAAAAAAGAATAAGGTGTGCCTCTAGTTCACACCTTGATAGTGCTTACTGCAAGGTCGGAATCGATGATATAATCGAAGTCGATAGGTCCGATCCAGCACTGGGTGTCGAACATTGACTGGAAACATACTCCTATCACAGTTGTGCTGTCAGCACCTTCAAGGATGTCGTCCAGGTTCTTTTTTATCTCGTTTACGTCGATGTTCACCTTTGGCATTGCGAGTCCGCCGAGAAGGACGACAGTATCTGCGTGATAGTCGATATCATCGCCGATCTGCATGCCGTTTGATGTGGACACGATGGCCTTTGCTTCGTGGTGCCTGATATCAGGGATAAAGCCGACCTCGATTGGTGTGTCCCTCAGGACGTATGACATGAGTTCTGCAAATGGTGTACAGAAACCGGTGGTTCCGATGAACATGACCTTCTTTGAATCCTTTACAAGTCCTCTGAAAGATGTCAGAAGTCCACCGATGCCGTTGGCATTGCTAATTACTTCCATGGTAACTCCGGTAAAAAAAGAAGTTATACAGCCGGATGGGCTGTATATTGAATTAATGAACTTATACGTTCTTGATGCCGAAGGATTCGAGAAGGATTCCAGGGTTGATGCGACCGCTGGTGAATGACTTCTTGGTTGCGACATCGTTGATTGTGATCTTTGCAGGAGCGAACATACCGGCGTCGACCTTGAAGAAGTCGAAGCCTGCTTCCTTGAAGGTTGTGTAGAATGGCTTACCGAAGTCCCTTGATGTTGTGGATGGTGCCTTCTTTACGAACTCTTCGAGCTTCTCTGCGTCTCCGTAGTTAACGGTGTAGTAGGTCTCACCACAGTAGATGATACAGTCGTTGGTTGAACCCATGCACTTTGTGTCGTCTCCGACGATAGGTGCGATAGGTGCTACACCGAAACCGCTCTGGATGGTGTTGATATCAAAGCCGATGGACTCGAGCTTGTGGATACCTGTCTCAACGATCCTTGCGGAGATCTGTACTGAACCTGCGATGGATGAGGTTGGTGCTACTGCGATGTAAACGTCCTTTGGATCGACGCTGCAGTGCTTTGCGATGTACTCAACGACCTCTTCGGTTGGGAGCTTGTCGGATTCCATTACGAGAACTGCTGCATCTGCATCGTCCTTGTAGTTGATCTCCTCGTAGAGCTCTTTTGGCTTAAGACCGAGACCTCTTGCAGGACCGGAGCCCATACCGAAGTAGTCACCGACAGAGATCCTCCATCCAGCATACTGGGATGCCATACATGCGATGGTTGGGTGGTCTGTAGCTACCTGGATAGCAGGCACTGGCAGGCCATCGAGATCGAACTTGGTGTATGAGATCTCTGCAAGGTCTGCAAGGCAGAGACGTGAGAGGTACATACCTGCATCATAGCCACCCTCAACATTGACACCACAGTCAATGATGGTAGCGCCGTTCTCAAGTTCCTTTGATTCGACCTTGATCTCATCTTCCCAGTCTAACATCTCATCAATAATAGCTAAGCCCTTTTCGTTGACACTTATCACATTAATCACTCTATAATGGTTTGGTGTCAATGATTGGGTAGGTTAGAATATGAATTTATCGGTGTTTTGGAAGTTGGTAGGGGAGTGATTTTTGGTGGTGGGTGACAGGGATGATTCTGATCTGCTGAGGAAGAAGATCATTGACATGTCTTACACCGAATGGAAGAAAATGGGGTTCTCTAAGGGTACGTTACATTACATGAAGCAGAACGCTAAAGCTGATAAGCCATTTAGTTTGAATGCTCATGTGAAAGAGAGATTAGAGAGTTGGGGGGAGTGCTGTTAAAGGAGCATATTGACTTAAATTCTACTATTAAAATACAATTAACCTATTTGCTTCAGGACAGTTCATCAAAAAAAAGATCAAAGAAGGGTTAGATCACCCTTCAGAATTCTCTATTAGTTTAATAATGGTCTCTGCCTCTTTGATCAGGTCTTCAGCCTGTTCCTCCGATAGCTTTCCTTGATCCTTCAATTTTTCAACGGTATCAATGAAATCTTCAAGCTTAGCAATGGCTTTCTCATATTCGTCCTTATCAAGCATACTGATTACGCCATCAAGCTTTTTAATGAGATTCTTTTCATCCAGAGCAGATATCTCATCTTTAAGCTCATCAAGGGCATCTGAAGGGTCTACTATAGGAGGTACTGGGATAACCGGCCAGAACATCAGTGGATAGTTGTCCACATAATAGGCTGTGTCACCAATACCATCACCATCGATGTCGTTGCTCATGTCGTTTGCATAGTCGAAGTAATAGTTACCTGTATAATTCGTGTAACTGTTACCTTCGTATACATAGGTCACCTCTTCTGTTGAGTTCCAGATATTATCCGAGGTAGTACCACCCACATTAAACGTATTGTTGAAGTAGTTGTTGTAAATGAGATTTCCTAGGTTTGTAACTTCAAAATAGATACCATTATAATTGTACTCCAACTTGTTATTTATCAGGGTGTTGGAATTAGACTCGCTCAGCACAATGCCGTATTGAGTGTCCTCAACTATGTTACCTATCAAACGATTTCCATAAGATCGAGACAGTCCGATACCTACATAATTCGAGCCCACCACCTTATTGTTGGTCACGTTGGTGTTACTAACCTTTCCCAGAAAAATGCCATAATCTCCACCTGTTATAGTGAAACCGCTGATGGTGGCATTTGTAGCAACGTTTACTAAAACTACATACCCAGTTGATGATTGAACAGTCGTATTGTCCGCGCCATCTGTTGATGTGATATTTAGTTGTTTAGCATACACGTTCACGTTCTCAGTATATGTTCCTGGATACACAAGAATCGTATCCCCATTCAGTGTATTTACATCATCTATAGCCGCCTGTATCGAGGTGAAATCTGCTATTGGACCGGTGCTGTTATTCACTGTGTAAGTAGTTGCTGCAGCAGTTCCCACGGTCATTAACAGCAAAGCTATTCCAAGAATTATCAGTATGCTTTGTTTAATTTTCATTATTTCCACCACCCTATTGATTACAATCTTAAGATTCCTCTACATCTGTAGAGATCATTACCAATAAGGCAGGACATGCCCGGAATTTCCAAGTTCAAAAAAGGCTGCGCTGCCCTGTCACCCCCCCACAGACGAGCGTAAATCTCTACCTAAAAGATGTTCTCGATCTTATAAATACATTGTCAAAAAATAGTATATGTTATGTAAATATATTAATATTTTTTATGGGATGTAACATTGCTAACAAATATTCTAGACTTTACTAGAAATCTATTATTTGAAAGTTTTAAGAGTTCCGTTTTTTCGTGTTACCTATATCCCCCATTTGATATGCGGGGTATTAAATTCGAACCACTAAACTCAAAATACAAAGTGGAAACTTTGCATTTAAAACTACAAAATATTCATAATAAAAAAGGAAGGATGGGATTGAATCCTCCTTTCATTGATCAATCCTTCAAAGTTCCCTTTCTTCTTCTTCTTCCTCTCCAATCTCCTCTACCTCATCAATTTCCCCCACATCGAACACAGGAACCTTCACTTCAGGATACCACTGCTGCAGGAACGTGATCATGTGATATTTCATGAAGACCCTTGCAGGCAGGGCGATGAATGCGAGCAGGAATATGAAAATTATCAGCTCGATCAGGATTATTGGGGCGAGGACCATCCATACGGCGATGTTGGATGCCACGAGTGCTGAGATTGTAAAGTAGATGATGGCATCTATCATGAGGAAGATAAGGCCTGCTATGGCCATTGCCAGCAACATGAGGAGTCCTACTACAATTGCGATTCCTATGGCAAGGAGGATCCTGCCGAACCAGTAGGCTATGATCTGCTTCCAGTCTTTCCTGAATTGTGCGAAGACGTTGGCAAATGCACGGAAGATGCCGGTCTCTGTGTAGATGGCAACAGGGATGGCGAGGTTGATAAATGAACTGATGATGCCTCCGACTATCGCTGCCAGCAGGATCATGCCGATCAATAGGAATATTGTGGAAACAATGATCATCCCTATGGTCTCTTCAAAGTTTGCACCCCTGGAAGCCAGCAATGGGAGTATTATGGGGAGTGCCATGATAGCGATGATGGCGAGGAGAATGATACCTATCAAAAGTCTTAATGTGAAAAGCCCCAGGCCTTTTCTGAGGTATTTGCGGGAGTATTCCCAGAACTTCACTTCGTTGCTTACAAGGGAGTCAACGAACACGAATTCCATCACGCTTGAAACGTAGGAGAAGAACAGGACAAGCGCAATGATCAGGACCACTATTCCTATTATAAGTCCCAGGTCAGGTGCGGTTGTGGGTATCTGGTCGGCAAATCCTCCGAACATATCGGAGAAGCCATCAGCCGGACCGGAGTCGGGGATCCTGTAAGTATCAGGTGTATAACTGTTTCCACCACCATTGAAATTCCCTCCGCTGCCTCCGATAAGCATAACAATGATCGCAAGTTTCACCCATTTCCAGAGATCAAATGGCTCAAACAGGCATTTCTTTGTTCTGGATATTGCTTTATCCACAGAGTCGACTACATACCAATCCATATGTCTAAATATCGTCAGAAAGCATAAATAGTTTATTATGTGGAGTACAAATTATTATTGTCGCAACGTATATATCTAACATTTATAATATCTACTAATTACTGGAAATTATGTAAATCGGGTGTTGAAATGGAAACTGCAAAGAAAGAATTTCAGGGCCTCGTATACCAGAGCATGAAGTCATACGGGCTTGATGAGCTTTCCTCTAAATTACTTTCAGTGCTTTATTCTTCACCGGACCCTCTGACCCTGGATGACCTTTCCAAAATGACCGGATATAGTTTTTCAGCAGTCAGTGCAGCAATGAAATTGCTTACCGGAATAAAATTGGTGGAAAAGACAAAGAGGTCCGGTTCCAAGAAGTTGTATTTCTCGGTCCAGCGGGATATGCTGACACTGAGCATCAATGCGATAAGGTCCAAGAATGAACACATGGTTGTTCCTGCGCTTCAGGACCTTCCTGCAATAATTGAAAGGTGCAGGAACAGTGAAGCTGAAGACTCCGAAGAGATGCTCAACATCATTGAGGACTATTACCAGCAGATGGTTGCACTGGAACTTATCTTCAGGAAATTGATCGAATACATAGAAAATATCAGGGCTGAGGTGAATAAGAGATGAATCCGAATTTAAGACCTTTATGTTTGTTCCTGTTCGTTCTTGCAGTTGTTATCACCGGGGCAACAGCAGCATCAGCAGGCGATTCTTTTACTGGCGGGATAATTTGTGTAAATGCAGAGATAAAAGAATTAAGTCCCAGTTCGGTAGGAATTGATGAAGAGTTCACTCTTGCCATAGATCTAGAGAGCTGTGGTACTGTTGCTCCTGAGGACATTACCTTTGAGATCATCAGCATACCTCCGGATATCATCGTCACCGAGGACCTTTTAACGAGAATCGCTGAATTCTCATACCCTTCAAGCGAAAGGCATCTGGTATACCACATGCGGACAACTCCCGATGCCAATCCTGGCCCTCATATCATCAAGATGAAACTGACGTATGCAAATAAAGAGCTTGAGACCACGAAGTATTATGAGGTCGATGTCAGGGTGACAGGTGAGGATGCAGAGCCAAGGATCTCTACGATCACGACAAGTCCTGAATATATCTATGAAGGGGATACTGTTGACCTTACACTCGGGATCGAGAACTTTGGGGAAGCAATTGCAAAATCCGTATCTGTTAGCGTGGACCATGAATTTAAAGGAATCAGGAACTCCACGATCGGAACCCTTGGCCTGAATGGCAGCCAGACCGCATTGTTCAAATTCAAAGCAGACCGTGCCGGTGAATTCAAAATTCCTGTTATTATCGAGTACGAAGACGATTTCGGAAAGCAAAGCGATGAATACGACATTGCTATAACCGTGCTTGACAAAAAGGGAAGCCTGAACCTTGCATCTGTGAAGGTCGATCCTGTCATTCCCTATGTTGATGATACAGTAGAGCTGACCATGAGGATCGAGAACTCCGGTGACCGTACAATAAGTTCGATCAGGGTATATGCTGACCATCCGTTCAAAGGCGTAAAGGAATCCTTTATCGGAACCCTTGACCCTAATGAGGATGGTCCTGCTGTCCTGACCTTCATAGCTGATGAAGCCGGAGAGTATGAGATCCCTGTTACCATTACCTACATTGACGATTTCGGTGAGGAGCAGATTGAAACGAAGATCAATATCATTGTATTGGAAAGCAACAGCGGTGCAGGATCAGTTGTTCTTGTCCTGCTTGTCCTGGCAGTTATCGGAGGACTTGTCTACTATAATTACAGGATGAAAAGGTCAAAGGATGAGATCATCAAGCAGCTAATGGAAGGTAGCAATAGCTCTGCTAAGAACAAAGAAGAAGCATCAAATGAAGACGAAGAAGTCGAAAATGAAGAAAAATAAGGTGTCTCCGGTATGATCGACGATATCAGGGTGGGAGCTCTCATTGCAGCAAGCAGCATAAGAAGAGGGAACAAAAAAACGCTAATGTTCATCGTTTTTGTCCTCTCGCTCATTTTTATGAACTTAGTTTTCCTTCCATCAATGATAGGGGGAATGATGGTTCTATTTACTGGTATAATGCAGGACTATCCTTACGGGGACATTGTAATTGAACCATCGGGCGATAATACATACATTAATGATGCAGACAGCGTTTTGCAGAAGGCGCGGGCTGTGGAAGGAGTAAGGGCTGCAACAAAAAGACTGGATGTTGGAGCATCTATTGAGCATAAACAAAAGGTTGTGGGGGTGACGATAACGGGTTTAGTTCCCACAGAGGAGTATGAGATCTCACAATACCCCTATAGTATTATTGAAGGAGATTTTCTGGGAGAGCTTTCCCGGGATGAGATCATCATTGGTGCTGCAATCGCAGGCACAAGTACAATCTTTGGAGATATATATGATGATCTGGGTGAAGCCAGAGTTGGATCACTTGTTGAAGTAACATACAGTAACGGTGTGAAAAGGACCTATAAGGTCAAGGGTATCATGGAAGGAACATTTGAACTTGTTGACCTTAATGCATTGGTCCATTACAAAGAGATCGAAGATGTATATGGTCTGGAAGGGGGAGAAGCTACCAGTGTGGTTGTAAGGGTTGATCAACCGGGGAGTGAAGATCAGGTGAAGTATAAAATAAGGGACGCCGGAGTGAATGAGCAGGTCTTCACATGGGCTGATAAATCCGAGACCATCATAAGACAAGCATTACAAAGTCTTGGTGCTCTGGACATAATGTCAAAGTTTGTGGGTTTGATCGTAGGGGCAGCATTGATTCTGATCATAATCTACATCAACATACTTAACAGGAAAAAAGAGATCGGCATACTAAAAGCAATAGGCATTACTCCAAGATCGATAGTACTGTCTTATGCTTTCCTTAGCATGTTCTATGTTTCTTTAGGGATACTGGCGGGATTGGTCCTATACCTCTCACTTATGCTTTACTTCCAGGCAAATCCTGTGTCATTCTATGAGACCATGGAAATAAGACCTGTGATAGATCCTATACTGGTGATCCGGAGCATACTTTCCATGCTAATACTATCTGTGATAGCCGGCACACTTCCTGCATGGAGTGTCTCAAAAGAGAGCATACTCAAAGCCATATGGGGAAGATAAAATGATCGTCGTGAAAGACCTCAAAAGGTTTTATGGGTCCGGTGAGACCACTGTAAAGGCTCTTAATGGTGTTTCTTTCGAAATAAAGAAAGGGCAGTTCGTAGCGATAATGGGAGCATCCGGTAGTGGCAAGACAACAATCCTGAGGATCCTGGCATTACTGGATGATGCAACGGACGGTGAATATACCATCAGAGGATTGCAGGTTTCCAGTCTGCCTGAAGCCGAAAGAAGTTATTACAGGCTGACGCAGGTCGGTTATGTATTTCAGGATTATGCGCTCATCAATGAGATGACAGCTGCAGAGAACGTTTACGTCCTTTCTATGATGGAAGGCAAATCAAAAAAGGAATCTTATGAAACTGCTCTTGAAGCACTGGAAAAGGTTGGCCTGAAAGATAAACACGACAGAATTCCTGATGAGCTCTCAGGTGGAGAGAAGCAAAGGGTAGCCATTGCAAGGGCCATAGCAAAGAAACCCGACATCATGTTTGCTGACGAGCCTTGCGCAAACCTGGACACAAGGAACTCTAAACAGGTTCTTGAGGTGTTCAAGGACCTGAATGACAACTATGGCCAGACGATCGTAATGGTAACGCATGAACCCTGGCATGTTGAGTATGTTGACAGGGTGATCACTCTTGAAGACGGTAAGGTTATCAGTGACGAGCTGACAGAAGATGGGGCTGCCTGGAAATAAGTCCTGAAACCTTCTTTTCATTCCTTGGTTAAGTTTTTGATGTGTTAACTTAATGGAAGCTGCATAAAGTGTGTATCCTGTACGAATAGCTTTATATAACATCCTTGTCTGTTAAGAATGCTTTTAGAGGCTAGAACTATTTTGATAAATTATAAGTTTAGATGGTATTTCCTTAATTGTATTTACTGTTTTCTCGTATGTTTACCACTTTGGTTATTATCTTTTTTAAGCACTTATAGGAAGTGAAATATTTGTTCAACAACATGGAATCAACTGCACCGGTGGAAGCTGGTAAAACATACGAAGTGACAATTGAAGATATCGCAAGAGAAGGCGATGGAATCGCAAGAGTAAGCGGTTTCGTGATCTTTGTCCCAGCTGCAAAAGTTGGCGATGAAGTTACTATCAAAGTCACCAAGGTCATGAGAAAGTTTGCATTTGGTGAATTGGTTTAATCTATCAATTTTATTAAAAACGTTGTTGGAAAACCAATTTCCGGTTTTCCATACTTATTTTCATTTTCCCGATCATATATTCCTTTAAATTTATAGACTTTCATTGTGTGAAACGGATCGTATATTCTGATCCCTAAACCATCAGGATTATCCTTATAGGTTAAGATGGGTCTGATCAATTTCCAACAAGTTTTGCACTTCAATTCAAGGTATAACATGTCATTTGATGATCTTAATCTAATATACCCGCTTCAGCGGGCATTGTCCGAGGAAGGTTACGTAGAACCTACTCCTGTACAGGATCTGTCCATACCACACCTGCTTAACGGCAGGGATATGATAGGTATTGCCCAGACAGGCACCGGCAAGACGGCTGCTTTCATTTTACCGATCCTTCAAAATATGTCTGCATCCTACAAAGCACCACGTCCGAGATTCCCGAAGGTGCTCGTACTCGCACCCACAAGGGAGCTTGCAGCGCAGATCGGAGATAGCTTTGCAACGTACGGGAAGTATACCCGTTTCAAGCACACCGTGGTATTTGGCGGTGTTGGGCAGGAGCCGCAGGTAAGAGCCCTCTCAAAGGGTGTGGATTCTCTTGTTGCAACTCCGGGTAGGCTACTGGACCTTATGGAGCAGGGACACGTCAATCTCTCGAACGTGGAGTATTTTGTACTAGATGAAGCAGACAGGATGCTTGACATGGGTTTTGTCAATGATGTGTACAAAGTTGTTGACATGCTGCCCCAAAAACGTCAGTCGCTGTTCTTTTCAGCTACAATGTCCCCGGATATCGCCAAACTTGCCAGAAGATTGCTCCGTGATCCTGCACATGTTGAGGTCACTCCTCAGGCAACAACGGTTGAACGCATAGATCAGTTCATCTTTTTCGTGGACCACGAAGAGAAGAACGAACTGCTTTTGCATTTATTAAGGGGCAAACATCTGGAGTGTGTCCTCATATTCACACGCACAAAGCACCGTGCTAACAAGGTCGCAGAGATGCTTAATAAGAACAACATCGCTGCTGGGGCGATACATGGCAATAAGTCCCAGACCCACCGTACAAAAACACTTCAGAACTTCAGGTCCGGGGAACTGCGTGTGCTGGTGGCAACAGATATCGCTGCCAGGGGAATTGATATCGAGGATATCTCACATGTGATCAACTACGATCTGCCGAACATCCCTGAAAGCTACGTGCACAGGATCGGGCGTACAGCAAGGGCGGGAGCTGATGGTACAGCTTATTCTTTCTGTGCGGCTGATGAGCGTGATTTCCTCCGGGATATCGAGGATCTCATAAATATGGAGATCGAGGTCGCTGAACATGATTATCACTCAGAGAAGGCCCGGAATGCTACAGGTGATGAAGCAAGGCCGGCTCCTAAGCAGCAGAGAGGCCGAAAGGCTGGTTCTGAGAACAAAGGAAGGGGCAGGGGCAGAAAAGGAGAAGGCAAAGGCAGGACCGGGAATGCTAATGGCAAAATCGGGGAACAAAAGTCTGCTAAAAGTAAGGGTGACCGACCAGAAAGTACCAGCAAAGGTAAAGGCAGTGGCCGACCAGAAAGTACCAGTAAAGGTAAAGGCAGTGGCCGACCAGAAAGTACCAGTAAAGGTAAAGGTAGTGGCCAGACAAACAAGAACCCTTCTAGAAATTCCGATAGAAGCTCAGGCAAGTCAAGAATCCGTCGTTAATTGAACAGCCTTTTCAGGCATCATGAAGCCATCAATGTGCATGAGCCAAGCTCATTGCAGCATCAGAAATAAAAAAGCATAATGAAAAAAGGGGGGATGCCACATCCTCCTCCTTCAATAAATTTGTTCTTCAGACTTCCCTGTGGTGTTCGGTAGCTGCAAGGAGGTCAATACCGGCATCTGTGAGTCTGTAAATATCTTCTTTGATCACTACGATATTGGCATTCTTCAGGAAGTCCATGTGGTACTTGAAAGCATCATCATCGACCTCAAGTTCGGCCTTGAGCTGTTCTTCGGGCTTGCCGAAAGCTCCGATGGTCTTTACCATCTTTCTCCTTATCGGATGGGATGCAGCCTTGTCGAGCATTTCGTGTTCCTTCTTTACCCTTTCTCCTTCTGAAGGTCTCTGCATTATCATGTCATCTAGTTCATCGTAATCGTCGTCCATTTGATTTTCACCTCTCTGGTTTTCTGTTAAGTGACCATCTATAACGATTAATCATTTATATTCTTATCGTTCTCATTTTGTTGTATTATCTTCTGCTCAATCGTGCCGGAAGCATTTATCGGCCTGCTGACGAACAATCTGAATATGTCCGTAATGGTCATATGCCTGTCCTCTATGACTCTTGCGGCTCCTTTTTCTATATTGTCACGGGTATCCCTGTTTATATTGAAACCGAAGATTCCATTTGTTATCGGATTCATAAGGTCCTGCACAAAAGCTATCAGGCGATTCCCGGCGCGGACATGCTCCAGATTAATGATCTTCCCCTCAGGTTTGCACACCCTGACACATTCCTCAATACCTTTTACCGGATCAGGTATCGAGCACATGACAAATGTCATCACAACTGTATCGAAAACGTTGTCCTTGAAAGCAAGATGCTGGGCATCCATCAATATAAGGTCAACATCAACGCCAGTTGCTCTCTTTGCAGACTTTGCTGCCATTCCGGGGGATAGGTCGATAGCAACCATGCGTACGTCCCTGTTCTTTGGGTAGTATTTGAAGTTCTTTCCTGTACCAAAACCTACTTCCAGGCATCTGCCTTCTACTTTTGAGAAGACTTCCGGTCTCCATGCCTTAAAGGCGAGATTTTCCATTATCCCTTCAAAAAGGTCATAGACATGAGAATAGCGGTTATATCGACTGAGCACTTCTTTTGTTTCTGACACCCTTTATTCCCCATACAAGTTCTGCTCGTATGGTATATTTAATTTCTTCTTCCAAATTATCATCGGATTCACAAAAATATTCCTCTCATAATCTCTCACAAAAGATATTTTATTCATAATAACCAACTTTCTTAAGGGAGGGTTAATTCATGAAGTGCCAAATTAGTGTAGTTCCTATCTTTCTTATATCTCTGCTAATAATGACTTCTGGCTGCATTTCTTCAGAAAATGGTGATGCGGGCGACGGCACCTATAATGGCGAAGTGGAAGCCCTTGAATACGAAGGGGTGAAGCTGACTCCGATCAGTGAGCAGAGGGACAACTCCATTAAAGGTACTCCTCAAATTAACACCAATACATATTTTCTGACAATTGATGGAATGGTGGACGATCCGCAGTATCTTACCTATGAACAGGTCACTTCATACCCGGACGTTTCAAAAGTGGTGATGCTTGATTGCGTCGAAGGCTGGAGCTATGTTGCAAAATGGACAGGTATTCCTGTAAAGACACTTCTTGATGAGGCAGGGGTTCAGGACGGTGCCACAACTGTGATATTCCATAGTGCAGACGGGTATTCCACAGCTCTTGAACTGGACTATCTTGTTGAGAACAACATAATCCTTGGGTACAGATTGAATGATGTGACACTCCCAAAGGATCACGGTTATCCATTCCAGCTTGTTGCGGAGGGCAAGTATGGTTACAAATGGGCTAAGTGGGTGACCGGAATCGAGGTCACAGATGAGCTTTATGAAGGTTACTGGGAAAGCAGGGGCTATAACAACAATGCCGATGTTGGCGGACCAAGGTTTGGCTGAATTCCCAACCGCATCTTTTCTTTTTAGATTTAAGAGTAGATCGTATATTCCACTATCAGCAGAAACAGCGGGAAAATTGTGCTTAACAGGATTTGGGAATCTGCTCCGATCACTTCTACTTCACTTATCATGTTCAGTGACCTGAACATCAGGAAGATTATTGTTCCCAACGTAATGCTCTGGAGAATCCCAAAGATCCAGAATATATTCCTGTTTTTCATAAATGACATCTCACAATTCTATTTTTATCCTTTTGTTTTTTAATGTTTTCTGCACTCTATTTTCAAACTAAACAAAATTAATATATGCAAATAGACAATATTTTCTATTGTTTCATGGTTTTATGTAGGGATAATTGAAATGGAAAAGATCAGAACTCAGGAAAGATACCTGATAATTTTTGCATTACTGCTGATATGTGTGATGATCCTGGCATCTGCAGGACTCGAGATCTCAAAACAGAATGAGGTCGAAACAGGAATTGAACCTTTTACAGACGTGTCTGATGATGTATCTGCTGAAAGCATTAAAACAATATCAACAGGAGTTCCGGATGAAGATGTTCTTAGTTCCAGTGGCAACACAAGTGACAAGCAAAATGATGAACCAATGAACGAATCCACAACAGAACCAGTTCCCGATCAGACTAATGCTAACAGCGATAAAGTTACGCTTACTGTCAGTGGTTGTCTGGAATATGTATCTCCTGAAGAGATGAGTAGTATGTCGGATGTTATTATTATCGGTACAGTGAAAGAGGTACTACCAAGCGAATGGAACACCAGGGACGGGCAAATACCTACTGATGATATATATGAGCTGGAATGGTATGATATCTACACTGATGTAGTGATTACTGTAGATGAGTATCTCAAGAATCCTTTATCTGAAACAGAGGTCATAGTCAGAACGCTTGGTGGTGAAAAAGATGTTATTGCAATTGATGTAGAGGATGAGCCTTCCTTTGATCCGGGGGAAAAAGTGTTCCTTTATCTAAAGAATGACACATGGCCAAATACCATGTCCAATGGTCCTGAGCACTTTGTGGTAACTGGTGTTTCACTGGGTAAGTTCACACTTACCAATGATGGGAAAGCTATATCTTTCGGTGAAACACTGACTCTGGATGAACTTATGGAGACGATCTGATCTCTGAAAATATGATGGGATAATATAATGTCGTCATCATCTTTACATCCATTTATCTGGGGGGCGATAACTTTCTTTTTCGGTCTTCCTGTCAATTATTTCTTTTTCCGTGAAATAAGATGGAAAACTGCTTTAGCTATGGCCATTGGGTTTTCTATTGGAGCATATTTTGGGGACTTTTTGTTCTGAAATACAAAAGTTCCGTGTCTTACAAATACTGGATGCATCTGTTTTTTCTGTTTTCAATGTCTTCAATATCTCTGATCGTCTGAGATATATGTATCCCATTTTCTAAGTAAGATCTGATGAAATCGGGATCGCCAAAAAGTTCCTTTGCTGCTTTCGGATTATTCTCGATGGCTTTTAGCTGCCTTGATAATTCTTCAATGGTCTTGTCGATCTCGCTCTTAGTCGAGATGGCCAGTACGTCACGTATCCAATCCAACATTTCGCTCCTTCCCATAATCCAATTTGTTTCCACATTATCCTGAGTTTGTTACAATACAACAAAACACGAAACCTTTCTATTTTGTGCTTTTCTTCTTGAGGGGATTGATATGGATCAACGAGCAGTACACATTCCTTTAATATAAATAAATTATGGGGCTATTATATGATTTTTTAATTATTTGGATGGAAATCTTAGGTGGAGATGCATTCCAGCTTTTAGTGACTTATGGACAGCTTTTCATCTGTGGCTGCAATAGTTCAAAAGGTCACGGTCGAATTGATCCAAAAGTATAATAATTATTTTTCACAGATAGGACATTTACAGCCTAAATAAAGAACAAACGATCTACAGTTGATACTGAGATGTAATCTAATGTTGGGTGGTGTAGTGTCCAAAAACAGGTTTTTCAGGCCGATATGTTTCCGTTTCGATCTTCACTTTAGAGCAAGCCACAACGCTTATTGTGGCTATTTCAAAGTGGTTGATGTTCAGTCTGCATCGAATTAAACTGCCATCAAGACCGAAGGGAAATAACCATCAACCGCATCCAAAACATTCCAAAAGGTCTTTGCACTTTCGAGATTTTCAAAGAAGAATATTTTGTCATTGTAAGATGTCATGAAGAATGTGGACCCATAAGTGACCTCATTATTATAAGGTACGGGAGTATCTCCGCCTAAATGGCAGTATTCGATGTATTCCGTGACCTGCTCCACAAAAAGTTTCCCTTCGGGGGAATACTTTCCATCATGACAGTAAACACCTTTATCATTCAGGAACTTCTGGTAAGCTTCAACAGCTTTTTCAAATTTTTCAGTGTCAATTCCAAAGTTCACAATTTCCAACTTCTGTTCTCTCATAGGTTTAAATCCCCTTTTTGTCTGGGGGAATGTAGGTTTATGAGAATATATATTTATTTGAGTATCTGAATAATTATATACTATTTTGAGTTATTCTATTTACTTTATATTATTTCGAACTTAAAGCTTCTACAAGAAATCAATATTGACTCTCTGTTTTTGTTAAGATGATTTGGAAAAAGTTCTTTTAGCAAAGCAAGTAAGCTCGAACTCAAAAAAGATCACAAAAAAGATATGGACGCTGAGGGGGAGATTCGAACTCCCGCAGCGCGTTAGCACTACCGGTTTTCAAGACCGGCGCCGTAGTCCACTTGGCTACCTCAGCAAATGAATGGTTCCTAAATAGTGTTTTCAGGTATAAGGCTTTTGCTCCAAAACAGTGTTATAGGCCTTTTTTGAAAGAAATGTGAAGAGGTTTACTCTTCACTTTCAGCAACTTCTTCCTCAGCTTCTGGTTCTGCAACAGGTGCCGGGGTTGGGAGTGGATATGTTTCAACGTAACTTACTTCGTCAAGACCGACGTATTCGACAAGTTCGCTTGCAACCCTTCCCTTTGCCATAAGCCAGCGCTGGTTGAATGAAAGCATTGCAGGAACTTTGATAGCCGCTTTGTTGTCGTTGATCTCTACTTCAAGGTCTGGAATTCCGGTGTAAAGTGCAAGAAGACCCTGTACCTTTTCGGTTACATCCTCGAGCTTTTCCTCGATGGTGTACTCATAGGTAACTTCCTTGCCTGCGAGTGGGTGGTTGAAGTCAACACGTACCCTGCGGCCGATAACCTTTGTGACTGTTCCTCTCCTGTTGTCAATCTCAATGTTCATGCCTGGGTATGCCTTCTGGTCCCTGAATTTTGTGATTGAGATGTTCTCAACAAGTTTTGGGTCGTGTGCACCAAATCCTTTCTCTGCTGGGATGACAACTGTACCGCTGTATCCTACGTCCTTGCCGGCAATATCTTCGTCAAGACCTGCAATTGTGTGTCCTGCACCAACGATAACTACATCGCCGCCGTACATGCCGCGTGGGTTGTAGATCTCGTTCTCCTTTGCGAGTTCTTCATTTGTTGTGTCGAAGATCTGGTCTTCATCGAACTTTCCGGTGTATGATAGTTTAATAACGTCGCCTTTTTCTACTGCCACTATAATCAACTCGATCAAGTTTGTAAATTTTTAGTTATATCAAAGTGTTTGATTCATCTAAGGAATTTCTTCTGGCTATACTCTTTTGCCGTTAATAAGTTTTTGGGACAATTCTGGTTGATGTTATCCATGAATCAGCTTTCCTTTTTAGTTTGTACTATTATTCACCAGATATTCTGTTTTCTTATGTTTGTTTTCTTTTCTAGTTAATATGAGCACAAGATCGCATCGCTTCGACAACTGCATCATATTTCAAGAAGATAATTTAATTTTTTCACATTGTGCACATTTATTATTATACAAATCCAAACATATACATATTTATATATGTTTATAACAATTGATTAAGTACAGTCTACAATCTGGCCAACGGGATGAGGTCGTATGAATGAAGAACAAGATGTGTCTATGGGTATTTGTGGAAAGGTCGATCTGGAGTCGATCCTTCAACAATCACTTGAAGATATAAGAAGCTCAGCAGAGACCAAAGCTCTGCTGGAATCGATCATTAACAGGAGCCCCGCAGTGATCTTTTTCTGGTCTGCGGAAGATGGTCGCCCTGTAGAGTTCGTCACAGAGAACGTTGAGAGGTTCGGATACACCAAAGAGGATTTTGTATCGGGTGCTTTGCTTTATCACAATATTCTGCACCCGGATGACAGGGGTGATGTCCTTGATATTCTCAGCAGATCTGTTGAAGAAGGAAATGATCAGTTCAATTGTGAATACCGCCTTCTGACAGAGTCTGAGGACGTCCGGTGGGTGTATGAGAGTACTCTTATAGAGAGGAACACCGACCAAAGCATAAGTCATTTTTATGGAATTATTTTTGATATAACAAACCGCAAGCTTGCTGAAAAACAAATTGCGGACAATGAACGTGATATTTCTGTACTTTATTCGGCGGTCACGCTTGCCTCCGAGTCGCTTGATATAGATGACCTGCTGTCTGAGATCCTGATGGAGATAGGGGATCTTCTTGAAATCGAAGCAGGTGGAGTGTATATCATCGATCACGATAAAAGGGAGGCAAATCTCAGGGCGCACATAGGACCTGAGGAGGAACTGACATCCAGGATCTCTTATGCAAAAGAGGAGGATATGTTCAAGAATGTTGCAGATCTGCCCAAGCATGCCATTATCTCGGAAGAGGTTGTCAGAAAAGGGTCACGTTTTGTAGCAAGGAACAATCTTACATTCTATCTTTATTCTCATGATAAGGTGGTTGGTTTTGTTCTCCTGCTGACCTCAGATAAGGATTCACTCAACGAGAAGAACATAAAGGTCCTTGAACATGTGGGTAAACACATAGGTATTGCCATTGAAAATGCCCAGTTGTTCGAGAAGACACAGGGTGCTTATGAGGATCTTCGTTCCATTGATAGGATGAAGAACGAATTCTTTGCAAACCTGAGCCATGAACTGAAGACGCCTATGATATCGATCAAAGGTTTCAGTGAACTTCTGGGTGAAGGGAAGTTCGGCCCATTGACAACCGAGCAAAAGAGGGCTAATGATGCTGTTGTAAGGAACGCCGAAAAGCTCAGGAATCTCATAGATTCCCTTCTCTACATGAGCATGGAAAAGGAAGGCAGGTACAGATACAATTTCACAACAGTTTCTGTCAGGAGATTTGTGCTCAATTCCATCGAAATTGCAAGAGCCCGGGCAGGTGCGAACAATATTGTATTCAATGAGGATATTGCTGAGAACATTCCGAACATATGTGGTGATGAAGAACGCCTCACAACTGCATTGGACAATATCCTTGATAATGCGGTCAAGTTCATGTCCGAAGGTGAGGTGACGGTATCCGTTCAGGATGAACCGGATAACATCCATATTCGTGTGAAGGATAATGGTATCGGGATCCCCAAAGATGAAGTTGATAAGGTCTTTAACAGTTTTTACCAGGTAGACGGCTCCCTTACAAGACTGTATGGGGGGACCGGTCTGGGCCTGCATGTTTCCAAAAGGATCATTGATGTCCATAATGGTAAGATCTGGCTGAAGAGCCTGGAAGGGTTTGGGACCACTGTGCATATAACATTGCCAAAGTGACTCCCTATCCTCTATTTTTAGGATCCTTGCGGTTATTTTCCCTTTTTCCCATTTTCTTCTTCTTCTTCTTCTTCTTCTTCTTCTTCTTCTTCTTCTTCTTCTTCTTCTTCTTCTTCTTCTTCTTCTTCTTCTTCTTCTTTTCACTTCTGGTTCATAGCCATTATTTTAAAATATTTTACATTAGAGTAATCCTCTTCTTTTTGGCATGGTGATTTTGATTTGCAACCAGATTTCATCTGGCGGCAAATTACCGGAAGTAATATATGTACCTGTGATTATTACCCAATATAATGCAGAGGTACTAGACATGGTCAAAAAAACAATTCATGAGATCAATGACAGGATACGTGATGGCAGTGTCAATGTTGTAACTGCCGAGGAAATGGTGGATATCGTTGGCGAATTGGGTGCAGAGGGTGCTGCCAGGGAAGTAGATGTCGTTACTACAGGTACTTTCGGAGCCATGTGTTCATCAGGTGTCTGGCTGAACTTCGGTCACTCGGAACCTCCTATCAGGATCAGCAAGCTATGGCTCAATGACGTTGAGGCGTATTCCGGTGTTGCTGCGGTGGATGCTTATATCGGTGCAACCCAGCAGTCCCAGTCAAAAGGGATGAATTATGGTGGTGCCCATGTGATAGAGGACCTTGTTCGTGGTAATTCCATTGATGTTCACGGAATTTCTCCGGGAACTGACTGTTATCCCAGAAAGGTCATTGATACGACCATCAATATATATGACCTGAACCAGGCCATCATGCTCAATCCACGCAACTCATATCAGAAGTATAATGCTGCGACCAACAGTACAAATCACACTCTGCACACTTATATGGGTACATTACTGCCTCATCATGGAAATGTTACTTATTCCGGTGCAGGTGTTCTTTCACCTATGTACAATGATCCGAACTATGAGACGATCGGTACAGGTACACGCATCTTCCTTGGAGGTACTCAGGGCTATATTGTGGGAGAAGGGACCCAGCACTCACCTGCAGCAGGATTTGGTACACTTATGCTCAAAGGTGATCTCAAGAAGATGAGCTCTGAATACATCCGTGCTGCAACGTTCAAAGGATACGGTACATCACTTTATGTCGGAATGGGTATCCCTATTCCGGTCCTTAATGAGGATATTGCAAAGGCCACTGCAGTAACAGATGATGATATTGTCACCAATGTGCTGGACTATGGTGTTCCAAGCAGGAGCCGCCCGGCGCTCAGGACTGTAACATATGGTGAACTCCGTTCAGGCTCCATAGATCTCAATGGTAAAGAGGTTCCAACATCCCCGTTGTCAAGCTTCAAGAAATCCCGTCAGATCGCAAATGAACTCAAACAATGGATAAGGGACGGGGAATTCTTTGTAAGCATGCCTGTGGAGCGCCTCCCCAGGGACACTGCCTGCAATGCTATGAAGCAGACCAATACCAATCCGCTTGTTATGGATATTATGTCCTCGGAGGTTACGACTATCCAGGAGGATGCAAGTTTCCATGATGCTGCAAAGGTGATCATGGAAAAGCAGTTCAACCATTTGCCTGTGGTGGACAATGGTAATCACCTTGTTGGAATTGTAACTGCATGGGATATCTCAAAGGCAGTTGCAAAGGAAGAATTCAATCTTGTAAAGGACATAATGACCAGGAAGGTCGTTACTGCCAGTCCGGAAGAGGCTGTGGACATTTCGGCTTTCAAGCTTGACAGCAATAGCGTATCTGCACTTCCGGTGGTCGATTCGAACAGGCATGTGGTGGGTATTATCACAAGTGATGATATCAGCAAATTGCTTGCAAGGAGGCACTAATCATGATGATAAAGATCAACATCGCTGCAGACATCGTTACAAAACCCATACTTGCAGAATCCATTCTGGAGACCGGAGGACTGCTGAACATTTCCCAGGCACATTTTGATCCTACACATGGTGAGGTAGTGGCTGAAGTTACATCCGACCAGTTCCGGAAGATAAGGGATTCCCTTGTTAACAAAGGTGCTGAAGTCGTGATACTTGATACTCCTATAAGCAGGGATGAGGATGAGTGTGTGGAATGTGGTGCCTGCATCTCTGTATGTCCCGTTAAGGTCTTCTCATTTGCAGATGACTGGAGCCTTGAGACTGATTCCGACAAGTGTATCCAGTGTGGTACATGTATCAAGATGTGCCCGCATAACGCTCTGACACTTGGTCACTGAAATTCGAATATGAAAGAACATTTCCAGCTCAAAGAGACCATTGTCACCATTATTGGTGATGAGCGGTCTCATATTGAGGCAGCCAGGGAAGCTATCGCATTTCACAGGGCAAAACTGGAGGCCTATATCCTTCGGGATCCCTATTTTAAGATAACTCTGGAACCACACGAATGCAGGGATGATGCTCCTGAAGTTGTCAAAAGACTTGTAAAGGCAGGCAATGCCATGGGTATCGGTCCCATGAGCGCGGTGGCAGGTACGATTTCGTCACTTGCCGTAGAAGCCATGGTGGAGGCAGGTGCTTCCCATGCCATAGTTGACAATGGCGGTGATATTGCTATCATCAATGATCGTCAGGTCATCATTGGTATATATGCCGGAAATTCTCCTATAAAGGATATCGGGCTGGTGATCGAACCATCCTCCGTGATACGCGGTATATGTACTTCTTCGGGTACCGTAGGACCCTCCATTAGCTTCGGTATGGCCGATGCTGCTGTAATATTCTCAGATGATGTTTCTCTGGCAGATTCCGCGGCCACTGCTCTTTCGAACGCTACGGATATTGGCAGGGCTGCTGTGGAGAAGGCGTTTGATGTCATAAAGGATGTCCCCGGAATTGATGGTGCACTCCTGGTACAGGGTGAGTTCATGGGGATGTGGGGTGACGTGCCAAAGATAAGTCGTGCTGATGTGCGTTATGAGTGCATCACAAAAGGATAAGTTCTACCTGTGGGTTTACAGGGTCCATAAATTCGGGAAGGTGCATTGCTGCACCTCTCTGCTTTCCATTTATTTTCAGTTTTAATGGTACCTTGCCTTCAGGCAGGAGGTGCCATCTGGAACGGTATTTCCTCATATGGCTGTATAACGACAAAACCTTCGCCATTGAAGGCCATTTGCACACTTTCCCCGCTTGAGCGTCCGACGAATGTCTTAAGGGAGATATCTGTCTTGAGATCAGGTTTCAGGTTTCCTGACCATGCGACTGTTGCGTTCGGGTCTGTGAAGACCGGCCTGTCCTTTGTCACCTGAAGTGTCAGCGGGTCGTAGTGTGTACTGATGGCAACCATTCCGGTTCCTTCAAGTTTGACATTGAAGAGCCCTCCTGCAAGCATTCCTGTGACCTTCTTCATTATCTTGATGTCCCAGTTGATCCCGTCTTCAAATGCAAGCAGGTCATTACCGTTGACAAAAATGGAGTCGTTGTCGAGCTTGAGGATGGAGATCTTCTTACCTTCATCTGCAAGGTATACTTTCCCTCTTCCTTCTGCTTTTGTAAGGCTGACCCCTTCTCCTGTTACAGCTTTTTTCAGCATCTTGCCGACACCGTGTTCGAGCACCCCTTCCCTTGTGAACTTAACATCACCGAGGTAGGCTATCATTGAACCACGTTTTGTCCAGACCCTTCCATTGAGGTTAAGCTCAAGCATCCTGTCCCTCTCAAGTTCGAACAATCCTTCTCCGAGGTCTCTCTGGCCTGTTTTTTCGATGAATTCTTCTATTGAATATCTTCCCATGTTATCTTTCCTTTGTTCCTTTGTTTTCTATCGCCCTGTCCAGATCGTCCCCCGGTCTGGAATTATTCCCTGTACATTCAGGACTTTAAATATATTTAAAATATATTATCCTCTTATTGATTTTAGCATGTCATAACATTTCTAATTATGTTATAATTCTGTGTACTCAATAAAATTCGACAATATTGCGGTATCACCTTGTGTGAAACTGTAAATCGATTGCAGTAATGTCAAAGTCGTTTGCGACAATTGTCGATAGCCTTATATATTAATATCTATAAATAGTATTTTCAGACGACAGTCATATCTGGAATTGATCTGGCAGATGTTTGTTTTCAAATGTTTGTCATTACGGTCTGTTCCATATGCCGGATGAATTTCCGGCAGCAAGAGAGGGCGATGGTGAAGGATGTTATCGGGGTTTCTCGATAGTGGTGACCTATGTGGGTAGTGACTACTATAGACTACTTCATTTTTGCCATTAACCGTTCGCTTACAACACGGACGGCCGCAGGACCTGATCTGCGGGCAAGAGAGGATAAGCCTCATGACATAATTGTAAGGGGCCTACATTGATTTGAAAACAGTCAGCGTGTCCAACACGCAAATTGCAGTAGAATGCAATATCCAAGAGAGGGGATGAACGTGCAGTCTATAGTACAGGAAGCATTAAAACACTCAGAAATAGAAAAAGAGTACAGACAGTCAGTATCAGCAGATGACCAGTTCGAAGGATTCGGAATGCCTCGTATCACCATTGTTGGATGTGGTGGTGCAGGTAACAACACCATCAACCGTTTGTACAACATCGGTATCGAAGGTGCAGAAACTATTGCTATTAACACTGACAAACAGCATCTTGATCATATCCGTGCTGACAAGAAGATCCTTGTCGGTAAGACCCTTACAAGAGGTCTTGGTGCTGGTGGATATCCTGAAGTTGGTGCAAAAGCTGCAGAACTTGCACGTGGTACCCTTGAGGAGATCTTCAAGGAAAGTGACCTTGTTTTCGTAACAGCTGGTATGGGTGGAGGAACCGGTACCGGTGTAGCACCTGTTGTTGCAGAGATCGCAAAAGAGCAGGGTGCTATCGTAGTAGGTATGGTCTCCAGTCCTTTCAGGGTAGAGCGTGCACGTACCGTAAAAGCCGAGGAAGGTCTTGAGGAATTCCGCAGGGCAGCTGACACAGTTATCGTACTTGACAACAACAGGCTTCTTGATTACGTTCCAAACCTGCCTATCGAGCAGGCATTCTCCGTTATGGACCAACTGATCGCTGAGACCGTAAAGGGCATCACAGAAACTATCACACAGCCATCACTCATCAATCTCGACTACGCTGACATCCGTGCTATCATGGGTTGCGGTGGCGTTGCTGTCATGCTTGTAGGAGACAGCAAGAACCAGGACAAGAGCAACGATGTTGTTCGCACAGCACTCAATCACCCACTCCTTGATGTTGACTACAGGGGAGCAACCGGTAGTCTTGTACACATCACAGGCGGTCCTGACCTCAGCCTCAAGGAAGCAGAAGAGATCGCAGCATCTCTTACCTATGAGCTTTCTCCAAATGCAAATGTTATCTGGGGAGCACGTATCAGAGACGACTACGAAGGAAAGGTACGCGTCATGGCTATTATGACCGGTGTTCAGTCCGCACAGGTGCTTGGTCCTCAGTTCCACTCCGGTGTTGTTGAGAACACAAACACAAAAATGAGGTCCTCCTCTTTTTCTCGGGCCGAGCGAGGACGCCGAACGGTCGTTGAACCGATCGGTGCACAGGCATCATACGGCGGGTCAATAATCGACATAATTCAGTAAGTTCTAAGTAGGTTCTGTTCTACAGGCCGGTGTGAAATATCGCCGGTCTTCTTCCACCATTTTTTATGATCTGTTCTTCATCCAATGGATATTCTTTTTTACGATGCAGCCAATCTAAAGGTCATGGAAATTCTGGTTGCAACCGGCAAGCTTGCAGAAAATACGGTTCGTTTCTCTGTAGCTGACAATGCCGATGTTCTTGTCCTGGATATTGAGGTAGCTGCTTTCCTTACTCCTCACAGGCTGCTCTCAGTACTAAAACAGCAGGATAAGAGGTATGATGTGATCTTTGTACCGGGTCTTTGCTCCGGGGATTTTTCAATTATTGAAAAGGAGCTGGATTGCAAGGTCTATCTTGGTCCCAAGCATGCCTATGATCTTGGCAGTGTACTCCGCTTTGTAGGTGAGATGGAATTCTCTCTGGAGGTTCCTGCATGTGAGCTCCTCTCTGATGTATGGAGGGGCATTGCCATAGAAACCCTTGATGAGATCGAGCAGAACGCTGAACCACTGATGAGACTTAATGATGTGAAACTTGGTGGCGGTTCCAGAATGAAAGTGATGGCTGAAGTTGTGGATGCAACCGGTCTTGATGAGGCCGCACTTTCCAGAAGGATCAGGTCCTTTATTATGAAAGGTGCTGATATTATCGATCTTGGAGCATCACTGACAGCATCTCCCGGGGACATAAAACGAGCTGTAAGGGTGGCCCGTGAGGTTTCCACTGTTCCGATAAGCATCGATACACTGGAGCCGGAACTTATTATAGCTGCACTGGAAGAAGGCATTGACCTTGTGCTGAGTTTGAATTCCAGCAACATTGATGCAGTTGCGGCCGAAATTGCAGGTGCCGGTATTGCGGCGGTCGTTATCCCTGATGCGGGGGCAGGCTTTGAGAGTCTTGTTGCCAATATAGATGCTGCAAGGGCTGCAGGTATCCATGATATAATTGCTGACCCTGTTCTCGATCCGATCGGGCATGGAATAACATCTTCAATTGTAAGATATTCCCGGTTCCATGAGGATCATCCGGATGTACCTGTGTTCTTCGGGGCTGGTAACGTTACTGAGCTCATTGATGCAGATTCGGTGGGTGTCAATGCAACTCTCTGTGGTATTGCTGCAGACGTGGGTTCATGCATCCTGTTCACGCCTGAGTTCAGTGAGAAGACACGTGGTTCCATAAGTGAACTGAAGACTGCAGCCAGTATGATGGCTCTTTCAAAGGAAAGGGAGAGTTCTCCCAAGGACCTGGGCATTGATCTGCTTCAGCTTAAGGAAAAGCGCAGACGTCCGGAAGCGGAGGTTCCTGAAAATCATGTTGTAGCACGGAGGTTTGCAGGTTGGTCACTTGATCCGCTGGGGCCTTTCAGGATAGGGATCGTTTCGGATGATAATGGTGGTGTTATTGTCGCACAGCATGAAAAGGCAACCATTGTGGGAAGGACCGCGAGGGATATAATGGACACTATTATGAGTATGGAGCTCATATCAAAGATGGACCATGCGTCTTATCTTGGATGCGAGCTTGAAAAAGCTGAAATAGCCCTGCAACTTGGAAGAAGCTATTCACAGGATGATGATCTTTGATCTTTTAGTTTTGATCTTTGGGTGTTTATGATGAAACTGGATATTGATGATAAAAAAGCAATTGTTGAGATTCTGGCAGCAAGATACTTTGCACAGCAGAACTGGAAATGGATAAGCCTGAAACGCGATGTAGACCGGATATACAAAAGCTTTGATGAGCTTGTAGACCAGTACAATGCCTATCCATACATGAGCAGGGACTGGTATGTGGAGAATTCCGCATCAAAGAACATCCACCTCTGCACTAAATGGGATGAGCTTAAGGCTTTCGTTGATTTCCTTAAGGCATATTCAGAGGATTTTGATTTCCTTGTGAGCAACAATGAAAGGAAGATGTTCTGCATTACCACTTCTGATGGTGAGATCACAGATACTCAGAAGCGCGCCATCACAGAGGCAAGGAATATGAGGTGCAATGTTTTTATTTTCAAGGCAAACGTTCCGGATGATCTTGATTTCGAGCTTTTGCAGGTCGGAGGCGGCTATTAACGCCTCTGTTCTTTTTCATTAAATGTACCAGAACCCTTATATCTTATCTCTGCTATTTGTTAAATGCTTTAAAGTATAACTTTTTGCTTCGAACGTAAGGTATTAAATAGTATTTACTCACGTATGTGCTGCTTTTTCCATTATGTTTTTCAGCTTAGTTAGTTCTTTCAAGCATCACAAAAGGATGTGAAATATTTGTTCAACAACATGGAATCAACTGCACCAGTAGAAGCTGGTGAAACATACGACGTAACAATTGAAGACATCGCAAGGGAAGGAGACGGCATCGCAAGAGTAAGCGGATTTGTCATCTTTGTACCAGGTACATCCGTTGGCGATGAAGTTACCATCAAGGTAACCAAAGTAATGCGCAAGTTCGCATTCGCTGAAGTAGCTGAGTAATTTCTCAGCTCCTTTTTTACTGCAGATCTTATTTCTATCTTACTCTACTTTCTTTCTTCTATGTTTATTCTTACTTACGTTTCTTCATCAATTATTCGAATTTTTGCTTCATTCAGCAGATGTCTCTGAAACAGATTTATAATATATCACTATTATAGAAGACATCCTCATGAAGCCTGAAAACTCATATGATATGATCATTGTCGGTGCGGGACCTGCCGGCTCTACGGCTGCGGCTTATGCAGCAGAAGCAGGCGCATCCGTACTTCTTATTGATAAAAAAAAGGACATTGGGATTCCTCTTCAATGCGGAGGATTCCTTCCTCATCTCGATACTTTACAGGAGCTTGTTCCAAATGCCGAGCTTCCTTATACTCTTGAATCGATACCCTCGGAATGTATCCATGCTTCGAGCAGTGTACAGCGCTTTATCGCTCCGAATGGCTATTCCAAGGAATTTGAGGTCGATGCTGATGCCATCGACAGGCGCAGGTTTGACAAGTATCTTGCGAAAGAGGCTGGTAAATGCGGTGCAAAGCTTATGGCAGGTACCAATGTCCTTGAGGTGAATGGCACTACTGTTGAGGTCGATGGTGTTTTCGGGCAGCACACGATCCACGGTAAGGTTCTAATCGGTGCCGATGGACCGAATTCCATTGTCGGAAAAGCAAAAGGACTTCTTCGCGATCCTGATCCAATGGGCACGGGAACTGCATTTGAGTATGAGGTAAGCGGTGTGGATGTTGACAGGGATGCCGTGGAAATGTTCTTCGGAAAGGACTATGTTCCCGGTGGTTATGCCTGGGTCATCTCTCAGGGTGGCGATAATGCCAACATCGGAGTAGGCATCAGGGAGATCCTTTTCAGGAATGGGATGTCTGCCAGGGATTATCTTGAAAAGTTCATGTACGAGCACCCCATAGCCAGTAAGAAGCTTGAAGGAGGTTCCATCATTTCAGTGGTTTCCGGTCTTGTGCCGGTTGGTGGTGCTCCTAAGGTAACAGCTACTAAAGATACTCTTGTTGCCGGTGATGCTGCCGGTCATATCATAGCTACCAATGGTGGCGGAATATCCACTGCAATGGTAGGTGGAAAGATCGCCGGTCAGACTGCAGTTGATTTCCTTGAAGGGAAGTGCAGGCTGGAAGACTATGACGAGCGCTGGCGAAAGGAGATGGGTCTGGAGATTAAGACTGCGGTCTATGTGAGAAAGCTTATGGATAACCTCATGCGCTCTGATTCAATGATGTCTGCAGCTATCAAGATGATCGATCCTGAGCATATGAAAGCACTGCAGTGTGGGCAGCTACCTGATGCAGTAAGGAAAGGTCTGCTTAAAATGAACTTTGGGATAAGATGAGTCTTCTATTCGTATACGGCACTTTGAAAAAGGGATGTTGCAACCATCACCTGCTTGGGGATTCCACTTTTGTTTGTGAGGCATCCACAGCGACTGAGTTCAGGATGCTGGATCTTGAATACTTTCCTGGTGTAGTAATGGGTGAACCTGGCTCAAAGATATCAGGTGAACTCTATAATGCAGACAATGAGTTGCTGAAAGTTCTCGATGAGTTTGAAGGCAAATGGTTCTGCAGGAAAAATGTATTGCTTGATAATGGTTCTGAAACATGGATGTATTTTCTTTCGCCAGCTGCTCCCTGTGAGAAGTATCCCGTGATCAGTTCAGGCAAGTGGAAAGATCATCCGGTAAACGAAAATAGATATTAAATGAATTTAATTTATTTTAAATGGATCCTGCAAATATATGCTTGAAGCAGTTCCTGCAAATATGTTAAGTCGATCAGAATTATCCTGTAAATATAAAGAGGCTGCAAATGACAGAAAAAAAATTTGACGGTAATCTTGAGAATGTTGGCACGCTTTGTTATGAAGGGCATGACAATCTGTATCTTAACATAACCAACAGATGCAGTGCAAGCTGTGTTTTCTGTATACGCGACGTCTCAGACGGTGTCTATGGTTATGACCTGCGCCTCAAAAAAGAACCTTCTCTTGATGAGATCCTGGAAAAACTTTCGTCCCTGGACCTTAGCAAATACCGGGAGGTCGTATTTACGGGGTTCGGAGAGGCGACCCTCCGTTTTGACATCCTTCTTGATATCACTCGCTGGCTCAAGGAAAAGGGTGTGAGGGTAAGGCTGGATACGAACGGACATGCACAATTGCTTTATCCTGAGAGGGATGTTGTGGCAGAACTCAAAGGGGCAGGTCTTGATGAAGTATCAGTGAGCCTCAATGCGGAATCGGAAGACAAATATAATGAGATATGCAGACCGGCTTTCGAAGGTTCATATAATGCTATGCTGGACTTCACAAAAAATGCCATTGCAGCCGGTATCCATACACGTATGACCGTTGTAGGTTTCAATGACATTGACATCAAAAAATGTGAAATGATAGCAAAGGATATTGGCGCTGATTTTTACGTAAGGTGATGAGCTATAGGTGGGTGGATGAACGGCTGATCAGCTGATCATTCATCTCAGCTTCTGTTCATCTCGATCCTTTTTTATGTTTTGGTCCGTTAAGTTCCATTGATCTCATATATATTTGAAAAGATCATCTCTTTTAGCATCATGAAGGCGCTTTCGAAGCAATCCCTTGAGTGAATTGATGTTTCCTTTTTTTGCACTCACAGGTGCGATTATGTAATCCCACTGGTTCCATGGCGGAGTGAGTCCGAGCTTCTCAGCGATGGCATCCAGTCTTTCTTCACGTTCGTTATCTTTTATCCTGTCCATCTTGTTTACGGCAACAATGGTGTCGAATCCCAGTTCATTGAAAAAATCGAACATTTCTATGTCGATAGGTATCTCATTGCGGCTCTCCCAGCGCTCGATAACATCTGTGAATGAAACTGCATCAGTAACAAGAACTGCTATCTTTATTCTTTCAGCGTTGTTCTCTATGTAGCGGACGATCTGGTCCTTTACAATGTCCTGTTTGCGGTCTTTCACGCCGCTCATGAACCCGAATCCTGGCAGATCTGTGATCAGCATATCTGATCGCAGGGTATGTGCAGGCTTTAAAGTAACTCCCGGTCGTTTCCCTACCTTTACTTTTTTACCCGTGAGCTCTCTTATGATGGATGATTTTCCAACATTTGATCTTCCCGAGAGTATTATCTCGAACTTGGCTTTTTCAAATCCCTGGTCTTTTTTCATATCTCATTCCCGTAGTCCAGACAATTGAAATAGCTAAATAGATTTCGTTCTGGCAGAAAGAAAAGATCACTTGTACTCAAGTGCTTCATTAATTATTATCATCGCATTGTCGACAAGATCTCTGACCGATCTTATAGGTCCGAATTTCGGATATTCCATATTACCACTGCTCGTATCAGAGTATTCGGGATCAGCAATGTCCTGTTCTTCTTCAGGTTCAATTAAAGGTTCGGGAGTTCCTTCTTCATGTTCTTTGAATATGTAGAATCTTTTTGTCCAGAATGTGTCGGAGTATCCTTTAGAGTCTGAAAAATATATCTCTGCTGAAGGGGCTATGGTGTTCTTGTTGATGGTTTTGATATTTACGGTGTACTCCAGTTTTTTGACCTTGTCCGGGAATATGACCATTTCAGTTGTTGTCTTTCCTTCCTTCAGGATAGAGTTTGGCATCATTTCATCCCTGATCTCCAAATATGCTGCACGGTTACCTTTATTTTCCACTGTTATGCTGATGTCCAGTTGCTGTGGATCATTTTCATTAACAGTGGCCGTCTTTTCAGCGGTGATATATGGTCCGTAGACGACCAGTTCTGTTGAGTTTGTGTAGTGGTGATACGTTACTCCCCTGTAAACCAGTTCTATTTCTGTGGGAGGTATCGTGTAGTTTCCCGGTTTAAGTGCTTTGATAGAATACTGGATCAATTTCTTTGAATACGGCTCGATATCTATCGTCTGGTCGACATCGATATCAGGATCACTTAATATGTTTTCTGGAAGTGTCTCATTTATTGTGACATTCTGGAATTCCAGGTTCCGGAGATTTTTGATCTGGACTTCGATGAATACTCTCTCATCGATATAAGTTTCCTTATATATCGTCTTTGTTACAGAGATCGTATTGTTGATCCAGCTTCCGCTCTCTTCTTCTGTAATGTTGAGTGTTGAGACTGCGATCTTGGTATAGGGTGCAGGGATGTCTTCCCCGGTCACAACCTCAAAAGCAGTTATATTAAGCCTTTCACCAAATATTCCTCTATCAGGTATCTGGCTGTTATTGACCGAGAGGAGTGCGCTCCATTTTTCCGAATCGTCGGAAATGATGGTAAGCATTACATAATCTGTCTCAATGTCAAAAGGTCTTGCTTTTGAGAAGTCGTTTGCCTTGATCAGGAAGCCGTCCACCTCAACACTATCTCCCCAGTAAAGGGTATAATTGACCGATTCGTTCCATTCCGGATCGTTCTCGGATGAGGCAATAGCAATATTTGCACATAATATTATGGCAAATACAATAATCAGGCAAACGTGTATTCTCATTCGCATGATCTATTCATTTTCTCCTTCTTATTGCTGTGTATACACCAGCAAGTGCAGCAATTGCGAATATGGACTCAAAGCCCGGTTCAACGACCTCTTCATTAGATTCGGATCCTGGTTGTGGGTTGCTGTTGCCGGATGGGTTGCTTGTGCTGGTGCCCGATGAAGTTGAGGTTTCCTCAGGGACCTTAACTGTGATCTCAGGCATGTTTGAGATCTTCTCTCCTTTGTAGCTTTCCATATCGATGAACGTTGCAGTTGCAGCCGGGACCTTAAAGGTACCTTCATCGTTCATCTTAAGTGTATAAGAATAACTTGCTGATTCTCCTTTACTCAGTACCTTGTCAACAGAGGTATCGCCACTTACAAAACTTGAACCTGCTGGGAATTCGGTGGATGATGCCTTTGTACTTGCATCCCTGTTACCTTCGTTCTTTGCGGTCACTGTGACCTTTATTTCGTTTCCTGGCTGTAAGTTTGTTTTGTCCACTTTTTGGGTCAGGACGATGTATGGTCCATTGATCTCGATCTTTGTTTCATCATCTGATTCATATGTATAGGTTTTGCCGTCAGTAGTCGTATAAGTTGCAACTGTTTCAGGTACTGTGTATTGCCCTGGCTTGAGAGGTTTAAGTGCATAGGAGAATACTTCAATAGTTTCTCCGGGGGCGAATGATACTTTCTTTTCAAGTGTTACACTGTCTTTAAGTTCCATACTGGAGAGTACAGTATCTTTTAGTGTAACTGAGTTCATGCTGTAGATCCCATGATTACGAACTGAGACTGTAACATATGCAGTTTCGTCCATGTAGAGCTCTTTTGCAATGGTTTTAGTGATCAGAAGTTCAGCTTTTGGCAGTATTTTTATTTCTTTATCCTCTGTATCTTCGTGGATGTCTCCGTTGATGTCTTTGGCCCTGACAGTTACTTCGAGATCAAGGTCAGTCTCTTCCCAGAGATGTGGGACTTTAAAGCTAACTTCTACGGGTTCTGCGACTTCATCTTTAGCTAATGAGAGCATTGTGGTCTTAATGTTTCCATCAGCCAGTTCCATTCCTGCAGGATTTATGATTACTTCAACGTTTTTTGCTTCAGCATATCCTTTATTCTTGACAGTTATGGTAGTGACGATTTCATTAGGATAGGTAGGGGATCTTGGATCATACTCATTGTCCTTTTCTGTATTTGGATCCTTTTCGGTTTCGATTTTAATATCAAATTCAGGGACGCCTCTTCTCCATACCTCTAATTTTGCTGTAGGGTCTTCCATATTGCCTGTCCACGAATCAATGTTCAATTTGATCTCTGATGCAAATACCTTAATATCCTGACCTCTTTCCTCGTCCCGGTATTCAAAGCTCTGGCCATTGGAGATGAATCCAGTAGTTTTTATCTGCCCATCTCTTGAGATCGAAACTGATACGAAACCATCTTTACTGAAATCCTCCGCTTTGATCACATATGTTTCATATGAATCATCTTTTGCTTCCCCGTTCTCAAAACTGTCTCCCCAGTGAAGAGTAGCTGTTTCCGTATTTTTCCATTCTATGTCATTAAGCGTGTATGCAGACGCTGTAAATGAGAATACACAAAGTACCATCAGTAATATGATCAAAGCTTTCCTGAACATGAGACCCCTCTTTAACAATTATCCATTGTTAATATTGAATTATCATTTTTATTTATCAATTGACAATATATAATCTCATATTTTATTTAACTCTTATACCTATCATTATACTCAAATAAGAATAGCTTTAACTCAAATATATTTAGACAGATGTTACTTATATATTAAATTCTTCATAATTTCACAATAGTGAATATCTATATATGTTACAAGGGTATATGTTATGAACACCATATAGTAGTATATAGGCTATAATGTATTGTTAGTGATATTATGAATCTGGAAACTCCCTGTCAGGCAGTTGTGTGGGATATCCTTCCCGCGATCCGTGCCGCTCTCGCAATGGAACTTGTAAATAACGGTATCTCGCAGAAGGAAGTTGCAAAAATGTTCGGTATGGCACCGTCTGCAGTATCGCAGTACCTGACGAAAAAACGAGGTTATCGAATAGAGTTCGATGACGACATAAAAGAGGCGATATCACATCTTGCTTTTGAGATACAGGAAGGTAAGGTGGACAATGTTCCTGCGAAGATCTGTGAGATCTGCAGGTACTTGAGAAAGGGTGAGGGTGCTTGTCCTGCAGATGAATGATCTGTGACATCAATTTTGAGATTGAAAGGGCAATTTCCTCTTTTTCTGATTTTTATTGATTACTTTCCAACTTTTTTGTAGAATGGGGTCTTCTCTCTTCTTATTTCCTCTTATTTTGCTTAGAACATAATCTATATATAGTATCGACATATATTCACGATTGTGATTCACAATAGTGAATCGGCATCAACTGGCTGGATGGCAGAGTGGTTATGCGTCCGACTGCAGATCGGAGTATGTGAGTTCGATTCTCACTCCGGCCTTTGAAACAGATGCAGAGCTGAATTTCCCTTACTTTTCTGTTCTGCATCTTTCTGCACTTTCCGATTATCTCTACAAAACAGGTGAAGACATGAATCAATTCGCACAAGCAACTGAAAAAGATATTACCCGTTCGATAGTTGAAGAATTCCTTGGAGATTTTCTTTCCCATATTGAAAGTGATGTGATCATCGTTGGTGGAGGTCCAAGCGGCCTTGTGGCAGCCCGTGACCTTGCATCCAAAGGTCTCAAGACCGTTGTGCTTGAGAGCAACAATTACTTCGGTGGCGGTTTCTGGTTGGGTGGTTACCTTATGAACAAGGTCACCGTCAGGGCTCCTGCACAGGAGATATTCGACCAGCTCGGTGTTCCGTACAAGGAAGTACCTGACATAAAGGAAGGTCTCTATGTTGCGGATGCACCATCAGCATGTTCCAAGCTGATCTCTGCTGCCTGTGATGCAGGAGCTTTCATGCTGAACATGAACAAGTTCGATGATGTGGTCCTCAGGGATGGTCGTGTTTCCGGTACTGTGACCAACTGGACACCGGTTTCAGCCCTGCCACGTGCCATCACATGTGTTGATCCTGTAGCGATCGAGACAAAATGTGTCATCGATGCAACAGGACATGATGCAGTTGTGGCTAATTCCCTTGCAGACCGTGGTCTTGTTGACCTAAAAGGTTTCTCTGGAATGGATGTTGAGAATTCCGAGGACGAAGTGGTGAACAACACCTCTGAGATATTCCCTGGACTTGTGGTTACGGGAATGGCTGCTGCCACATGTTTCGGTCTTTCCAGAATGGGTCCTACCTTTGGTGGTATGTTGCTGTCCGGTGTGAAGGCTGCAAAGATCGCTGAAGAGATCGTCAGGTCCCGGTAATCTTTTTCGATGGGCAGCATTTGCTGTTCCATCTCCTCCCTTCAATTTCAGGCTGTATATTTACAGTCGCAACTTTACAGTAAATGGTTAACGCTTTATACAGTTGCCAATATAATCCCTGTATATCATTTAATCTCTGCTAAGGCTGTTTTATTGCAGTCGACCATTAGATCCCGGCAGAGTATGTCTGACATTAAAAAATTTATTTGGTCAAAGAGGTGTTTGCCAGATGTTCGATAAGACAGTTTATCTTGACAATGCTGCCAGTACCCGTCTGGATGAAAGGGTGCTTGAGGCAATGAAACCATATTTTTTTGATACTTATGCAGTAGCTACTTCCGAATTTGGCTATTCCATGGGGATCGATTCCAAGGAAGGTCTTGAAAGATCAAGGAAGCTAATTGCATCGACCCTTGGTGCAAATCCCAATGAGGTCGTGTTCACTTCGGGAAGCACCGAATCAAGCAATATGGCAATAAAAGGAGTTCTTTCTGCACTGAAAGGAAAGAAGGATGATCACATCATCGTTTCCCGCCTTGAGGATTTTGATGTGCTGAACACTGCCAAAATGCTTGAGAAACAGGGGTACAAGGTCGATTTCATAGATGTTGACAGTGAAGGTATCCTTGACCTTGAAATGCTTAAGGCTGCCATCACTCCGCAGACCGCTCTGGTATCCATCCAGCATGCAAACCAGGAGATAGGCACTGTACAGGACATTAAGGCCATAGCAGATATCTGTAAGGAAAAAGAGGTCCTTTTCCATACAGATGCTACTCACAGCTTCACAAGGCTGCCACTTGATGTAAGTCAGGTCCCTGTTGACCTTGTAACGGTCTCAGCACACACGATCCACGGTCCCCGTGGTGTCGGTGCACTGTATATAAGAGAGGGAACTCCGATCAACAAGTGGATGGACGGCGGCTTCCAGGAGTTCGACCTGCGTGCCGGTATTGAGAACATCCCTGGTGCCGTGGGTTTTGCAAAGGCTGTTGAGCTGGTGACTCCCGAGGAGAACGAAAGGCTCAAAGCAATGAGGGATCGCATCATGGAGAGGGCACAGTCTGAGATCTCCAGCGTAACCCTGAATGGTAGCGCTACCAGCAGGCTCCCACAGAACGCCAATCTGACCTTCCATTATGTTGAAGGTGAATCCATCACATTGCATCTTGATATGATGGGATTTGCCGTGAGCACCGGATCGGCATGTTTCAGCCGTTCCCTTGAGGCAAGTCATGTGATACTTGGTATCGGTGGCGACCATGAGCGTGCCCATGGTTCATTGCGTTTCAGTTTCGGAAGGTTCAATACCATGGAAGACGCAGATGCTATCATTGATGCATTGAAGGAAGTTGTTGAAAATCTCAGGGCTATCAGCCCGCTGTCAGCAGACGACTGATCATTAGAAAGGAACAGGAGAGTGGTCATATGACATTCCCATATAGTAAAGAGGTACTTGAGCATTTCAGAAATCCACACAATGTGGGCAAGATGGAAAACCCGGATGGAAAAGGTCTCGAAGGCAGCCCGGCCTGTGGGGACATGGTTGCCGTTTATTTGAAAGTGAATCCTGATACCCTTGTTATTGAGGATATCTCCTTTGAATCCTACGGTTGTGCATCCAACATTGCCACAGCTTCCATCATCACAGAACTGGCAAAGGGCAAGACCCTTGAAGAAGCAAAGAAGATCACATGGAAGGAAGCAGCTGAAGCACTTGGAGGACTTCCTCCGGTCAAAGCGCACTGTTCTGTACTGGCAGTGGAGGGACTTCGTTCAGCTATCCGTGATTACGAGGAAAAACACGGAATGGTGGTTGAGAACGAGCCAACAGATGAGGAAGTTGTCAGAAGGCGCCTGAAACATGTGATGAACCCTATAAAGGGACTTGACATAATCAGGACCGAGCTTGTTTTGAAGATCGTTGTGGAGGGAGGAAATGTGCGTGTAGTGCTTGACCTGCCGTCCCATCACCAGTTCGCAGCTGCAATAAAAGAGGACATCATCGAGAAGCTGGAAGCTCTCTGGGATGTTGAAAGTGTCACGGTTGATTTCATCTCCTGATACTTTCCTTTTTACCTTTTACCTTCTATCATTGGTTTCACATTTATATCATATTTAAAACAGGTCTTTGATGAACATGGAAATAAGATCAATTACTCCCTGTAAGAGCGGTCCGGATATTCAGCATGTGATCGCAAAACTTGATAATGAAATAGATATTACAAAGGCATGTGAAGCCCTGAAGTCTGAGGAAGGAAGTCTCATCAAATTCCTGCGTTGCTCCGAGGAGCTTGGTGCTATTCGCTTTACTTCCGGTGCCATGATGATCCTCGTTTATAAGAGTGGCAAGATCACTGTAAGGCATGCTCCCAGTGAGGAAGCTGCGAGGGGGTTGCTGGAGAGGGTCGCTGAGCTTGTGGAATGAGGGTTTTTTGGTTGGATCTGTATTCATCTATCTATAACTGATTTTCTTCCATATTTGCGGCATTATATATTAAAATTGGAAAACATCCTACTTTTCTGATCAACATCATTTTTTAATATTTATCTATACTAATTTCGTGAATTTAAATTAAGTTTAAATGTTCTTTTTTCTTCTGTTTCCTATCTTATATTGTTGGCCTTGTGTCCACATTTGCTTTGCTTTACAACATTTCAACTGGCTGCTGCATCACTTATAAACTTTCTTTTTTTATTTGATATTTTTAGTAGGTATAAGTTAATTCTATCATGGTGGCCAAGTCTAACTCATTTTTATTTATCGTATTATAACCTTTCTTGTCCCTTATGTATCAATTCCGAATTGAAATAATCTTATTATATAACTATTGTGCTTATATGAGCAATCTTTTTATATTAAAAAAATCAATTTTAACTGACAACTGATGCAAGGTATATGTATTTGCATAGGTTAAAGGTGATATAATTGGCAAAAGATGAATTATTCAAAGAGTTATCTGATGCAGTAGTAAGTTGTAGAAAAGACGATGTGATAGCTGCAGTGAAAAAGGGAATGACTCAGGCATCAGCAGTAGATCTTATTGATAACGGTCTTGCAATGGGTATGAATGAAGTCGGTATACTTTTTGAGAGGGGAAAACTCTTCCTCCCCCACGTTATGATGGCAGCTGACGCAATGACTGCTGGTGTTGAGCTACTTCAGGATGAGCTTTCCGCAGGCACAGGCGCAGGCCAGAAGCTCGGTGTTATCGTCAACGGTACCGTTGAGGGTGACGTGCACGACATCGGTAAGGCAATCGTCTCAACAATGCTTCAGGCATCAGGTTTTGAGGTCCACGACATTGGAAGGGATGTACCACTCCAAAATTTCATTGACAAGGCAAGGGAAGTCAATGCTGACATGATCGGTCTCTCTGCACTTATGACAACAACTCTTCAGGGCCAGAAAGAAGTCATTGAGCTTCTCAAAGAGAATGGCATGATTGACAGTGTAAAGGTCATGGTTGGTGGCGCACCAGCAACAGATGCATGGGCAAAGAAGATCGGTGCAGACTGCTATGCAGAGAATGCAAGTGAGGCAGTAGCGAAGGCAAAGGAATTCTTGTTATAAATTTTTAAGAAAGGTGTATAATATGGCAACAGAACATATTACTAGAATGGGGGATGGTCGTAGGCTTTCTATGACTAAAGAGCAGATAAGGGATGATCTTGAAGAAGGATGCGGGTTGGCTGTAGATTTTGCAGAAGTTCCTGAACTATCAGAGGATGAAATTGATCACCTTCTGGATATTGTGATTGCTAAGGATAGGGTTGTTTCAGTAGAGCCTGGTAAAGAAATCATAATGACTCATGATGGTGGTACTCTTTCAATTGAATCTGAACATACTGCTGGTGTGCCTTGTGGCAGGCTACTTGCTTCAGTCTTCCATGAGAGGGGTTATTGCATGGACACAGTTGAACTTGGCCATGTTGATTATAGTTTTAAACCTGTAAAACCAGTTATTGCATATGAGTGTCAACATATGAGGTTGGTACAGGAAACTGTAACAGTACCTGCTTTTTATGGTGCAATGCCGAACATGGGATTGTATTACACCCCTGATGGCCCCTATGAAAACCCTGGCGATCTCATGAAAGCATTCAAGATCGAAGAAGGAAGGGTATCTATAGAAAAATCTGCAGCACATCTCACAAGAGACATTGAATGGATCGTTGATAAGATGATGACCTCTGGTGGTGCTGACGGATTTAATTTTGACACTGCAGGTGCAGCCGGGGATGGTGATCTTTATGCGGCCCTTAATGCGGTAGAATCAGTAAGGAAAGCATTCCCTGATATGTATATTGAAATGGGAATGGCAAGTGAATGTGTGTTGGGCATTCATGGTGACCTTAAATACAAGGGTTCTGATATTGCAGGCCTTTGGACACACGAGCAGGCAAAACTTGCTGAAAAAGCAGGTGCTAATGTATTTGGTCCAGCTGTTAATACAAATACTACCAAATCATTTGCATGGAATGTTGCAAGGGCAGTTACAATTGTAAAAGAGGCTTCGAGGGTTTCTTCACTACCGGTTCATGTTAATATGGGTAATGGTGTGGGTGGCGTCCCGATTTTTGAATACCCTCCTATTGATGCGCTTTCGAAAGCTAATAAAGCAATGGTTGAATTGGCAAAGGTTGATGGTATATAGAGCGGATCCGGCGATTCCTTCAGCATGAGGGCAATTCACACTGCTGCATCTGGTATGAATGGTATGAGGACTGCAGGAGACCTCGTTGCCAGAGCACAGTTTGCTAAGAGTCTAAAGATCGATGGTGCAAAGAAATACGTTTCAAAGAAACTTGGGGTTGATGTATTAGATCTTTCAGATGAGCATGCAATGAAGGATGTGCGTGAAGAATTTGGTTTTGGAGCTCTTGGAGAGTTTGCAGAAACTCCAAGGGGTATTGCAGCAAAACTGAATATCGAGAAAGCACTTGATCTGAAGATAAATTCTTGTGAAATGCACAGAAAATTGACAGATGTCTAAGCAATAAATAATCGAAGCAACTGTAAATTTGCCAAAAATATTATCTTATTTATGGCAAATTTATTTTTTTAAGTATTTGGAATTACGTCTCTGATATTAAGATAAAATCTGTGTTCTCATCTTTAAAGTAATATATCATTTAAAGTTAGTCTAATCTCTGACAATATTTCTTCATATATGTTGATGTGAATATTCATTACACAAATTTTAAAAAATGAATGCACAAATTTAACATATTGTTTTTTTGTCTTTATGTAGTAAAATAATACTTTAGCAATTTTAGATTGCCATATTCATCTGTGTGGTAATAAAAAGGAGGTTGGGATGCATGGTGCCTCATAAGTGACACCACGCAAAATCAGGTTTTTAAAAAGAATCTATAAGGTATTAGAACTCTTCAAGTTCTAAACCCATTTCTGATATTTTCTTTTGCATTTTAGCCCAGTGATCTGTAAATTCCTTGGTGGGTGTTATTGTTTTCAGATCATAAAGTTCCTGGAAGGTTTTACCCTGCTGTGGTTTGAAAGTCGAAGGTTCGTTTCCACCATACAATTCTATTAATTTGACCACAAATTCGTTTGCTTCTTCAAGACCCATGCCTGCAAATGATCTCCTTGCTGCGTCAAGGATTCTGGAGTTCATTCCGGAATATTCATCCTGGCGGATTGCATCGGATGTGATTGCACCAAGAATGGCATCTGATCCCGTTGCAACACTCGAACCTGCTACTGCAAATGTTTCATAGATCATATTATCAGTACACATTCCTGAAGAAACGCCGCAATAGTCCTGAACTAATGCATTTGTGTTCTGGGTTATTGCTGCTGTTGCTCTGCTTAGGGCAAAGAATCCTTCGTTGAATACCTGATGTCCGGTTACTACATCGAATGGTGGTGTCACATTAATAGTTGGACCCCCTAGTAGGAGGAATGATGAAATAATCTCGGCAGTTAGTCCGATTGCAGTAGTTTCAGGTCCTCCCAGGTATCCTCCCAATACTGGGGCCATGCAGTTTGTAATTCCAATTCCATTGTATTCGCAATACATGGACTTCTTTATAACATCCCAATCAATTTTGAGGTCATTTAGGAGGGAAACTAACATACGATCAGTTGGACGGAGTCCATCTGAGGAATGTGCAAAACACTGTGCTTCACTTGTAGTTCCGCTCATTGTTCCAATAATTGAAAGGCCAGGTTTTCCTGCTCTTCTGATGGCTTCACGCGTCATTATCAGTTCTTTTCTTGCAGCGATCATTTCTGCAGGAGTATTTGATCTCACCTCAAAGCCATATACTGTTTCAGGAGTTGCTGTGTGAAGACCTTCAACACAAGGTTCCTTTGCAATTGATTGCATCAATGGGACATAGATATCTTCACTGATGGGTGCACCACAAGGCCCCCCTATAATTGGTGGCAATTTCTTACTTTCAAATCCTCTTTTTGATATTGTGCATTTGTCCTGATCCGCACCTGTTGTGTAAGTTCCTGGGAGATTCTTCAGATGATGTTTTATCTCTTTTTCATCAAATGTAATTATACGGCCCGTGGAATCGTTGTATATGCCCACATCCAGGAGGAGGTCGATGGCTGCATTATAAACATCTTTTATTTCGGAGGGATCTGTAGGGACTATCTCGTCTGGGTTGAATGAAATGTCATACTCTTCTGCAAGCTCATATAATCTTGTGGGGAGTATCATGTTCGAGAATTCAGTCTCATCAGCTTGTTTTCCTTCGATTGAGCGTATGTAAAGTTCCCATGTATCTAACATAATATTACCTCATATCTTAAAACTAATCAACTAGATTATGCAGCAACGAGTTCTCTGGCTACGTTGATGGCATCGAGTGCATCTTCTGCATATGCATCAGCACCTATCTCTTCAGCATATTTCTGGCTCACCGGTGCACCGCCAACAAGTATCTTGAATTTATCTGAATCTGAAAGCTCTACTACATCTCTAAGGAAAGGCATTGTGGAGGACATAAGTGCAGAACATGCAATAATGTTCGCATTTCTTTCTTTTGCAGCTTCAATGAACTTCTTGGCAGGTATGTCTTTCCCGAGATCGATTACATTGAATCCTGAAGTTTTCAACATAGTCGCAACAATATTCTTGCCAAGATCGTGGATGTCTCCTTCAATTGTACCGATAACAATTGTTCCAGCTTCGCCAATTGCATCTGCATCTGAGCCTTCAAGAGATTCAAAGATTATCTTGCTTGATTCATCCATTATTCTTCCGGAAATAACAACTTGTGGGAGGAATAATTTTCTTGCATCAAAACGCCTTCCAACTTCAAGCATCGCATCTCCTAAAGTTTTCAGGATGGTCGTTCCAGCAATTCCATTTTTTAAACAATCTTCTACAGCAGCTTTTGCTTTGTCAGATTTCATTTCTAGAAGGGCATCATATGCAGCGTTTAACAGTTCATCTTCTACCATTATTTCACCTTGTTATTATTTGTAATTGTTTGTAATTGTTTGTAATTGTTTATTACAATCTCAACTCGTATTTGTTATTATATAAACATTGTGCTTCTACGCAAAATATTTATATATTATATATTCAACACATCATGTGTTGCCTGAAGCAATATTTATCTGTATGTCTTTCTTATCTATTTACTGGAAAATTCTGATGATGTGTATATATTGTTGGTTGTGTGGGGCTCCTTATCTTCATAAGGGCCCGACAAAGAAAATGGTGCTATCAGAAGTGTAACTCTTCTGTTGCTTTTGCAACAATTTCTTCCTTTGTAGCCATTTTTAATTATTCTTTGTTAATCAATTTCTTTCTGCCTTGTCTGCCTTTGCCATTACTGCTTGCATATCTTTGAGAATATCTGCATCAATTGACATTACTTCATGTTCTTTCATGACTTGCTCTACTTTTCCATGAGCAACCTCTCTGATATCCTTGGATCCGGCATGTGCCCAATCCCCATACATCATCCTGTCAAAGATCATTGGGTTGGATATGGCATCTATGTTGTTTCGGGTAGTCTTATGGGCCAGGAAGTTATTGGCTGCTCCCACATTCATAATTGCATCTAATGCAATCGTTTCGTTTGTTACTGGGATTCCGTTAACAACTTTCTTAATTGCGCCAATGATATCATTGTCAATTACAAGTTGCTCCATTGAAAATGACATTCCAAGTTCGAGCATACCTGCACCATATACCATGTTTGCACCTGCCATTGCAGGAAGCATGCCTGTTAATGTCTTTTCGTGTCCTGATTGCGCATCAACCGTTTTTGCATCCCCCTATGCACCTGCTACCAGGCTTGGAAGTCTATAATACTGTGCAAGCTTTGCAACCCCTGCACTAATAAGTCCAAGCTCGGGGCAACCGACAGGTGCTGTTCCTCTTCTTGGGTCGAATGCAGTTGTTGAACTTCCATACCATATGGGTGATCCTGGATTGACTAGTTGTGAAAGCACAATTCCGGATAACACTTCAGCATTATGGGTTACCAGAGTCCCCGCCATGAAAATTGGTGATGATGCGCCACCCATTGCCATACTAAGTTGAAGCTTTGGATATTCATATTCTGCACATTTTATGAGTGCCCTACAACAGTTATCATTAAGCTCCAATGGGCTTGATGGACATCCTCCTACTGTGCAGATTGGTTTTCTTATGACCTCTTCCAAGTCTCCTCCGTAGTATGCTGCCTGCATTTCAATATTGTAGTCAATATGGTCGGCAGTGGTATCTAGGTGGATTGGTTTTGATGAATTTGTCATAAGTTGGTATTGGCCATGGATTAGTGATGATCCTTCTCCGATCATGTCCATAGCTTCAACCGGGTGGAAACAGAAATCAATATTATCTGCCCAATCAACCATTTTAGCAATTTGGCCAATATCGTTCTCTGTACTGTCTCGGGTGATGTATTTTCCGGTGGACTCGTCGTAGGTGTTTACTTTAACTCCAATTCCAAAATTAGTCCAACAAATCTCTTCTCCAGCTTCTTGTGTGATGGTTTTTTTCTTATCACGGCCATACAACTTAAATCTGGATGGTGTAGTTCTTATTGCGCTTTCAAGAAGATGTGGTGGGATCTTTACCATTTGCTCCTTTTCATCAACATCGCAACCTGCATTTTTGAAAATTTCTCTGGCTTTTTCATTAATTACTTTTATTCCATATTCCGAAAGCAAGTTCTCTGTTGCATAGTGTATAGTATTCAGTTCATCTTTTGAAAAAATATCAAGGTTGATGCCATTTAGTATATTCTTGTTTGAATATGATTTATTTTCCATGTTCATATCACCTGGTAAATTTAGTTGTGAATATGTCCATGTCCAGTTCGACTAAATTCCCTCTTAGTCTTTATGCCACAAACACAAAGTGGTTTTCATAGTATATAAAAATTGCTACAAAAAGGGAAACTATTATATATTGTTATTATTTTCTAATACTCTAGTTTCGTAAACAGTTTGTGTGGTTTACTCTATTTGTTAGAGGGAGATTTCTTTACGAGTGTTTTATTCTATTTTAAAAAAGCGTGGTAGCCATGTGATTGAATTATGTTTGGCTTTATAACTTGAAGCTAAGTCGTTCTGTCTAAAAAAAAGTTGGTCTGAGTTTCTCAGACCTTGTTCATAAATGTTCGTGATAGGTAGAGGGCTAAAAAATCTAAAGCTAGCAGTAGAACTGCAAATATATAATCTGCTCCATTAAATGCCCATATGCCATCAATGTGGAATATCATTCTCTTTTGCCTCCTTCTTAGATCTTAAGGGATTCAATCCTTTCTTTTCCCAGATTGCTTGTGGTTAGCTTGTATATCACTTTCTCTTTTGCAAAGTGCCTGCCATCGTCTTCTGCAGAATCAATTGCTTTAAAAATATTGGATGATGTAAGCTCAATTGTCCAAAAACGTATGACCCATTTCCAATAATCTGATGATTTGCCATATATCTTTTGGATTTCGGCCACAAGCTCGTAATCCCACGCCTCTCCTTTGTCATACAGAAGCTTTACAAGTGCAGTCTTCATTGTCATATTGTCATAGGTCATTTCAAAATTCCTCCTCGACATATGTGGTTTTTCTGGATAATGAGGGTGTATCATCAATAGCTCTTGTTCCTTCTGATAGTTCCGAACCACTGTCCCAATACATATATACGGTACCCATTACTGCAATAGCTGCACCTGCAAGGATCCACCACTTAATTACATCCCCCATAAATATGTACAGTGCTAAGAACCCTGGAATTACATATAATGCTGATACACTTGACCCGCGTCCGGCGCCTATCAAAGGTAGTGATCTGTAGATTCCGACGTATGCGGAATATATTGATAATGCATAGAGAATTTCCCAAACCCAGAATGCAGGCTGGGTGTATATGTGAATCATTGCACTAATGACTGCATTGGATCCGAATGCCAACATTGCAATTGGTACGCACACGAATCCCCACAATAATACATCAAAAACTCCGCGGCAGGTCATGCTCATACAATAATCGTAGAAATCTGAAACTCTTGAAACAAATACGCTTTCAAGCCCCCATGCTAATGCAGCGGCAAATCCTCCAATATATCCAATGATTGCTATTAGGCTATTCGTTTTACTAAGGTCTGCTATTAATAAAAATGGATTAAATACAAAAATTCCACCAATAATGATAAGTGTGATTCCAATTGCAGCCTTTCTTGTTATCTTCTCTTTATACAACGCTTTTGCAATAAGTGCTGCGAAAGCTCCAAATAATAGGCTAGCGGCTGCTGCAAAAGAACCCCCTACTGTGCCTACTGCAAGTTGATATCCTGCAACCCCTACGGGACTTGCAACCAGTGTTGCAAGAAGCATTACCTTTGAAATCTTCCAGTGCTTTATTGCCTTTGGAACATCAGATAATTTGCCTTCTCCACCTGCCCAAAATAACACGCTTACTGAAGCTTTTGCTATACCTGCTCCAAAAGCAATTGCCACTAATGCGAGGAAAAGTCCGTTTCCTTCTGGGAAGATCGAAGTCATTGAAAAATCGGGTAACTTCCACACGGCTACGGCAGGGACGTACCCCATTCCCCACAGGATGGCGCCCAGAATTCCCCACATGAAACCCCATTTAACTCGGCTATCTCTTTCTTTTTTGATTAATCTGTTTAATCTCAAATCCTTTTCATTTGTCATGTCTATATTCTCCTTTACTTTCGGAGTTGTTGTGGCATATTCTGGACATGACTATCCAAACGATATAGCAATTTAATAATATATAATCATTTTGCACCATTGAGAAATGCTTATATATGACTAATGCTGAGATTACGTGTTTGTCGTAGAGATGTGCAATTCTTATAAAGTGTCACTCGTGATATTTTTATTTCCTACTTATATTGAATTGTGAACTTATGGGCCATGATTGAGGCTTTGCTGGCTAAGCTTCAAAAAATCTGCACAAAACATATTCATTCAATCTGAAAAATTATTCTAAAATTAATTAGGTCTTGTGCTTTTTCTCTAGTCAGTGAGATAAACAGCAAAAAGGAGAGGATACTGAACTAAATGCACAATCTAGATGTATCTTTCAAGGTTGTGTATCTAGTGTTTGTTTTTAGTTTTACGCCGGGGGTCTGGTCATTTATCATCTATGGCATTGCTTGAATTTAGGACTGATTTTTTAAGAGGCATTTATTCTTCTTTTTTATATATCATATTTTTTACATTATATACTAATCTGATGTTTCAAAACAGTTTCTCTTTAATTATGAGGTATATTTCGAATTGATGCTAACGTAGTCTGGAGTGAGGTCGCATCCCCAAGCAGTTGCTGCTTTTTCCCCATTCCAAGATTAATCATTATTCTGACTTCTTTTTCAGCCCTTACCTTTTTCAATTTATCAATCTGAGTTATCGTTTTGCTTTTAATTTTCCCGTTTTCTACAATATCTTCTTTTTTTCCAGGGTTTGCAAAACTGATTGATATTGATTCTTGCTCTATTTCTACTCCTGAATATCCAACGGCAGCTATAACTCTCCTCCAATTTGGATCATTCCTGAATATTGCTGATTTTACAAGGGGTGAACTTACTACTGTTTTTGCAACTTTTCGGGCATCATCAATAGTTTTAGCAGCTTTTACCTGAACTTCGATCAGTTTTGTAGCACCTTCTCCATCTCGTACAATTTTTCCCTAATTCTGTATGTAAGTAGTCGAGTCCAGCCTGAAACTTATCAGTATTTGTTTTATATTTTGAATTTCCTGTTGCTGTAATAAGCACTGTATCATTGGTACTGGTGTCGCCATCTACTACGATCATATTGAAACTTTTGTTAACAGCTTCTCTGAGGAATTTATCTAATGAGTGGCTTTCTATGTCTGCATCTGTGTAGATAAATGCAAGCATAGTTCCCATATTTGGTTCTATCATTCCTTACCCTTTTGCAATGCCACCAATTCTAACTCCCGATTCTAGCTCGATCGCGAATTCCTTTTGTGTGGTGTCAGTTGTCATGATTGCATTTGCAGCTGCTGTGCTCGCATCAGGTTCGTTAGATAGGTTCTCTAGAACTTCTTTAGTATGTTTGCTTATTGAACTACTGTCCATCCTTTTTCTGATGACTCCGCTTGATGCAACTGCGATTAACTCTTGTGGTATTCCTGTATGTTTGGAAAGTATCTCTGTCATCTTCTTAGCATCTTGTATGCCTTCTTCCCCAGTAAATGCGTTTGCATTCCCGCTATTTGCTATTACTGCAGAGAGTTTCTTTATTTCAGCAATTCTCTTCTTTGTGACGATGACCGGTGCAGATGTTATTTTATTCTTTGTAAAGACTCCTGCAGCATTGCCTTCTGCAATTATTATTGCGAGGCCATCTTTTCCATGCTTAGTGCCTCCGGTCCAAACTCCATCTATTGCACAAATGCCGCCTTTAATGAGCTTCATATTTATTCTCCAATTTTGAATATTATTAATATTTAACATAATAATTTTTGTTTTCATCATTACGTTCCATAATTTTATTAAAAACATCCTGCTCAATGGGTTTCATTTCCATCTGATTAAGTACTGAGAGGACATTTTTTACATCTCTTTTTCTATCTGTTTCTTCTCTGTCTGGATTTACTACACCTTCAAGAATAGAATCTGATGGGATTATGGACGTAACAACATTTGCACCTGCGTTTAATCTGTCTTTCATTCCGCCTATCCCTTCAACATCCAGGGATGCAGGGATTAATCTATTTGGGAACATTAGTCTCATGATTGCTATAATTTTTATTTCATTAAGGCTGCTGCTTGGGTTTTTATTCTCGAGTGGTGTTCCTTCCTGTGGAACAAATGTCATTACTCTGACCATATCTGGATATCTTTTTTCTATTTCTCTAAGGGACAGTATTATTGAGTCGATACTATCCTCAATTCCTGTAAGAATCCCATCTTCGACTAGTAATCCTACATTCTTCGCATCTTTTTTGCAGTCAATTCTCTCTTTAAATGACTGGTTGGTTCTCAGCTTCTGGTAAAGTTCGTATTCATATGTTTCTTGGTAAAGGGCAAGAATATTGGCACCGCTCTCTTTTAGTTTAATTAGAAACTCTCGGTCAATGACTCCTGGTGAAATCATTATTGGTAAGCCAAATTTGTGTTTGATTGTTCTGATAAGTTCTACTAACTGTTTGGGATTGTTGTGGAAATATGGGTCTTCTCCCATGGTAAGATCAATCATATTGACCCCCTCTTTTTTGAGAACGGTGCATAATCTTATCACTTCTTCCACATCTAATCTATAACGTTTTATTTTGTTTGATTTTTTGTAGTAGCAAAATGCACATTCGTTTTTGCAATGTGTTGAAAAATATACAAAGCTAGAAAGTATTATTTTATTATCAAAAAAACAATTTCTTACCTTCTGAGATACATAAAAAAGCTTTTGGAGTTCGTTTTGGTTTTCTATTTCAAGTATGCTTCTTATTTCTTTATCTGATATTTTATATCCACTTTTAATCTTTTCTACAAACTCATCTAATTCGTTGTAATCCATCTTTTCAAACAAAATCATGCCCTCCTTGTTTTATTATTTATATTTTTTTATTACGCTTCAATATAATAATACATGTCAAAAATAATATTATATATACATTTCTATTTCAATAGAAGTTTTTATATATGGATGTTGTACTTACAAGTTATAATAAACTATTTATGATTGGGTGAAATCGAGTAAGGATGTGCAATTGTGAACATGAATAACTCTAAAGAATTGTATGACTTGGCGAAGAATCTGATGCCTGGTGGAGTTAGCAGCCCTATACGTGCCATAGATCCCTTTCCATTTTATGCAAAATTTACAAATGGATCAAAAATCTATGATGTTGATGGAAATGAATACATTGATTATTGTCTTGGATATGGTCCACAAATTCTTGGGCATAACCATTCTTATATTAAGCAAGCAATTCTGAACCAGTTAGAAGATGGTTGGATATTTGGAGTTCCTTATGAGTTGGAGATTAAACTTGCAGAAATGATCTCGGATGCATATAATGCCATTGAGATGTTGAGATTTGTTTCCACCGGGACTGAAGCAACTATGAGTGCCATTCGACTTGCAAGAGGGTATACTAAAAAGAACAAAATAATAAAAATCGAAGGTGGCTTTCATGGTTCGCATGATTCTGTTTTGGTCAAAGCAGGTTCTGGTCTTGCTTCTCAAGTAGAATCCAGTTCTGCAGGTATTCCTCTGGATTTCGTAAAACATACACTTCAAATTCCTTTTAATGATGTTGAATCTTTAGTTAAAACCATTGAAGGGAATAAGGATGATATTGCAGCAATAATTATTGAACCCGTAATGGGAAATATTGGTCCAGTCGTTCCTGATGATGGATACCTTCTTATGGTGAGAAAAATTACGAAAGAACATGATATTCTTTTAATTTTTGATGAAGTAATTACCGGCTTCAGGTTGGCAATGGGGGGTGCATCCGAATACTTTAACATCGTCCCAGACCTTGTAACTCTTGGGAAAATAGTTGGTGGGGGTCTCCCCATAGGTGTCTTTGGAGGTAAAAAAGAAATCATGAGTATGGTTTCTCCTTCTGGCTCTGTCTACCAAGCAGGAACTTTTAGTGGTAGTCCATGTACGCTATCTGCAGGAATTGCAACTCTTGATTTTCTAAAAAGCGAAAACGTCCATGAAAAGCTAAATTCAACCGGGTGTCAACTAAGATCCGCTCTTTCTGATGTCATTGCGGACAAAAGGATAGATTATTCGGTTTCGGGATTATCTTCAATGTTCAAAATTTTCTTTGGCGAATTTCCTCATAATTATTCTGATGTTCTAAAATGTGAGATGAATGAATATCTAAAATTTTTCCACAGAATGTTGAAAGGGGGTGTATTTCTTCCACCCACTCAATTTGAAACGAATTTTATCTCTTTTGCACACAGTGATGAGGATTTACAAAAGACTATTGAGGCTTATCAGAAAGCACTTTGAATTTTTCGTCGATTGATTTAATCTATATATTTGTATATTATCAGGAGTTAAATATGTATCCAGAAATTAGAATGCGAAGGCTTAGAAGTAGTAATAAGATCCGGGAATTAGTTCGTGAGACCTCAATTTCAACAAGTGATCTTATATATCCGATATTTGTAGATGAATCGATCAGTGTTCCTCAAAATATTGCTTCAATGCCGGGGATGCAAAGAATACCACTTGAAGGTGTTGTGGATGATGCAAAAGAATCTGTAGATCTTGGTATCTCTGCTGTAATGATCTTTGGAATCCCCAGTAAAAAAGATGAATCTGGTTCTTCTGCTTGGGGGGAGGATGATGTTGTACAGAGTGCAGTTCGTGAGATCAAAGGGGATCTTGGAAAAGATATACTTGTGATTACTGATGTTTGTCTTTGTGAATACACCAGTCATGGTCACTGTGGGGTTGTGGATTATGATTCTGAAAGTGTATTGAATGATCCAACTCTCCCTCTTCTTGGAAAGGTTGCTATGAGTCATGCAAAAGCAGGTGCAGACGTTATTGCACCTTCTGGGATGATGGATGGAATGGTCGGTACAATTCGTTCATCTCTTGATATTGGTGGATTTGAAAATGTGCCGATTATGTCTTATGCTGCGAAGTATGCATCTTCTTTCTATGGTCCTTTTAGGGATGCGGCAGATTCGAGCTATTCTTTTGGGGATCGGTCTGCTTATCAGATGGATCCTGGTAATTCAAATGAAGCACTGAGGGAAGTGGGGCTTGATATTTTGGAAGGTGCAGATATGGTGATGGTAAAACCTGCTCTTCCTTATCTTGATATTTTATATCGTATCAAAAATGAGTTTAAGCTTCCTACTGCGGCTTATAATGTAAGTGGTGAATATTCTATGCTGAAGGCAGCAGCTAGTTTGGGTTGGCTTGATGAGAGGAAAGTTATGTATGAATCACTACTTTCAATAAAAAGGGCTGGTGCGGATATGATTCTTACCTATTTTGCAAAGGATTTTGCAAAGATGTTGAAGTGATACAATAATGTATCACTGTTTTATCATTTTATTTCCTTTTTGGGAACAAAGTTTCTAGGCGACTTCATTTCTTTCTGAAATTGTTTCGTCCATTGTCTTGTTTATATGCTGAGTACTTATTCGGTAATTTTAGCACCAAGTATCTCATATATTGTGTTTAATGATGTATCATATTTTTCATAGTATTCTTGAGATGGTTCGATATCATTCACATTATAACATTCATCAAAATTCTTTCCAACTTCTGGTTTTTGATTCACATACATTTTGTATAATTCCATGCAGAGGTAATTTGCATCATCCAAATTCAAAGCAGTTGCTAGTTCTGCAGCCTTGACCATAAACAATGCATCTAATCCTCCTGCATGATTTAGTGTGCTACCTCTATTTGGGATGGGTCCTGAAATTGAATCTACTCCGCAAATAGTAGTTCCTATTGTTTGAACTGCAGTTTCATACATCATGGAATTTGTGCAAGGTCCTGATGAATTTTGGATTACTATCCCGTGGAGAAAACGTGCATTTCTTGAAATTGCCATGCATGCACTAAATATGGCCCACATTAGCTCTAATGATCTGGATGCAGCAGTCTGTAATGTAGTTGGGGTAATAAATCCCATCGGTGCAGAATAAAGTACTCTATTTTTTATAAATTCGGCAACCATTTGAATTGCAAATTGTTCTGGTATGGAACTCGTCATTCCCCCCATGATCATTATATTGCTGGCTAGATATGATACTCCAATACTTTTGTAATGCAGTACTCTTGATATTTGGTTAAGGTCAGCTTTTAAATCTGGTAGTGGGTAAAATTCTTGTAAATCTCCTGGTCCCATAATTTTAGGATTAGCAATGGAGATTGATGTTAATGGGTCTTCTATAAATGGGGGGCTTACGCGACACATTCCTAGGCGCCCCTCCAGTCTACAGGCATCATTAACAAAATTTACTGCTTTGTGCCCTTCAAGCATTTTCAACGGATTATTTTTTTCAAAAATATTTTCGTATAATGTAGCTGGAGATATGCATTCGATGTTTTTAATTTTTGTATATGAGCGGTGAATCGGGATGAATTGATCTTCTGATACCGGAACTGCTGTCGGTCCTCCCATTATTAGTGGCATTCGTGTATCAAGAACGTTTCTGAAGTATACATTAGTTGTTTCTGAATTTTGGCCGATGGTGAAGGAAGGTTGTGAATTGTCAAGGTTTCTTTTTATCTCTTCTTTACTAAACCTAATTACTCGGTTGGTATCTGTGCAGAAAATACCGGTGCTTTCTAATAACTCAATAGCAGCATCAAATATCCTATCTGTCATTTTGAAGTCGAATGGGATTATGCTTTCCTTATCATAGTATATATTGTGGAGTTCAACAAGATCAAAACTATTCTGATATATTATTTCATCGTGCTCACTTTCTGACCTCTTGTCTCCATGAAGCATTTGGGTTATATGGTTATTCATACAATTTCTTTCCCTTGTTGTGAATTAGCCGGTAATTGTAATTATATTGTTTTTAGCAAAAAGTTCATTGATATAATAGACTTGATATCGTTTTTAACTTTTTCATTAATGTATGTATAATCTATATTTAAAATCTTTTCTTGGGGTGGTTATCTTTTTATATTATTTTCCCCACTTCCTTTCAACATCTTGGAAAGTTATAATATATAAAGCTTGGGAAACAAATAGGAATGTTTATATTTAATAATTAGTGTATTGTTTATTAGTGAGGGAATTAACAGGCTCTCTTATGATTGGGGTTATTTTGATGAGTGGCAAGATAAAAAAAGATGTTCCGTTAATATTGGTAAGTGTACCTTTAATATTTTCACTTTCGTCTTTATTGTATTGTTTTCCAGATGATGGTAAAAATTTGACCGTTTCATTCTATAATGTTATGACTGAAACTCTTGGTCCCTTTGTCTTGTTGTATACGCTTTCTTGCTTTGGATTTTTATTGTATTTAGGATTTAGTAAATATGGTAATGTCCGGCTTGGTATGTGCTATCCAGAGTATTCCACTTTTAGTTGGATTGGTATGATGTTCTGTGCAGGCTTAGGTGCTGCAACGTTGTATTGGGCTTTTGTAGAATGGGCTTACTATTATCTCACTCCTCCATTTGGTGTTGAATCTGGTACACCTTTAGCATATGAATGGGCAACAGCTTACAATTTTTTCCATTGGGGTTTACCTGGCTGGTCGATCTACTGTCTTGCTTCTTTGCCTGTTGCATATCATTTTCATGTCAGGGGTGAAAAGGGATTAAGACTAAGTGCTGTTTTTAGTAAAGCCATTGGGAGAAGTCAGGATGGGATTTCGGGAAAGGTTGTTGATTTAATATTTATATTGACAGTGTTTGGCTCTTTGAGTATTTCGCTTGGTTTAAGCGTTCCTATGATCGGAGATGCAATTGCACAACTGCTTAGTATTAAGCACACATTCGTTCAGGATGTAGCAATTTTGTTACTAATCTCAATAATCTATTCATTTAGCTCTTATATTGGTCTTGATAAAGGCATGAAAAGATTAAGTGACTTTAATATATATTTGGCAATCGCTTTTACTTTGATAATTCTCCTAGTAGGACCAACTCTATTTTTAGTAAAAAATAGTATTAATGCACTTGGTTTAATGGCTGATAATTTTTTCAGGATGTGCATGTGGACTGATCCAATAAATAATTCCGGTTTCACAGAACTATGGACTGTTTTTTATTGGTTGTATTGGGTCGTTTTCGCACCTTTTATGGGATTGTTTGTGGCAAGAATATCCAAAGGTAGAAAAATAAAAGAAGTTATTTTGAATATGCTTGTCAGTGGCAGTGCAGGTATCTGGTTTTTCTTTGGGGTTTTGGGTGGCTTCAGTTTGCATTCTCAATTATCTGGAAAAGTCGAAGTAGCAAAAATGCTGGAGGAAGCTGGTGGAAGTTTTGTTATAATGCAGGTTATTGATCAATTACCATTTACAAATCTTCTGTTATTGCTTTTTGCAGTTGTGGCAATTCTATTCTTGTCTACAACACTTGATTCTGCTTCATTTACGCTAGCTTCGACTGTATCTCCTGAATTGAAGAGTGGTGAAGATCCTTCTCCAATAAGTCGTCTTTTTTGGTGCTTAATGCTTTCTGCATTACCACTGGTGTTGATGTTAATTGATGCTCCTTTAACAACTATAAAGTCCTGTGCTGTAGCTTCTGCCATTCCTCTTGCTGTAATTCTAGCTATTTTAATTGTTGGACTTGTTAGGTGGTTAAAAGAAGATTATGGCCACATGCATTCTCATGAAATTGAAGAGATTTCAAAATTAAAATAATGGCTGGATTAGTATTGCAGAGGTTGCAGTAACAATTTCTCTAAATTATTATGAATGGGTGAGTCTATTTCCAAAATTTCAGGTTTTTAACTACCATATTCAACTCTATTATCGACTCATCTCACTTCTCATAAGGTTCACTAACTCGGTGAGGTGCTTGGTGGATCAATTTGGATGTTATTGGTGCAAAATACACCTTTTAATAAATAAAAACTTAATGAACTTTCCCGCTTTGTCCGAAAAATAGGGTATTTATCGGACAATGACCCGAATATTCGGACAAAAGCATGAATTTTTGGACAAAGCACTTATGGACATAATGCATATATACTATGCAAAATAATTTTACGGCATCACATATAATCATGTGAAGTAACTAATCAAAAATAGGGGGTGTTTGCAATTAAAAGTAATAAATCAATAATTATATCATTAAGCATTTTGTTACTAATCAATTTATCTTTTGGATGTATTGACCAAGACTCAACTAAAAATTCATCTATGCAATCAAGTAATAATACATCAATAAATTTAGATATTAATTATTCCGAAATTAAACTCCTCCCACCATATAATGAATCAAAACCTGAATGGCTCAAAACAAATGAATCTAATATAGCTAGAATTGCACTCAAGGATATTCGAGTTCAGCAAATGATTCAAGAAGGAGGGACAATCATAGGAGTAACTTATTCCTGCCATCCAACTTATGAAGGATATGACGGAATCGGATGTGCTCCTGCCTTAAAAATTAAATCTAAGTCTGAAAATGAGATAGTAGATTTCTTAGTTGATGAAGAGAAGGAAGTAGTAGCTGAAACCGTTACAGAAATTACATCTAGTAACTAATACTTTTCTTTTTTATACATATGAGAATTGCGATTAACTGCTTATTTTTTAAAGCAAATTTTGTTGGCTGATTTTTTAAGCATTCCTCTCTATCTTCAGTGGCTTGCTATTATTCATTGAGATACTTTATCGGACAAAAACGGTAGTTTTCGGACAAATTGATTTTTCGGACAAATTGATTTTTCGGACAAAGTGGAACTTTCCAAATTGCCTCGACCTTTGAGCAAGGGTAAGATTTCATAATTAATCTCTATCTAATATAACAGATATCACACTCACCCTTTCCGAGTATTTAAGCATCCCTGCCACGTTTTTCCCGGCAACGATAAACTATATATAATTTTCACCGTTATGTTCCTTAGCATTACAGTCAGTGCCATAGAACTGTCTGTTAAGGATCCGGCCGATCCGATGCTACACTTTCCCATTCAAGAGGTCTTCACATGGACGATATGGACAATATTATCAGGAAGATAGAAGAACAAGATCCAGAGCTATTTTTACAGGTGGAGAAGATCCTCCCATTCCATGGCTATTTGAGCACAGGGGCTCTGATGGGTATCCAGATGCTTAATATGGCAAAGAGACTCCTTGATGTTAAGGAAGGTGAACGTATTTATGTCACAGCAGAGACATATAACTGTCTCCCTGATCCGTTCCAGATCCTCGAGGGTGCTACCATCGGGAACAAGGGACTTAAGGTCAAGGATTACGGGAAGATGGCTGTCACTGTCAACAAGCGTGGTGGACCTGGTGAGGACACGATGCCTGCTGTGAGGATATATCTAGATCCTGAAAAGACGAAGGCTTATCCCAAACTTCATGCATGGTACATGAACACTGAAAAGCACCGCCACGAAGATATTCTTCCGATAGTCCTTGAGGCAGGGGAGAAGATTTATTCTTATTCTTTTACCGAGATCGAAGTACCGATCAAGAAACGCAAGCAAGTAAAGCTTTGTGACAAGTGTGGAGAGAGTTTTGTCTGGTTTGAGGGCGAAGCACTTTGTGAAGCATGCAAGCATGAGCAATAATTACGGAGTAGATTAGATGAACGAAATAGTGGTTTCAACAAAAGATAACAAGCAAGTGGTCTACATGCCACACAAGTGCATTGGTTGTGGAACCTGTACAATGGTCTGTCCTAAGGACACCCTGATCATTGGTTCCGTGGGACCTGTTGCCAGAGGACTCATCAACAAGGAGTTTCTGGACATAAGGGACAACTGTATCACATGTGGAATGTGTACCAAGATATGCCCAACAGGCGCTCTCGAGATGAGGGAGGAAGGAAAGCCTGTATGCAATGAGAACTACCTCTGCAGCACCATCGCACCAACAACTGTTAACGATGATTGTGCACACTGTGGTCTCTGTGAGCAGATCTGTCCACAGGGAGCTATCGAGGTCCAGCAGTGGCTTTCAAATGATAACGGTGCTCGCGTGGAAGGTAAGACCATCATTGACAACAATACCTGTGTACACTGTGGATGGTGTGCTGAGGTATGTCCGACAGACGCTATAACTGTCCAGAAGCCTTTTGCAGGTACCTGGGTACGCGCTGAGGATACCTGTCAGGCATGCCGTACATGTATTGATGTCTGCCCATGCAATGCGCTCTTCAATCCTGAGTGGGACATTGGCGAGAGAGTTGACAAGGTCGCACAGCGTCCTGATGCATGTCTCTACTGTGGTGCATGTGCAGTCGCATGTCCTGTACAGGCTATTGACGTGCAGAAGACCGAGATTCTTACAGAGATGGAAAAGAAGGCAGTATTCGAGAAGAAGCTTCTCAATCAGCCATCAGCAAAACCTGTTCTGACATCTGTGCTTAAGACCGATGAAGATGCCTGCCTTGGCTGTGGTAACTGTGTCATCATGTGCCCTGTCAATGCAAACTCCTCAAAGTTCATCGCAGCCGGTGCACTCAATGATGTTGACGAGAAGCCTCTGCTTGAGGTAAGGAACGGTACTGTCAAGGTCATTGACCAGGAAGCATGTGGCTCATGCGGTGCATGTGCACTGATCTGCCCGACATCCGCAATTTGGCTTGAGAAGAGAGAGGTGGAATAATGGCTGGAACTATTGTAATTAAGAATGGATCTGTTTATGACCCGCTCAACGAAGTGAACGGTGAAAAGCAGGACATTTTCATCAAGAACGGTAAGGTCGTATCTGAGCTTTCAGATGCTGACATGAAAGATGCTAAGGTCATCGATGCAACAGGCAAGACCGTAATGCCTGGTGGTGTTGACTCCCACTCCCACATTGCAGGTGCAAAGGTCAACGTCGGTAGGATGATGCGTCCGGAGGATGGTTACAAGGCAACCATGGCTAAGACCGCTATCACCCACTCCGGTTCAGGAGAGACCGTACCATCCGTCTACATGGAAGGTTACGAATACTCACAGATGGGATACACAACAGTCTTCGAGGCAGCTGTACCTCCAATGGAAGCACGCCACACACACGAAGAGATGCGTTCCATCCCAATGCTCGACATGGGTGGATACCTTGTTCTCGGTAACAACTGGTTCATGATGCGCTACCTCAAGGAAGGCGACATCGACAGGGCAGCAGCATACGTTGCCTGGATGATGAGGACCCACAAGACCTACGGTATCAAATGTGTCAACCCGGCTGGTGTGGAGAACTGGGGATGGGGTAAGAACGTATCTTCCCTTGACGAAGCAAACATCCACTTCGAGGTAACTCCAAGAGAGATCATCGAAGGACTCACCGAGATCAACGAAATGCTCGGGATGCCAATGTCAATGCACCTTCACGCAAACAACCTTGGTCACCCTGGAAACTTCGAGACCACAAAGGAATCCATGAAGATCCCTGGCAGTGTCAAAGCAAAGCAGGATATGGATGTAGAGTGGGCAGAGACAAAGATCGACCCAAGCAGGGACCAGTCAGTCTACCTTACACACATGATGTTCAACGCATTTGGCGGTACATCCTGGCGTGACTTCGAGTCCGGTGTCAAGCCTCTTACAGATTACATCAACAGCACCGACCACGTTGTAATTGACAGTGGTTGTGTCCCATTCGGTGAAGCAACATGTATGACCGGTGATGGTCCGTCCATCCACGATCTTGCAGTGCTTACCGGTGGCAAATGGTCAAACACCGATGTTGAACTCGAATGTGGTTCCGGTGTCTGTCCGTTCACATACCTTAAGAGTAACCCTGTCCACAGTACCCAGTGGGCAATGGGTCTTGAATGCCTGCTCCTGGTCGATGATCCATGGAAGGCTATCATGACAACTGACAGTCCAAACGGCGGTCCTTTCACAAGGTACCCACTTGTTATGACCTGGCTCATGTCCGAGAAGTTCAGGGACCAGACATTCAGTGAATGTCACCCATGGGCAAACGACAGAAGCACACTCGGTGGGGTCGACAGGGAAATGTCCCTTTACGACATCGCGATCCTTACCCGTGCAAACACAGCAAAGACAATCGGTATGGCACACAGGAAGGGAAGCTTCGGTGTCGGTGCAGATGGTGATGTGACCATCTACGACATTGACCCAAGCAAGATCGACACAAGGGAATACTCTGGCCTGATCAACAAGTTCAGCACAGCTGAATACACCATCAAGGACGGAGACATCGTCTGCCACAATGGCGAGATCACCATGATCCCTGAGAGGAGGACCTATTACACCGACGTGAGCGTTCCTGATGCAAACGAGAAGGAAATGCTCAAGGACGTACAGGAATGGTTCAGGTACTATTCACATGGTTTCAACCACTACCCAACACCTGAGTCATACCTCAAGAACCCAACAGCGATCAAGGTAAACACGGAGCAGTGATATCATGGCAGAAGTTATTCTTACAGTAAATACCGAGATCGGTATCAAAGTAGAGGCAGATGTCATCACTCCAGATGCATTTGCCGGCAAGACCAAAAACGAAATCGAGTCCCTTCAGGTATGGCAGGGACCAAAGCAGCTTCCTCTCTCTGCATTCTTCGATGTGGAGGGTGATGCAGGAAGTTCCGCAGAGGACACTTCCATTGTCATCAAAGGTGACGCTTCCAGAGTAAAGCGCATCGGTGAAAAGATGACAGCAGGCAAGATCACCGTTGAGGGGTCTGTAAGCATGCACGTAGGTTCCCAGATGACAGGCGGCGAGATCCTTGTAAAGGGCGATGCTGACTCATGGGCAGGAATGGAGATGGTAGGCGGACTCCTCCACATCGAAGGTAATGCAAGGGACCACGTTGGTTGCGCATACCGCGGAAAGTGGATAGGAATGTCCGGCGGACGTATCATCATTGATGGTAACGCCAACAACAACCTCGGCGGCGGTATCAGCGGCGGCGAGATAATCGTCGGCGGAAACGTCGGTCACTACTGTGGTATTCGCCAGAACGGCGGTCTTATCGCTGTAAAAGGCAATGCTATCCGCGCAGTTGCTGCTGAGATGACAGCCGGTACAATGGTCGTTAACGGAACCATTGAAAGGTTCTCTCCAGGATTCGAATACGTGACAAACGAAAGCGACCTTAAGTTCGATGACATAGAATGTCCGGGTGAGTTCATGAAGTTCCTCGGTGACAATGCTATCACAAAGAGGCCAAAGGGTACTCTCTATGTCAATCAGGCTGCAAACATGGATCTGTGAGGTGTGATCATGATAGTATTACTTAACACAGGAAGTACCATTGACGAGGGCAGGCTTGCAAAAGGCGGTGACAAATACACAGAGGATTACAGACAGGAATGTGCTGTATGCTGGATCTCACCATGCGATTTTGAAGCACTTGGATGCCCGGAAAAAGTAAAAGTAACAAGCAAGGACGAAAAACATTCCATCATCGTCTTCACAAAATGCACAGACGTTGTAATGGAAGGAAATGTATTCATGCCAAGGGCAATCTGGTCCAACGTGGTCATTGACCCTGACACATTCTCAACAGGTTCCCCTCTCTACAAGGGTAACCCTGTAACCATTGAAGCCGCCGAAGGTGAGGTACTAAGCGCAGAGGATGTTGTCCTTAAACTGTACATGGGAGGTAACTGATATGGTTTTTAAGAACATTATGTGCCCGGTCTGCGGTGCATCATGTGATGATATTCAGGTAGAGCTCGGGGACGGCGAGATCACTGTCAAGAACGCATGTAAGATGGGTAACGGTAAGTTCCAGGAGATCGTAAGCACACACCGTATCAAAGACCCACAGGTCAGAAAGGACGGTAAGCTTCAGAAAGCTGCATGGGATGAGGCACTTACAAAGGCAGCAGAGATGCTCGTAAATGCTGAGAGACCTCTCTTCTTCCTCGGAAGTGAGACTTCCTGTGAAGCACAGGAAGTAGGTCTTCACATTGCAGAGTACCTCGGTGGTGTAGCAGATTCCAATGCTACCATCTGCCACGGTCCTACTGTAATGGGTATCCAGGAAAGCGGATGTCCTGCAGCAACAGCTGGTCAGACCAAGAACAGGGCTGACGTCAACATCTACTGGGGAAGTAACCCTCTGGCATCCATGCCAAGACACATGTCAAAGTATGCTGTCTTCCCAAGAGGATACTGGTCCAAGAGAGGAAGATTCGACCGTAAGGTCATCACTGTCGATCCAAGGAGAACCGACACCGCTGTAGCATCAGACCTTCACGTCCAGCTCAACCCTAACACCGATTATGAACTTTTCAGCGCACTGCTGACCATCATTAACGGTAAGAGGCCACACCCATCTGTAGAGCAGATCACAGGTGTGCCAATCTCTGTGATGGACGAGATGGTCGAGACAATGATCAATGCAAACTTCGGTAGCATTTCAGTCGGTCTTGGTCTTGGTTCATCTATCGGTAAGCACAGGAACGTTGAACTTGGACTTAACCTTGTCAAGGAGCTCAACAACAACCACGGAACAAAGTTCGTACTCGGTGCACTGAGAGGTCACTGTAACGTAGCAGGTTTCAACCAGATCGCATCATACCTCTATGGATACCCATTCGGTATCGACTTCTCAAGAGGCTATCCAAGGTACAACCCTGGAGAGACAACAACAGTGGATGTTCTGAGGGAGAAGGACGTAGACGCTGCATTCGTAATGTGCGCTGACCTTGTCAACCACATCCCTGCAGACGCTGCATCATACCTGGCAGAGATCCCAATGACCTGCCTGGATATTGCACCATGTCCAACAGTCACTGCTTCAGATGTTGTTCTTCCTGGTGTCATTGACGCAATGGAGAATGATGGTACATTCTACAGGCTCGACAACGTGCCAATGTACTTCAAGCCATTCACAACCTCTCCATTCGAGTTCACCCAGAGCAACGAAGATACACTCAAGCAGCTCTTTGCAAAGATCAAGGAAATTGCATAATCATGCCGTTGGATTGGCACGTCGAGAGGAAAACTGTCCAGAACAACTTCTGGCGGGATGAGGAGAGGGATGTATCCGCTCCTTATCTTCCTTATAGGTGTGTCGAACTTACGGAAGATGGCAGTAACGAAATAGATGTGGACGTCATCGTCGAGAAAGAATTCCATCTTTCCCTCAATGATGTCCCTATTGCTTCTTTTTTTGCTACTCCCCGGGAGTTCAGGGAACTCGCTACGGGATTCTTATTATGTGAAGGTTTTATTGATCACGCTATTGATCTCATCTCAGTTGAGGTCGAAGATGACAAACTGATCTGTCATGCGGATATCTGCCCGGACCGCATCAAAAAGACCAGACGGGACATAGATCCGGATGCAAGGTTCGACTTCTGCAGCTGTGCCATCGGTTCCAGGCCATGCGGGAAAAGGATGGGGGGCGAAACGGACCTCAAATTTGACAGGAAGATCTTCTTCAAGGCAGTGGAACACCTCAAAAAGGATGCAAAGACATGGAGACGTACCGGAGGCACACACTCGGTGATTGTCTGTGACAGCCAGGGCGAGATCCTTGCATTCTGTGAAGACGTTAGCAGGGCCTCAGCAGTTGATAAAGCAGTTGGCAAAGCAGCTCTTGCAGGTGTTGAAATGTCAAACTGTGCACTTGTCGCTACTGGAAGGTTGTCAGTTACAATGGTCTCCAAGGCCATCAATGCAGGAGTTTCCGTACTTGCCAGCAAGGCGGGTCCGATAAATGAAGGGATCGATCTTGCAAGGGCAACAGGCCTGACTCTGGTGGGGTTTGTCCGTCCTCCGAACATGTATGTCTATAATGGCATCGAGAGGATTATCTGAAAGGGATTTAACTATTCTTTTTGCTTACCATTCAAATTATTTCTCTTAAATTCTCTTTATTTTTATATTCTACATTGAACCCGAATCAATAATTTTTATTGATAATTTAATTAATTTTATATAGTCATGTTTCCTATTTTATAGTGGGTGTACTGTGATGGATATACACAATTTAACCACTATACAAAAGAAATACATAATTTTCTTCTGCATTGGAATTTTCACGTTCTTCCTGGGCGGCTATGTTCTTAGAGGCTTCCATCCACCCCAGAACATCTATATGATGTTTCTTATCTACTGGATACTATTTGGAACCGGTATATTGGTCAGCAGGGAAAGATCCCGTGTTTTTGTCGTAAATGCATTCGTGATATCGTTTGTGGCTTTACTTCTGATCTCTGCCGGTTTCTTTGCATGGAGTGCATACAGCCATATGTATTCTAAATCGATAGATGCTGATCTGTTAGACTATACTCCTGAGGAGTTTGTCGTTGTAACGGAAGAGGAGTTGAACGATTACCCTGCCCTGAAGGAAGCCATCGAGACTCAGAGCTATGTGAAAGCAAGTCCTGGTGAATGGAGGCGGACAATTGAGTTCCTTGAAGAAAAAGGGTCGTATGTGATTAAGGTGGAGGATGCATATTATGGGATTAGTTTTGCGACTGCTTGATTACGGCAAAGTTGATGGACATAATGAAACAATAAACTTTAGACAAATTGTTAGGTAAAATTATATGATGTTACTCTAAGGGACAACTATGATGAATCGTCTAAATTTCGTTACCGGAGTTATTATAGTTAGCACCATACTTACTGCCGGATGTTTTGATACAGGAGTAGTAAGTTATGATTCATCAGTTATTGATGTCAACTTCGAAGCAAATAACCTGACTCTTACAGATGTGAAAACACAGGCTTCTCAATACTATTCTGTTGAGGAGGTTTTTCCGATAGGGGGTGTGACTTCCACAGATGTTGAGTTGTTGAACTCGCAGTTCAAAACGAACTATGTTATTAACAGCATAAAAGTACTGGTCCCGGCTGATAAAAAAATGACCGATGATGAGAATCCTGAGTTTTTTGTACTCTTTGTTAATCAAGAATATACGAACATGGGCTGGTATTCAATTCCCCGAAGTAACAGTACTTATCCGCAGGATTATGTTGCTGACACGATAAAAATGTCGTTCAACATATCGGATGAGGAGGCTGGTAAATATGCCGAAAAGTTCGGTGAAAAGGTCATGGATACCAATAACAGAAATGCCGGTTTGGGCGATGATATAATAGCATATGAACCAATGTTCATCCCATATCAACCTGATATTAGAGCGATTGTTGGTCATCTGAACGAAAGCGGCGATCTAAATTCCGAACCTCTTGGAAGTGGGTATTATGTAGTCGATTTTTATAATTCATCTCTGCCTTATAGATCGAAAGCAGCGGGAAGTCTCTCTGTTCATACAGGATACGTAAAAATAACTTACAATGAAGGGAATACTGAATATGTGATCATGATCGATGACATTGGCAGATCGAATGTGAAAATTGACCCTGGGCATGATAGTTTCTCATTTGAAGATGGGAAAGTTGTCCTTAAAGCCATGTTCGAAAACATTGGACTTGATGCAGGGCTTGTAGATGAACTTGAATTCGGGATGGATGTTGTATAATCAAATGAGCATTTTATCAAATCTCTAAGAAGATGTGCAGTTATCTATCATTTCATGTTCTTCAAACAAAGACAATACACTTCTATCCCCGCACCACGACATGCCGTCATCCTGCTGTTGTCAATACTCGCACAGACGATACCCAGACGAATATCCTCTGGATCTACACCGTATTTTTCAGAATAAGGCAGCTTGAACCTCTGCACCTGGCCGATGGCATTGTCCCTTGCGTTGATCTCGATCTCTATCAAAAAGTGCTTTCCCTGCTCATCGATAAAGACAGCGTCTATCCTGCCGCCATCAACCTCAACTTCGATCTCTTTGAAGGTCAGGCCGGTTTCTATCAACTCCGGCAGGCTGGTGATCATCCTTGAGATGTCATCTTCGGATATATGGTTCGAGTCCAGTGCTTCTTCCAGACTGGAGGAAGTGAGGATCAGGTTAAGGTACTGGGAAGCAGTGGTCAACTTATTGTTCTTCACATTTGGGTGTACGGAAATATCCTTTCCATCGCGGGAATGGATTAGAATGCCTACATTGCTCAGGTTCTTCTTGCGTGATATTGGGAGTGATCCTCTCCCTTTGCTGACGACCCCTATGGCATTTTTCCTGCTTATCACACGGATCGACTCGATGAGTTCCTCTCTTTCATCATCGCCGAGATCCTCTATGGCCAGCACCTCAAAGTTGCATTGGTGGCTGTCCCTGATATTCTCCAGTGAGTTGACGATCTGCCTGATCGTATCCACGGGGGTGTCTTCCCTTGTGTAGAACCTGAAAGTGTCCATTTTGTAATTCCTTTTTCCAGCGGGACCGTCTCTCATATTGTATCATTTAACGAATGAGAACTTCTCACCGCATTTTTTGAGTAAATGTTTAGTGCCGCCTGCTTCACTGACGACCTTTAACATAGTGTCAGTATCGTTTATCCGTGTTCCCATCACCGCAGTGAATCCCTTATCATAGAAAGGCTGCGGCAGCATCACTGCGGAAGGACCTAGAAGGATGGTCTCGCGAGCCTTCCCTTTCATAGTTATCAGTTCATCCGTTGTACCGTTCACAAGAGTGCTGGCAGTTATTATAACAACATCCGATCCGGAGATCACTTCGGCAGCTTCGTGCTCCTGAACAACATTTATGCGTTCATCAAAGATGTCCTTCTTTTCGATCACTGTGAGCTGTTCTGTGATCTTAAGTATTCTCGGGATCATGGGGCTGAAATGACCTACCATTCCAACATTGTCTCCTGGCTTTATCAGGTCAAGAACATCGGTATCAGAGAACTTGTACTTCTCGGGATTCCGTTCACATATCATGGTAGCCAGTGCATTTACTGTTGCCACTCCCACAACAGCCTTGAGCGTGTTATCAGAAAGTGCCATTTCCATTACTTCTGATGCAGGCATTCCGGTCATATCTCCGGCTTTTGGCAGTGTTGAACAGTGAGCTGAATTCGATCGTGGTGATTGGGGCTGTGTGGCTGCAATTCCTCCGTAGCCACCTGTGATCTTTACACCACTGTAGACGACACCAACCCTTACATCTTCTACATAGATGTCATCAAATGTTGTGCCGAGTTCCTGTTTAATCTGCTCAAGCAGCAGTGACATTATAGGTTTGTTTTCCATTTCAGTTCTCCCGGGAGTTTGAGATCAGATCCTGTCTATCATTGTCGTGAGGTCAAAAGGTTTAGCATAATACGGGGCAGTGGTCACAACGATGTCAACAGCTTCTGCATATTTTGGTATGTCCTTGAACTCAATACCTCCGACAGCTATCTCAAGTTTCGGGTTGATCCTGCGAAGCTCAGGTGCAATTTCCTTTAATTCTTCGGGGGTGTAGTGATCAAGAAGCAGTATGTCTGCAATTGGTGCATATTCGAAGACCTCTTCCTTTGTCTTTGGTTCGATCTCTATCTTTCTCATGGAATTGAGCTTTCCGAATGATCCGACCACATTGAAGTGGTTCTGTGTTATGAGGACCGAATCGCTAAGTGAATTGCGGTGATGGTCCCCGCCTCCGGCTCTGACTGCCTTAAGTTCGTACTTGCGAAAACCCGGGTGGGTCTTCCTGCTGGTGGCGATGATCACATCGGGGTTCACTGCTTTTGCAGCATCTGAGATCATCTTTGTTTTAGTAGCGATGGCGCATGTCATGGAAAGGAATGTCTGTGATATTCTCCATAGTTTAAAGATAGTCCTTAGATCGCCTTCTGCCTCAAAGAGTATGGAATTTTCCTCAAATCTATCACCATCTTTCAGATATGAGGTCACTTTAAGTCCTTTTTTCCTGTAGAACTCCGCAAGTTCGTCTGCACAGGATGCAATGCCTGCATCCCTTGACATTATTTTAAGAGTTCCTTCTCCCTCGATCTTCAGGAGTTCAGTGGTCTCATCCCCATAGGGGCAATCTTCCAGTAAATATTGTTCGAATGCTTCTATCATCCAGTCAACCCTTTTGTTATATCCATACAGCCAGCAGCGTATTTTATTTGATCCTGCTGTATATGCTGTATATTTGGCAATATCTGCAGGGTCTATAAATATGTTATTAACTTCTTCTGAAATTAACGGCGTTACATAATTATTTTCTAAATGCTGTCACTAAAAACTGTACTACGCCCTATAGTAAGAATATTGTTTCATCAAAAAGAGGATTCTGGGATCTGTAAAAGATTGCAGGTATGAAGATACCGGGGCTATCTGGCAGCAAGCACGCCTTAATCCCGGTATTGTCTCCATAACTGAAGTCGTTTTTAGTACCGGATCTATCAACCTGTTGATAAATAGCTTCCCGAATGCCGGAGTAGATGATGAACATGTGCAGCCGGGTAGCATTTGATGGATTCAGTAGATGCCGGTCTTATCATCTTAACGTAGGTAGGATTTCCTGATCATTATTCCATTTTGATCATATCCCTGTCGAAGCGTTATGTCTTCGATATGTATGAATGAACATATCGATTATAAGTCTATCGATTGAATTTATTCCCCTTTTCCGACAAATTGATATTTCCAAAAAAATATTGCTATAGCATGGAACTATCAGAAATTATAGGTATACTCGAAGAGATCGCTCCTCCTGAGCTGGCAGAAGACTTCGATATTGGAAGGATCGGCCTGATCCTTGACCTGGATAATGATGTCAAAAGGATAGCAGTTGCCCTTGATCCTACGAAATATGTATTGGAACGTGCAGCCCAGATAGGTGCAGATTTGCTTATCACTCATCACACTCTGATATTCCATTCTGTGAACCTTATCTCAAAAGAGCTCGCAGGTCTTTTGAAGATCGCCCTTGACAATGGTATTTCCCTCTATTCCATGCACACGAACTATGACCGGGCCGAGAATGGTGTCAATGATGTGCTGGCACAGCGCCTTGGTCTTGTTGATGTGGAAAACGTCGGAATGGGCCGGATAGGCAGTATTGATGAATGTTCTGCTGATGTCTTCCTGAACCATGTTTCAAAATGCCTCAACACTCATCTTCAATATGTGGGTGGTAATGATCTCATAAAGAAGGTTATGGTCTTTGGAGGCAGTGGGTTCAAGGATGATTTCCTTGACATCGCAAGGGAGAAAGATGTCGATGCCTATGTTTCTGCTGAGCTCAAGCATGATGTTCTGCGCAACTACGACGACATGCTGCTTGTGGATGCAACCCATTATGCCACGGAAAACCCTGCAATGGAAGAGCTATGCACTCGTCTCAAGAACATGCTCAAAATTGATGTGGAATTCATTGACAACGACCCATTTATCGGAGTGATCTGAATGAGTCCAAAAGAAGATATTGACGAGACCGAAGCAGAAGAAATGACCGATGATGAGCTGGATGAGCTGATGTTGCAGCAGTCAAAGGCCCCGGGTTGCAAAAAACACAGGGGTTATGGGAAGTTCGATAAGCCTGCAGTTAACCGTGGAGTTGCAGTAAGTTCCCATTCCGGTAAAGAAAAAGATGAAAAAGAAAAGCAAAAGTAAGTTTTACGAAACGGAATAAAGAGGACAAATCCAGAATAAAGATCAGAACTCCTCTTTCATATCCCGTTTTCTCTGGAATTATTCTTTTTTCTTGTTATCAATGACCCTTTTCCCGCATTCCATCGGTACGATGGTCAGTTCTGCATTACTGAACTCCCTTTTAAGAGGCTCTTCCTGTGCGATCCTGTCCATTGTAAGGGCAACTGCAGCTACTTCTGAGTGTGGCTGGTTGCCGACTGCAACATTCCAGTCGGCAAGGTCGTAGATCTCGGGAGGGACCTTCTCGGCACCCACTACTATCATAAGTTCGTTGCAAGTTTTGATCTCTTCGGCCGCATCAGGAAGGTTAATACCATACATGGAAAGGTGGCAGACCTTTCCTCCCTGTTCTTTCCATTTTCTGATCTCGCTCTTCCAGTTGACATCATTCTCGACGTAAAAACTGCCTCCCCAGCGCTCTGCGACATCTTCTATAGCGTTCTTGATGCCTTTGTCATTGGATGCCAGAAGCATTCCTTCTGCACCGAGAGCCCGGGCGGTCAATCCGACGTGGGTCGTGATCCTCTTGTCCCTTTCAGGACGGTGGCCCAGTCGCAGTATTACTATTCTTTGCATCTATCTCAGATCTCCTTGAAGCTCTGGATACGCTCCAGAAGCATTCCTTCTGCAATAAATGGCAGTTTTTCCTTAGCATTCTGGAAAGCCGTGTTCAGTTTTGCTTCCTTTTCAGCATAGATCGTAAGGACCTTATCTCCTTCTCTGATAGGATGTCCCTGCTTCTTGTGTATTACCAGTCCTGCTCCTTTGTCATTTGGAGCACCTGCTAATCTTGCGATCTGGACGAGCCTTTTGTTGTCAAGTTCAAGGATGTATCCATTGGTTGGAGCAACAAGGTCTGCAGTAAATGTGCCTACCTGAATGTCCTTGTGGGTGACATTCGGGTTTCCACCCTGTATCTCGATTATTTGCTTGAACTTCTCAAGTGCCTTTCCGTTCTTCAGGGTATCGATTGCAAGATCATAACCCTGGTCCTTGGCTGCCACTCCTCCCATCTCGAGAAGCATTCCGGCAAGGGATGCACTCTTTTCTATCAGGCTGTTCGGTCCTTCAAAGGTTTCAAGGACCTTTAATGCTTCAATGACCTCAAGGGCAGGGCCAATTGTGTGTCCGACCGGTGATGCTCCGTATGTCAGGGCACAGTCGACATCCATGCCAAGCCTGTCTCCAAGGTTTATGAGATCCCTTGCGAGCTTTCTTCCTTCCTGGACATTTGGTATCTTTGTACCGGGTCCGGTTGGGATATCCATTACTACGTGATTCGCACCAATGGCACCTTTCTTGGCCATAATGGAAGCCAGCATCTGGCAGTGAGGGTCAATTGAAAGCGGGTATTCTACTTTTATGAGCTTGTCATCGGCAGGAGCGATGTTCGTGGCACCTCCCCATACAAGGACACCTCCGACCTGTTCGGTCATCCTTTTGATATCTTCTGCGTTGAACTCCACAGGAGCAAGCACTTCCATGAGATCGGCAGTGCCTCCTGCTCCTGTTATTGCTCTTGAACTTGTTTTTGGTATGATAAGACCGTTAGCGGCAACTATAGGTACGATCAGAAGTGAGATCTTGTTTCCAGGAACTCCTCCTATTGAATGCTTGTCCATGATCTGATTTGTGTCGAACTCCAGTTTATCTCCTGTGTCGATCATGGCTCTTGTTAGCCATTCCGTCTCATCATCGGTCATATCATTGATGTATGTTGAGGTAAGGAAGGCTGCGATCTCTATTTCACTGAGGTTTTCCTCTACAATATCTTTGACGAGTATTCCTATTTCTTCCTGAGTTAGCTTTTTTCCGTCCATGACCTTTTTGATAATGTAGGTCGACCTTGGCCGTTCTGCAGGGAAGACCTCTATGGATTCGGTCCACTCCTTCTGGATCGCTTCTTTTACTTCATGATAAAGGCCGATCATTCCCGGTGATATCATATCTTCGGTAAAATCAACAATAGCTGTCAGCGTTTCGTGATCCTTTATTCGTACACGGTCGCCTTCATTGACACCGAGCTCCTTTGCATCAATGGTATTCAGGATTACTTTGTATTTACCGACTTTAATATCAATAGGTTGTACTTTTAGTTGCATTGCTGTCACCTTTAACTCTGTTGTAGTTTTGTTTTTGTGGATAAATAGATTTACATTGGTAATCCTGACGTTTTTTTTAATTGTATAACCAATATGCTTTTATAAATAATATTATAATAATTATAATATGGGTATGGGGGAAATTCTGCGGTAATTATATAAGCCGTACGAGCATACTTATTTTAGCAACAATTAAGGACAGGCATGGGGGCCTTCAGGTTTCTTTTTGTTGTAATCAGCAAGGAATGGCATTACCAAAGGCGTGGTATAATGGTTGAAAATTTGAATCCTCAAAGTGCCGGTAAAGAAGGCGAACTTGAGTCTCTGGAAGAAGGCATAATTGATATAGATATAGTTGAAGACGATCCTCTTTCGGAAGAACTTCTTTCAGATGAACTTGATGAGCTGATCGAAGAAATTGTGGTTACTTCCTCCGATGAAGAAGATGAAAGTGATGGTCAGATAGAAGAATTGATGGTCACTTCTACTTATGAAGATGATGAATATAATGGGCAAGGCAAATTGCCGGAGGAAATTGAATCCTTGTGGGAAAAGACATTAAAAGAGATCTCTAAAGAGGAGGTACTTGAAGAGGGAGCGGATTCTGATGAGTACGAAGAGACTCCGATGTTCATTTTCAAGAAAGAACCTTTCCACAAGAGGGTCATCAATGCTTTTAAGACAAAGGATTATGAGGTCGAAGAATACGATGTATCTATTCATGGTCCTCTTGTAGATACCGGGCTTGATGAGGAATCCGGATATAATGAGGTAGAGTTCTTTGAGATAAATCCGCCTTATTCCTATGTAAGGGTCTCCTACAATCCTGATCTTCATGAGTATCAATATCAGGTACTTGAACCTGAGTTCGAAGAAGAAGAACTTAAACTTTTCAGGATGATCAAGGAACGAATAGCCGAAGTTCTTCATGCGCATCTGAAAAGTATGACCAGGGATGTGGCAGAAGAATACCTTCGCAGCAATGTCAACAAGTTCCTTGTCGATTACCGGATCCGTCTTACGACCTTTACTCGTGAGAAGATCATGTACTACATCATCCGTGATTACCTAGGATATGGTGAGATCGATGCCATGATGCGTGATCCCTTTATCGAGGATATCTCATGTGATGGTCCTGATACTCCGGTCTACATATACCACAAGAAATTCGAATCCATTCCTTCGAATGTAATTTTCCCTACGGATGATGATCTGGATCCTCTTTCCATCAGGCTTGCACAGATATGCGGCAAACATATATCCATAGCGAATCCATTGCTTGATGCGACTTTGCCGGATGGTTCACGTATCCAGCTGACGCTTGGCAGGGAGATCACCACAAGGGGTAGTACTTTCACCATACGAAGGTTCAATGTTGATCCGATCACACCTACTGATCTCATTAACTATCATACATTCTCTACAGCAATGCTGGCATACATGTGGCTTGCTGTTGATTCAAGCAAGAGCGTCATCTTCTCCGGAGGTACTGCTTCAGGAAAGACATCTGCAATGAATGCAATTTCAATATTCATCCAGCCGGAAATGAAGATCGTTTCCATTGAAGATACAAGGGAACTGAACCTTGATCACCCCAACTGGATCCCGGGTGTTACCCGTGAGTCTTTCTCCGGGGAATCCAAGGGTTCCATTGAGATGTATGAACTTTTGAGGGCTTCACTAAGGCAGCGTCCTGAATACATCATCGTGGGTGAAGTAAGAGGTGCTGAGGCCTATGTCCTTTTCCAGGCAATGTCGACCGGACACACCACGTTCTCCACATTGCATGCCGATTCAGTCCAGTCTATGGTGCACAGGCTTGAGAACCCTCCTATCAATATACCAAGGATCATGATACAGGCTCTGGATATTGTTTCACTGCAGACACAGGTAAAGATCGGTGAGGAGAGGGTCAGGCGTTGTAAGTCGCTTACAGAGATCGTAGGGGTTGACCCGAGAACCGGTGAGCTGCTTACCAATGAGGTATTCTCATGGAATGCTTCAAAGGACCTGTTCCAGTATTCTGGTCGCTCTTATGTCATTGAAAGCGTTATGGAGGCAAGAGGATGGAGCGAGGCCAGGGTAAGGGAGGAGTTGCAACAGCGTCAGGATGTTATCGAATGGGCACGCTCAAAGAACATCACAAACTTCAAGGACTTCTCTAAGATCGTGGTTGCGTACAAACGTGAACCGGAAACATTACTGAAAGTTATAAGGCAGGATCTGAATGGATAATTCATACTTTAGCATCGCATTTGCCATTTTTGGCAAGCACTTTGTAAACAAAAAAACAAAGTACTTTTCCCTCAGGCAGAACCTGATGAAAGCCAGGATCAATATAGGGTATGACAGATATCTTTCAGGTGTCCTTCTAATGGCCATCCTGAGCACTGTGCTCATGTCTATCCTTTTCAATGTCCTTCTTGCCATTATTCCGATCCCTGATATTTCCGGAATTGCACTTGGTTTCCCTGTATGGACAGCAAAATACGCTGCATATAAGGTTCTTGCAATTCGCGTTTTCGGAGGTATTGGCTTTGCAGTTCTCTGCTTCAGCAGTATCTATTATTTTGGAATGTTCTACCCAAATATAGTAGCAGGTGACAGGAAACGTAAGATCGAGCAGATACTCCCTTATGGTATCAATTACATGTCAGCTCTTTCAGGGGCAGGAGTTCTTCCGGTCGATCTGTTCCGTTCCCTTGCATCCAATGAGATCTATGGTGAGGTCTCTGTGGAAGCAAGATATCTGGTACGTGACCTCGAAGTGTTGGGTTATAACCTTGTGACCGCAATGAAGAACCTTGCATCTACTACACCTTCTCCAATGATGCAGGAGTTCCTGCAGGGTGCCATCACTGTTGTAACATCAGGTGGTGACCTGGAACCTTATTTCAAGGTCAAGGCCGATCAGTATCTTGTCGACAACAGGCAAAAACAAAAGGAGTTCCTTGAAACACTTGGTCTGATGGGGGAGACATATGTTACCGCTTTTGTTGCGGGACCACTTTTCCTGATCGTCGTTATATCTATCGTAGCACTTATGGGCGGGGCAGATATGATGTTCCTGTATATGATGGTCTATGGTATGATCCCGATCGGAACTGCTATGTTCCTGGTTCTTATCAGTTCAATAACGCCGGAGGAGTGAGAAATGAGGGATAGAGAGAATATTGGATCTGATGAGTTCGATGAAAAAAAGGGCAGTGAGATCGAAGAATTAAATGATCTTACCGATTCCATTGACGTTGCTGATTCCGGTGACATTATTGAATCTTCTTACGCGGTAGGTCCCGATGGTATCGATGAATCTCTGGATCTTGCCATTTCGGATGATTCCACTGAGCCTACTGGGACTATTGATGTTACGGAGTCAGGCAATTTTGCTGAATCCGGCCAGATAGCTGAGACCATTGCACTTGATGCTAATGGTGAACCTACTGTTATTAATGAAGTTGAGATCCCTCACATGAGTGAGGAGGAACTTAAGAAGATCGAGCAGTATGTCATTAACATAAAGCTTGGTGAATCCAGGAAGAATGTTCGTATCAAGGCCTTCCTGAGCGATCCTAAAGCAGAACTTTATAAATATCCATATTATGCTATGTTCTTCAGCGGACCGATTTCATTATTGTTCATGGCAATTGGACTGTCGATGACATGGGGAACACCTGCTATAGATCATGTGATCATATTTTCTGTATGGCTTTTTATAATACCACCAGCAATAACCTATCATCGGAAGCATAAGTTCATCAACAAGGTTGAAGAGTTCATGCCAAACTTCCTTCGTGATATTGCAGAAATGAGCAGGGCAGGTCTTACTCTCCCGGCAGCACTGGGAACTGTTGCAAAAGGTGAGTATGGCGAAATGACTCCTGAGATCAAGAAGATGGATGCTTCAGTTTCCTGGGGTATTTCCTTTGAGGAGACCATAGAGAACTTCGCAAAGAGGATGAACACTCCTCTCATATCTCGTTCAGTCGCTCTTATTACACAGGCAAGCCGTGCAGGGGGTCGTGTGTCCTTTGTACTTGAAGCTGCTGCAAGAGATGCAAGTGAACTGAAGGTGCTTGAGAGGGAACGCCGTGGTAATATGGCGGTTTATGTTGTCATTAGCTACATAGCCTTCTTTGTGTTCATCTTTGTCATATTGATGCTTTCCACACGCTTTGTACCTGTGATGTTCGAGGCAAGTCAGGCTGTGGCAGGATCTTCCGCAGGCGGCAGTTTCATAGGATCTTTCGATCCTGACAACTTCATTCGTGTCCTTTTCCATGCATCAATAATACAAGGTTTCATGAGTGGCCTTGTTGCAGGACAACTGGGAGAGAACAGGATATCTGCAGGTCTGAAACACTCGTTCATACTGACATTCATCGCCTGGGTATGCTTCCTCATCCTATGATCGGAGGGTACTTCTGGCTGAGCGGTCAATAATGTATGATGTCGAAAAGATCGAACAAAAAAATAGGATATTGAGAGCTCACTTCTTTAAGAAGGACTCTCTTGCTTTTTCTTTTATAGATGTGAACAGATCGTTCTCTTTAGTATCGATGCCAACGATAAGCGGACCGAACTCAACGACCTCAAGTTCCCATACGGCTTCCGGCATACCAAGGTCAGGCCAGTGAACTCCCGGAACCTTCTTTATGGAGCCTGCTGCCAGTGCTGCACATCCTCCCGTGTATGCAAGGTAGACACATTTCCCCCTCAGGCTTTCAGCCACATTGTTCATTCCACCTTTTCCAATGAGGGCACGGACATTATAATGCTCAAGAAGCTCGGGTGTCATCTTTGACATCCTGTCACTTGTAGTAGGTCCGGCTGCGACGACGGTCCATTCTTCTTCACCTGCTGCTTCCTGTGCATCTTTTTCTTTTTCGATCCGCCGCATCAGGGGTCCGCAGTGGTAGATGGCAGCTCCTTCAAGGTCGAATGGCAGTTCCTTTCCTTCCTCATGCATCTCGAGTATTCGTGCATGTGCTTCATCACGTGCTGTCAGGACGGTACCAGTGATGTAGACAATATCTCCGGCATTGAGCTGCCTGATCTCTTCTTCCTTAAGAGGTGTTTTGAGGTGGTATTCCATTTATTCCTCACCTCCGAGGGTCACCGAAGCATGCCGGTTTGCCCAGCACTGGATATTGATGGCCACAGGCAGGGATGCTGTGTGGCAGTAGGACCTTCCAATGTGGACTGCAAGTGCGGTGGTGTCTCCACCAAGTCCCATTGGTCCAATACCAAGTGAATTGATCCTGGCAAGGATTTCCTTCTCTTCATCGTCCATATCATCCACATTTCGCAAAAGGGAGGATTTTGCAAGCCTTGCAGCTTTGTCGAAAGAACCTCCTATCCCCACACCTACTATAATTGGCGGACAGGGTCTGCCTCCTGCATTGAGGACAGTTTCAACGATAAAGTCATTGATGCTTTCAAGCTCAGTGGGGTTCATCATCCTCAGTGCACTCATGTTCTCTGAGCCGGCACCTTTAGGAGCCACTGTTATCTTCAGTTGTTTTCCATCAACGAAATCGTATTTGATGTCCGGTAGTCCTTCGCCTGTGTTGTCACTGCTGTTGCTTCGGGTAAGCGGGTCGACGGCATTTGGCCTTAAAGGTACCTGAATGGTTGCCTGTCTGGTAGCTTCGAGTATAGCTCCCTTAAGGTCAAAGTCAAAGTTCAGCTCCCTTCCTATCTCAACGTAGAATATGAGGATACCTGTATCCTGACAAAGTGGAACACTGTTTTTTCCTGCGATCTCGATGTTCTTGAGGATCGCTTCGATCTGCGATATCGCAACGTCGCTCGATTCGTTCTCTTTTGCTGTTTCAAGAGCCTTTACCACATCTTCCGGAAGGATTGTCTCGGCTTCCTTTATTATGTTGAAAGTGGCTTCAACTGCAGCATCATAAGTTATCTTGCCGGTCAAAAAAGATCACCTTAAAGTGGTGCGGGAGAAGGGATTCGAACCCCCGAACGTCTACACGAGCAGATCTTGAGTCTGCCACCGTTGGCCACTTGGTTACTCCCGCATTCGAGAAATACGTTACCAGAAATAACAGTATTTGTTATAAACTTATCTGTCGCTAGCTTATATTTTGTTCTTTTATGTGTAAAGCAGATCGTTTTTGGCGTAAATTTCGTTTTTCTTTGAAATATATTTATTAAAGATTAGGTAATTGTGTTTTGTGATGACTACAGATATGCCTGAAAAAGATGCTTCCTTTGATCCTCGCAGTATTGAAGAAAGGAACAAGGAACTGGTCCTGGGAATTTCGGATCAGGGCTGGCATCCTAAACAACTTACAGACAAGTGTAGCCCGGGTTATCAAATGCATTTTGGTGGTGAGGATCTGGATCTTGAGTCTTTGATGGACTTTATGGAATCGATCCATAAAGCTCTTCCTGATCTTCAGTTCACTATCAATGATGTGATTGCTGAAGGTGACAAGGTGGTAACAAGGTGGACTGCCAGCGGTACACATCTGGCTGACTTCCAGGGAGTTCCCCCAACACGCAAACATGTGAGATTTACCGGTATCACCATCACGCGTATAGAGGATGGGATGATCGCTGAGGACTGGGAAGAAGTTGATCAGCTGAACTTTGCCCAGCAGTTCGGTGCTTTCTCGTCCGATATGTTTTGACAGTACCTGTTCAGCTTTTTACTGTTAATAGCATATCTTTTATACGAACAGATACCAGATTAGTTGAAAAGGCATTGTTTATTACAGATCTATAATTCCGGAGAATTCAGTTGATAGAAACCAGGATTTTAATAGCATTCTTCCTTTTGTACTGGGTCATCGTCTCGATCCTCGACAAAAAGGGCATACTTGAGCGATACAATATCTCTACCTATGGTCCTGTACTTATGATAAGGACACTAAGGGGGCAGAAGCTGCTGGACTTCCTTGCAAGGCCTAAAAGCACGTGGAAATTGTTCGCAAACATAGGCATAGTCCTGATGTTCATCGGTATGTTCGCCATGTTCCTCATTATAGTTGTATCGGATGTTGCCATGCTATCATCAATTGGCGATAATACACTACCAGAGCCCGGTAAGTTCAATGAGGCAAGGAACATCTTCCTGATCCCGGGTATAAATGAGTTCATACCTCTTTCCTGGGGGGTGATTGCCCTTCTGGTCACACTTGTGGTCCATGAGTTCTCACACGCGATATTGTGTAAGGTGGAAGGCATCAGGGTCAAGTCCATGGGTATCCTGCTCGCTATCGTTCCGATCGGTGGGTTCGCCGAGCCGGATGAGGAAGAGCTTTTCGGGGTGAAGAAGGAAGATGACCGTGGTAAAGGGACGGATATAACCGAAGGTCCCATCGAGCGAAGGGTCCTTGGTCTGGAGAAAGAACCTGACAAAAACAAAGTTGCCACGAGGGAGCAGAGAGCAAGGATACTGGCAGCAGGCGTCATGTCCAATTTCGTGGTTGCAGCAATAGCTCTGATACTGTTGTTCGGTCCGGTGCTTGGTGCTATATCACCTCTTAGCGATGCTATGATAGTCAACGTTACTCCTGATTCCCCTGCAGAGATCGCAGGAATACAAAATAATATGGTCATCACACAGATCGATGATACTCCTATCCAAAAAGCAAATGACATCCTGCTTTACATGAGCAGCGTTGAACCTGGTACTGTAGTAGAGGTACACGCTGCCAGGGACCATGTGGTTTCGGTCTATGATGTTCAGGTCGGTGAAGAGATCGGAAAGGGTGTAAAGGGGATCTATGTAAATGATGTGGTCCCGGATTCACCCGCAGAAGCCGCTGGTATCGAAGGGGGTATGATGATCATCAATATTGATGACACCCGGATCAATTCATCAGATGACTTTGTGATCTTCATGAACTCGACCAGTGCAGGTCAGACCATCCTTGTGGAAACTATAAGGGCTGACAGTCCGGAAGAGAATGTTTCTTCCGTATTCTTTGAGGTCGAGCTGGCTCCGCATCCCGACGGCATCCCTGACAAGGGCTTCCTTGGTGTTTATTATGGTTCGAACGGACTTGCAATAGCTCCTCTTGGCATTACTGTTGGCGAGTTCCCCGCAAAGGCATACCTTGAAGCATTGCGCTCGATCCCTTCAATGATGACTGGTTTTGCCGGCTGGATTATTCTCCTTGGACTTCCGATAGTCGGATTTGCAGGTGAAGGTTTTCCGGGTTTTAGTGGTACGCTGGCACAGTTCTACCATCCGGTTGGATGGGGTGAGCCACTTGGTATAGGTGTTTTCTGGATAGCGAACACTCTCCTATGGGTAGGCTGGCTTAACTTCTATGTAGGCCTTTTCAATTGTCTCCCTGCGGTTCCCCTGGACGGAGGTCATGTTTTCAAGGACTATGTCCGCTCCTTTGTAGGCAGGATCATATCGGATGAGGAAAGGGCAACGAATATTTCAGCAGCTATAGCAGCAACGTTCACATTTGTGATCCTCATATCCTTCCTTTTCATGATATTCGGACCATATATTGTGCATGGTTTCTGAGGTTTCTCTGAAAGGCAGCAGAATGGCCAGTAAATATCGATTGGGAAAATAACAAAGACCGAAAGGAAGTAGCAAATACACTAAAAGCATTTACAGGGGTACCTTAAACCTCTATCTTCTAAGCACAAAACGATATGAGAGGGAATGTGATGAGATATCCGAAGATCCTGACTTCATCTATTGCAGCTTATATTGCCATATCCATTGGTATTGTACTGGTCTATATGGTTATCTTTATGCATCTGATGGTATACGAGGGCCAGTATGAATATGCAAATCTGGTAAATGCGCTTTACTGGGTAATGGCTTCCGTGACCACGGTCGGTTATGGTGATATAGTCTTCATGTCACAAGTCGGGAAGATCTTCTCCATTATTGTGCAGTTGTCGGGTATTCCCTTGTTCTTTGGGATACTTATCACACTGGTCATAACTCCATGGTTCGAGAAGACCATGAAACTGCCACTTGCTGTAAAGGTTCCAAAGAATTTTTCTGACCACATCATAGTATGCGGATATAACCCGCTTGTGGAGACCCTTGTAGAAGAGTTCAAAGAGCAGAACACAAAATTTGTCATTGTATCTGATGATGACGAAGTTCTTCGGAGTCTGACAAAAGAGAACATTTCCTGTATCTACGGGGATCCGAGTGATGAGGGCACACTTGAGAACGCTAACGTTAATTCCGCCCGTTTTCTCATTGCAAACCAGTCCGATAACGAGAACGCGAATATTGTTCTTACTGCACGGAAAGTGAGTGATGTCAGGATCATAGCCGTAGCAGAGGATGCTTCCAAGATCAAGTACCTGAAGTATGCAGGCGCTGACCGTGTCATATCGCCTAAACTGGTCCTGGGTCGTTTCTTTGGGAAGAAAGCTGCTGACCCGTATCTTGGTGTGCTCTTCGGTACTACCGAGTTCTTTGAAGGTTGCAGGATCATAGAGCTGCCGATATATTCAAAGAGTGCGTTGATCGGGAAGACGCTTGCACAGGCAAATGTTCATGAGAGGACCGGAGCTACCATTGTAGGCTTAAGAAAAGGTGGACAGCTTACGTTTAACATCAATCCGGGCGATGTCATAAAGGAAAATACTGTCATTATTGCAGTGGGAAGCATGGAGCAGCTTCAGAAATTAGGTAAGCTTACCGATTAAAGGAATGATGATCATGATAACAAATGAACATTTAATAGTACTTGGCTATGGGGATGTCGGAAAGCGTATAGTTGAAGTATTTATTGAAAATGCTGTTCATTTCACAGTTGTAGACAAAAACGAAGCAGGATTCTCAAATGTTGATTTTGAGTATGTTGTTGGTGACGGTACCGATGAGTCTGTTCTCAAGGAAGCAGGTATTGAAAAGGCATCAACTGTTATCATCACACTGAATACCGATACTGAGGTCATCTTTGCAACTCTCATGGCACGTGGATTGAAACCGGACTGCATAATATTCTCCCGTGCAAATTCTGTGAATTCCATTGATAAGCTCTACAAGGCAGGTGCTGACTATGTAGGTTCGCTTTCAATTGTTGCAGGTCAACTGCTAGCCAGGATCACATCCACCTGTACAAAAGCGGATTGTCACCAGTTTTATGAAGATATTGTCCTCTATGAGGGTATTGAGATACAGAAGTTCCAGCTTAAAGAGGGTTCATCTATGGCTGACCTGAGCATAGGTGAACTGGATCTTATCAATAAGTTCGATTGTCGTATCATCGGTGTGGATAGAAATGGTTCTGTTACTTCTTCCCTTCCATCTTCCTTCGTGCTGGGGGTGGGGGATACCATCGCAGTGGTTGGAAGCAGGGAACAGATCGAGAAGTTCAGGAACGTTTTCATAAAACAGGATTGATCATTCGGTGGAAGAACATTCATGGAACCATTTCTCTATTTTGTCATAGTTTTCTGCCTTTCGATCCTTTTCTCTTTTCTGGGGATGGGTGGAGCTATCATATATGTGCCACTTCTCTACTGGCTCGGGATGGACCTTTTAACAGCGATCACAATTGCATTACTGTTGAATGTCGTAACCACTTTTTCAGCTTCCATGACCTATATCAAAAAAAAGATGGTAGACTTTCACACAGCTGCTCCATTTATAGTGTCCTCAGCGATCGCTGCTCCATTAGGAGCCTTCGTATCACAGTCCGTCCCTGAAAACACAATACTCACAGTATTCAGTCTGATAGTGGCACTTGCAGGGCTCATTATGATATTCTCAAGAAAGATCGGGAAATCAGAATGCGGGATTAAGGCCGGCCGAAAAGAACGTCTGGTTCTTGGGATCGCTCTTGGGCTTTTCATCGGGATACTTGCAGGAATGCTCGGGATCGGCGGAGGCACATTCCTGGTACCGGCATTATTGCTTCTGGGATTTGGGATAAAAGCTGCGCCTGCAACCTCCTCCCTGGTTGTCCTCTTCTCCTCCCTTTTTGGCTTCCTTTCTCATATAGGCAGTCTGGAGATCGATTTCTTCCTGCTTGGTGGGATGGGTGTGACCGCATTGGTGGGTGGGCAGATCGGCTCCCGCTTGATGTATCTTCGCCAAGACAGGTTACGTGTGTTCTTTGAGAACTATTTTAGTAGGATACTGGGAATTGTTCTAATATCGATAGCTGTGATGGTGCAGTATTCCCTGATAGGCAAGTGAGATATGCAAGTATGAGCAAATAAGATTGGCAGGTCTGATATGCAAGCCTGATACTGGGTGTGAGGGTAAAGTAAACGGGATCTGGCAAATTGGATCGATGGCAAAGCTTCTGCGATAGAAAGGTTTAATACAAAACATCGCAATGATACAACGCAATTCAATTCTTAAAGGGCTCGTAGGGTAGCCAGGATATCCTCATGGGCTTCGAAGTGGATCATTCCCCGAAGAGACCCATTGACCCGTGTTCGAATCGCGGCGGGCCCGTTCTATTCTATTCTATTTACGATCTTGTCATTATCTTGTATCTTTCTTATTACTGAAGGTCAATTCTGTATCGATCCAATTATCAAAAAGTTATAATGTATTGCAGACAATTAAGATATATGGATATAAGTCTGAAAGAAGGGATCAATAAATTCCACTTCCTTAGTGTTGGGTGGAAGGATACGGATATCTTTCTTTTGTTCCTTTTCATTCCATCTCTCCTTCTGATGCTGTTTATCCTGCCGGATTATCTGAAGTTTGACCATCTTATTCTCTTTCCATCTGACCCTAAGATAGAAACCCTGTTTTTGTCAAATTATGTCCATTCCTCATATTCGCATCTGATGGGGAATGTGATCTCGTATCTGGTCATTATGTTCCTTATCATCAACTTTGAGACCGACAGGAGGTTTTTCATTATCTCTTTCCTGTTGTTTTCTTTCATATTGCCATTTATTGTTTCATTTTCAATGGTTTACTTCACAGGTCTTTTACTTCCTGTGCAGGGATATTCGGGGATCGTGAGTGCACTGGTAGCTTACCTTATGTTTGTTTTCTACAGGTATTGCAAGAAATATTATTATCCGCAGGTTGGGCATGAGTTCGTTTACTTTTTGATATTCCTGAACCTTTTCCTGGTGATCTTTCACTTGCATGTATCGATTTACATGTACCTGTCAATTTCTGTACTTCTGCTGATCACTGCATATCTCAACAGGTCTTTCTTTGATCAGGTATCCCTGAAACTCCATTCATTTTTCGGATCAGGGTTAGGTCGGAGTTCATCGAAACTTATCATGTTCTATTCCCTGATCGTTTATCTGCTCCTCATATATTTCCTGGTAGGTCTCCCTTTGTTAATACCTGAAGAGGTTGTAAGGGAAACCGGAATTATCAACAGTCTGGGACACTATATAGGATATGTTTTTGGATTGTTGTCCACTCTCATGCTTGAGCAGGTGAATAAAATAATTTAAAAAAGGATCCCGGAGTTCATCCGGGAAATTGAATCTAAAACCTGGTCTTATTCTGTCAGGTCGATCTCAAAACCAACCACCGGCTGACCTAGGCCAAAGTTGACGATAACTCCCGGATAGAGTTCTCCCATTACTCCGACCTTTTTACCATCTACAATGATGTCAGCACGCCTGCCTTCAATGAATGCAGGATCTGTTGATTCTGTAACTTCGTATTCTATGTCCCTTTCTCTCATCACAGCATCAAGGACCTCTCTGATCTCTGTGAAGTTTGCCTGCGCATGAATTGACGCAGCTGAAAGGTGCAGCCTGTTCTTTGCGTTCACAACCACCTCTCCTACCTCGAAGATGCGCTGTGGAAGTTCATGGTGCTGGTTCAGGGAGATGATCTCCATGAGGTTTGGCAGGATGGTGGTCCTGACCATCGTCTGGTCTTCGCTTATTGGATGGAGTACGAAAGTTACATCGTCTGTCTCTTCACGGCACATCCACTCAAAATGCACCTTCTGGCTGGTGAGTGTGAAAGGCATGACCTCTGAGTATCCAAGGCTTACCATTATCTCGCGCATTGCACTGCTTGTAAGGGAGATCGGGTGTGCACATCCGACAGTTGCGTTCTTTGGGAACTCGCTCTGGATTTTATCAAAGCCGTATCCAATGGCAATATCCTCGATCACATCGAAGTTGTGCAATATGTCAGCCCTGTAGCATGGTACCTTTACGTCAAAGCTCTCCCCGTTGTCAGCAAGGCTTGCACCGAATCCCATTCTTTCCAGCTCGTTGATTATCTCATCATTGGAAAGTTCAAAACCGATCAGTTCATCGATCTCGGCCCTTGGGAGCTTAAGGTCGCGAGGTGTCATGTCAGGAGTGACTTTTTCAGTTCCGTCCGGGTAAACGATCTTCACAGATTCGACCCTGCCGCCTCTCTCTGCAAGTGCGGTCACTACGATGTTGAGTGCAGTGTAGACTGCATCTCCCAGGCCGGTGACATCAATGAAAAGATCTGTTGTGCTCTCTTCCACTCTTGTGAGCGTTCCATTGATGATAGGTGGGAATGAAAGTACATCTCCCTTTGAATCGGTTATTAATGGGTATTTCTCCATACCCTCAAGGATGTCTGCAAAGCGTACTCCCTTTGGATGTTCTGCAAGTATCTCATCCATTGTCATTGGCTCTGTGAAGTCGAGTGGTACGAATTTAAAATCCGGGTCAACTGCCTGGTATTTGAATGGCGGAGTGATATTTGCCATATCGTGGACACCAATGGAGACTTTCTTCCTGTTCCTTCCCAGTCCCCAGTGAAGTGATTCCTGGAGGTCCATCAGGGACTTGATGGAACTGGATGTAAATGTGATCCCCCTTACAACCGCACAGCCAAGTACCGGACGTACTTTTTCGATCTGTTCATCAAGTTCGATCATTACGTCCGATGATGCGACATCGTACTGGCAAAGGCCTGTTTCGATGTTCATGAATCCGCGCATTGCTCTGGCTACTCCTTCCACACTGTAGAGATCGGGGCGGTCAGGGAAGAACTCGATATCTATGGACTCTTTTTCGATACGTTCGATGTCTGCACCTATCATTGGTACACGGTCGATTATGGTATCCTTATCTGAACGTGTGAGCGATTCCAGATCCTCATATTGTAGGGTAATTATTGGCATATAGGTATCTCCGCGGTCATCTTATATGACCATTAGCAATTTGAACCGATTGTAAAATTGATAATGGAACGAACATGTGTAGCTTTTGATTTAATATTTTTCATCAAATTTCTTTATGAGGTGCTCCTTTAAATAGAATAAATTCAATAGTGTATATCAACAATAGTTCTCATTATTATTATCATAATGACTTTCGCTGTGCATAACATATCACAGTTTCTTGCGGTGTAACAATGGCAAAAGAGGTGGGTGAAAACCTTATGTACGAAAAAATGGACGAGAGTGATGATTCGAACCGAAATGACGTCGTTGAATATGAAGCTGACGGGGCAAAAGCAGAAAGTAACGCTCAGGATCTTGATGAAGATGATATTGAAGCTGTTATACTGACACCAAGAAGCAGTTCGAGAAGATCTTCTGGCTATGCTCCTGAAAGCACTACTACTGGTAATGTTCAGGATGAGGAATTCGGTATCCTTTTGCCAAAATCCAGAAAATTTTCAAGTTCTGTGAACGAGTCCACTCACGATTCTGAAGAACGGAAAACAAAGCGCGGTTACCCAGAGGGCTTTGAGCCAGTTACCATTGATCCGGCAGATTATGGTCTATCTGAAGAGAAGCAGCAAAGTATAACAGGGACTGTTCCTGAAGTTTATATTGAGCTTACAGAAGAAGAAAGTGTTGACAACGTCTCTTTTAATGGTAATACTGATCTCCATCTTGCCGGCGAACCGCAAGCCTCCGAAGATGATGGACTTGAAGATCCGGCACTTGAACTTTCAGACGTTTCCGGGGAAACCATGTCTGGAAGTAATGATACGGAAAGTAGTGTTCCTGAATATGACCTTCCGGATGAAGTATCTTCTGCGGATGATAAGTTGCCTGCTCCCACTGAGAAGATCGGTATCAGGGACAAAATAAAGAACCTCTTCAGAAGGGAAAATGAAGAGATCGGAGCTTATGATCCGGAACTCCACGGCCCTCTATCTGAATTTACTGGTGTCGAAGGCTATGAGGAACTAGACAGATACTGGATCAGTGAGCCTTATGTCTTTATTGTTATTCTTTATAATGAAGATCTGAACAATCACATCTATTATGTTGTCGAGCCTACTCTCTCTGATTTTGAAAAGGTATTCCTGACCGAGATCACGGATCGTCTTCACAATGAGCTCCTTGTTGAGGATATTGATGAGACTGAGGACAGGGAAGCTGTTCTTGAGAATGAGATCCGCCACATAATCAAGGATTATGCAATTGAGATCACTCCTGCGATGCTGGATAAGGTATTCTACTACATCAAACGTGATTTTATCAGGTTTGGCAAGATCGATCCCCTGATGAATGATAATTCGATAGAGGATATTTCCGGGAATGGCCACAGCAAGCCAATATTCCTTTATCACCGCACCTATCAGAACATTGCGACCAACATCAGCTTTGATGAAAAGGCACTTAATTCCTTTATAATACAACTTGCCCAGAAGAGCGGGAAGCACATTTCTGTTGCAGATCCGATGGTCGATGCAACCATGCCTGACGGCTCAAGGATCCAGATGACACTTGGTACCAGCGTTACGACGCATGGAAGTACGTTCACTATCAGGAAGTTCAGTGAGGTACCTATAACTCCGGTGGATCTGTTGAAGTGGGGAACATTCTCGTCTGAATGTATGGCATACCTGTGGCTTTGCATTGAGAACAACAAGAGCCTGATCTATGCAGGTGGTACCGCATCCGGTAAGACCTCTTCTTTGAATGCTGTATCTCTGTTCATTCCTGAAAAGGCAAAGATCATCTCCCTTGAAGATACAAGGGAACTGAAATTGCCTCATCCAAACTGGATCCCTGGTGTTACAAGGGATTCTTTCACTGCGGACGACCGTGGTTCGGTGGATATGTATGATCTTCTCAAAGCTGCACTTCGTCAGCGTCCTGAATATCTCCTTGTGGGAGAAGTTCGTGGTAAGGAAGCGCTTACACTGTTCCAGGCAATGTCCACAGGACACACGACCTTCTCGACAATGCACGCAGATTCCGTACCTTCTGCAATTCACAGGCTTGAAAACCCGCCTATCAGTGTCCCGCGTAATATGATACAGGCACTGGATATCATGTGCATCCAGGCACAGACCTATTCCATGGGCAAGCGTGTGAGGAGGAACCTTAAGGTCGTGGAGATCATTGATATTGATCCGAATACACGAAACGTAAGGACAAATGATGTCTTTGTATGGGATTCTTCCACCGACAGCTTCCACAGGACAGGAGATTCAAAATCATTGATGGATATCCGCATGAGAAGAGGCTGGGGCGCAGCGGACGTGAGCCGGGAACTGAAGAACAGGCAGCGCATACTGGAATATATGGTAGATAATGAGATCGAGGACTTCAAGGAGATCTCTAATATTATCAATTCCTACCAGTCCAAACCTGAAAAGATCCTGAAGGAATTGAATATGGTATAATATGCCTCTGGAGTGGTTAGGTGACAGAAGACATATCTCAGGAAAAAATCCATGAAGATGAAATTCAGGAAGAAATTCCTGATTTTGCTGCTGATACTGAAGATCAGAAGAGTCTTCAGGATGCTTCCGCTGAATCATATATCACATCAGGTTCGGATACCAGTTCGGATTTCGAGATGGATACCAGTTCAGATCACGAATCTTCAGATGACGGCGGTAGCCTAGGTGCTACCAATGTTTCTTCAGGTAAGCGAAAAGGTTCATTCCTGGACAATATCAAACGCAAGATATCCGGAGGACCAAAAAAGGATAATGGTACGTTTGATAAATTCTTCGATTATATCACTATCTTCAAGAAGATTCCTTTTGCATTGCTTGGTGACAGGATACAGGCAAGGAAGGATAAATATGAGAATCTGCAGGTGCAGCTTTTTCAGGCACGTGTGCCGCTCTCATATGAGATGTATGTCTCGAATGCGATCTTCTATTCCGTAGTTTGCTGTATATTCGGAGTCATTCTGGGTCTGATACTTTCATATGTTGTTGTCAGTGTGGTCGGACTTCCGGAAACGATAACTAATCTGGAGTTCAGCCAGTCCACTGCCTGGATATTACAATTCAAGTCGTTGTTCATTAGTCTCTTTATAACATTCCTGTTTGCCGTAATTATCGGGGGTACCACTTATGGAATGTTCATGCTTTACCCCGGATTCAAGGCTGGTGAACGCAAAGGCGACATAGACAGGCATTTGCCTTATGCTGTAACTTTCATGTATGCTCTTTCCAAGGGTGGGATGAACATCATAGAGGTGTTCAGGCTACTGGCCCGCTCAGAGGACACTTATGGTGAGGTTTCAAAAGAGATAGATGCTATCCTGCGTGAGATGGATTACTTCGGACATGACCTGAGGACAGCTATCTCGAACATCAGCGACATAACCCCTTCAGAAAGGTTTCAGGACCTGATGCAGAACCTGCTGACCATTATAGACAGTGGTGGAAGTATTCCACGATATTTCCAGGACAAGTCTGAACAGTACCTCCAAAAATCCATTGTGGATCAGAAAGGTTTCCTTGAGACCCTGGCATTACTGGCAGAGTCCTATGTAACCGCATTCGTTGCAGGTCCTCTCTTTATTATCATACTCGGTGTTATGATGGCCGTCATGGGCTCAGGCTCAGAGACAATGGTATATGCCATAATCTATGCAGTATTGCCGATCGGTTCGCTTATGTTCGTCGTGATGATAAGTATCATCACCCCAAGCGAGAGCGGTGAACCGGATGAACTGCCTACGAGTTTAGTGCTTGACCATGGAATCCCACAGATTCCGGAATATCTTGAGCCGGTCTATAACGAGGCAGGCGAGTTTATCGATGAGACCGAGGAAAAAGTACGTGAAAGGGAATTGTATGAGAACCTCGCAAAGTCCAAGAAGTCACTGTCTGTTAGAAAATTCATAGAGAACCCGCTCAGTCCATTGGTGGATAAACCGCTTTACACACTTGCTGTTACATTACCGGTCGCATTCCTTGCAATTCTGATCCCCTTCTGGCTGAACAAAGGGAACCTTTACACAACAACAGATACCGTTGCGTTTATTGATGACTATATCGTTCTTGGGCTTTTCATTGTGATCTTACCTCTTGCAATCTTCCATGAGGTAAAATCTCACCGTAAGAAGAGCCTTGAAAAGCAGTTCCCCGATTTCCTGAAAAAGCTTGCAAGTACCAATGAGACTGGAATGACCCTGCGTGATTCCATAAAACTGATGGCAAATTCAGGAAAAGGTAACTTTGGTAAAGAGGTTCACAGGATCTGGAAGGATATCTTCTGGGGAATGAACGTCAACGATTCCCTTATCAGGTTTGCCAACAGGCTTCGGACCCATGTGATCGCACGTTCGATGACCCTTATTACCAAGGCCAACGAATCCAGTGGCGATGTTGGTGAAGTACTTCTGGTAGCAGCACGTGATGCTGCATCCGAGCAGTCCATGAAACGTGAGCGTTCAATGAACATGATGATCTATATCGTCATCATTTACATTGCGTTCTTCGTGTTCGTCGGTGTCATATACGTCATCTCCACGACCTTCCTGGCAGAGATGGCCAATGCCGGTGAAAAGATGGCCGAAGCAGGTACTCAGGCCGGAGGCTTCCTCGGGAACTTTGACCTTGACGCATACACACGCCTGTTCATGCATGCTTCCCTCCTGCAGGGATTAAGCTCAGGTCTTATGGCAGGTGCAATGGGTGAAGGAAATGTACTTTCAGGGCTGAAACACTCAATTGTAATGATCACAATCGGCTACCTTATATTCACCCTGTTTGTATGAGTAGTTGTTCTGTTGACGCAGACATTGCAATATAAGGGATTTTTATGAAGATCGTGGGAATTGATGAAGCCGGAAAAGGACCTGTAATAGGTCCTATGTGCATTGGTGGCGTGAGGATCGATAAGAGCAAGAGCAATGCTTTCAAGAATCTGGGAGTTGCAGATTCAAAGAAGCTCACCCCGAAAAGGAGGGAACATCTCGCAGCCCAGATCAGGAAATATGCCGATGATTATTTTGTATTCGAGGTCTCACCCGGCCAGATAGATGAGCTTCGCAAACTGATGAGCATGAACGACATCATGGTCCTTGGTTTTGGGAATGTTATCGAGAACCTTCCCGGTGATGAGATCTATGTTGATGCTGCGGATGTAAAAGAAGAACGTTTCGGAAAACGCCTTCTTGAAAACTATATGAAGGCTCATCCTGATGCCACAGTTCCAAAGATCGTTTCAAAGCACGGTGCAGATGACCTTTTTCCGGTGGTCTCCGCCGCTTCCATTGTAGCAAAGGTCAGGCGCGATGAGCTCATTGAAGAGATAAAGAAGGATATGGGTGTTGACTTTGGAAGCGGTTATCCTTCGGATCCTAAGACAAAGAAGTTCCTGCAGAAGTGGTATGATGAGCACGGTTCCTTGCCGGAGATTGTAAGGCATTCATGGAAGACCGCACAGAATATCCTTGAAAAGTAAGAAGGATAGTCAATAAAACAAGAAATCACCGAACTAGCTAGAATTGAATGGAATAGAATAGGCTAGTAGAATTGGATTGAATTAAAACGATAAAAAAGTGGAGTATATTCAGGCAGTCTTACCTGTTGCTAATATACTCTACCATTGATGTGAACATCCGGAGTCCATCATCGGATCCGAGGATTGATTCTGATGCTCTCTCAGGGTGGGGCATGAGTCCCATTACATTCCTCTTCTGGTTCAGTATTCCTGCAATGTTCTCCTGTGAGCCGTTGGGGTTTGCCTCATCGGTCACGCGGCCTTCATCGTTCACATATCTGAAGGCTACAAGTTTTTCGTCTTCCATTGCTGAGAGGGTTGGTTCATCAGCATAGAAATTTCCATCCATGTGAGCGATGGGTATGCGTATAATTTCTCCTTCCTTGAAAGCGGAAGTGAATGGTGAATCGGTGGTCTCAACTCTAAGGTTGGTCCACTCACATCTGAACTTCGGATATTTGTTGGTTGTCAGGGCACCGTTGAGAAGTCCTGATTCTGTCAGTATCTGGAACCCATTGCAGATCCCCATGACAGGCTTGCCTTCATCTGCCATCTTTTTTACGGAATTCATGATGGGTGTACGGGATGCTATAGCACCTGAACGCAGGTAGTCACCGTAAGAGAATCCGCCCGGGATCACCGCACCTTCGAACCTGTCAAGGTCTGTTTCCTTGTACCATACACGTTCTGCATCTGCACCGACAACATCTTCCAGTACGTGCAGAACATCAAGATTACAATTACTTCCACCAAATTCAATGATGGCGATTGTCATTTAAGCTTCCCTCATTTCGATGGTGTAATTGTGGATGATCGGGTTTGCGATAAGCTTCTGGCACATCTCATCGACCTTCTTTTCTGCCATTTCACTGGATTCTTCTTCAAGGTCAATGATATATCTCTTTGATGTCCTCAGGTCGTTTGTGTGGTATCCAAGGTGCTCCAATGCTCTTCTGATGGTAGTACCTTCCGGGTCCAGCATTCCCGGCTTAAGTTCAATTGTTACTTCTGCACGATATTGCATTTTGATCCTCTGTTCTTGCTAATAATGTGATTAGGGGGTATAATGGATATAAAGCAATTAAAAATATCGCTTTAACATCAATTATTGTTTCATAATGTTTGTTTTGCATTTAAGATCCTTTGTATCAGGGTGACGTGTGCGAGCACTGCTATAACTGCTACTGCTATAAGGATGTATCCTGTCAATGCTCCCAGCACGAGTATGATAAGCCTTTCAGACCTCTCGGCAACTCCTACGTTCATGGAGGTTGATCCTGCGGCCTCTGCCCTGGCACGTGTGTAGCTGACCATATATGAACCGATCAGTGCGAGAACACACCAGAGCCACAGAGGTGCCTGCAGAAGTGCAGCCTGATAGATGCTCCCGTTAATAGAACCATAGATCATGCCTGCAAAAATGACCGCATCTGCATATCTGTCACAGACAGAGTCCAGAACGCCTCCGAATGGTGTGATGTTGCCTGAGGCTCTTGCGACCGCACCGTCCAGGACATCGAATATGCCGCTTAACATTATGAAGACCGCTCCCATGATAAGGTCGCCTATGGCAAATTCGAAAGCTGCAATGATACTGATCAGGAGCCCGATGATAGTCAGTATGTTCGGTGATATCGGAATGTTCTTTGCAAGTGGTAAAACGGAGATTCTGATAGTATCCTTTAGTTCGTTGAAAATAATTGATCCCTCTTGCTGTAAGGTCTTGTATTGTAGATCTTCTTCATTTCTGAATTGCTTGATCGCTAATTAATTTGAATAATTAATAGAATTATTGTAGCTATTATTTTTATAAATTATTGAAAGAACAATTATTTATGGTGTATCTCTATAAATAAGACCGATCTGGCATTTATAGGTCTTTCATTGTTCTCTGTTCTCTTTCAGTTTTGCCATTGCATTTGTCATATTGTTCTTTGCATCCTCATATTCCGGGTCTGCATTAAGGACCTTTGCAAAGCATGTAATAGCCTCATCATACTTTCCAAGGTGGTAATATGCAACTCCCTTCTTGTTCCATGCCAGGGTATATTTTGGATCGATCTCCATTGTGACATGTATATTCTCGTAGCAACTGATGGCTTCCTCATACTCTCCCAGTATATCATGTATCATCCCTTTGTTGATCCATGCATTATCATATCTTTCATTGATAGAAAGGGTTTTAGTATAGGACTCGATCGCTTCTTTATACTTACCAAGGTATGAATGTGCAATTCCTTTGTTATACCATACATCGGAATTGAGGGGATCAAGTTCTAATGCCTGTTCAAAACAGTAAACGGCCTTCTTATATTCGCTCAGGTCACAGTAGGCTATCCCGGTGTTTGTCCACACAAGTGCTACAGCTTCATCATTCCATAAACGGGGATCCCTGAGCTTTGATTCAAGTACTGCCGAATAGTATTCTATTTTTTCTTCGGGATATTCTGCGTGGAAACCAAGATGGAACAGTTCTTCTATTGTCTTCCCTTTCTCTTCCATCAAACGCGACTCCATCCTTTTTTATAAATAGTACGTAAGCTACCTTTTTCAGGAATGCCAATGTTGATAGAGATGCATTAGCTGTCAGGTATCTTTCAGAATAATAGAGCATTCTTTGAATATATATTCAATGGTCAATATACTTTGTATCGTACATTTCAATTCCCGGTCTCCTCTCCCTCCAGCTGTCAAGATAGACCAGCACCGGTGAGAACGAAGGTATTCATATCGGTCTGTATCGGAATCCGTGTATCAGTTTAGAATCCAGCCATACAAAGGGAAACCTTCAGGAAAAGAACGATTCCCGGATGGTTTATTGTTTTCATGTTGTTCTTTTTGATAATACTTTCAAGGGAATCGCCATTGATCCCATTAAGACCACTACCACTCTATCCCATTTTCTTTCCGTTTTCTCTCTTTCCAACTTTCCTTTTTTTATGTTGATAGAAGGTTTAAATGAAGCAAGTTTTCTGGACAGGAGGTTCTTTTTCCCGAGAGTTCCTTTCCGATCTTTAAATATCTCCGATACATAGATATATGGTAGACAGGTACTTTCAACTACATGGGTAGGATCGCAGGCTATTTTAATACAGGAAGTACGGGAACAGACCCCGCTCCAATTTTCAGGGAAATGGAAAAACGTGATAGCTATGATGCTTTGATCTATACAGAAGATCAAATTCTTAGATTTTCATCAGGTTCTGATATCCCTGATCTTCCCGGCGATACTTCGATGATCACTTTCTTTGATGCTTCAACAGCCTATGCTGCCATAAAGAGTGATATTTCAACATTCTACAACGATATTGTTACAGTTTGTGATGTTGATCTCTACGAATGGAAAGGCCTTTGTGACAGGTACAGGTCTGATGCCTCCGATATTATCATTAAAGATGTTGAATTCCTGGATATTTTCCTAAATGAAACTATCAGAAAAACAATATCTCAAGATTCAAATGTTCCGGAAACTCTTGCTTTTCTGGATAGCTCGCTCCGTAAACTTCGGGGTGTCTATGCATTTTCATGTAAGGTCAATGACAGGGTATATCTTGCCAGGGACCTTATCGGTATCAAGCCTCTATGGTACGATGTTTCCAGAGGGCTTGCTTTTGCATCTGAGAAGAAGTTCCTGGAAAAGGTGGGTTACAGTGAAGTAAAGGAGCTTTCTCCCCGTCAGATCCTTTGCTATGATCTCGGGGACAATACAATTACCATACATGAACGCGAGTTCCTTTCCGGAATTTCTGATGTAGGGGGTCCAGAATACGACGTTAGGGACAGGTTACTGGTCCTGCTCAAAGATGCTGTTTCAGTACGTGTTCCTGATGAGGATTTCGGTGTCATGTTCTCAGCTGGAATTGATTCCACGATCCTGGCATCAATCTGTAAGGAGATCGCAGAAGAGAAGGGTGTTTCTGTTATATGCTATACGGTGGGGCTTTCCGGTGATGTTCCCTCTCCGGATATCCTATGTGCTAAAAGGATATCTGAGGATCTTGGATTTGATCTGAAGGTCCATGAGATAGGTCTTGAGGAAGCTGAGAATTATCTTAAGGTGGTAGTACCACTCATCGAGGATGCCAGTGTACCTAAGACCGGTGTTGCAATGACCATGTATGCTGTTTGTGTTGCAGCGAAGAAGGATGGTATCAATGTCCTCTTTGCAGGTGCAGGAGCAGATGAGCTTTTTGCAGGATACGACCGCTACAAGAAGTCTGACGGAATAAACAGGGATTGTCTTAAGGATATCCTTGAAATGCATGAAGTGAACACTTACAGAGATGATACGGTTGCAGCGTTCACCGGAATAAGCATACGACTGCCATATCTTGATGAGAGGTTTGTGGAGTACTCACTTTCCGTTCCGGAAGAGTTCAAGATGTCCGATGACATGAACAAAGTGATCCTGCGCAGGGTTGGCGAGGTGCTTGGCCTGCCGGATATCATCACGAAACGCCGTAAGAAAGCTGCACAATATGGAAGCCGTTTCGACAAGGCATTGGCAAAACTGGCAAAGAGGGCCGGCTTTGTCAGCAAGACAGAATATATCAATAGTTTTTCAGGAGAATGATAGAGTGAAACTGGGTGTTCTTTTCAGTTCAGGCAAGGATTCTAATTATGCGTTGCATATCATGCAGGATAGGGGCAGTTCCATCGAATGCCTGATCACCATCAAGAGCAAAAATCCTGATTCTTATATGTTCCATACTCCAAATATCGACCTTGCAAGACTTCAGGCGGAAGCCATGGAGTTGCCTTTGCTGGAAACATTTACCGAAGGTGAGAAGGAGCTTGAGCTGGAGGATCTGAAAAACGCCATCTTACAGGCTCAGGAAAAGTTCGGCATCGAGGGTATCGTGACCGGTGCGTTGTATTCCAATTACCAGAAGGACCGGATCGAGAGGATATGCAATGAACTTGGACTGGAGTCATTCTCCCCGCTATGGCATATAGATCAGGAACAGGAGATGCGAGAGCTTCTGGATAAGGGATTTGAGTTCATCTTCAGCAGTATTGCGGCCTATGGGCTGAACAGCAGCTGGGTTGGCAGGACAATAACAGGCAGTGATGTGGATAAACTTGTTAGGCTCAACGAGAAGATCGGCCTAAACATCGCAGGCGAGGGCGGGGAGTTCGAGAGCTTTGTTACCGATGCCCCTATGTTCAAAAAGAAAATTAAGATTAACGACTTCAGGCTTGTGGAACGCGATGAGTACACTGCTAATGTCGTGATCGAAGATGCGGAACTTGTGGATAAGGAATAACCATTATACGGTTATTTTCAAAATATCCGTTTCAAATTTCCAGGTAGCTAATTGCCCCTGATCAGAAAATGGTTCCTTTATATATCTGTAGCCCACTGTTTGAAACTGTGAGGATATGCGGATCCATACTATGTGCTGATGCACGCATTTTCTTGACTTTTATGTATCGGTTTGTACTATCTTCTTTTGTGTGTACTCCAAGTTCAATTATGCCGTCTGCAAGGTAACCTTCAAATTCATGGTTGGGTCCGTTAGGATCGGCCATTTCCAGAATAAGGAACGTAGTAAGTTCTTCTCTCCTCAGAGGTTCTATCAGGTGATAGAGCCTCTTTCTCAGCAGGCGTGGTTCAACATCCATCAATGAATAAAGTGCACCCAGGGAGTCCAGAGCAAGGCAGGTGAAATTGTCTCCCAGTTTATTCTTGTACTGTATTATGTTTGTCTCGATAAGATTTAGCAGGTCTCCTGAAAATTCATCATATTGGAGGCGATAGTCAGTAAAATCTGATATTGTGAGATTGTCTGGAAGCTCCACTCCCATACTTCTCATGTTCTCAAGGTGATTTTTCTTGCTTTGCTCAAGAGTTATGTAAATTCCATATTCACCGGAATTTTCCAGATATTTTGAAAGCATCGAGAATACAAGTCCGGATTTGAGACTTCCGGGAGGGCCTGTTATCAGGACTACACTTCCTTTTGGGATGTCTGTTTTAAATATATCATCAAGACCTTCAATTGTATCTATAAACCTCACGAATACCACCATTTTACTATTGAATATTGTTGTTATCTTTTCCGGACTTCATCAGTCAATTTATTATTACTGTAGAGCCTGATGGAATTGTTTTTCATCATCTTTTCTTTCGAAGTTAAGGATATGTCTGATATTTTCAAGACCATTGGTCGATAAGGTCTTATCACTTTTAATAAGCCCCTTAATGTGTAGGTCTTTCAGCTGTGAACTAAGTTTTTCCGGCGTATAATACAATGTGTTTGCAATATCATAATCTTTACTTATTCCCAGATAAAGACATGTCATCAGTCTTGTTTGAATATGTTCATCTGCATTTTATATTCTTTCCAGGGCGAAGATGACCTTTAAATTTTCGGATTCGATATTTATTGCTGCACCGGTACGGGTTTGAATATGAAGAGAAGGTTCATTGATGTCCATGATCTTCAAACCTATCTCCTTTACCTCCGGAACCATAATGTAACGCCACAGATCTTCCAGGAATACAGAGCCTGTGGTAAATGAATATTCATATTTCTTTGTGAATTGGACAATGGTATCTTTTGGATTCAGGACCTCAATTATATCCTGGGCTTCAGTTTCCTTTGTGAATGGAATTATTTGTTGTATGTCAGTGTCCGAAACTCCTTTTGTTTTCTCAAGATAATATTGACCCTGTTGTGTTATTCTGGCGGATCTATCTACAAGTCCCCTTTTTTTAGTGTTTCAAAAGCACGTTGTAGTACGCTTCTATCTTCAGAGATAAGCGGCAAGTATAGATTTATGTCTTTAGTTTCAGTTGCCAGCAGGCTTAAGAGTTTTATTTCTTCCTCTTTTAGGCCTTCAAAAATGGTACTGACCCGTAACCCGATCTTTTCGGTCAGATGTTCTTTTATCATTTCAAGGTCACTTGAAGTGCCGGCAAAGACCATAGAATGTTTTATGTATGAGGAGCCAAACAGGGAACTTTTCCTGTAATTCAGTATCAGCTCATCGAAATAACCGCTTTCTTTACATATGTCATTTATAAGTGCAGGTGAAACATCAATTCCTACATTTTCTATTGAATTAAAAGGTATTACTTTCCAGCTTGTCTCTGTAGGGAACCATATCTCATTTTCTGTAAAGCTGACAACACCATGTTCCCATGAAAGAAGCTGGGCATTCATGCTGCTTATTGGCTGGGGTAAATCGATAGCGTATGATATCTCGAATTCCATTTTCTAACCCCTTTAAAGATTTAGATCTCTTCTTCTAATGGTCTCATCCATCTTTTAAGGAGGTGATATTCTTTTGGCTCGAAGATGTTAGAATCAACATTAAAGATCAACATGGAATCAGATACCATTACACTGTCATTTGTTTGTTCGATAAGTTTGACAACGGACTTGAAATCATTTTCAAGTATAAGATACTCCAGTCCGTCCAAGAGTATGATCCCTTTATTCGCTTTTTTCATGAAGTTCGCAATGGTAGGATGAAGCTTAAAGATCTCTGAAGGGTCGATAGAAGGTATATCTGAACTTTTGTTCTTTGTAAGCCAGACTATAGGTGTTATTTCTGGGCTGTATCCCTTTCTTCAAGTAAAAGGTCGTGTTGCTGCTTAAGTTTAAGGAGGGACCTGATCTGGCTCCTAAGTTCAAGTGCATTGAAGGGTTTTGTCAGGAACTCATCTGCACCGGCTTCAATTCCTTTTATCCGGTCCTCTTTCCCGGATAGTGCCGTAACAAGGATAATCGGGGTAAACTTTGTTTCTTCACTTGTTTTTAGTATCTTGCAGGTCTGAAAACCATCCATTACCGGCATAAGGATGTCCAGAAGTATAACATCAGGCTGAAATTGAGGAACTTTTTCCAATGCTTCTTTACCAGTGCTGACCGTAGCGATCTCATATTCATTTGAAAGATAACCCTCCATCATTTCAAGATTATCTATCTCATCATCTACAACCAGTATTTTGGGTAAATTGCCTGTCAATTTATGATCACCTGTATTAACATTTTATATAGCAGACAAAGGTTGCATATACTCTCATCTATTGACGAAAAATGTACTTAAGTTCTTGAATTTTTTAACACCTCTTTTAATAAATACATTTCCATGATGATTATTATGAGAATAGTCAAGTTGTTTTTTGTTATTGGATAGGTTCTGGCATTTCAATTTGTTTATGAGCTGCTAACGAATAATAACCTTTATCCGTTAAGTTGCCATTAATGGAAACATCATATCTCTATCATCGATGTTATGATCTCTTAAGAGGTGCTATTTATGGAAAATGATCCATTCAAGGAAATTCAGAGACAGATCGAGGGACTTAAACGTCAGTTACAGGAAAAGGACGAGCAGATCATAGATCTTGATACTCAGATCACCGAATTGACAGCTTATATAAATATGCTTCAGGAAAAGTTTGCAGGCCTTTCACTGGAGATGAACGATCTGTTCGCTGCCAATCCTTCCAAAAAGCGTGGAACATATGCAAGGGACTCAATTATCTATCAGGCAGAGTCCAGCGAAGTGAACTGATTCTTCTCTCTACTCTTTTTTATTGCCATTCACACAGTTAATTCTTTAAGGCAGCCAGCTAATAGTTTAATCATGACTTCCATGAAGCTGCCTGATCACAAGACCAAGATTGTATGCACCATCGGACCTGCTTCTTCTTCGGAAGAGGTGTTACGTGAGCTTATACTTGCAGGCATGAACGTTGCAAGGATTAACTTCTCCCATGGCAGCTTTGAGAGTCACGGAAAGGTTATCCGTACCATCAAAAAGCTATGTAAAGAAATGGATGTCGTTGTATCCATAATGGCAGATCTGCCTGGTCCGAAGATCCGTGTGGGTGAGCTTCGGGATGAGCCCATTACCCTACAGAAAGGCGACAAGGTGAAACTGACCACAGATAAGATCGTGGGTTCACGTGACCTTATACCTGTGAACTTTGATAAACTTCCTTATTGTATTTCCAAACCCACTGACGTTTATTTCAATGACGGTTTTATCCAGATGAGATGCAATGGCATTTGTAACAATGAAGCTGAGTGTGAGGTTTTGGTAGGTGGTCTGCTTTCCTCCCATAAAGGTGTAAACCTACCCGGGACCAACCTTTTGCTTGATCCTGTCACAGAAAGGGACCTTGAGATCGTGGATTTTGCTTTGAGCGAAGGTGTCAATTGTTTCAGTGTATCGTTCATTGAACTTGGTTCCGATATAGGGAAAGTAAGGTACCATGCTGAGAAACAGGGACATTCTGTATTCCTTGTGGCAAAGGTAGAGCGGAGCCAGGCCCTGAAGAACATTGATGGCATACTGGATATGGCCGATGGCCTGATGGTTGCACGTGGTGACCTTGGTGTAGAGATCCCGATCGAAGAGGTCCCGATAGTCCAGAAGCAGCTTATCCACAAAGCCAATCTTCGCGGTATACCGGTAATAACCGCAACCCATATGCTTGAGTCAATGACCGAGAATATAAGGCCGACACGTGCCGAAGCGAACGATGTTGCAAATGCCATACTTGACGGTACCGATGCCGTAATGCTATCCGGTGAAACAGCTGTCGGAAAATATCCGGTAGAGACCGTAAGGACAATGGTAAGGATTGCAAAGAGGACTGAAAAGTGGCGTGCAAGGACCGGATTCGGTCTCGACCTTATCAGAAAAGGGATAGATGAGACCACAATGATCATCAGTGATGTGATCTCACTTCAGGTACAAGAAGCTATCAACAGGCTTCCTATTCAGTACGTTGTGACACCTACGTATTCCGGCGGCACTCCAAGGCGCATTTCAAGGTTCAAGCCGGATGAATGGATAATTGCAGTAAGTCATCTGGATTTTACATGTGAGCAGCTGGCGTATTCCTATGGGGTATATCCCATCAAGGTGGTAAATGAGTTTGAAAGCCTTGAAAAGAAGGTGAACAGAACTCTGATCACAAAGGGTCTAGGCAGATCAGGTGAAATGATCGTACTAACACAGGGCCATGAAGGTGGTACGAATCTGCTGAAGATCATACAATTGACCGATGACTGACCAACCGGCTAACCGACTGGTCAATCGAATGAAACTGTATGAAAGGCCAATTTTTAACTGGCCTTTAATTGTATGTGACCAGTTCTTTAAATTCAAAGTATGCTTTCCAGAAGCAGTTTTGAGATGTCCTGCATATTCATCTCTTCACCTTTCTCTTTGCAGACGCTTTCCAGGTGATGATAACAGAACGGGCAGTATGAAACAGTACCATCCGGTGTATCCTTGAAACGTTCAATTGTAAGCATCGCGGTCTTTGATGAGATCTCCGGGAAGTTCGGCTTCACTCCGGCAGGACCGCCACAGCAGCCATTCTTCCTGTCGAACATCTCCCTGACCTCCACACCCATTGCTGAAAGTATCTTCCTTGGGATATCGGATATTTCCATGATCGCACAGGCATCCCTTACGGATACCGTCTTGTTCAGCTTCTTCGGAATTATCTTTCCATCATCAATTAGCTGTTCGAAAAGTGAAAGTGAATATATTACTTCAAATTCCGGTTCACGGAAAAGCTTTGCATATTCTTTCCCGAGAACTTCATAACATCCGGGACATGAAGCAATGACCTTCTTTATGCCCAGGGATTCGAGGTATTCAACATGTTCTTTTGCGTATTCCTTAGCCTCTTCCAGATGCCCATTGTCGATGAGGAACAGACCACAACACTTCTCCTCCGGAATGTTTCGCGGTACAACTCCTCCTGCATTGAGTATCTTTATTGTGGATTGTGCGATGTCCTTGTGTGCGAATGCTATCCAGCAGCCTGCCATATAAGCAACATCCGAGCTTTCGGAAAGTTCAAGATCATCGGTAGCCCATGAGTTCCTGATCGAAGCGTCCATCCTGCCGGGACTTCCTGCTTCTATGATGTTCCTGCATATCTGTGTGGTCCGGGCGGGTTCCTTTCCCTGCTGCGACAGAATTTCCCTCTCCCTCTGGATAATATCCGTTATCGGTATCTTCATGTGGCAGATGTCATCACAGGCACCGCAACATGTTGAGAGGTATATGTCGTTAATCTCCTCCTGCTCAAGCTCATCTCCATCGAGCAGTTTTTGGAGCAGCATGATCTTCGATCTCGGTGTGTACTTGTTATCTGTAACTTTTGCGATATGGCACACATCATAGCATTTTCCGCAATCTATACAATAGTCTATAGCAAGCAGGTCCTCGTCCATTTCATTGCTCCTCTGTTCTTCCGATGGCATGATATATCTTCTGAGACATCAACTTTGTATGGAATCGCTGCTCATCTTTATATTTGTTATTATTTTCATCAGTGTCCTTACCATCAGGTATCACATTACCCCTTTTCTGACACTGGTAGCAGCTGCATTCATATTTGGCATACTCAGTGGAATGACCGAATGGCTGGTACAGTATGTCACCGGTGGTGCAGGTCGTATCTTCTCCCTTCTGGGAATTCCGATCTATTGCGGAGCAGTGATAGCCCAGATACTCAGACACGGTCACTTCATTGAAAGGATCGTGGATGATGTGAAGAGAACTATCAAAGCTCCTGACCTGGCTTCAGGCGTTGTGGGTTATCTTCTTTCCATCCCGCTCATGTGCTGTCTTACTGCATATGTTGTTATGCTTCCTCTCATTGAACAGATGGAGAAGGAGAAGTCTACGAATGGAAGGCTCTTCTACATGGCAGCATTCGGAAGCGTTCTCTCGTTCGTTCTCATCCTGCCATTACCTGTTGTTTACAGCATGACAACAACTTTTGGTGTTCCTGACTCTGAGACCTTCGACATCAATCTCATTACTGTCCCTCTCTCCCTCTTCCTGCTGGGTATCGGTTACGTTGTGGCGAAAAGGCTTAGCAGAGGCCAGCAGCATGACCTTCCGGAACTTGAGGGAGTGGTGGAGCCCGTGCTGCTCTCCCTGCCCCGCTGGAAGGTATGGTTTCCAATTGCACTTCCTGTCTTTCTGATAACCATGGGCTACCTCTTCTCCCCGCTGTCATTCATCAGTGATGTGAACATCTCCCTTGTAATTTCAGTTTTCATCTCCCTTCTTCTGGTCAGTGAAGGGCCCCGCAGGCTCGCACTTGAGAAAGGGACCAAGAACGCAGGCATCATTCTCTTCGACCTCTGCGGTGCAGGGGCCCTTGGTTTCGTGATATCCGCAAGCAGTTTCCCGGATGAGGTATTTTCCCTGATATCCGGTGTGCTGCCGGTAGTTGTAGTTCCTTTCGTACTTGCAGTCCTCATACAGACGGCACAGGGTTCCCGTGTGGTCACAGCAGTTATAACAGCCACCATCCTTGCTGGTACTGATATCATTGCTTCTATCCCGACCATTCCTCTCATACTGATGATCTCTGCAGGTACTCTGGTCGTTTCATATGTCAGCGATCCTTATTTCTGGCTGGTCCAGCGCTCCACAGGAGATTCCATAACAACAGTTGTACGCCGCTTCACTCTGCCTCTTGCAGGTGCCGGGGTTCTGATATTCTGCTGTTCCATGGTACTCTTCATGCTTGGATGAAACCCGGATAATAAGTGTAGTCAGGATAATCCTGAAATCCTATCAGACCAGACTATTATGTATGCTTTCTGACAGGGTTGTTGTGATCAAAGGCGATATTGTAGAACTGGATGTTGACGCCATTGTGAATGCTGCCAATAATTCCCTTCTGGGTGGTGGCGGGGTGGATGGTGCCATACATTCAGCAGCAGGTCCCGGGCTTCTTGAGGAATGCAGAGGGCTGAAAGGCTGTCCAACAGGGGAAGCGAAGATAACTTCCGGTTATCGTCTTCCTGCAAAGTGGGTGATACATACTGTGGGTCCGATCTGGAGGGGTGGTACTTCCGGGGAAGATGAGATGCTGGCCCGCTGTTACCGTAACAGCCTGAAGCTGGCGGTAAGGAATGGTGTTAGATCTATTGCTTTTCCTTCAATAAGTACGGGTGCATACGGATTTCCTGTGGACAGGGCTGCCGGGATCGCAGTACGCGGGATATCTGATTTCCTTGGGAAGGAAAGTTCTATCGAGAAGGTCCTGTTAGTTTGCTTCAATGACAGGGCATTTGAGAGCTATTCCCGTGCTCTTGAGGAATATCAAGCTTAAGCAGCATCCTTCTAACATCAGAGGTAGCACGGAATGACCAGATGATAAGTAAAAGCCTGTAAAAAAAGAAATAAAGGCGAATGAGTTGGAGGGGGGATACTCCTTTATCTGATAGATCATTTTAATGGTTGATCGTTCTCACATCAAGATCGTGAGTTTTGAACCAGCTTTCAATTTCTTCCATCTCTTCTGGATTTAGGCTCGCTTCGTCTTTACAGATGTACTCCTTGTCAAGCTGGTGATATTTGTGTACTCCCATCTTGTGGTATGGGAGCAGGTTCACACCCTTGAAATTATCGAAATCACGGTAAGGCTTCAAAAGGTCGATGACCTTATCGATGTCCTCTTTGCTGCTGTTCACACCTTTAAGCAGTGGCATTCTTATGAGGACATTATATCCGCGCGTGATAAGTTCCTGCAGATTGCTTAAAATAAGCTCATTACGAATCCCCGTATATTCCAGATGCTTCTCCGAAGAAGCATGCTTTATATCGAAAAGGAACAGGTCCAAGAATTCTGCCACTTTTTACAGTGCATCTGTCAATGAAGATGTTGAGAAGATTAAGCCAGTTGCTCCATTCAGCAAAAATCCACAGGTTGCGGTTGAGAAACCGTTCATTGATTACAATACGGGGGAAGTTCTTCAGGGTAGAGAATATTGGAAGCCGTTAAGTGATGTGTTCCTTGATTACATAGATCATCCTGAAGCCAAGTTTGAAGGTGATGTTGGTGTGCTGCAAAGGAGACACCTGAAGCCTAAAGGTTGCGTGTACATCGGGAAGGAAGCTAACAACATTGATATCTAGGAGCTTGAAGGGAATATTGTTGAAACCTATTTTGATATCAATTCATTTCATGAATGGGTACTTGGTCTGACTCCTGATGATGCTCGGAAAATGGGAATTGAACACAGAAGCACGTTGAAGAGGGTCAAGGATAAAATAAAAAATGGGAAGAAGATGAATTATGGGAAAGGTATGTCAAAAATGCTGGTGAATTTATTTTTAAATTCAAAAATGTGATGTGGAAAATCAGAGGTGAGTAGTTGCTCACTCTCAATTCACATGTAAGGGAGAAGCTTGGAAGGATGAGAATTAATAACATGAACTTTGATTGAGTCACAAGTATTACAATTAATCTTGAAATACTTGGTTCTATATATGAATATTGACAAAAAAATCTGGTTGTAGGAGTGAAAATGTCTTCAAAAAATTTAAATCCGACATGTTGTTGCAATGAATCAACATCCGAATCAAGCGACTGCTGTAATGAAACAATAATCATTGGTTTCAAAGAAAAAACTGAACCCTGTCCAGTTTGTGAAAACAATGGAATGCTTGTAGGAAGTATTACAGTAAAACACATGGTGTTGGATGAACTTGTAGAGCAGGTTTTAGATGATAACTATCATCTTTGTACGAACGAGAAATGTGATATTGCATATTATAATCTAAAATCAAATAGTACATTTGAGACGAAAGACATCAAAGTACCAATATGGTTCAAAAAAGATGCTGATCCAAAGTATGCATGCTATTGCAACAAGATAACTGAAGACCAAGTTATAAAGACAGTTATTGAAAAAGGACTTACGAACATGAAAGACATCGTATTAGGCATAAACGGAAATATGGAGTGTCATTGTAAAACCAAAAATCCGACTGGGAAATGTTGCTCAAAAGTATTTAACAGCATAATAAATAAAGGCCTATCGATAAAAAATTCAAAAAGAAATAATATAACTCATTAAAAATCGATTTAACTAAAAAGAAGATTTGATGAGGTATGATTAAATGACAGATGTAATAGTAAATTCAACAATATGTGACTTTGTTCATAAGATCCACGGGGAACTTAAAGGAGACAAAATAATAATTGATATCGAGTCCCCCTGTGAGAAGATACAACAAATGTCACATCTGGAAGTTCCAATGATGGAAATACTCGACATTAAAGATAACTATGTAATGGAAAAGGCCAAAGAAGCAAAATGTTCTTCAAACTGCCTAGTACCATGCGGTATTCTCAATGTGTGCAGAATCGAATCTGGTTTCCTGGCAAAATCTCTGGCTCAAAAGGCAGGAAGTATGAGCATCTCGTTCAAATGAACTTTGAACTGAAGCATATAACAGTAAGAAGTGTACGAAATTTCGAAGGGGATAATTGAAAAATGAAGGTCGAAAAATGGTTTGGGATTAACAGAAAAACGATCAATTGGTTCCCAACAATTGACTATGACATATGTAACGGTTGCATGATCTGCTTGCAGTGCAATTATAATGTTTTTAGTAAAAAGGATGACAAACCCCTTGTGAAGAATAAAGATAATTGCGTTGTCGGATGCACTGCGTGTGCCATAGTTTGCCCTGAAGATGCTATAAGGCTTCCCCCGAAAGAATATCTTCGAAGAGTTGCAAGACAAAATAAGTCATCCTGCTGTTGCTGTTGAAATCTCGTACCAACCAAAGTCTTCATAGAGATCAAAAAAGTTATCATTCAAAATTACACAGGTTAAAAATTTACAGAGACCAAAAGCACTTCATACCCAGTTACTCAAACAATGGAGTCAATAAAAGAAGAGAATCTTCGTGCTGAAATTTTAAAGACCCAAGTTTTTAGTGTTCTAAGATTACCAAAAAAAGCTTAGAGAAACAACAATAACGTGATTATAACTATTTTGTAGAATAAGTATTGAAGTTACATGAATTAATTTGCACATTTTAAATTTTGTCCCAGATAAAATAAGGTTAAAATCATGAGAGACAATTTTTGAACTGATTTTGAACGTAATCGATCAACTAAAAAAAACCCAAATTTGTCTTTTTAGACTTAAAACGGTTATGCGGACATCGTGCAAAGTCCGTTACCATATTTTTTCTTGTATATATCCCCGGGGATATAGTTAACACCAAAAAACCGAACTTTCACAATATTACCAAACAGAACACTCCCTTTTTCAAAAGGATTCTTTGATTATATTAATAATTATATTTAAAATTATATTTTTAATAATTATATCAAAAAGAATTTGTATTACAATGTCTGATATTTATATGGGTTTGGGAGTACTGAAATGAAATTCTCTTGCTCAAATCAGTCGTAAGTTGGGTATTTCGGCTGTGATTGATTAAATAGATGAAATGTAAGTAAATTAAAGGGGAGTGTTAAAGAAATGCTGTTTATGGACATAATTTCATGGGAACCAAAGGACAATAACGAAGTAATAGAACGTTTTTCAAACTGGGAATATCCCGAAGGAATTAAGGTCATCGGTGAATGGGTTGACTTGTCGAACTGTAGAACCGTTGTGTTATATGATGCAGAAAACGCTGAAGCTTATGCTGTTTCTACTTTTCCTTGGAGAGACATCTGTTACTTCGATAGCTTTCCCGTAATGGAAGCAAGTGAAGTCATGAAACTCATGTCCGAAAAAATGAAATGATTTATGAGGGATTTGATTATCAACATTATGTTGATTCATTTCTTTTTTCTCTTTTTTAATTGAACACAATACTTCCATCATTCACTAACAGAAACTCTTTGTTCCCAATTATCCAGCCTCTCTCTAACATGAGCATTCAGAGTGAACGGCTTCTCACTCTTGGCGTTCTGTTTCATGTAATGCAAAGTACCCTTAGAGAATCCCATCTTTTTCCATTCGGTATAAGGCATGTCAATGATCTTTTTTCTTTTTTTAATGTGATGCAGGAGAGCCACAACCATTGATCCCTGGGAATTGTAAACATGATTGGAAATCTGTCTGACTCACACGATAACCTGGAAGCAATAAAAGATGCAGTGGCTTTCTTTAATGAGAAGGGTTTTTCTGCCGTCCTCCACGCAGGTGATATCGTATCATCCTTTACGGCACGTGCTTTCAAAGAACTCAAACCAAAGCTGTACTTTGTATTCGAGAACAACGAAGGGGACCGGCTGACCATCCGGGAATGGTTTGGGGAGTTCGGTGCAGAGGCCTGCGGGGATTTTGCTGCTCTGGAGATAGAAGGACTTCGCATTGCATTGCTTCACGGGATCAATGAAGCAGATGTCAATGCCCTTGCAGTATCAGGTGATTTTGATGGGTTGTACTTGGTCATACCATGATGCCGGTGTTGTCGAAGTAGAGGGTACTCCGATCGTAAATCCGGGAGAGACTGCAGGGGTACTTACTGGCAGAAGGACGGTTGCACTGCTTGATCCTGCGTTACTTGACATTGAGATCGTTGATTTCTGAGTATTTTTTGTTGTGTCAGATAAGTTCCATATTTATCATAGTGTTAATTGGTTCATCTATTGACGGGTAGATCTTCATCGGCATGATCTAAAATGAGCGAAGTGAAGGATCACTCCACCATTTCCTCATTCTCCTCTGCCCAGGCAGGCTCGTCTATTGCAAAGAATTCAAGATCAATGTCTCCTGTGTTCTCTGTATACTGCTTTGAATTTGCCGGGATGTTAACAATCTTTCCTTTGCTCAGTTCAAATGGTACATCCTCTATGTAGAGAATACCTTCGCCTTCAAGGACATAATATGCTTCCGGATTCTTCATCATGTGGGGTTCAATGGACTTTCCGGGCTTTACTATCACATGGGCAATGCTGTAATTGATTCCCAGATCTTTATCAGTTGTTGCCGGGTGGACCAAGTTAGCAATAAATACATCTCCAAAGCGGCTGAAATGTTCAAGCTCACCAACATCATTGGTATAAACGTAGTCATTGACGTAGAAACCGGAGTGCACAAGATATGTCTCATTATCGATAGTAGTTCTCCTGACAAATGTGGACTTCTTTGAAGGTGTGGTCTCTCCTGGCTTTGGCCAGTAGTAGTTGACCCATCCTTCACCCTCTTCGCTTAAGGCGGTGTCGATTAGCATCCTGCCTAATGGTTCGCCTCTGTAGTCTTCAAGATCGATCACGCTTTCGCCTTCACCGCTTACTTTTGGTGGAAAGACAACACGTATTCCTTCGGTCTTCCAGACGGTAATATAGGAATCATTATGATACCATTTACTTTCCTTTTGCCTGAACTCATCAAATGCAAGTTCACCTTTTTAATCTATCAGATCAATTGCTTCATTGACAAATTCTACTCTTTCCTGTTTCTGGGTCAATAGCAAACTCTGTTCTTCTGTGATCAATTGATCTTCCTTTTCAATGGTATACGTATCTTTGTCCGATCCGACACAACCCATTCCCAGGGTTGATATGATCAAAATAATAATTAGAATGGATGTAATTTTTTTCATAGTATGATCACAGGCCAGCAATACGAATTAACTATATTTGTATATTTCTAAAGTTTTTCGTAATGCAGATTTTTTGCTACCTGAATTGCTATTTTCTTTTATTACAGGCTCGAAATACAGCACCGTATCTTCCAAATCATTCCTGTACTTTTATCGCCATTGATGCTCATTTTCATTCAACCGATTGTATTATTTTTCCCGAATAACTTCGAAACATTAAAGTATGGTACATGTTAACAGATACCAGTATGAAATCTTGCTACATGTTAGCAAGCACCAAACAAAAAATGGCAAGTGGTAGTTTATGTTAGGTATTGATGACCCCCAGATATGGTTAGCATATGTCCTGTGTGTTGTAAGTGCACTGGGATGTATGGTCTACGGTATTTTAAAGTGGAATGAAGAAGAGGACGAGGAGTGCTAAGATGGCGGTCAGTACAGCAACTCTTGGAATATTTGTCCTGATCTATATGCTCGCCGTGTTCTATTGTGGCTGGCTGGCATACAGGAGGACCAAAGAGGTCGATGACTATATGCTTGCCGGAAGAAAGGTAAATCCTTACATCCTTGCACTTTCCTATGGTGCAGCTTTTATCAGTACAGCTGCGATCATTGGTTTTGGCGGAGTGACCGGAACTCTTGGTCTGGGAACCCTCTGGTTAGTGTTCATGAACATCTTCGTCGGTATCTTTATTGCATTCATTTTCTTCGGTTCAAGGACCAGAAGGATCGGTGTGAACCTTAATGCCGTTACATTCCCTGAACTTCTGGGAAGACGCTTCCAGTCACGTTTCATCCAGGGATATTCCGGAGCTCTTATCGCCCTTTTCATGCCTCTTTATGCAGGTATCGTCCTTATTGGCGGTGCAAGGTTCATGGAAACCGCACTTTCCATTGATTATGATATTGCTGTCCTTATCCTGACAGTGATCGTGGCTGCCTATGTGATCACAGGCGGTCTGCTTGCGGTCATGTATACCGATGCTCTTCAGGGCACCCTTATGCTCGGTGGTATGGCAGTCCTTCTCGCACTTACCTACGCAAAGCTTGGAGGTATCGTTGAAGCTCACCAGGCACTTACCAACCTTGCACCGATGGTACCTGAATCACTTGCAGCCGGTGGTCATCAGGGATGGACGGCAATGCCTGAGTTCGGCTCGCCTATCTGGTGGACAATGGTATCCACGATCATCCTTGGTGTTGGTATTGGTGTGCTTGCACAGCCACAGCTTGCGGTCAGGTTCATGACAGTCGACAGCAAGAAGTCCCTGAACAGGGCAGTCTTCGCTGGTGGTCCTTTCATCCTCATGATGGCAGGTGTAGCATACATTGTAGGCGGACTTTCAAACGTTTACTTCTTCAACACCAGAGGGATGCTCTCCATTGAGGTTGCAAAAGGAAACATGGATGTTATCATGCCAGAATACATCAACAGTGCAATGCCTGAGATGTTCGTCATCGTTTTCATGATAACCCTGCTTGCAGCCGCAATGTCAACCCTTAGCTCACAGTTCCACACCATGGGAACTGCTATCGGACACGACTTCTACCGTGAGTTCCTCATGAAAGGCAATGCGGGAAAGACGGTTGATGTCACAAAGATCGGTATCTCTGTTACCATCCTCTTCAGTGTCATACTCGCATACATCCTGCCTATCAGCATCATCGCAAGGGCAACTGCGATCTTCTTCGGACTTTGTGCAGCAGCTTTCCTGCCGATGTACATGGGTGCATTGTTCTGGAAGGGAATGACCCGTGAAGGAGCAATTGCAAGCCTTATTGTAGGTACTTTCAGCAGCCTGTTCTGGCTCACTTTCGTCCATGCAAAGGAAGCAGCACCTCTTGGTATCTGCCAGGCTCTCTTTGGGACAGAGACATTACTTACAGGCACATGGACACTTGTTGACCCGATCCTCGTAGCAACACCGCTGGCAATGATCGTTGCAGTTGGTGTAAGTCTTGTTACCACACCACCGCCAGTGGAACATCTTGAAAAATGCTACGGAACTAAAAATTGAGAATTTATTATTTGGAAATTATGAGTTGCAGGCGATGTTAAAGCCTGCATCTGGCTTTTTTTGTTTAGTTTTCTCTGTATATTGTTGAATTAGGTTCGAATCGTACCCCTCGCATAATAGTTTGGGGATATAGGTAACACCAAAAAACCGAACTCTTAAAATTTCAATGCTAAGTCATGCATATAAGAAAAGAAATTAAAAAATAAAAACAAAAGAAAGGCTTATTCAGCCTTCGAGTGAAATTAAGATAGTTTCGTAATCTCGATCTATGCTTGTCTGGAGATCATCAAGAATTTTTTTGTCTTCGTATGTATCGACACCCATGTCCTTTAACGCAATTTCATTTTCTTCTATAAACTCTTTAAAGCTTACCAGATGTGGTTCTACCCGATTCATTTCATCGATATACTCATTTCCAACATCTATCAAATGATCGTATTCTTCATCACTGATATATCCATCAGATTCTGCCATTGCCAAGGCATCATTCCAATTATCGGTGCAACTTTCAATATTGCTTAAATCTTCTTCATATGTTGCCAAATGTTGTTCATATTCATCGGCAATATAATCTGTTTCCTGGTTGGTAGATGTTTCCATAACTTCGTAATTCTCATCCATTTCGGTTTGGAAATCGACTAAAGCTTTTTTGTCTTCGTAAGTGTCCACACCCATGTCTTTTAATGCATTTTCATTTTCTTCAATAAATGCTTTAAAGCTATCAATATGAGGGTTTACACGGTTCATTTCTGTGGAATACTCATTTCTAATATCTATTAAATGATCGTATTCTTCATCACCGATATATCCATCAGATTCTGCCATTGCCAAGGCATCGTTCCAGTTGTCTATGGCATCATCCAAGGATGCCACATCTTCTTCAAAAGTGCTTACATGTTGGTCGTATTCCTCGGAAATATAATCTGTCTCTTGGCTAGCACATCCACTAACTATTAATGCAAATGCCATTATTATTGATATAATTATATATTTATTTGACATATATTCACACACGTCCTTAAATCGATACTTATATTATAATTGTCTACGTATTATAGAAATCCACTTCAATATTGTAAAATTTCTAATTTAAAAAATTATAAGATCATAATACTAATAAATATATTTATACTTTGTTTCGATTTGCAAATATTAACTAAATAACAATAAAAAATATATAGTGTATAATAATTGTCTGTTTTGTATTAAACAGAATGTGAATTATAGGAAAATAGTATAAAGAAAATATACACCAATATGCTACAACGCAAAATAATGAGTGAAATACTCTTTTCTTTTAAAGCAAATTATAGTAATCTTTCAACAGCGGGAGTTCTCCAATTAATCTTCTTCCCTTCCCTTATCCTTTGCTTGATAGCCTGAAACGTACTCCTCCCTACTCCACATCTTTCAGCTTCCTTCTGTGACATCTCAAGAATCTTTCTCTTCTTCTCTTCTATATCAACAAATACCTGAGCTCGCTTCACATTCAATTCCTGTTCATCAATATTGTTGGCTTCCTTCCCAATGTAAACAACACTATTGGCATGAATGTGCTTCCTCTCAAGAACTCCAATCTCACCATCAAATTTATGCTCAGGATGTTCCACATATTGTCCAATTGTCCTGCTCAATGGTTTGAAATAATGAGATCCTTCCTTGATATCTCCAGTTTCATAATCAATGAATGGCTCATAGACAGCTTTTTGAGGATCGTTTGAAAAAGGCATTAGAGGCTTGACAGCTTTGCCAGCTTCCTCAACTACCTGGAATCCTACAAGATAAAAGTTAAACGGCTTGATCTGGTCTTTCCATTCCTTACCTGCATTGAATCCCTTGAACCTTTTCAGGACATTTGCAGTTGAAACTGTAAGCCTTGAGATAGCATACAATCCCGAATACTTTTCCTCAATATCCGTTTCTGAGATCGTTCCATAATGCAACTTGAGAATATCTTCCCATATCTCAGCCTGCCAATCATCAACAACCTTTGGAAACGGATTTGTTAAATGACCAAGTCCATGTAATTTGAAGGATCTCTCTCCTTCCATGAACTTGATTTTTCTATTCTCATAAGTGTAAAGGGCATATCTCTTAGAGGATATACCATAAAACCACATATCCTCTTTCTCAGGCTTCAACAAGTCAATATCAAGGTTGTATGGATTGAGAGGTTGGAAATAATCAATGATCTCCTGAGCATGTTTGGGAGGAACAAAGATAGAATCGGTATCCATGTATGCATGGACTGAACCAAGCTCTTTGACTTTGGCTTCTGCCATTGCCAAGAACAGCTTAGATCCTGCTGTAATCATAACAGCAAGCAATGGATGATAGTAATTACCTGCCTTCTCAAACCTGTTCTCTGAGGTGCTGAAATCATCCAAGCCATAAACCTGAATATCGCTTTTCTTATCCTCTGGGTTAAGTTCAATGAAGATCCCATAACTCATAGCATTAACAAGTATCTTGATAGCCTGTGCCCTGCTCTTTAACTGTTGATATTCTGGATCTTCCTTGTTGATGTCCTTTATCTGAATCTGAATCTTCTGCCGTTCCTCAACAAGTACCTGAACAAGATTATCCTTTAAGGGATCAACATCAATTCCAAGTATCTGAGATTTTTTTAACCCTTTTTGAATACCTTTTGGAATATACCTGACAGCTTCAACAATCTTTGGAATTTTGCCAGTAAGAATGACTGAGGCTATGACATCAGGCAGAGCATACCATAACTCAAGATCAGAGCTGAGATAATTTATCCCTACGTTATACCCTGCTCCAGAGCCTTTGTAATCCATCCTGACAGGCAATATGTCATTATCAGGTACAATCTTAACCATTACAACAAAGTCTTTCCAATTGTCCTTCTCTTGAAGATAATCAAGATCTACTTTTGAGAGCATTTTCTTGATCTCATCAGTAACATCCTTCATCTCAAGTGATTCAGCAATCATGTACTTCCAAAGATCCATCTCCATAGTAATGGTTGGATACATGCTTGTAAAATCAAGGGTTGTTACCTTTACAGGCTCTTTCCTTCTCTTACATTCACACCTTCCGCCATAGTAAGATGTCATGATGTTCCCAATCATCTCAGAAGGAAAATCGGGATTTAGATCTAAAAATGACTGAATACCCAATTGCCTTAAAGCGTGTTTCCCGAGAGATGCTGAACTGAATATTCTGGTTAGTGGGATGTCTATCTGGTAAAGATCCAGCTCCTCAATAAGCTTCTCATAGACATGATATGTTACCTCAACATCCTGAATAAGATAATCGATATATCTCTTGGTTACTTTTCCATGTTCAATACCCTTCATCTTCTTGATAGGTGTGTTGAGTTTTTCACATGCTTTTTCAAGAGAGATGTGCTTTGATTGAAGAAGAACTTCAGCTAACTTCTGAGCATCAAGGAAATATCCATATTTTCTATTATCCCCTTTATTCTCCTTAGTTGATGTAAACTTGAAAGAATAGGCATCTCCCATCTTCTTAATAATAATTGGAGGATTGAACTTATTCTCTGAAAGAGTGAAAGTAAAACCTCCATTGTTTCTTCCTCTTGAATCTCCAACCCTTTTTGAGATCCTGCTTATATCAAAAGGGAGATTATATCCGACACAAAGTGTTTCCCAACCAAAGACCTCAGGATAGAATACCCCATCAATGAATTCATCAAGGGTATAAAGAGGTATATCATACCTTGAGGTATATCCCTTACATACTTTTATTTCGCTATCCGTAAGCATTAAAGCATCATAGAATATTCCTTCATGCTGAATATAACCATCCTGGTATATCTGGAAATATCCGATCTTGAAATTCTGGTATTGATCTATTGTAGTTTCAGTATCAAATACCAAGATTCTATCATGCTTTAATGGATCTTCTCTTGGATTGAAAAAGGGATTATCTGAAGATTGTTTAAGCTTCTTGGTATATCCCCTAACAGCGATCTTAGGCATTTGTAGTCATCTCCATACCAAGATTAATCAGACGATCTCCAAGTAGTCTTAGTAAAGCTCCAATGGAGATTATATTGAAGGCTCTCTTGTTCTGTAAGGAGGCTTTACTGGATCTTATTTTTGGACTGAGCTTGTTCTGTTCTGCTGTTATCTTTGTATGGCAGTTCTTACAAAGTGGCTTGACCAAATCTGAATTATTTCTTCCATCAACATGATGCATCTCAATAACAATTTCATCATCTTCTCCACAACTAACACAAACAATAGGTGGTTTCTTGCCTTTCTTGTGTTTTCTTACTGTTTTCGTGTGTGATTCTTTACTCATAGTGTCCACTCCTCAGTTTCCGTATATCTCCAAGAATTCAGGCTCCTCCTGTGCATCCTGAATCTCATAAAGCTGTTCCAGATCTGTTACAAACGAATGCTCTTCGCCGTTTGCATCGGTGATCTTAACGCCGTCAAACCTCTTCAAAACGGAGGGATCACCGTCTTTTAACGCCTTTTGAACGGCGGCGAAGTATTCACCGATTAGCCTTCTGTCTCTTGAATTCGCCGTTGTGATCAATATTTGACCTGCGTTTCTGTCATAAATGAGCATTTCAGCTTCAATTCTATCAGTCGCCGTTACTCTCCATCTACCGTTTGATTTGTAGAGGTACTTTCCAAGATTCCTGTTTGCTTCTTGCCGATTGACTCCAGTTTTCTCAAGAGCTTTTGAGTAGGGCACTCCTTTCCTCATATATCTGAGAACCTGAAGGGATAGTTTCCTATCCCTCTTCTCCTGTGCCTTCAAGACATTCCAAGAGGCTGTACTCAGATTGTGATCTTTAAGTCTGGCATTCCTCAGTTCTTTCAAGCTGAGTGTTGGGAATCTCTCATGGAATCTGATAATCCTTCTTGCATACTCAGAGGTTCTTGGTTGAGCCTTGAGCCATTCTCCATAAGTCCTGTAATCCTTTGAGAATCGCTTGAGAGTCATTTCTCAGCCTCCCAGAGCTTCAGTAAGGCAATTCTGACAACTTCAGCCTGAGAGCATCCAAACTTATCTGACATCTGTACAAGCTTCTCCTTTAGGAAAGGAGAAAGTGTGGTTATTATTCTTTGACTTTCGGTGTACACGATTTCTCACCGAAAAACACAAGCATGGAAAGAATTATATACGTATTTGATGTAATGTTTGATAGTTAATATGATAGCTAATTTGCCAACTAATGATGTAAATAATCAAGAATATGATGTAGACTTTGATGTAGAAGTGCTAAATTATGTATATGATAATTGCTTTGTTAGGAGGCGGCAACTCATAGATTATCTTCTAGAATTGCATAAAGATAAAAGAGGGTTTAAAAGACCAAGCATTGAACGCAAGTTACAGAGATTGACTAAAAACGGCAAACTGGTTATTATCAAGCATCCTGAATTAGAAGATTATAGCATCTATGAAGAAGATAACAGAGCTTCTTATCTAAGCCTGCCTGAAATTATTGATGATAACAAGTATCTTGATGAATTATTTTCTCATTTTGAATTAAATGGTGAATATGATAAAAATTCAATATTAAATGAGATTGATCTTCACCAAGAACGATATTCCTTTACAAGAAAACAATTGGATGTATTAGTTGACAATCTAAATACCAATGATGATAAACTGTTGCTCCACTTGATACGGATATTACAGCACTATATCATTGATAGAGGAATCACCCCAACCAAAAAAGAAGAATTGCTCAAGTTTGTTAATTGTTTGTTGGGTAAGTTTGCAGGGAAGTCAAAAACTCATGAGGGATACAGGAGAGGACTTCTTTTTATTCTTGGACATTACAATGACGATTCCATCATTGACTGGCTAAAATATGATCTCAACAGATTAGATGTTCCTGCTAATTTTGATAATATCAAAGAAGATTACGGCAATCATTACACTGCAAGAGTTATTAATCGACATAAGTTAGAGTTATTCAAACTAATCAATGATCTCAAAAAAGCAGGAAAAGAGGAAGAGGCTAGACTCGTATACAACGTCAAACACGAAGTAGCTAAATTATTTGGTCATATTAAAGAAAAGGAGTATGATTTCTAATGAAACTGTTACTTCTAAACGGTCATGGAATCAACATGCATGTTGATGGAGCTAAACTCCATATCAAAGATGGTAGGTTCTCATCAACTGAAGATCCTGAAGAGTATGTATTCTCTCCCAAGAGGATGGATATTGATAGTATTGTTGTGTACGGTAGAAGTGGATCTTTAAGCCTTGAGGCTATCAGATGGTTGATTAAGCACAATGTACAAATCACCATGTTGGACTGGAACGGCAAGTTGCTGACAACAATGCTTCCTTCTGAGAGTACCAATGTTAAGACAAAGTTTGCTCAGTACCATGCTTATGAAGAGATGAATACAAGAGTAAAGCTTGCAAGGAAGTTCATTGAAGCTAAGTTCTCTAAATCTGAGGCTGTTCTTGATTATCTTAAACAGAGGTATCCTGAGATTGAGTATGATTTCTCTGATGATAAAGCCAGACTTGAGAATGCCAAATCCATAAGGGAGATACTTGGTGTTGAAGGTGGAGTTGCTTGGAAGTACTGGAATGAGTATGCCAAAGCCGTTCCAGAACATTATGATTTCAAGGCAAGGACTGATAATTACAGAAGGGCAAATGGAGCAGGCGATAAAGTCAATGTGATGCTCAATTATGGATATGCCTTGCTTGAATCTGAATGTCTGAGAGCTATTAATTCAGTTGGTCTTGATGCTCATGTTGGTTTTCTGCATGAGATGAATCAGAGCAAGTACAGTCTTGTTTATGACCTACAAGAACCATTCAGGTTCATTGTTGATCTTGCTGTAATGAACCTGATTGAAAAGGGAGTTATGGATAACAAGGATTTTGTCAGGACTGAGAGCTTTTCATTGAGGCTTAGACCAACAGGAGCAAGAAAGGTTACTGAAGAGTTCAATTCTGTGATGAATAGCAAAGTCGAGTACAGAAAGAAGAACAGTTTATGGGGATCTGTCCTGTTATTGAAGGCAAGGGAGTTAAGCCATCATCTTGTTGGAAAGAGGAAAACGGTTGAGTTCAGCAACCCTGTTTATGCGGCTAAAAGGCATGATTCTGATTTGTTGAGGAAGAAGATCATTGATATGTCCTACACCGAATGGAAGAAGATGGGTTTCTCTAAAGGCACATTGCATTACATGAAGCAGAATGCTGAGAGTGATAAGCCGTTTACCCTCAATGCTCATGTTAGGGAGAGGTTGGAGACTTGGGGGATAATGGACTTACAAGTTCTTTAACTAATTATTTTAACCAAGATACATTTAAATCAAATTATAAGTTCAAATAAAAATATATATTGAATTAATACATAGTTAACTCATGTTTTGTTCAAATTGTGGGAATGAAATTGGTGATAATGATAAATTTTGTTCTGTTTGTGGACAACAGATAGACAAAACAGCAGATTCAACGGTTAGTTATGATAATATCTCACCTAACATCCCTATTAAAGAAAAGAAAGAATCTAACATTTGGTCGAGTATAATAATTATTTCTTTAGTCGGTTTAGCATTAATCTATGGTTCAGCATTTATGGGAGGGTTTATGGAGGGAATGTCTTCAGAGGCATCACCCATAGGAAACTCAGACAATTATTATAACATCGTAGTTGAATCACAGATTAGTTATGAATATAGTACAAGTTCAAATCAAAACATAATTGTAAATTGTTATTTTGATACTACAAATATTGGTACAGCGGGTGGCGATAACGTCCAAGTTGATTATTCACTTTTGTTTGACGATCGGGTTCTGGAATCAAGCACAATTTTCTTAGGAAGTGTTTCAGCTGGTTCAGATACTCATAGGGAAAAGGGTCATTCGGTAACTCTAACTAATAGTGAATGGCGTGAATTAAAAAATGATATTACAGAAATCACTATCGAAGTTGATGAAATAAGAGCAGAATGAAAATGAAAATTTTCACTATTTTTTTAACTCATTCATTAATATAAGACAAATGACTATATGTATATCCATATACAACTAATACAGTAATTTACAATGTATAATATTTATTGGTGTAACTATGAACAAAAAATTGATTTTGTTAATCATCCTGATTGTGAGTTTATGTGCTTGCGGGTGCACAGACTCTCCTACATACGACTCAACGTCCACTCAAAATTCATACCAAACATCCACTCAACAGCAAGATTACAACAGCAATAAAAAGATTGTTGAAGAACTTGAAAAACATCATAATGTACTAGAATCAGACTATGATAATCTTCTATCAATAGTCGATCAATTCGAGATGAATGATGACAGAATAGTACGAAATAATGAAGTTACACTTGAAGATATTTACACTCTGACGAACATTATTGAAGAGTACAATTACGAATATCGAAAAGTTCATTCTCATCTAGAATCGCATATGGTTTTTCTTAATCGAAATCAGTATGAACTTGAAGAATTAGGTGTGGATGTTTTTACTTATAAGCAAAGTTTAAATGACTATAACATAGAACTTCAAAATACTCAAGATAGGATGATATCTCGAACGGAATATTATATTGACTATCTAGCGTTACAAGAAGAATATAATAGGCAACAAAAAGAAGACTTAGAGGATTTATTGAATCTATTAATCATGTTTGCATAAAAACAGGAGCAAACTTTCTTAACCATTTTTTATAATGTTGCGTTCTGATTAAACATTAAAGAATTTTTGTAATCTGTAGGAGGTCGGTTTTACCGACTCCACTTATGTCTAATTTTTCTTTTTTGTCTGTATGCCAGACACATAACTCAAAAATAATAGGAGTTCGGTTTTTTACACTTACCTATATCCCCGCATAATAGTTTGGGGATATAGGGAAAACGGGAAAAGGCAACTCCCGAAACTTCCTTTACCTATTCGTATTAGTAAGGGCCTAGCTCTATCAAATTTATTTAAATAAGTTGTGTGACTAACTCCCCCTTAAACTTCTCGAATATCTCTCTATACCCGAAGATTATTCTCAAGCCCTGTTTTTTTTTTAATAAGTCGTAACTCGTGAAATGTTCTTTTTTTTATTTCGTAAAAACGCGATCAATAAGCACATTTCATACAAAAATTATATAAACTAAAAAGTACATTTCATATATGTACATTTCTATCAAATTGTTCAGCTATTATCTGTAAGATTCAAAAAAAAATGGTATCAAAAGTTGATGCATTAGCTTAGCTGATCATTTGGACTAATGGAAGGTAATCTACAATGAAAATGCTACTTCTAAACGGTCATGGAATCAACATGCGGGTTGATGCTGCTAAACTCCATATCAAAGATGGAAGATTTTCAACCACTGAAGAACCACAAAAGTATGTTTTCTATCCAAAAAGGATTGATATTGACAGTATTGTTGTATATGGTCGTAGTGGGTCACTGAGCTTTGAGGCTATCAGATGGTTAATCAAGCACAACGTCCAGATCACAATTCTCAATTGGGATGGAAAACTGCTGACAACAATGCTTCTTCCTGAGAGTACAAACGTAAAGACAAAGTTTGCTCAGTATCATGCTTATGAAGATAAGAATATGAGGATTGAGTTTGCCAAGAAGTTCATTGAGGCTAAGTTCTCAAAATCGGAAGCTGTTCTTGATTATTTGAAACAAAGGTATCCTGAGATTGAGTATGATTTCACTGATGATAAAGCCAGACTTGAGAAAGCCAAATCCATAAGGGAAATACTTGGTGTTGAAGGTGGAGTTGCTTGGAAGTACTGGAATGAGTATGCCAAAGCTATTCCTGAGGAATACGATTTTAGATCGAGAATAAATCAATACAGAAGAGCAACCGGAGCTGGTGATAAGGTCAATGTGATGTTGAATTATGGGTATGCTTTGCTTGAATCTGAATGTCTGAGAGCTATCAATTCAGTTGGTCTTGATGCTCATGTTGGTTTTTTGCATGAGATGAACCAGAGCAAGTACAGTCTTGCTTATGATCTGCAAGAGCCTTTCAGGTTTATTGTGGATCTTGCTGTAATGAGCCTGATTGAAAAAGGAGCTATGGATAACAAGGACTTTGTCAGGACTGAGAGCTTTTCGTTGAGGCTTAGACCAACTGGAGCAAGGAAGGTTACTGAAGAATTTAATTCTGTAATAAACAGAAAGGTGGAGTACAGGAAGAAGAATAGTTCCTGGGGATCTGTACTGTTACTCAAAGCAAGGGAATTAAGCCATCATCTTGTTGTGAAAAGGAAGGCAGTTGAGTTTAACAAGCCTGTTTATGTTGGGAAAAGGGATGATACTGATTTGTTGAGGCAGAAGATTGTTGACATGTCCTATACTGATTGGAAGAAAATGGGTTTCTCTAAAGGTACGTTGCACTACATGAAACAGAATGCTAAGAGTGATAAACCGTTTACTCTTAATGCTCATGTGAGGGAGAGGTTAGAAGGATGGGCGGATGCTAATCGTTTACGTTAATGGGTTCTCTACAGAGTCAGAATCTCCACCAAAGATTAATTTCATAAGGGGTAACATATTAGTTATACAAAATTATTAATCCTCTTTTAGGAGATAGTGGCATGACCCAAACAGAAGAAGATAGATCAAAACTAATTTATTATTTATATCAGAATGAAACACCGGATGTACTCATTTTCTTAGGAACCTTACAGGGAACATTATTTACTCCTGCTGAAAGAGTAAAAACAGAACGTAATCCAAATACTGATGTTGTAGCAATGTCAAAGAAAGGACAGAATAGATATCCTGGAAAATTACGAATTAAGGATTCAAAAAAGCATATATACAAAGATGGATCTCGAGACGAACTTACCGGTTATTCCTATCATTATGTATGAACTGTAACATTAATGAGATTTGGTAGAGCGTTATCAGACTTTCTACCATAGCTTTTTAGCTCAGGGGCTTATTTTCTTTTACTTGAATTTGTCTGTAGTTCTGATTATGCGCCTGGAAAATAGTTGATTTCTTTTACAGGCTTGTAAATTCAAGCTGTATAAAGTTGCCAAACATTCGGTGAAGAATAAAAATGTCATGTGCATAGCAGGTGAGTTATTGGGGATTATCATATCACCTGTTAACAGTTATTCTCATGAAAAGGATGGAAGAGAGGCAGGACACGGATGAGATTAAAAAGAAGTTCATTGACATGTCTTATACCGAATGGAAGAAGATGGGATTCTAAGGGTACTTTACACTATATAAAGCAGAATGCAAAGGCTGATAAACCTTTTACATTGAATGCACATGTTAGGGAGAGGTTGGAGTGTTGGCAAGTGAGCCAAGAACATTGCTGAGCAGGATTTGGATGTAGACAACCTCAAATATTCCTTAGTGATGCTGAAAGAGAGAACATCTTCGATCAGTTACTGGAATTCCCCCAGAAAACTGCTGAAAAGTTGGGTGTTAACAGAGGTACTTTGGCAAAAATCAAACGAAAGATACGTAAGAACAGATCTAAATTCAGAATGGATACTAAAGCTACTAGGAAATTGGTGCAGTATCTGTACTGGAACAATGTAAAAGACTGATTTTAAGCAGGATACGTGCTAGAAAGTATGGAAAATACTTCTAGCTACGTATCTTCTAAAAAAATTATAACTATCGAGTATACCTTTTAAGTAGATATTTATACCTTTTAAGTATAGATTTATGCCGTTTAGAGGCATATCTATAACGTATTTAGTTAGATCCTTAACGGTTTTAGTAAAATTCTTAACGTTTATCGATATCTACCTATCTCTTAAAGACATATTTATATCGCTTAGAGATATATCTATATCGTTTTTAGTCATACTATAAAAATTCCTAGTTTAGATCTAAATTTAAAGATCTTAAAGAAAATATTTTATATTAGTCTATATCCCAGATTATAGTCTATTATCTTAGTCTAGAACGCTAAATAGACTATTTTTAGTCTATTCTTTTTTAAGAATACCGACCTCGTATAAGTCTCGATTAATCTTCAGTATTTTTCTAAATCGGAAGTAAATAGTTCGATAAAAGATATTATCTTTAGATTAATCTATATTCACTTATCAATAATATTTATTAGCTTTAAACTAACTATTATATATTTCATAGGCATTAATCTATATAAATCTAAATAGAAGCATTTAAATAAGTATAAAGGGCCAATCAAACCTTATTAAAAAATATCAATTTGTTTTGATTTCTTCAGAGCAATTTGTGTTGTTGCATATCAAATTTCCACATTGAGACTAGTCATCAGGAAATGGAATATCTGGCTTAGTAACCAGCTCTACAGACCATTTATCTCTATTTTCTGGAGGATTTATTTGGTCAGGTAACCATAAATCTGGCAAATATCTTTTTCTTTCACTAAGAGGCATTTTTTGCAACACATAATACTCCTCTTTGGAATATCTTTTATGTTCTAACAATTTACTGTGGAATTCAAAATTTTGTCGAATACAAATATTCTGTCTACGAACATTCTTTCTAAATTGCTTAACCTCAGCATCAGTCCAATTTGGATTGATGTGATAAGATTCTCCATCGTTTTGATCTTTGAGAGGTTTATAGTAATCATGTAACTGGCTTAATGGTCTGTACCTGCAATCCGAAATCTGTACTCCCCATTCCAAACACTTAATACGTTTCTTTTCCATTTCTGTGAAATCTAAGTCCCAATTATAGATCATGAAAATAGTTATGGAATTCTGGTTGTAGCCCGCCTTGACTAAAACATCAAGCTGTTTCTTAATTTCAGGCCATTGACTGTAACCCCAATCCCAAGCAATGCGAGGATTCCTAAAACCTGCTTTTTTTAATAATGGCGCTAAGTTTTGTCTTTTTAATAAAATTCTACCATCAAATCCACTTTGTGACTCACACCAGCCAATGTCCTTTTGACTTTTTAATTCAGCTAATTCTTTCAAGATGTTTTCCATGTGTGGATTATAGAATAGATTATTATCATAGAATACCAAATTACGAAGACCTTTTTCGATTCCGTCTTTTATTAGTGGATAAATTTTTTTTCTACTTTTAAATTCAGGCTCAATAATCCATGTTCCACAAAATGAGCATTTTCTTGCACAACCTCTTGAAGTATGGACAATTTGATAATCTATAGGATTATCATCGGTCATAACAAGGTCGTAATTTGGAACACAATTTTCAGCTTCGGCGATAACACCTTTAGTAGGAGTTACATTATATTTGGCACATTTTTCCTTGAAATCCTCTTTCTCGAAATGTAAACTTGCATAGATTCCGCCAACACGAATTACAGTCTTTTTGGGATCTGGGAATTGATCTCGATAAAATTCAACCGTTTCCCAAACATATTCAGACCAATAAGTAAAAAGACTTGTAACTTCGATAAGAGAGGGCACTTCAAACTCTGTAGGGAGGGTTTTTCCTCTAACTAATTGGATTACATTATCTTCTTCTTTTGCATAGTATGAAGCAAGCTTTAGTAGACCTATTGGTAAGAAGTTTTTATGATTCCTACTTTTGGTTCTTGTAGGAAATTTTGGTTCAACCAACAATACATTTTTCATAGCACACACCAAAGATCATTCACTAATTTTTTTAAGGACGAGACATTGTTGCATTTTATCTTTGATTGCGAGATCAATATCATTTACAAATACATCTCTTCCGCTTGCAACTCTTTTGATTGAGTAACCGACTTGCTGTAAAAATGTGCGAATATTTTGTCCATATGTGTTAAGTTCAATATAGTTTTCAATTATCTTTTCATGTCCCATTAATTTTCCAATTGCAAGTAGATTTTGAGGATTATGGAACGAATAATGTTTTGAATCGGTTACATTTTTTCTACACAAGCTATTAAACGATTCTTGGACATAATCTAATCCCATCACAACTGAAATCTTATACATCTTCGCTTTTGTGATTGGAGTCTTGCTTATATTAAAAATTGATACTAATTCCTCCAAAGAAATCAATTTATACCAAATACTTTCTTCATATATGGAATATAGCTCAGAATTTTCAATCATTGCTTGCTTCATAGCAACTGATTCACTTAATCCATTTAGCATAGAGATTAGATCAAATAAATTTTTCTTTTTAGATTCAGATAACCAATATATGTTCTTCATTTTGTTTATATCATCCTTTTTTCTAAAATCCATCAACTTTAAGGAATTATAAAAAATATTGAAACACATTATTGGTTCTAATATCTCATCTACACTTCTTTCACTGTTTTTAAATAGAACTCTCATTAGATAATTTTCTACACTTTCTCTTTCTTCTGATTTAATGTACAAGATCCTATTAGAAACTTCAATATCATTTACTGAACAAATGTCATATCCATCCCCAACTTGTCTTCTAATTATGCTATCCCTAGGAAATGAAATATTTTCAACTATTCCATTATTGTATTGAACTTTAAAACAAATATAATCATTATTTTCTCTTCGAGGATCATTACTATTTTTTCCTAATGTTTCTTCATCCATTGATAAATTTTTATTTTTAATCTCTTGCAGCATATTTTCAATAGACTTTATTGCAATCTTACCATTTTCTATTGGAATTTGTTCTGTAGAAAGTAATTGTGTTTTAATAAATTCTTCAGAAGAATCAGAAGGGGATGATTCAATACCTAATGATTTTCCTTCAATTTCTTCATTAGGTAATACTGGAAATGTATAAGCGTGATAGTCTGTTGTGTGCTCAATAGAAAATTTTAGATCGATTAAAGAAACCGACGTATGTTTTTCAGATAATAATTGGTCAAAGACATCAATTTGTGTTCTTGCTTTAGCAAAATCCTTTCCAGGATATGTCATAAAAATAATATTAGTAAAGGGGCGCATTAATGAATCAAAACCACGAGCAATGAGGAGTTCATCCTCATATAATGAATGGAAAGGTAGCGAACCAGGCATGATCAGCTCACATAGTTTTGTTTCGTTTAAGTTCATATTCTGAAGATCAACCAATTTCCTATACTTGATCTCGATCTTTTTTGAAACTTGATTTTCAATTTCATTATTTTTTTTGGTGTACATTACAAAATCGATTTCAGATCTATCACATTTTCTTTGGCAACTTAAGTCATTTAGTGATTTTTCTATTATATTTGAATTTTTTAGATTTATGGAATTGTCATAAACAACTAACTTTTCAAATGATTTTTTAAATAAACGGTCTTTCTCATTATTTAATTTCATATAATCAATGGATGTATCAACAAAAATCGAGATTTTCCCCAAATACTGTTTGTCATAATCAACTTGTAATTTTAATGTTGGATTAAGTTCATGCAGTTTATTCTTCAGATCTAGAATTTCTTTCTTAATTAATTCCCCAGAAATGATTATTGGATACTTGAACGAATATCCATTGCTATTAACATGAATATTCACTGTGTTTCCATTCGATATTGTTGTATAAAATCTAATATCGTTGGTGATTTTTCCGATTGTATTAATCAAATAAGATACGGATTCATAAAATTTAGACTCTGTGAAAACATAAGGTTCTATATTGCATACAACAATAATCTCATTGCAAGAATCATTTGATTCTCCGTATTGTTTTATTGATTTTGCAATTTTTTCTAAAAGATATGCTTGAAATTGTGTTTTCTTAGTAGTTCGAGAATTTGTATGAAGACCATTAAGTTCCTGAGTCAGATCTCGAAACATATCGAAATCATTACAAAGACCTCTAAAATTACTTATTGGATTTTCAAGTGATTTATTTTGTGTCGATAATGTGTCTGCAATAGGTAATGTCCTTGTAACACCGTGGATTTTAAATCTACGTGTGATTTCAGAAGGAGATAATACATTGCTAAATATAGGAGGAAATGCTAGTAGATATGCATCATATGATTTTATTTTAACATCATCTAATCCATCTCTAATTGCATAAACGAGATAATCATATGAAAAATCCCATTTAGAGAGGTTGTCAGCCGAGATTTCACTCTGCCCTATATCTTCACAAGTAGAAATCAATTCGTATTCAATTTTTTTATTCTTAGGATAATAAACATCCCACATATCGCTCTCTAAAGATAAGATCTTTAAATCATTGTCCTGAACAGATTTTTCAAGCCCGGTTTCAATACAAAATCTTTTCCCAAAATGAAAGATATTAACATCTCTATTGTCTTGGATTTCTTCAATGAATGATTTTACTCCATTTAAGTAGGGCCATGAGAAATGAAGTACAAGTTTTACATCATTATTTTCGACATTTTCAATTAGCTTTTTTAAAGAATCGAATGAGTACCTCCTTTCGTTTATAGACTCAAATATTATTAATTTTGGATCAAATTTATTTAATGTCAACCCTGTTTTTTTGTATGGTATTTTTTTAGAGCCAATAATCGACGAAGGAGTTATAGTGTTTATTGGGATTGTTACAATTTTGGGCCATTTCTGGAACTTACCTGATTCCAGTGAATTCACATATGTTTTTTCAAACTTTTTTTTGAAATGACTATCCCCATGTTTTGGTTTTGTTTCAACATCAAGAGAATCAAATTGATTATCTTCTTCGTTTATTTTGCCTTTGCACCAGAGTAAATTTTCGTAATAATGAAATAATCCAGAACCACCTTTCAATGCTTTTCTATAAGACAAAGAGTGAAAAATTTGTGTATTTTTCTTAAATGCAGAATCAAATTCTTTTTTTGGTTGACCAGGAGTTCCTATCAATACATCGTTACCAGTATCTAACGCAAACATGCATGAAATAATAGGGGATATGTTAAGTGGTCCTTGTGAAAAAACAATAGTAACCTTTTTGTTCTGTACAGAACCAAGAATACTAATTGAAAATGGAGATAAATTTTGAATATTTCTATTTTTATCGAGAATAGTTTTTTGGCCACCTTTTTCCATCATGTATTCTATTGAACTATATTTGACCATTAGTCCCATGCCTCCCCATATGAAACCATATAATCAAAAATTTCACAAATTTCGTGCACCTTATTTCCTTTTAGCATGCATCCAACTTCAAAGTTTGCTGAAAGACTATTTTGTCTTAGTTCTGCACTACCCAAGTAGGCAAAATTATGATCTGCAATTAATAGTTTAGCATGTGTGCTTGAAAAAACTTTATTAGTATCTAAATCTCCGTAATGATAATCAAATATTTGTAATAGATCAGAGTTTCCAGTCTGTTTTGCGATTTCTTTAACCCATTCTAGTTCATTAGATCTTTTCCCAAAAAGTTCTCTTGATAGTATTGTTATATGAACACCCCGATTTAATGAGTTTGCAAAAAGTGTTTTAATTTCTGGGAAGGCGTCGATTACATTTTTTTGCATAAACGGAGAACAGATGCGCAATTCTTTTGTTGCAGATTTGAAGATAAATCTAAAACAATCTTTACTATCTATAAATTCATTTCTTTTTTTTAAATTAATAAAACTCAAAGTTTGCAGCATGGGACTCGATACTACAATCGAAATTTCGTTGTTTTCATTAATTGAAGAAAATGGAAAAGATAAGGCAACAAATGTTGAATATTCGTCATTTTCCGAATTGTTCTCGTTTGTTATTTTTAGATGCCCAGATTGTAATGAATTGTTGAATACATTCCTTATTTCCAATTCAGAAACCTTTACATCACTACAATAACTATGCAATAGAGAGTATACACTACACTTGTTTCCATGATTCAACAAATAATTTTGGAAATAATCTTGGATCTTCTTCTCAACTTTGGGATTAATAATCATTTCAAATATCCCCACTTAAAGCGATCAGAATTCCCAACAAGAGTAGATCGATCAAGATCACTATTAAAATTACAGCATACAAATTCAGGAAGGTAACAGCATGAATTACAAGCACCACCTTCATCTATCATACATGCCGGATCCTGCGGACAATCTTCAGCAATTTCATTTACACGATGGAACCAATTTTTCAGATTATATTCATAAACAAATTCAAGACCACCAATGTTGATACTATTTGTAGAATATAAGAATATTGATGCAGTTTTAGGGTAGATTATTTCTGATATACTTCTCGCATCTAAACCAGTATCAACAGAAGATTGCTGAATAAGCATATGTGAATAAGTATGTAGCAACTTGTAAACAGCATTTTTGCAAGCTTCATCTAAATTTATCAAGTCTCTAAGATGATCTAGAGGAGCATTGTTTTTTATTGGAAAAATATCTACTTCAGGCTTTATCAGTTCTTTGTTGGAATCTAACCATTCAATTACTTTTTCATGGTTTAGTTTGAACAAAATACCTTCAGTTGAATAGTTTCTAACAAAGACAGTTGGCTTTTTGTTATTTGGCATTCCCGATTCAATGGGCATATAAAGTAGAACAGGCTTTCTCGTAGAACCATATATCACGCCTAAAGTCGCTTGAACAATTGTAAGGTCTGGATAGTAATAGATCCCTTCAAGTCCGAAGCTGGATAAAATATCTTCATAATTAGGAAAATCTTGTGGCTTCATTCTTTTATTTTTTGCATTAATTAGATTGAAACCCTGCAAATCCTGTTCATCGAATGGAATGTTTTCAACTGATTTTAATGCATCACGAATTTTATCAATTCCATATCTCAGATTAATTTGTTCACTTGTAGTAGTATTATTGACAGCACATGTTTGCACAGCAATTTTTGCATCAATCAAGATTTTTTCAATTATATTAGTGAAATATTTAGACACAAGATCCATGTTTTCATTAATATCAGATTCGAGTGGATTTAAGGTAATGTTTTCAATTACATCTTCTGCAGTGCGATCTACTTTTTTAATGCTCCAAAATTCGTTATCACTAATTAGTTTCTGCCTAAATTCAGGAAGGTATAGTTTTGATTGATCGAACTCGTATCCATAAAAATTGATAAATGCTTCAGTAAGAAGACTTCCTTGAGCAGATGGCATTCCTATTTGATTCAAGCCTTCAGATGCTGGAATATCAGGAATTGAAATTACATATGGGTGCGTGACAGAATTAGCTGTTGCCGGAACCGCTCTAAAAGAAGATTGTGGTTTTCCAGAATACAATCCATTTTCATGATGACATTTTACAAAATGAAGAGATTTTTTGTGCCCACATTTATTGCACATTACTTTATATGAACCGATGTCCTCTTTTCCTTTTGGCCATATAAGTTTATTCATACTTTTTTTAGCACCACATTTATCGCAATCTACATTTATATTAGTCATTGCGTGAAGTGGTGCAATCTTCCCACATACATCACAAAAAGCAAGGAAAGTGAATTGTTGCCAATCATCTTTGTCGCTATGGCCACACTTTCTCCCCTCTTTTAGATTGAAATATTGATTACATCCATCCTGAGTGCATAATGCAGTTTGTGGATTAATCAAAAATATTCCACATCTGCCCTCATCCTTTACGTTATCTATCAGTTTTATTGGTTTGATTTTTAGATCATCAATACCAATCTGATGAAATTGCGCTCCATCTAAACTAACACGTAATGCAATTTTTCTATTAATTAAAGTACTAAATAATTTGCGATATTTTTCAAAATTGTATTCATTTTTTGGGTCGGGATCATTATCAATTATTTGAAAACTCAAGGATTTTCCAAATCTACGAGTAAAAAATAGCTTGACTGCTCCCTGATAGAAACAACTGCTTTCGTTAACTGAATGTATGGTTTCTGAACTCATTTAAGCACCCCCATCCTTCTTAAGAGATCTTCATCTTTATACCATAACTCCAAAGCAAGTTGTTTTTGTAAGCCTCTCATACCTGTTTGTGTACGATACAAAGGATTGCCAGATTTTGTAAGTATATTAGGGAAATATTTATTTTCTGATTCATTTGAAAAAAGTATCTGGTTTTTTCTTTCTTCAACCTCCTTGTAAACATCGAGATCAATTCCAGATCCACCGTATACATTTTGAATAAATTCAATAAGGTCGAGCCAGTCCTTTTCATCAAGTGATTTTACATCAATTAACCTATACAAAGCTCTACACTTTTTGTTTGATAGATAATTTAAAATTCCCGCACAAAACATTGAATTTACAGTTTGTTTCATGCCAAGTTTAGAATATCTATTAATTGGCACGGGTTTTACTTCATGGTCAAGCGAATTGTGGTATCTATTAAAGTTACGGAAGAAACTATCATCACGTACACGATTTGGATAAAACCACAACATAACTATTCCAAGATGCTTTCTTCCAACACGAGATAGCGCTTGAATATATTCAGAGGTTGAATATGGCAATCCTTGAAAAACCATTACATTGAGTTCATCAAGATCTACACCATGAGATACTACTGATGTTGAATATAGTGGACTGAATATGAACGACTCTTTATCGACAGCATTTGGATCATATTCATAAACATATTTGTGCACATTATCAATAGAATTTTTTAGCTGCTCAAGATTATTATCTCCTGTTAGTGTATGACCAAGAACTTTTGATCCACTATGATTCTTCTTGAGCGCATCACCAATAACAGTTTCTTGCAAATGCATCATGTTATATGCATCTTGTTTCTTGATGTGATATGTTAATGGAATTAAATACCTATTAAGCAGTTTTTGTGCATCTTTAAGATTATCTAATTCATATCTTGAACAGAATTTTGCAGAATCTGAGTTGAGTTCTTTTTGTTTTTCAATCAAAAACTCTGTAGTATGAAGTAAAGTTGAAAGAGTGGCATAATGATTATCTCGCAAATTGGGTTTCATACCATAGATAATCCTTTTTGGACCGTCTTTTTTAAGGAAGAAGAAATCATTTTTACTTCCCACTCCTTCAGGACAACGACCTGGTATAACAAACATACCTTTTTTGTATAATTCAGAGATCTGCTTTTGTGCACCGTTTATTGTTGCACTCATTGCAATATGCTTCAAAGGTCTTCCAGATGTGTTTTTGACCATTTCATCGATTAATCCCTCAAAGTGAGCAGATATTGTACCGAATCCTTCACTCAACAAATGCATTTCATCCTGTATAGATAGCCTAGGACCTGACACTGCCGTTGAACAAGATCCAAGATGATCACATTTTCCTTCCTCTTCTTTCTTTTCACACAAATCTCCAGCAGGTATGAAACCATGTCCATCAGGGCAATGACTTCCTGAACCACCCAATATTCCACGGACTTTTTGTTGTAGGCTCATACCTGCCCACTTATCCACAGTAGACACAATAATTGTTGGTCTCCACCTGTAAACTTCCCTATCACTATAATATATCTGAGAAACAAACCCACATTTATCACATTTGTGTAGAATTCTTTTGTGTGGGTTATCATCAATTAGTCGAATCGTACCTTTGTTGCCTGGTTCACAGAGAGGACATTTCGAAATGATTTTAGATATTGGTGCAGGATCTATTAATTTGTCTTTTGAGTATAATGTATCTCTAATCTTGCTATACATATCTGGAAAATCATCATCAGTACTTCCTACAAAATACCCAAGTGAAAACTGTTCTCCTTCAAAAAGACTATTATTTGAAGATCTTACATGTTCAGCATGCATAATTATGCTTGATAATCTTTCAAGTTGCTGAATTGATAGCATTCTCAGTGGGAATTTTACGATGCCAGTAACACCTTCCTTCTTTCCTACTGCCCTTTCATAAAACATTGAGAATACTAATAAAGAGAAATATGCTTCAGATTTTCCACCGCCAGTATCTACGTGAAGAACATCTACAATTTCCAGATCTTTTTCTTCCACAACTGAACAAATACTTGATAGGAAAAATGCCAACTGAAACAAACGCCATCCTGCATTAGAAATTGGATGATCGATCGTATTGTAGTAATTGTTAAATGCTTCATTAGTCCTCAAAAAACAATTGTACACAACATCATCAGATTTTATCAATTCGACACCATGATCTACTTTTTCAATCATTTTATCGAAATGATTGATCAAATCATTGCGTTCCCTCCAAGTTCTTTGCCTATTTTCACCAGAAGAAAGTGGTTGGAATTCATCTAACTTCACATTTGTTGGAAAAGCTGATGTATATATGCCACTATATTTGTTCATTTCTTCAACAAAACTTTCAAGAGCAGAAATTGCATTAGATTTTTTTGATAAATTCTCAAAAGAGAGATCAATTCCAGGAATTTTAGATCTAGGAATAATATTTTCCTGTTCAAATCTACCAAAATGTTCAGTTCTTAATTTTTGTTTCTTCTCACCCCACACACCTTGACAATTTTTAGACCTATATGCATAGAAATATTTTTGATTGTAGCCATCATAAACGTAATCATCAACAAACTTGTTTATTTTCAGTCCATCAAAATCAATTTCCAAGTTGCAGTTAAATAATGTATTATCAAAATTACGAGGAGTTCTTTTCTGAGTCCCATTTTCATCAATCACAAAAGCAGAAGGCTCTACCTTTGTATTTTCATATTCAAAAGAAACGAGCATGGAATGTTCATCGTAATCAATTAAAGAAACATTTATTCTTCCTTTCCACGTGTCAACAGGAATTTTGGGAGATACTTCACCGAAACTATTGATCTTATCGATTAAACTTGGGAAGTCGAGTGCCAATTCAATTTCTGATGAAATGTCAATATTATAAGAAAATTCAAATGGATTTCTTTTCCACAAAAATTTCTCTATATCTTGATCTGGGTCTGCATCAGGGTTTTTAATCTTATAATAGACATTCCCCATAGCTTTCATCGAAACATGTGTTTTATCTATAAATTCAGATTTATCAATTAATACAGATAACTTCATTGAAGTGGCTCGCATTGAAGACGAATCATCTTCCTTTCTGTCAACATAACCACTATTTTCTGTGTGACTTTGATCTTTCCTTGCCGCTAAAGTACCAATAAGATAAGTATTACTTGGTTTAGTATTAATTATTTCATCATCTTCATGGGTTCCCGAAATTTTAGATAAAATATATGTGGACAAGTCTAACGCAAAAATTTCTTGAGAATGAATATTCACCAAATCTCCCCCTATAGAATTAAATTATTATAAATACTTTAATTTTTTCTCCAACCGTACCATACAATATAAATATTTCGAATTATTTCTGCATTATTTTAAAAACATAAAGTAAAAATATCCAAGAGCTCAGAGTATTGGGAGAGATATGATTTAGCACTGCCATTATTGGCTTGTAAAAATGCGATTACTGCTTGACGAGTGATTTACTTCTTCAATAGTAGTTTTATGCGAGTCGCTAAAATGCTCACTTAGTTTTTCCACTATGTGTACACTGCGAGGCCTATCAACGATGGAACTTTTAATGGCAGTTTTAGCAGGATTTTTTCTGCTATGAAAGCCATCATTCCTTCTATGAAGGTCCTCCTGTGAGAAAGGACCACTTACTTTTCTTTCAACCCTGGTTTCGTCAATGAAGAACCATTTGTCACCATTGGTTAAGAAAATTGGAATCTTGCGTTTAACCTGTGCTTCAATATCCTTAGCATATGTGCGTGCCTGTATTGTCCATTTTGAAGGATCAGATGTATATTTTTTAGCTTCGATGGCAGCAATAGCATTTTCATTTTCATCCAGAAGGACGTAATCTGCGAATCTGTCAACATCCCTCCCCCCAATACCATTGAAGTAAACGAAGTTTTTGTTTACAAAATCGGATTTTACAGTGTTTACTTCTTCCTTGATGTACTTTGGATACCAATTTTGTTTTTTCAGAAGAGGATCAATGATTTCTTTTCTTGTTCTGAATTCATTGATTAGTTCACTGATACTGTCTTCATAAAAGGACATAGTAAGGGAATAGTTCGACTTCTATATAAAGATCTTTTGCAATTGTGCTTGTAGATTCAGAAATGGTGTGAAGTCAATATACTTACATGCTTCTGAGAACATTAGTACAACTCTAAATTGCCAATTCCGTTTGCAGTGGTTTTGAGGATTTCTACAGAACCTATTTTACATTTCTTTAAATATAGATATGGTACAAGTAAACAAGAGATCAAAGAAACATTTGAAATTATATTAAATTTTCGTTTTTGAGATATTTTAGTTCTTCTTTAATTTTAGCGAGGAAATCAACAAATCCTGATTTAGATAATTCTCCATTAAAATTAATATCAAGCGTCATTACAAAAATATTCCAATCAATCTTTTTGAATTCTGGTGAAAAGGAATATTTATATCTGACTTGATTTTCCACTTCAGGATAAATCAATATTGAATTGCATTTATATGCAAGACTATATGATATAATTTGATGAAGATCTGTAGACTTTGCCCGTCGTTTTTCGTTGGAAAAATCCATCTTTTTATATTTTGCATCGATAATTAATTTGGTAACTTCATCTGAGCTAATCAAAATATCTGGCTTTATAGTCACGTTAGGCGTACCTTTTTCTGGTATTAGCAGATTGTTGATTCCTTCTTTTTGTTCTTTAACCTCATATTGTTGAGAAAATAGTTCTTTTGTTAGCTCAAAAACGAAGTCCTGGAAAAGATAGTTCATATCAAGCAAATATCCATAAGCTTGAATTTCCTTGGAATGTATATCACCAATATATACTTCACTAATTATTTGTTTTGATAAAACGATTATTTTTCTATAGTAGTCATTGAGCTTTGAAAAAGTTATTCTCTCTATGTCTTCAACTTGGAGGTATCTTTTAGGAGTAATCTCGATTTCAAGAATCCATTTTAAGTCAACAAGATCTTGTTTTAATTTATAATCTGAAACTAAGTCAATCAATAAAGTTAAAGCATAAAGAAGAGTTTTATTTTCTAAATTATCATAAGTCAATTCATCATATCTGCAATAAAACAGGTGCTTATTTACAAAATTGTGTTTTGTTTGCATGTCAATGAGTAATTTCCCTTTGAGAAAACATTGGTTTTCTTCTTCATTAACATATTTTTTAAATAATCCTTGTTGAATTATCTTGTCAAATTCAGATTTGAATATTAATGCTATGATGTCAAGAAAAAATTTTCCTTTTGGGAATTTAGATATATCATATGTAGGAATTTCTATTTTGTGTAGGTAGCATATAATGTAATAAAGAGCTGCACTAGTTATTTTTGGAATTATTTGAATTCGGAATCCCGATGGAAGGGTAATTATCCCTACATAACTGTTTGTTTTTAGTAAGTAAGCACCATTTTGTAGTAGTGCTACATGTTTGCCTGTTTTTTGATATCCAATCACGTAAATTTTATTCTTAAAGTTATTAATGATAAATTGAATATCCCCTTCTTCAATGAACAATTCCTTTTGCTCATATTCCAAAAAATAGTCTCCATCAGATCTAATAATCGCCCCACATAATTCAATAAACCCAAAATAGTCATTAGACTTAATTGTAAATTCGTCTTTGCTAAATTCAAGGATTTTGTGATCAGGAGGGAGACTGTATCTGTCTACGTATTCTCGATTTTTGTTTAAAATGTAGTTCTCAATTGACTTTTTATTTTCATCATTCCTACTTATGCCAATATTCCTGAGATCTAGAGTCTCACCTCGATTCAAGATTGTATGCAAGGTTTGTTCCATAAAAATATTAGTCTCCATTTCCTATTATTTTGATTAAAGTGCTTTTGACATTGTTTTTCTCTAGATTTTTTATGGAGTTGCCCACATAAACATCGTTAAATGCATCTCCCAATAATTCTTTAATTTTTTCATAATTGCTGTTATAATATTCCTCTATAAGTGGTAAAATTTCATATTTCCAAAGTGTTGCACAATCTCCATCAGACATATCATCTCCATTTTCCATTGCAAAAGAATGTCCTATCAACTTGTCTTTACCATGAGCAATCTTTGTTGTATAACTATCTTTCCCAATTATTTTGTTATTAAGAGTTTGAATTGCCTGAATTGTTAGACTAACAAACTCATTTGTACATTGAGAAGGATCGCTCCACCATGTATTCCATTTACCACTTTCATCGTCTTCCAATCCATCCCCTGGACAGAATTCAACAAAAGCAAACCTACGCCTTAGAGCAACATCCATAAGAGCCAGACTTCGATCTGCAGTGTTCATAGTGCCGATAATATAGAGATTAGGGGGCACTCCAAATTTTTCCTGAGAATATGGGAGGGTTAAAATTATTTCATTATCTTGTCCTAGTCTCTTGTCAGGTTCCAATAAAGTTATAAGTTCCCCAAAAATTTTAGGTATATTTCCTCGATTTATTTCATCAATTATGAGCACAAAAGGTACTTCATTATAGTCTGATTCATCAAGAATCGTTTTTTTATTAATAGAGTCTAAGACATACCTTTTTCTCGTAACATAATCAATTTTATCCATATATTTTATTAACGGAAAGTCATAACTTGCTGTAAATGTGTCGACCAAACCCTCTATATTCTTGATATCCTTTGGGTAATTGATCTTATCTTTTGAGGCGAATACCTTTTTTAGATTTTTTATATAAAGAGGTACTTCAGCTCTTCCAGCTGTCGGTTTAATTATAATTTTTGAATCATCGATATTCGTTATCTCAAAAAGATTCCCTTCGATTGTTTCCAAGCTAAATGGATTAGCATCCTCAACATCTTTCATCAGTTTTTTGTAACAAAATTCAAAGTATGAGTCATCATTTTTATTTTTAAAAACTTCAAAATAAGCATTAATGCACATTCTTTTAAAGATGCCATCTTCTACCTTATAGTCAACACTTCCATTTTCAGTTTGAGCCCTTATTCCCTCCACAAATTCTTCATAAGAAAGGGAGGGATGAAATGTCACAAAATTAATTCTACCTTCATTCATGTAGTTCTTAAAGTTGTCATTAATTTCGCGAACCATGTTTTAGTCCCCCTTAAAATGATTTTGAATCAGACTCATTGCTACTTGCCTCGCAGCATAGGTTTTACCAGTACCTGGAGGTCCATAAAAAATGACTTGAGATTTTTTGTTCAGCAAATTTATTATTGGTAAATTTGTTATAGGATTATTATCAATTATCAAAGATTCAATTTTTGTTTCTTTGCTAAATAATGGTAAAATTCGTTTTGTAAAAATACCTTTATCAATTTTTACAACAGTTTGAGTTTTTCCAAGATTCTCTATTATTAATTTATCTGATATTTTTGTAGGCAATATATTTTTCGACCATTTCACTTTTCTCGAAGTACTTAAATAATACTCTTCAGCTTCGTTGAATTCCCAGTCATCTTCCTCAACTATTCCTATACCATAAATAGTAGAAGGAGCACTGTAAGCAATAATAATGTCATTTTTTTGGATGTCGAAGATGAAATCGATAGCTTGATTTATGTCTCTACCATGCAAATGTACTTCATCTTTAAAATATGTCCTTACCTCATTTTCTGTCAATCCATGAAGATCTTCTTCAGGCCACCCAATACCAATTCTACCGGCTTTGAAGCATTCATCCCAACCTTCGCCCCCTCTGCCAGGAGATATTTTCCAGTAACGTTGCTCTTGAAAATCAGGATTCTCATCAATTTTCATAATAAACCCTCCAATTTTGAAGTTATCTTGACAATACGTTTCACAAAAAGTTATTTATCAAAAACCTTCTAATTCGTGCTCATCGACTGAAAGAAAATCTTGTCTGGTAAACTTTGCAAAAAATCTTCTATCTCTTTTCTCTCTTCTTTGTCATCATGATAAGCATCTGTTTTTGAGTATTTATTAAAAAGACTGATATATTTTTTAATTTGAGCAGTTTGGTATTCATTAAAGCCAAGCATGGGTTATTTCTCCATTTAAAAGAAATTTTGTATAATCTATTAAAATTGGTACTATAATAAATTAAAGATTAGGGGGATGTTACCATTTGCGATTTTGTTTTTGGAGTTGAAAAAGTAACTTAATTTTGATTATATCCAAATTTACCTGACAAAAGAACACGCTTCCAGTATTGCTCCCTTTCAATGATAACATTATCATCTGTCTTCATAGAACGATATTCTAAAAGAGAAAACTGGAAATTTTTCCTTGCATAATCAATACCGTTTTCTTTTATAAGCTTTGTAAGTTCATCATTCCAACCATGACCTGTACCAATGTAGCAACCCCACCTAGACCATATACCCGTTTCACCGTAGGCAGATCCTACGTACATTTTTCCATTGTTTTTGTCTACTATTAGGTAGACTCCTTTGACGTTCTTTAGTGCAGCCATCCAGTCTCTTTTATTTTGTTTAAAAATAGGTTCAAGCTGTGAAAAACTATGTTCAATGTTTTCATAACCGCAGAAAGCTTCCCCAGAGTATGGTTTATCAAAAAGTTGTGAAACTACAAGATTTAGATAGTGTTTTTCAAGATAGAATGCCCTACCTCTTGCTTTTGGACCTGGATAATCTATCAACAACCTTCCAATGTACTCTTGGTATTGCTCTTCAAGAGTGACAACATAGTGATCTTGTTTTCTTTCAACAACTTTGAATATTCCGCCAAATAGCCATTTATCAGGTTGAGGATAGAATCTTATTAGTGAAAAAATATAACTGCGGCTGAAGTCATCTCTACCCCCCTTCCAGCTATTCCAGCCATTCCATTCGTCTCTACTTCTTACAAACACATCTAACGGCTCTTCTTCCCCATCCCATACAGCAAAATGTATCTTATAATTTTCAACATCATCGATTTTGAGTATATTTTCGGCTTTTATAGATGTGTGATCTTCCAAATAATTCCCCCAATGTCAAGTAAGCTATATTTGCCCTAATATAGTAGTTTAAATGTTCGTGTATAAGATTTTATTCCATAATTCATGAATATTATTTACTAAATAAAAGGATGCTATACCATGAGCGATATCAATGAAGAAATTGTAAGACTCTTTTTCGAAAATAATAAATTCCTAGTTAAAACTAACCTGCTATATTCTCTTAATAATGTTGATAGTGATATTGATTTATTAGTTTTTAATTTGCATCCATTAAACCAAAAGGCAAAGATATTGATTTTGTAATTAAAGATGTAGATGACTTAAAAAGAATTCATCGAGCATCTATAGAAGTTAAAGGCTGGCATGGCATGAACTTTACACCTTCAGTGCTCAGAGAATTTAGTAGAATATTTAATTTTGTTTCTGATGGTGCCATTGGAGGCTAATAAAAAATTTTGGGGTACAGATGATTTCAAGTCAATTCTGGTATTATCTCACTTGCCAGTTAAAGAAAACGTATGCAAGGAAACAATAAGAATTTTGAAAGAGCATAAAATAGACCATGTTCTTGAGTTTAAAACAATCATTGATTTCATGTTAACAATCGTAAAGAAAAATAAAAATTATAGTAATTCCGAGTTTCTCCAAACAATTAGAATGTTAAAAACTTATTGTTAGGACTTTGAATAAATCATAATATATTTGCATTATAGATTTTTTATTACCTACATTTCTAATCAAAGAATCGCAGAAGGCATTACATTACCCCTGCTGATTTCCGGTATTTCTTTATGCTCTCTTTTATTGACCCAATATCTGATTCATTTACTTCATGATATGGAGATGCTCCACCAATGCCAGTGGCTGCTATAACTCTCGGATTATGCTCCCAAGTATTAGTTTCAGCATTCCATTCCTCAGTAACTATATTATCTTTGCTGATCTCCATCCTAAATAGAGCAACGTGCTCACCATAGTCTGGATCATCAGGGTATTCCTCAATCCATGTGTAGTATTGTATCTAATCACCTCTAACATTACAGGTATCTGCAGCTTCAATCACTCACCCGGGCCAACTGGTGCGCCATCCAATAGGCTTTTAAAAGCTATCCCCCTTAAATCTATGCGAGGAATATCGGTAAAAAAAACGGAACTCTTAGTATTAATATCAATTGCATATTTGAAAAAGGAAATAAATCGCAGGAAAAAAGGAACTAAAAAATTTGAGAAATACTGAAATTACAATTCTTTTTTTTAAAAAAAACAGGACATTTATGGATTATGCCTTAAAAAAAATAGGACTTAATAACAATCTTCGAATATATCAATAATTTCCGAGAAGTTTAGGGAGTTATCATCACACAACTTAGTTAAATAAATTTGATAGAGCTAGGCCCTTACTAATACGAATAGGTTAAGGAATTTCGGGAGTTGCCTTTTCCGGCTTTACCTATATCCCCGCATAATAGTTTGGTGATATAGGTAAGCACGAAAAACACTACGCTTTTGCAGATAGATTACACAACCATTTGAAAAATGAAACTATTAAACATATCAGAGATTTTATAACTATAGCTGAATTATTAAACATAGAGAAGATATGTGTTGCACGGAGATAATCAAGGAACTGGCCTCTTGAAAGTATGATCTTTGATATTGAACATAACAATTTTTGGTATGAGGATTGGGGAACAAAGCCCACCAACTTGTTGGAAGCTATTGAACTTTGCAGAAAAGAGATGGAAAAAGTACCTAAGCTCATTCCTATTTATAGCCACAGATATATTTCCTCAGAACCAGAAGAGAAAGGGAATCCTGTATTTTCAGTATACCAAACAGACATTATTTATTATGGTGAAGATTTGCTTTCTTACTTAATGATTGAGTTCAATATGAAAAGGCATAAAGAGATCGACCATACAAAAATCAGGAATATTCGGTTTTGGAGTGAAATAACAGGATAACAGTTGTGATATCAAATGTCAGATATCATTATATGATTCCTCCAAACTTATTCACATTTCATTTCATAATAGGAGTCCAGTAAAGCAATTGAGTATGATGCTAATAGATAGTTTAAATGCATCTGTGGATAATCTTCAAGATTAATTTGCTTGCTTAGTTTGTTGAGATTCTTTAATCTAACTGAAACCAAGAAATCAATCTCCTTTTGTTCTACTTTTCTTGATGACTTTTCATCTTTATACCTTGTAAGAATTCCATATATATCGGCTAATGCAAGGTCTAACTCTGTCCACAAATCCTCTTCAAGATCTCCTTCTGGAATTTCTCCAACTTGAACTAACCAAACTATTTCTTTTAGCTGATCTAATACATTTACAGTATCGTCTAACTTGTCAATTAAGGTCATGGCAGTTTCCACACATTCTTCAGAGTATCCGTGTAGTTTTTGATAGCTATCTATCAGCAAAATTAGTCTTAAGATATAAAAAATTATCACAAGGTAATTCAATCTGTAATCGTCTTGCCTACTGTGCTTTTTGTGTGCTTTATCAATCCCCTAACAAGTTGGCTTCTAAAATTCAACTTCCCTTCAGTTGCATTCTTTTTTAATCTTATCAAGTCGCTTCTATGCTTAATCCCATACTCCTTTGCTTCTTTAGGTCTAAGATTTAGAATTAATTGCTTGATTTCTTCCTCATTAACAAATTCCTGAGCTTGCATTACTTCCAGTCCTTGCTCATCAATGTTGTTGGCTTCCTTCCCTATGTAAACAACACCATCAGCATGAACATGCTTCCTATCAAGGACTCCAGTATCACCATCGAACTTATGCTCAGGATGTTCCACATATTGCATTATTGTCCTGCTCAATGGCTTGAAATAATTAGATCCTTCCTTGATATCCCCAGTTTCATAATCAATGAATGGTTCATAAACAATCTTCTGATGTTCATCTGAATAAGGAGCTAATGGCTTGACAGCTTTGCCATCTTCCTCAACAGCCTGGAATCCTACATGATAAAAGTCAAAGGGTTTGATCTGCCTTGACCACGGATTGCCTTTGTTGATCTTGTCAAATCGATGTAATACATTTGGTGTTGAAACAGTAAGCCTTGAGATAGCATACAATCCTGAATATTTCTCTTCAATATCAATTCCGGAAATCATCCCATTATGAAACTTGAGAATATCTTCCCAGATCTCAGCTTGCCAATCATCAACAGCTTTTGGAAATGGATTTGTTAAATGCCCAAGTCCATGCAACTTGAAAGATCTCTCACCTTCCGTGAACTTAATTTCACCGTTATCATAAGTGTATAGTGCATAACGCTTTGAGGATATCCCATAGAAATTCGATAAAAACGACTATAATAGGCATCCTTATATAGTTCCGACCTGCAACATTATCTACTGTAAAAGAGGAGGAGAGCTATGCCGGTAATAAGCCTAATAGGATGCAGGATGTTCGAGGACGAGATCGTCCATCTTGTAGAGCATGACCCTTTGATAGATGATCTGATCGTGGTCGAGAACAAGGACTGCGGTGGTATTGTAAAAAAGCTTGATGATGTGGGTGTTTCCTACAGGCTCTTGCCTGAGGCCAGCCTCGCATCCGGATGCCATGATCGGTGTGGTGATTCCTATTGCATTATCATAAACATGCTTGAATTCGCATTGCATGCTGTACCTGTCAACCTCAAGTCCGAGGTTTACCAGAAGGTTGAGGAAATGGCATCCTATTCAGATGGTATTCTCTTATTCTACGGTCTTTGTGGCAATGTTCTTGGAAATGTTGAAAAGGAGTTAGGGGACCTTGAGTGTAAGATCTGCATTCTCAAGGAAGAGAACGGTGAGATCGTCGATGACTGTATCGGGGCAGTGCTCGGCGGAAGAGAGGCATATCTGGAACACCTCAAGAGCTTCAAGGGAATTGGTACCTTCTTCCTGACACCCATGTGGGCTGCTAACTGGGGAGATATGCTGGTTGCCGGTGGCTTCGGCAAGGATCCTACTGATATCGAGACATCGAAATTCGTTTTCGATGCAGTGGGTTACAAGAAGGTTGCAAAGGTCAATACCGGGCTGCATTATGAAAAGAAGTTCGATGATATCGTAAAGGAATTCGCTGAGCTATTCGACTTTGATATACTGAATATCGAGGGGGAACTGAACCTCATTGAGAGCTGCTACAGGAAGTTCCGTAATGAAGTGCTGAAAAAGGAACACTGATCCTCCGGATGGATCACTGTTCATTCTTTTAGCATAATATTATTAAGGTTGCTGTTCATTTCCTGAACTGTAAGACCCTTTGGTCTTCTTCCATAGTTTTACTTTACAGGGTGATCTTTCTTGATACGAGTACTTGCCACAGGAACGTTCGATCTTTTGCATCCAGGGCACATTTTCTTCTTAAGCAGTGCCCGTGCTATGGGTGACGAGCTCTACGTGCTGGTCGCAAGGGATTCCATGATACGGCACAAGGAAAAGCCTATTGTTCCTGAATTGCAGCGACTTGAGATGGTCAGCTCTTTGAAAGCAGTTGACAGGGCAATGCTTGGAAGCGAAAAGGACATTTTTGAACCGTTATATGAGATCGACCCTGATATCATCGTTCTGGGACATGACCAGTTCTTTGACGTGGAAGAGCTTGAAAATAGCCTCCGGGAGCGAGGTTTCAAGGCAATTGTAACGAGGATAGACGAGTCACTGAAGTGTCCGCTATATAGCAGTGGAAGAATTATCAACAAAATACTCGAGCGGTATTGCGAGAGTAAAAGCTGATCCACATTAGCTAATATTTAAAAAAGAAAATGGAATCAATCTAAAAAAAGAAAGGTTTAGAGGAGTGTGTCCTCTATCCTCTGGAGTGCTTCCCTTATTCTTTCCTGTGATGTGGCATAGGAGATCCTGATGAAATCCTTGCTGCTTGCACCGAAACCTGCGCCAGGTGTCACAGCTACATGTGCTTCCTGAAGCAGTTTTTCTGCAACTTCATCACCGTTTCCGAATTCGCTGACATCAGCAAATGCATAGAATGCACCGTCAGGCTTCTTGCATTTGAATCCGATCCTGTTCAGGCCGTCGATGAGTATGTCGCGTCTTGCCCTGAACTCTTTGATCATGTCATTGACAGGTTCCTGTGGTCCTTCCAGAGCTGCCACTCCACCGAACTGTGCGAAGGTGGTTGCACTGCTTACGGAGTGGGAGTGTATCTTTTTGAAGCCTTTCATCAGCTCCGGTACAGCTGTCACATAACCGAGTCTCCAGCCGGTCATTGCATAAGCCTTTGAGAAACCGTTCACAGTTATGGTACGCTCGTGCATGCCGTCCAGTGAACCCATGCTGATGTGCTTTTTGTCATAGATGATCTTCTCGTAGATCTCATCAGAGAGCACAAGCAGGTCATGGTCGATAGCAAGATCTGCAACTGTCTTGAGCATCTCTTCGTCATATACTCCACCGGTAGGGTTGCATGGGGAGTTGACGATGATGAGCTTTGTCTTGTCGGTTATGAGTTCCTCGATATCATAAGGCATGAACCCGTTGTCCGGGTCAGTAGGTGCCCAGACAGGGTTTGCACCTGCGAATTTGATACATGGGCTGTAGGATACCCAGGAAGGGTCCGGAAGAATGGCCTCATCGTTGTCGTCAAGGACGGACATAAGGATCTCAAAGATAGCCTGTTTTGCACCCGGTGTGACAAGGACGTCATCCGGTGTAACGTCGAGCTTGTTCTCGCTCACCAGCTTGTTCGCAATTGCTGTCCTGAGCTCAGGGATACCATTGGATGGTGCGTAATGTGTCTCACCACGGTACATTGCATCCGCTGCTGCCTTGCAGATATGTTCCGGAGTGTCAAAGTCCGGTTCTCCAAGGCTGAAACTGATCACATCGATGCCTTCGCTCTTCAGCTTGTTGGCAGCGTTTGCGATCTTGATGGTTGCCGATTCTTCTACACGCTCAAGTCTTGATGATGGCATAGGAATTACCTTTTTAGATCTCGTTTTTTTAGTTGATCGTTTTTTACAGTTGACTGAAGTCGAACTGCAATTTTATTTCAGGCGTCTGACAAGCTTTACTGCAGCTTCGACCGCACGCTTTGCATAATCCACACGCTGGTGTGCTTCCATACGTGTCATGCCCGGTCCTGCAATACCGAGTGTGACCGGTTTGTCGTACTCAAGTGAAAGATCGGTGATCTTCCTTGCAGCATGCTGGACAACGATCTCGTCATGCTTAGTAGCACCCTCGATCACGATACCGATCGTGATGACTGCATCGATGTCATCGCGCTTGCAGAGTTTCTTGATAGCAAGAGGCATATCGTAAACGCCAGGCACCAGAATTGTGTCTACTACCTCAGCGCCAAGGAACTTTGCATGCTCTGTTCCCAAAAGTTCCATCTGGTATGTAAGGTCCCTGTTGAACTCAGCTACGACAAATCCCAATCTAATAGGTTCAATATCACTCAAAGCATCAAACTCCTTTATAATGTTTAACGTATCTTACTCATTAAACATCTATCTTGCATATAAACGTACTTATAGGTACATATATCATCAGATCATAGCGGCGTGACACCATAAACAAAGATAAATAGAAACGTGTCCAATTGAAGTTCGATGCTTTCAAATATTGCTATCCTGCTTATAGGCCTGATACTTCTGGTCAAAGGATCCGACTTTTTTGTAAGTTCTGCATCTTCAATTGCAAAGAAGTTCGGGGTCTCCGAGTTCATTATCGGGCTTACCCTGGTAGCCGTCGGTACCTCCATACCGGAGCTTGCTTCTTCCATAACCGCATCACTGTCAGAATCAAGCGGAATAGTGATAGGAAATGTCGTGGGTTCGAACATTGCGAACATAGCCCTTATCGTGGGATGTGCTGCCATCATCTCAGTGGTAAAGACCGAATCGGACATGCTGAAAAGGGATGGTTACATTATGGTCTTTGCTTCTTCTCTTTTCCTGCTTCTTGCATTTGATCTTCAAATATCCAGAATTGAAGCAGTTGTCCTTGTTCTTTTTTATGTAGCTTATGTTTTCTTCCTGTTCGAGGATAAGTCAAAGTTCGAGGGCAAGTCCTATTTCCGGGAGTTTATTCACTATTTTGTAAAGTTCAAATATGTCGGATCAATGAACCAGCGCGTCAGAAATGGTATCAATGATTATAACTCCGCTAAAAGAAAGGCTGTAAGTAACAGTGATCAGAGCCCTGAACAGGAAAAAAAGAGAGAACTTACAGGCATCTATAAGGATCTCGTCATTCTCTTCATTAGCGGAGTAGCAGTGATATTCGGTGCAAAATACTTCGTTGCAGAAGCAATATTCTTTGCAGAACTGTTCCGGTTACCTGACACACTTATTGGTGTAACACTTGTTGCAGTAGGTACCTCCCTTCCCGAACTGATGGTTACAATATCCGCTGCACGCAGAGGTTATGGAAATATTGCTATCGGAAATGTGATAGGTTCCAACATTACGAACATCTTTTTGGTCCTTGGCGCATCAGCACTTGTGTTCCCTCTGGAAATAACTCCAATGACCATTATGTTCACCGGTCCGTTCATGATAATGATAAGCGTTGTTCTGCTGTGGTTCATCAATACACACTGGGAGATCAGGAGGATAGAAGGGATCGCATTGATCGTCCTTTATGTTCTCTTCCTGATCTTACTGTTCAGTTCCGGTATGGCAGTGTGATTACCACTTCAGGAAAGCCTTTGCAAGCAATGACCCCTTCCTGATATAGTATTTCCTGATCTCATCCTGCAGGAACAGCAATACTGCGAACGGTACTGCAAGCAGGATATATTCCAATGCTACCGGTGCTGTTCCGAAGATAGTGTTCGCAAATGGATGGAACATTATCATAGTAAGTATAAGCAGCTCGCTCACGATGGCCAGCAGTATCATTTTGTTGGTGAATGGGTTCTTTGAGAAGGCTGATTCAACCCTTGTTCGGGACACGAGCAGATTTGCTACCTGGCAGATAATTACGGCAGCGAAGAATCCCATTATCGCCTGCCTGTACAGGAGCTCTGTGCTAAGCAATGCCTGTCCCCATGTCCATCCCCCGTCCAGGAGTACGGCGAAGTAACAGGTAAAGCCTGCAAGTGCTTCAATGGGTCCTTTCATCCCGTAGGATGTGAGAAGGACCTGTGGTGTTAGCAACTTCTCATATTTGGATCTGGGGGGACGTTTCATTATATCCCCTTCCCCTTTCTCAACAGCCAGTGCCAGTGCCGGAAGTATATCCGTTCCAAGGTCGATGGCAAGGATCAGTTGTACGTTCATCGGCAGTGGGATCGCAAGCAGTACGAATGCGATGAAAGGCAGTATCTCCGGGATGTTGCTCGTAAGGATGTAGGCGATGAACTTCTTGATATTGTCAAACACCGTTCTTCCTTCTTCAATTGCATTGACGATGGTGGCAAAATTATCATCAAGGAGTATCATATCAGCAGATTCCCGTGCCACATCGGTACCGCTTCCCATGGCTACGCCCATGTCTGCGTTCTTTATTGCAGGAGCATCATTGACACCATCCCCGGTCATTGTCACGATCTCTCCCCTTGACTGGAATGCCTGTACGATCTTCAGTTTCTGTACCGGGGATGTTCTAGCGAAGATGATGTCAGGTGCCTTCAGTCTCTTCGAAAGTTCTTCAATTGGTAACTTCTCCAGCTCAGCACCTGTGATCATCTCCGGCTCATGGCCATTGTTGCTGAAACCTACTTTTCTCGCAATGGAAAGGGCAGTGACAGGATGATCTCCTGTTATCATGACTACCTTGATCCCGGCTTTGTGACATTTATCTATAGCATCCTTTACTTCCGGTCTGGGAGGATCCACAGCTCCGGCAAAACCGATGAAAGTAAAACCGCTATCATACTCTATCTCATCCTCTACCCTCCGATAGGCAAGAGCAAGGACTCGTTCCCCTCTCTCGGCTATTTTCAGGTGCATGTCCAGAAGTTCGCTCCTGTCATCATTGCTAATTGGAACCTCATCCCCGTTCATCAGTAAGTGGTCGCACATTTTAACAACAACTTCGCTTGCACCCTTGAGATAGGATTCCTTTTCACCAGAATCGGTCTGGTAAATTACCTGCATCCTCTCTTTCAGGGAATCGAACGAATATTCCATCAGCCGGGTGTTGTTCCCTCTCATCAGCTCAATATCTGTGAACTTTGTTGCATACATCAGCAAAGCACCTTCAGTCGGGTCTCCCTTATATCCCACAGGTCCGCCAGTGAGCCTTGAATTATTGCAGAGGACAGCTACTTTCAGTAGTATTTCCGGCGGCTTTTCCCCGTTTGCGACATCGATCTGTTCAAAACCCAGTGTCATCGAATGGACGGCCATTTTGTTCTGTGTAAGTGTTCCGGTCTTATCGGTGCATATGACCGTGGTCGAACCAAGTGTTTCAACCGATTCGAGTTGCTTAATAAGAGCATTCCTTTTTGCCATTCTTCTTGATGCCAGGCTTAAGGCAAGGGTCACCGTTGGAAGTAGCCCTTCAGGCACATTGGCAACAATGATCCCTATGGCAAAGATAAGGTTCAGGAGGAACAGGTCCTGTATCAGGAAACCAATGGTAAAGAATGATATTCCCAGGAAGATCGCGATAATTGATATGATCCTGATGAAATTGTTCAGCTCTTTTCGAAGAGGGGTTTCAACTGAGGTCGTTTGCTCTGTCAGTGTTGCAAGTTTTCCCATCTGTGTATTGTGACCTGTCCCGAAAACAACTGCTTTTCCATTGCCTGTCAGTACCAGGGTTCCTGAGAATACCATGTTCCTGCATTCCAGCATTTCAGGATGGGTGCACTCAAGCGAACGCAACTGCGGCTCGGCCTCTCCTGTCAACGAAGAATTGTCTACCTTTAAGGTATTTTCCTCGATGAGCCTGCCGTCAGCCGGGACCTTATCTCCTTCTTCCAGAAATATGACGTCCCCGACGATAAGGTCGGATGCCAGGATCTCTTTGATCTCCCCGTCCCTCAGGACCTTTGCAACAGGGGGTATAAGCTCACGGAAACTTGCCATTATCTTTTCGGTCTGGTACTCCTGTATGAAAGTGAAAGTGGCATTGAGGATGACAACTCCGAAAAGTGCAATAGCGATGTATAGGTTTCCTTTGCCGGGATCCAGTAATTCTGCTGAATATGAAAGTAAGGCACCTGTAATAAGAAGTATGGAGAAGAAATTACGGAATTGTTTCAGGTATTTTTTAAGGGCAGATTCCTTCCCGATGTTCTCAAGTACATTTTTTCCACATTTTTTAAGTCTTTCCAGAGCTTCAGCTGACGTTAGTCCTTCTGGCCCGGCACTGAACCTATCGAAGAACTCTTCGAGTGAAATGGTATGCTCATTGCCTTTAGGTCCGCATTCGGTAACCTTTTTGTTGAGTATGATTTTACCCCCTTACTCTCAACATATTTGTAAATATTATTGCAATAATAGGATATAGATTATTCCATTTGCTCAGGCAATTTATAATATATTCTGGATACTTTCTTTGGACTATGACAAATTGGCAAAACAATTGATATTTTTCCAAAACCTAATATACTATTCTTGACAATAATGTAGTCAAGTAGTAAGTCGGGGGGTACCGGGTTGATCGAACGTAAGTGTATTATTATTGCCGGCGAAGAAGCTGGCCCTAAGTCCAACAAGATGGGTGGGATCTGGAATGTCATTGATGAAGAGGTAAAAACTCTTGCTGAGATGCTTGAAGACGGGACTATAGAAGAAGAGAACACTCCTCAGATATTCGTTGCTGGCTCATACTATGGCTATAGTGGATCTGATTGGAACAAGGGCCTGAATCGTATCACAGATATGAGCGAGTTCGAAGAGTTTGAGCCCGATGAAGAACTTTCAATGATCATCGACGAGCTTGAGGAAAAGGGTGTTGAAGTTATTGCCGGCGCTAAACATATCAAAGGGATAGAAATTATTTACCTGATGTTCAAGACCAATGATTTCTGCAGGAAGGTCGTTGAATACAACGGAGAACATATTTGTCTTGAAAATAAGATTAAGGCTGAAGCCTACGACCTCATCGGTCTTGATTCCCTTGTATATGAGGGCATGGGTAACAGGGTTGAATATACTCATTATCTCAATCTTTCATATGCAATCTCCGAATTTGTTAATACACTTGTGTCATTTCGGGAAGAGAAGACCAGCACCTATGAAGATGAACTGATTTCCGAATTTGCCAGTTCTTTGATGCCTACGCTGTATGTATCACTTCACTGCCATGAATTCGGTGTCTTTTATGCAATTGCCAGGCTCAAGAAAATAGGTGTTACGATAAATACAGTTGCAACCTGTCATGCAACCATACCCGGAAGGGTTGCAGGACACCTTTCTATCCAGAAGATACGTGATAATGATACTGAATGGGGTGAAGGGGTCCCGAAGAACATGGCTACCCTTGAGTCATTGTCCGAATATGCGGATGTTGTAACTGCTGTGGGAGATTCGACGAAAAAGGAGATCAAATTGTTCTATGGTATCGATTCCATCATTGTGAGGAATGGTATCGATCTCCAGAACGCGGACATTAATGAGATACTGGACAAAAAGACAAAATGCCGAACAAGGATACAGGAATTAACTGCAGAAAAAATATATAATACTCATAATAGTCTGAAACTTTTGCCGGAAAAGATCATTCCGATCTTCTCTATATCGAGGATAGAAGTTGAAAATAAAGGATATCCTGACCTGCTGGATTCTCTTGTTCTTCTTGACAGAATGGTGAGGATCGAAATAGAGGCGGGTAGTCTTGATGAGAATTACAGGGTTGTTTGTTTCATCATAACCGCTCATGGTCCGAAGACCAATCTCCCTGATAATTTTCCGATAAAGCTCACTGAAGAAGTACTTATCGGCGAAGAGATGCGTATCCAGAAAATGATAGAGAGCAGAAAACTTGAATGTTTCAGGCTTCCTAGTGGTAGCAGGTATGTATCTGCTGTCCTTTACCCCCAGTGGCTTTCTAAGAACGATGGCGGTTTCAACATGAGCGTTGATGAGTTCATGGCCGGTTGCGTTGCCGGTATCTTCCCATCCAGGTATGAACCGTTTCTTCTCACCGGTCTTGAGGCCGGAAAAGAAGCCACCCCAAGCATTGTAAGCAAGGTGTGCGGTTTCAGTGATGCACTAAAGACGGTCAAGCGCCTGGTAATGGGAATGGGTGGCGTACTGGTGGTTGACAACATCGATCAGGCCTATCTTGAGACGATAGCAGATTATGCACTTACCATGGATTATTTCATAGATACTTATACCGACGACAAGACCAAGTACAATTTCCTCTGCCAGGAAGCAAATCTCCTTGCACAGGATATGAACTGGCATGAGCCTACAAAGCAATACTATGAGATGCTTACGAGGAAAAAAGCAAAAGGCGATACTAAGGATATGTGAGTTAGAACAATTGTAAGTTAGAACAGTTTCTTTATAATATGAATATTCATTGATATATTAGGGTAATGGGGAACATGTCAGAGATACGCAAGCATTATTTTCTGGACGAATACTGTATAATTGCACCAGGCAGGAGTAAAAGACCTTCTGTTTTCAAGGAGGAAAAGAAAGAAGGCTTCTCCGAAAGGTGTGTATTTTGTGCAGGTGAAGAAGACAAGACACCTCTTGCAACTGCTGTTTATAAAGATGGCATGATATTGAAGGACGAAGAAGGCTCAAGGATAACAGGGTGGGATGTACGATGCATACCAAATCTTTATCCTGCACTGTCTCCAGCTGCCGTTGGTGTCAGTTCTGAGTTCGATGTATCTCCTGGCTTTGGTTATCATGAGGTAATAGTCGAAACGCCTTCACATGAAAAGGTCATACCTGATCTTTCAGATACTGATATGTCTTTACTTATGAAGGTCTACCGCGATCGTGTGGTTCACTATGAAGGCCAGGACAAAATAGAATATGTTTCACTTTTCAAGAACTGGGGTGAAAAGGCAGGTGCATCCCTGGCCCATACACATTCTCAGCTCATAGCACTACCAATGAGGCCCCCGTTATTAGCTGAAGAAATGAAGATGATCGGATCTTTGCAAAAATGCCCTTATTGCGATCTCATTGAGAAAGAAAGCAAAAGCGAGAGACTTCTGTACGAAAATGAGCATTTCATTGTAATCACTCCTTATTGCTCAAAGGTCCCTTATGAGATGTGGATACTTCCAAGGATGCACGTACATCACATATCCGGTTTTGATGACGAACAACTGGATTCCCTGGGGAGGGCGATCCATTCTGCTCTGTCAGGTCTCTGGGAATATATTGGTGAGATCCCTTACAACTATATGTTCTATCAGCTGAGGGATGAGCCTGGTTATCATTTCAACTTAAAGGTCCAGCCGGTAACAAGTAAGGCAGCAGGCTTTGAAAAAAATACGGGAGTCTACATCAATACAATGCCTCCTGAGACGGCTGCAAAATATCTTCAGGGTATTTTTGAGGACAACTCTGAATGATGCATTCAAACATTCATTTAAAAGATCACTTTATTTATTTATTTATTTATATTATTGTTTATACTAAATATAAAAAAAGTTGGGTTTGAAAGAAATGGGGAAGAATTTAAAAATAGGCATGTTCTCCTGGGAGAGCCTGCATTCTGTAAAAGTGGGTGGTATAGCCCCTCATGTTTCCGAACTTGCTGAAGCCCTTGCTGAAATGGGACATAGTGTCCACATATTTACAAGGAATTCCGGACTTGATCCGCATGAGATGGTCAATGGTGTTCATTACCATCGCGTGGACCATTCTCTTGAAGGTGGAATTGTCCAGCAGATGAACAGCATGTGCGATTCAATGTATTCGAGCTTCCTCGAAGTTATCGGGGAATATGGAGAGTTTGACATACTGCATGTCCATGACTGGCATCCTTTCAATGTTGTATCAAGGATCAAATACGAGTTTGGGATTCCTTTCCTGATGACATTTCACAGTACCGAGTGGGGACGTAACGGTAACGTACACGGGAACTGGTGGGAAGCTGAGGAGATATCCCACAGGGAATGGAAGGCAGGTTATGAATCCTCAAGGGTAATATCCACGTCACAGCAACTAACAGATGAGATCAGGTTCCTGTACCAGATCCCGGATGACAAGATCTCCATCATTCCAAACGGCATCTTCAAGGGAAAGATGAAAAAGGATGTTGATCCCGGCGAAGTAAAGAAAAGATTGGGCATCCACCCTCTTGCACCTGTTGTCCTTTTCATAGGCCGCATGAGCTACCAGAAAGGGCCGGATATGCTTGTAGAGGCTGTTCCTGAAGTGAAGCGTCATCGATGGGACACCCAGTTTGTCTTCATAGGTGAAGGTGAGATGCGCCCTCACTGTGAACACATTGCACGCTCCGGAAAATGTAACGAATGTTGCCATTTCCTTGGCTATGTGGATGATGAGACCGCTAAAGACTGGTTGAATGCATGTGATATCATGTGCATCCCTAGCAGGAACGAACCTTTCGGGATAGTTGTTCTTGAAGGATGGGATGCTGAGAAGACCATCGTCGCAACGGATGCTGTACAGATCATCGACAATTTTGTGGATGGTATTCTTGTATACAAGAGTCCGGAATCCATTGCATGGGGCATAAACTACGTTCTCGATGATCTGTCGAACGACAGCCTGAGAAAAGCCGGTAAAGAACTTATCGATACCAGGTACAACTGGAGCAAGATCGCGGAAAAAACAAGTGAAGCATATCTTGATGTTCTCAAAGATTAAGTTCGATAGCAACAACTAATGCTATCAGAAGAATTATAATTTCAGTTGTATCTATAAAAATGGAGGCTTAAAAATGCAGTCTGTTTGCATTTGTTCGGAAGTTCATCTTCCATGTTCGCTTAAATGGTACTGGCCATCTGAAGGTTATCGTTCTCCTCAGTTCGATACATATTTTGACCATCCACAGGTATTCTCTGCTTTAGAAAGAGACCTTCCACAGATTATTAAGACAAATGAAGCTTTGCTGGATTCCATCGATAATGGTGGAAAGTACACTTTCGATATATCCGGTATATTTCTGGACCAGTGTAAATGGAACCCTGCCATAATCGGATCATTTCAGGAACTAAAGGACAGAGGTGCCGGATTTTCGGCATCCCCGTATTATCATTCTGTATCATCTCTTTTCCCTGATAATAAGGAGTTCAGGGGACAGGTTTCCATGCACCGTCAAAAAATAAAAGAGGTCTTTGGTACAGAACCCGGTACTTTCGTAAATACGGAACTGATGCTCACAAAAGAGCTCAGTACTATCCTCCGGGACATGAAGTTCAAGTGCCTTATTTCTGAAGGCTCGGAGAATTTGTTGTACGGCCACGATCCAAAGCACATTTACGATAATAATATACCAACGCTGTTGCGTCACATATCCCTGAGTGAGGATATAGAGCTTCGATTTTCAGACCAGAAGTGGATAAGCTATCCCCTGATCGCTGATAAATTTGCTTCATGGATAGCCAACATGGAAGGGGATGTGACCACATTGCATTTCAAATACAGCTCGATCCTTTCCCATCAGCAGAAAAGCAGCGAGATACTTCAGTTTTTGATCGATCTCCCGGAAAGTTTCGAGAAATACGGCATTTCCATGGTGACACCTGAAGAGGCCCTGAAAATGTTCAAAACAAAGGAACTTCCTTCCATCAGGAACAAGTCCACATCGCGCTACGGTATGCACAACCTGATGGGCAATCACCCTCAGCACCTTTATCTGCATGAGTTGATCGAGATGGGTAATATCCTCGAATCCATAAAAGATGCTCCTGAATATGACAAAATGAACTGTATCTATCGGTACCTGCAGCAAAGTGAGATCATGCTGGAAATGGGATCTGATAACAATAATCAGGGATATGAAAAGGCGGTCAACACATTCTCTGTTCTGTCAGACTTTAAGCGTGGGCTTCTGGAGGTGAAAGCATGAGATCTGTTTGCATGTACTTCCAGTTACATCAGCCTTATCGGTTGAAGTGGTTCTGGCCGGATGATTCCAAAGGATTCGAAAGGTATTTCGATGTTGCAATAAACAGGAATATCTTTGAAAAGGTTGCCAGCAAGTGCTATGTTCCGGCGACGACACTTCTGGCAGAGCTCGTTGACCAGTATGAAGGGGACTTCAGGTTCAGTGTCTCAATAACAGGAACCCTCCTGAGCCAGTGTGAGAAATGGAACCCTGATGTTCTTGATATTTTCAGACAGCTTGCCGACTCAAAGTGTGTGGAATTCCTTGATGAGACCAATTACCATTCCCTTGCTGGCCTTTTTGATAGCAAGGACGAGTTCAGGGAGGAAGTAAAGACCCATCACGATATCACTTCAGAACTGCTTGGTGTAAAGCCTCAGGTATTCAGGAATACGGAGCTTCTTTACAACAACAGTGTTGCAGAAACGGTCTCGTCCATGGGTTACAGGGCCATACTGACAGAAGGCGTTGACCAGCTTCTGGAGTCACGCTCACCGAACCATGTGTACAAAGCAAAGGACTGTGATATAGCTGTTCTGATGAGGAACTACAAGATGAGCGATGACATAGGCTATCGTTTCTCTGCAAGATGGTGGGAAGAGTATCCTCTGACCGCTGACAAATGGGCCTGCTGGGCTTCCAGGGAAAAAGGGGATTGCCTGAACATTTTCATGGACTATGAGACCTTTGGTGAACACCAGTGGGCGGATACGGGTATCTTTGATTTCCTCCGGGCCCTGCCGAACGAGGTACTAAGTAAGGATATTGAGTTCAGCACCCCCTCAGAGGTCGTTGAGAGATATACGCCTGCAGGCGAGATCGATGTTGGTGATTTTAATACGATCTCCTGGGCGGATATGGAGAGGGATACAAGCGCATGGCTGGGCAACGATATGCAGCGCAGGTGCTTCGAAGAGGCAAAAAGGATCGGTCCTTATGTGAAACGAACAAAGGATCCGGAGCTGATCAATATATGGAAACATCTCCTCACATCCGACCATTATTACTACATGAGTACCAAATGGCTGGGTGACGGTGACGTCCATTCCTATTTCAGCATCCATACCTCGCCTTATGATGCAGCAATTAATTTCATGGCAGTGTTCCTGGATTTCAAGTCCAGTGTTTTCAGGAAACTTGCTGAGATGGAAGAATAAGCTGATCAATTAACAGAAATAATTCCCAATAAGGAGTGAGAGACCTGATCAGGCATCCGAACGCTATACTCGGGAACGACCGATTGCTTGTAACAGTGGGTCAAAAGGGAGAGCTTCAGGGATTTTTCTATCCCCGAAGAGATGGAGCACAGCATGTTGCTGTATCGGAAGGCTGCATTTATAAGAATGACAGGTTGCTATGGTTCAATTCTCCGGAATGGGACGCAGAACAGGTTGCTGTGGAGGGTACTAACATCATTAAGACCCACCTCTCCCATTCTTCCGGGATAGAGGTCTCGATCCATGATCTTGTCCATGCAGACATGCCGGTCCTTGTTCGAAATTATGAGATAACTTCCACAGAAAGCATCAAATGTAAATTCTATTATTATTCGAATTTCCAGGCAGGTGGTACTCGCAGAATGAACTCTGCTTTTTGTGATACATCCAGAGGCATGATCGTCCATTACATGCATGACAGTTACATTGGGATTGCATGCGATCCGGTATTTGGGGAATGGCAGGTAGGTAAGATACAGGAGAATGGATGGGTCGCAAGTGCCAGGAGCGATATGGAAGATGGCATGCTTCAGCAAAATGTGGAGGACATCGGTGATATGGACAGTTCCATGGGCTGGCAACTCAACCTCATTCCCGGGAAAACGATAGCAATTACAGTTCTTATCGGTATCTCCTCAGGGAGGCAGCCAACCTACGATCTGCTGGCAGGAGTTCTGAAACAGCCACTGTCCGAAATTATTCGGGGGATAAAAGACAGCACATCATTATGGCTGTCAAAAAAGCAGTATCCGGAACTATCTATATTTGATGACGATCCGCTTTTGAAAGAGCAGATAGTTGAACTTTACGATCGTTCATTGCTTTCCCTGAAATTAATGTCAGATCCCGATGAGGGTTCAATCTTAGCTGCACCGGAGTTCGACCCGTCATTCCAGATGTGTGGAGGCTATGGTTTTTGCTGGAACAGGGATGCTGTGGAAGCCGTTCTTGCCCTTATGAGCTCCGGCTATCCGGAGTATGCTGAGAAATTCTTTGAGTGGTGTAAAAAGACACAGATGACCGATGGTTCCTGGTTCCAGAGATACTGGCTTGATGGGAAAGAAGCCCCTTCCTGGGGTAATTTTGATCACTCGACACAGATCGATGAGACCGGATCCACCCTTTATGCGATTGATCGTTATTTCCGTGAACTGGAAGGAGACAAAAGTAAGGAATTTCTGGATCTCATCAGAGAAACGGTCTGGAAAGGTGCAGAATACCTGATGAGCAGGACCGAAAAGGGTCTTCATGATCCCTGCAGGTGTCTGTGGGAATCTGAAATTGGGATATTTCCCTATACGAATGCTGCTATCTATGCCGGCTTGAAAGGTGCTGCCCATATGGCCGGAGAATTCAATGATGATCATCATGCTGAATTGTGGTCCCGCAGGGCTGATCTGGTCAAAGAACATACGATCGGGAAATTGTGGCTTAAGGACGGATATTTCTCCCGTGGTATTATTGATAATGATATCAGGAACGTCGTGGATTCAAGTATGATCGGCACCTTTGTTCCTTTCGGTCTTCTTTCACCGGAAGATCCCAATGAAAGGTCTATGATACTTTCAATGATCGAACATATTGAAAGGTCTCTCCGGGTTCCTGTAAATGGTCATTATGGTATCATGCGTTATGAAAATGATAATTACATAGATGGGAACCCCTGGCTGGTTACAACATTGTGGCTATCAAGATCCCTTCTCGATCTTGCTGTTTCGATGGAAGAACGGGACAATGAATACGAAATGCTTGTGAACAGGTCTCTTGAATATATTAAATGGGCGATGAAGGGTGCAACAAGTACCGGCCTACTGTCCGAGCAGTTAGACAAAAAGATCGGGAAAGCTGCCTGGGCAAGGCCTTTGAGCTGGAGTTGTGCGCTTTTCATTGAAAATGTCTTGCTTCTGGACAGATTGGGCTGAAGTAGTTTAAAAATTATTGAAAGAACTGTGATCATATCGGGTTCAGACAGGATAATAATAGGAGGTCATCAATATGTCTTCGTTTCCAACATTTAACGATGGGTCCGGCCATACATCAGCTATCTCAAAGGAATGGCTGGTTACGAATGGGATCGGAGGTTATGCATCGTCTACAGTTATTGGTGAGAACTCTAGAAAGTACCATGGTCTCCTTGTGGCTTCTGCGAACCCGCCGGTTGACCGAAGGGTCTTGCTATCTTCTCTTGATGAAGAACTTGTTGTCGGAGGAGAGATGTTCCGGCTTGCGGTACACAGTTATCCGGATACTTTGTATCCTTCAGGTTTCGACTATCTTGAACGGTTTTTTGCATCTCCCCTGCCGACCTTTGAGTATCGTGTAAGGAACATAAGGCTGATCAAGACCGTCTTCATGATATATGGCCAGAACACAACCGTTGTGAGGTACAAGTTGCTGAATCCTGACAATGAGGATCTTGTTCTAAGGATCCTGCCCCTTGTTGCCAACAGGGGTTTTCATGAACTGAGAAAGGCCATTGATGTCAGTTTTACCGAAATTTGTATTGGTAGGGGAATCGATCTGTCAAATGACGATGTTCTTCTTCAACTTCGTTCAAATATGAAATTCAGGCAGGATCCATACTGGTACTACAATTTTGAGTATGAACTTGAACGTGAAAGAGGGGAAGCTTATCATGAAGACCTGTATAACCCGGGTTATTTTGAAGGATACATAAGTGGTAAGGTTGGCGAATTCTATGTTGTGGCATCTGATAGTATCCCCGCTGGCCTTTCAGCAGATCATAATTCTGATGTCTCTTCGGTAATTGAGATTATTAACATGGAGTATGAGAGGGAGCTTTCAAGACAGATAGATCTGTATGAGCGCTACCGTTTCAATGAAGATCTGCCAAAGAAGCTCTCTGTTGCGACTGATCCATTTATTGTACATTGCAGATCTGCCGGTTCAGGCTCTGTAATTGCAGGTTACCACTGGTTCGCAGATTGGGGACGTGATGCGATGATCTCTCTCCCCGGGCTTACACTTGTCACCGGAAGGTTCGGCGATGCAAGGAAGATCCTGAGGACCTTTTCCTGGAACTGTTCATATGGCCTGATACCAAACCGCTTTTCAGATGACGGGATCTCACCTCCTGACTATAACACGGTTGATGCGTCCCTCTGGTTCATTCATTCACTTGGCAGATATTATTCCTATACAAAGGACATTGGGTCTGTTCGTGAAATGTGGGACACGGTCCTATCGATAATCCACAATTACAGAGAGGGTACTTTATACGGGATCCGGATGGATGATGACGGATTGATCGAGCATGAGGGCCAGCTTACCTGGATGGATGTGAAGATCGGTGATGTTGATATCACACCGAGGGCCGGGAAGGCATGCGAGATCAATGCCTTATGGTATAATGCTCTCCGTACCGCTGCACATCTGGGCGAATTGTTGGGTGAAGATGTCGGTGACCATGTTGAAATGGCAATTTTGGCGAAGAAGAACTTCGCAGAGACCTTCTGGGATCCGGAAGTTAAATGCCTTTATGACTGCGTTTCTGTTAACGAGGATGGTTCTTTGTTAAAGGATGCATCTGTCAGGCCTAACCAGATCCTTGCTGTTTCATTGCCTTATACAATGCTTGATCGAGAAAAGGAAAGGATGATCGTCGAAAAGGTACATGAAGAGTTGTTGACACCGTATGGCCTGAGGTCGTTGTCACCGGATGACAGCAGGTATGCCGGAAGATACGGGGGTGACCGCAATTCCAGGGATCGTGCATATCATAATGGAACAGTATGGCCATGGCTGCTTGGTCCGTTCATTACTGCATACATCAAGGTTAACGAAAGGTCTTCATTAAGCAAGGAATTCTGCAGGCAGTTACTGCTCAATCTGGAATGTCATCTTGATGAGGGAGGTATCGGTTTCATTTCCGAGGTATTCGATGGAGATCTTCCGCAAAGGCCCGGGGGCTGTATTGCACAGGCATGGAGTGTTGCTGAGATCCTTCGTGCCTATGTTGAAGATATTGACTCTTAAAGTTAAAACTGATTAAGCAGAAAAATAAAGGAACACAGAAGTCTCAACAGAATTTATTTTGAAAAGAATGCAGGTGTTAGTGCCTTACAGCACCAACATCTTCGAATCCCTGTCTCTGGCCAGTTCCGGCCTGCTTGACAAGTTTTTCGGGATGGAATAACATGTTAACGGCATTGACTGCATGTTCACGGGAGCGCATTTCCATCAGGAATGCCAGTTCCTTTTCATCTTTTGCTTCGTCCTCATGAACGAACACCTCGATGATGTGGGTGTTCGTCATAAGCTGTGCCTGTATTATTCCGGTTGAAGCTTCATGTGCGCAGATCTTATCCTGCTCCTTTGCTCCTGGCATACCCAGGGCTATGACGATGTCGCATCCTTCTTCCTCGATGAGCTTCTTGGATGCCACCGGCAGGTCCTTTACGCCAGGAACGGTGATCCGCTTTATCTTAGCGGACACGTGCTGCTGGATCTCATCGACCGCAGCACGCCCCATATTGAAGCGTGCAAAGGTCGTGTCTACTACGCCTATGGTCTTCATGTGATTCAAAGTGTGTCAAGTACGCTGGCAGCTGCCTCTGTACCTGCACCGATCTCATTTACAACGCCGAGTTTCTTCAGTACAAGTTCGAGTTCCTGAATGGTCAGCATGATGTCCTTTGGTGCGACATTGCCCATGCTTCCGATCCTGAAGATCTGACCGCTGAGCCTGTTCTGACCACCGGCGATTATTATTCCCTTCTCAAGCATTGCGTTCTTGATGTCGTTGCCGCTGACACCTTCAGGTGCTTTCATTGCGGAAACTGTGTTGGAGTAAGCGCTTACCTCATTGAGCTGTGGGAACATCTCGATACCAATTGCGTCCATAGCAGCACGAACAGCAGCAGCACCGGTTGCCTGGCGCTTTTTCCTTGCTTCCATTCCCTCTTCCATTACGATCTTCAGTGCTTCCTGAAGTCCGAAGAACAGTGGCACTGCAGGAGTGTATGGTGTCTGGGACTTGTCTGCGCTCTTCTTGTATGCCTTGAGGTCAAGGTAGTATGGCAGGTTTTCCTTGGTCATTGCATCAAAAGCACGCTCGCTTACTGAGATCATGGAAAGTCCTGGTGGTGCAGCAACACATTTCTGTGATCCTGTTACAGCGATGTCAATTCCCCACTCATCGACCTTAACGTCATCTCCGCCGATGGATGTGACACCGTCCATGATAAAGAGTGCATCGTACTTCTTTGCAAGTTTTCCTACCTCTGGTGCAGGGTTGCGGATACCTGCTGAGGTCTCATTGTGGACCATAGTTACTGCTTTTGCACCTTCAGCAAGCTTCTCTTCAACAAGGTCGAGGTCAACTGACTGTCCCCATTCGAATTCGACAGGAACTACCTGACCATACCTTGCTGCGATGTCCTTGAACCTTTCTCCGAACTTACCGTTCTCGATAGTAACGATCTTGTCGTCCTTATCAATTGTGCATCCGATGGCAGCTTCCATTGAAGCTGTTCCTGAGCCGCTGAGGATAAAGAGGTCGTTCTGTGTCTGGAAGATCTCTTTGAGCATTGCGGTACAGTCATCGAACATTGCAGAAAATTGCTTGCCCCTGTGGTTTATCATGGGTTTTGACATTGCCCTGAGCACTTTTGGTGCAACAGGAACAGGGCCAGGCATCATTAATAATGTGTCTTCAAGGTCCATATAATTCTCCTGGTTTTTGAATTAATAATTGAATGTCGTATCTAATGCAAATCTAGTATATAACTGGTTTCGTGGACCTGGAATTTCCCGGACTTTTCTTTTGTTCCCAATTCAACCGATCGGTTGTCTACTCTGATCATAAACTTGCTATGTGATCAACTAAATTTTGTATTAAATAAAGCAGAATGGTTTTATCCTTTCAAGCTTTGGTGTGTTAAAGGATCTTGTTTTTTCTCTTTAGTTTTGATCCATTTTTCAATTGATCAAATCTCATTATCATCATTATGCGCATCTGTTTTTATTTTTGCAGAGAGTTTATATAATAATAAATACATACGTTATATTTGGAATTGGATGATCTGAGTAAGACCATCTGATTTAGACAAATACGGGGTGGTATAGGTATGAAAATAGCAAAATTGACTGTGCTTTTGTTTGCGATGGTGATCTTGCTGGCTGCTATGCCGGCTGCAATGGCCCACAACTACATCGATGTAAAACCAGGCTCGTGTCCAAACTCCATCAATCTGGGTCAAAAAGGAGTGCTACCAATAGCTATTCTGGGTGGTTCGGAGGTTGATGTGATGGACATTGATCCAGATACGATAATGGTTGGCTTTAATGATACGAACGGTACTGGAATGATGGTGTATGTCCCAATCGTAAGATACAGCTATGAAGATGTGGCAGGTCCAGTTGTAGATCCAGATGACGAATATCCATGCTGTGGAACTCCAGGGCCAGATGGTATCATGGATCTGTCCATAAAGGTTAATGTTGAGGACCTTGTTGCTGCTGGTCTTGATGTAGATGATTATCCTAAGCTCGAAGTCCGCTACGACAAGTATGATGGTACCACTATTCGTTCACTGTGGGATTGTATCAGAATGATTGACAACAGCGACAAGGGTGTAGGTCCGGACGCAGCCCTAACACAGGCAAACAAAAAGATCAAATAAACTGACCTTGAATGTTGGTGTGGAATGAATCCATACCTCTTTTTTTCCTCAAAACTTTGCAGTCGAAGTTAAAAATTATTCACTTTCTGCTTTAATATCCAAATATCCGTTCTTTTTGGTTTTAACCATGCAGAAGCTTGATGACATCATGTTTTGTGACAAAACCCGTGGTAACTCCCTTCTCAAGTACCAGGACTGCGGGATTTCGCTCAAGCATATGTGAGATAACATCAAGTTCGGTGGTAGGGGATACTGTAGGGAACGCTTCTCCCATGATGTCCCTTATCTTCATTTGGGAAATTGCAGAGGCTTTCCTGTCACCCATGTATTTGATAATAGTATCTTCTGAGATGCTTCCCACGGGTACTCCATTATCAATAACAGGAACCTGTGAAAAACCATGTTTCTCCATAAGCTTGACCGCATATTCTACGGAATCATCAGAAGAGACAAAGATAACCAGAGTGTGCATTATGTCCTTTGCAAGTATCTTTTCCTTTTCAACTTCCTCAAAAGCGATGAATATCTTTCTGAGAGTGGAAAGTCTTGGATCGACATCACCGGACTCTATGCGGGCTATTAAAGGCTGACTGACACCTGCACGTTTTGCAAGATCACTCTGTGTAAGGCTCAGCTCGATCCTTTTCTGTCGTAACCTCTCAGGAGTTGGAAGTTGCATAATATTACTGATAGTAATGATTATATTTAAAGAGTTTGATGATCTTGTAAAAAAATCAAGCTGTATAGATGCAACATGCATACATTTATCCATTATCAACTAAATACTATATTAGGGGACTGAGGTCAGTGCAACTGTTCTTTAATGGAACTTCGTTCTTTCCTTTGAGTTTCTCGCTTACGATGGTCATATCTTATTGGTGGAGAACTGATCCAATATCCGTGTGCTTTCAGCAAGGTGTCCAGTATGAAAATGGATAATGTGCCTCTAAAAGTGAAGCTGATACTGTACATCGGTTTCAGCGTCCTTATAGTAATGGTTGCTACTACAGCTATCATTATTTCTGCCACTACATCCCAGCATGAGGATCTTGCATATAAGAAGTCCATAGAGAAGGCCAGCAATTATGCGAACCAGTTCAATTCAGATATGCAATCGAACATGGCCATTGCGAGGACAATTGCAAGCACACTTACCGTTTACAATTCATCTGATAGGAAAGAGGCCAACGCTTTCCTGAGGGAGATCCTCATTGATAACCCCAATCTTATTGGTACATATGCGGGTTTCGAGCCTAATGCTTTCGACGGCAGAGACGCGGAATTTGTTAATGTTGCTCCTGAGCATGATTCTACAGGCAGATTTGTCCCCTACTGGAACAAGATCGGTGGCACCATGTTTGTGGAACCTCTTATTGATTATGATACCCTGGACTATTATCAGTTACCAAAAAAGCTTGAAGAGGAGGTACTTACAGAGCCTTACATGTATCAGGGTGAGCTTATTGCGAGCTATGTAGTACCAATTATGAGGAATGATGAGTTTGTAGGTATTGGCGGTGTCGATGTATCACTAAACTATATCGACGAGATAGTCTCCAATGTTACTGCTTTTGAAGAAGGCTATGCTTTCACTACGAGTAATACCGGAATACTGCTGTCGCATCCTGTTCACAAGGAGTGGATCGGAACAAAGACTCTTAATGATTTCAATGATCCTCAGGTAGCAAAGATGGCTGATGATATCCTCGTCGGAAAAGGTGGTCATATTGAGACCATTGACCCGACCACAGGTGAGGATGCGATCATTTTCTACGAGCCTGTACGTACAGGAAATTATTCATTTATCCTTGTTATCCCGAAAGATGATATGCTTGCAGATGTTACAGCTCTGCGTAACGACCTGATCCTCATCTCATCCCTTGCACTTATTTTCATGGCAGGTGCTGCTTATCTTGTGGCTATGTCCATAACCCGGCCTATCAATGAGATCGTGTCAAATTTTGCATATATCTCTGATTCGGCATTGAAAGGTGATTTGAAAAGGAGGGCTGAGACGGATGTTGAAGTGGATTTCAGGAAGATCCCTTCGGGCCTGAATGACATCCTTGATTCGCTCCAGACATATTCGGATGAGCTTGAAGAAGCAAATGAGGAACTTAAGTCACTGGACCAGATGAAGGATTCATTCCTCTCAAATGTCAGTCATGAGCTAAGGACTCCTCTTACAAGTATCAAGGGATATACTCAAAATGTTTACGATGGAACACTTGGTGACATCAATGACCTGCAGAGGACAGCACTTGGAACCGTATTGCGCAATTCAGACAGGCTTCGCCGCCTTGTTGATTCCCTCCTGTATGTAAGCCAGGCGCAGGCAGAGATCATTGAATATAACTTCAGGGAATGCCGGCTAATGGAAATTGTGAACAATACTATAATGGATACCGTCATGCTTGTTGAAGCGAACGGTTTGCACCTGAAAAAGAAAATACCTTCGGAATTACCGCCTATCATTGCAGATGAGGCCCGCATTACTGATATGCTGAACAATCTAATCGACAATGCTATCAAGTTCACTCCGGAAGGCGGTGTGATCACTCTCGGTGCATTCGAGGAAGACAAATATCTGCATATTACTGTTAGTGATACCGGTATTGGTATTCCTGAAGATCTCATTCCCAATCTGTTCAGCAAGTTCTACCAGATCGATTCATCGATCAGGAGAAAATATGGTGGAACGGGTTTGGGTCTATACATATGCAAAGAGATCGTGGATGCGCATTCTGGTGAGATATGGATCGAGAGCAGACCGGATGAGGGAACTACGGTTCATATAAGGCTTCCAAAATGATCGCTGGTCTATAGTTCCACGATATTTGCATATCATAAAGGATTGTTTTATTTATACACATTGTAAATATTTTAAATAAAAAAAGATATATTCAATAATAATAAATTCCTAAGTAGGTTCAAGGATTCTTGTAATCGTCTATCTGGCCTTAATGAGTCGTAAGTGGGGGCTTTCGGCAGTTATGCATCAAATATTTTAGAGGGAGTTTAAAGCGAATGCTGTTTACAGGTATAGTTACATTTGAAACAAAAAGGATCATGAAGTTCTCAACAGGGTACTTAAAATGATCTTTCATCCTACGGATGATCAAGTGATCTGCTGAACAGCATATTGTAGGAAGATCTCTCTTTGTTCAATGAAAATCTCCTACATTCAGGAGCTGCATTTCAAAGTTGATGTCTCTTGATCTTGTAATTTGCAGGTATAATTAATATCGATCATGGGGGGGATTATATGAGATATTATGTCTGGATCGAGGAAGACCAAAGTCTTCAGGCATGCGGTAAACCTTATGCGCTATTCAGAGTTGAGATCGGTACTCAAAGAATTATAACCGATTGGTGGAATCCGGATGGCGATTTCTGGGAACATCATCCAGGTCTGGCATCTGTCGGTGATGGTAATGTGAATAATATTTATCACGAAATTGATGGTGAAGATGTGGGGTCGATCAAAAAGACTATCTCTAAAGGGTGGAACATTGAGTTGAACTAAGCCACTTAATGCTGTAATATTCATTTTTTACAGGTCTTTAAATTGGCCGGCACTGGCCTAAATTCTTTTTTCTTTAAAGTTCTCTGATCTCTTATTAGAGGTATCTGATCTTCTATTCACAATATGTATTTATAGAATTAACTCAATTTCAAACCGTTATGTTCATGTAAACATAACGGTTTAATTGACGATATGTGGGATCTTATGGAAAAGAATCATCTGATAATAGTAATTGCGGCAGTGGTCCTTGTGGGGACTGCTGCTATGGTGTTAATGACTTCATCACAGGCGGATGAACGTACGGAGATTACTGTATCGGCTGCGGCCAGCCTTACAGAGAGCTTTACGGAAATAGAACAGGAATTTGAGGCACTGCATCCGGATGTTGATGTAAATATGAATTTTGCAGGTTCCGGTTCCCTTCGAATGCAGATCGAAGCCGGTGCTCCTATCGATGTCTTTGCTTCTGCTTCCCGGAAACACATGGACCTCCTTGAAGGGGGGCAAATGATCGATACTGAGACAAGACAGGACTTTGCCGAGAACTCACTGGTGCTGATCGTTCCGGCATCAAGTGAAGACAACGAAAGTAATATAGTGACCCTTGAGGACCTATCCGATGGATCTGTCACAAAGATCGCTATTGGGGATCCTGATGTTGCTCCTGTTGGGAAGTATGCAAAAGGTGCAATAGAGGAAGCCGGCCTCTGGGATGATGTCAGCGATAAGGTCATTTATACAGAAAATGTAAAGCAGGTGCTGGTCTATGTTGAGAACGGAGAGGTGGATGCTGGTTTTGTCTATATGACGGACGCTATGGCCTCCGGGACTGATGATATCGATATTGTTGCGGAGATACCTGTTAATACAAGCATCAGCTATCCTATCGCAGTAGTGTCTTCTTCTGCAGAGAAAGAAGTCTCACAGGAATTCATCGACTTTGTAGTCTCAGATGAAGGAAAAGCTATATTCGAAAAGTATGGTTTTACAGTAACGGATATTTACTGAAGGATGATCATTTATGTTTGAAGATGCCTGGGTTCCCCTGTTGATAACTCTCAAAGTGGCATTACTGTCCACTGCTTTTGTAGCTGTGCTTGGAATTTTCATATCCTATGCACTTGCAAGGAGAGATTTCAGGGGCAAATGGCTTGCAGACATCTTCGTAACTCTCCCGCTTGTTCTTCCGCCAACGGTAACAGGTTACCTTCTTGTTGTATTGCTGGGAAAGAATGGTCCTCTTGGTAACATCATCTTTGAACTTACAGGATGGTCGCTGCTTTTCACCTGGCATGCTGCAGTGATAGCGGCTTTTGTTGTCTCACTTCCGTTGATGGTAAAAACGACGGCCTCTGCTATTAGTGCGGTTGACCGGGAACTTGAGTATGCGGCTTATACACTTGGCCATAGTGAACTGGAGACGATATTCTTTGTGACCCTCCCGCTTGCCAAAAAAGGCATACTTGCAGGCATTGTCCTGAGCTTTGCAAGGGCCGTAGGTGAGTTCGGAGCAACACTGATGGTAGCCGGAAATATTCCCGGGAAAACGAACACGATGTCGCTTTCCATCTATACGGCATTCCAATCCGGGAACGATGCACTTGCGAACATCCTTGTGATAACTCTTGTTGTTGTGTCTCTGGTCTCAATGGCTCTTACTGCAAGGTTCGTGGACCGATGGAGTGTGTGAGGTGGTGGAATGGGTATAAAAGTCAATATCTCAAAACATTACAGGTCCGACAGTAAAAAAGGCAGCAATAAGTTCAATAAAATTGGACCGGAAGAGGCTGTCTTTTCGCTTGATGCTGCTTTTGAGGCCGGGGATGAGCTGGTGGTGCTCTTTGGCCGTTCCGGGTCCGGTAAGACTACCACATTACGTTGCATTGCAGGTCTTGAAACCCCGGAAAGTGGTAGTATCGTTGTAAATGATGAGACATATTTCGACAGCAGATCAGGAATTGATCTCCGACCACAGTACAGGAAGCCGGGCTATGTCTTCCAGAACTATGCCCTTTTCCCGCACATGGATGTGAAAAAGAACATAACTTACGGACTGAAGGGCTGGGATAAGGAAAAGAAAGAAGAACGGATGCTAGAGATGCTTCGGCTTCTGCACATAGAAGGCCTTGAAGACCGGTATCCTTCCCAGCTGTCAGGCGGGCAGAAACAGAGGGTTGCCCTTGCACGTGCCCTTGCGCCGAATCCCCGGATACTGCTGCTGGATGAGCCATTCTCTGCTCTTGATATGGTAGTCAGGATGCGCCTCAGGGAACGAATAAAAGCGATCCAGAAGGAACTCCTGATCCCGGTGCTTTTTATAACCCACAATCCGGAAGAAGCATTCTCTCTTGCGGACAGGGTGGTCGTCCTCCACGATGGCAAGGTTCACCAGGCAGGCACTCCAAGGGAGGTCTTCTATTCACCCGTTGACCGAAGCGTTGCCGAGCTTGTTGGAGTCAGCAACATCTTAGACCAAGGAAAAGTTCTTGGGAATTCTCCTGAAGGTATCATTGTCGAAAGCAAAGGTCTCCAGTTCATAACGGATTGTAAGGTTTGTACTTCTGAAATTGTATCTCTTGGAATACGTCCTGAGAATGTGCACCTGAAGAGCTATGATGTGGGCCTGTTCCTTGGCGAAGGAAATGTCTTTGCAGGCAATGTTATCGATATTACGGATAAGGGCAGCAGCAAAATGATGGCTGTGGAACTGGAAGATACCGATTTCATTCTGCTATGTGAAGTTCCTACACGTATGTCGGGGGATATCGGGCTTTCACGGGTGGTGGTGGAGATATCCCCGGACGATGTGCTTGTATTTGAATGATCTGTGTTTTCTGGAATTATGACCTTAGGGGTATTCAAACATCAATTGAAACATTATATTTTAATATTTTATACGCATTTTTCCATAGTTTTAATAGCTTCGAATTATAAACACCTCATTATTGCATAGAACAAATTGTTCTCAGGCATGAAATGGGGGATTATAATCTTGAACACTAGCATACATGCTAAACATATATTGATAGCACTAATACTGATCAGCTTTATCTGTACCGTAGCATCCGCTCAGGGGTCCACAGGAGACCGGATTTGGGATGCAGATGAAAACATGTCACTTGAATATACATGGACGGCCGCAAGCTATTCTGGATTCTATTATGATCTTGATTCAGGAATAAGTTCTGAAAATCTGACCATTAAACTGGACAGCAGGACGGACCGTTCGATCGGTGATGGTGATCTTATCTATTCTACAAAACCTATCGAAACTGATTTTGAGAATAATGATTGGGGTTCATATCAGGTCATCGGTTTCATGGCAGAGCGTTACTTTGCAGGATATACTGATAATTCTTCTTTTGTAAAGGATGATGTCAGCCTTATTTCAGAAGGCAAGCTGGCAAAGGTTCTTACAGACAGTGATGATAAGATATCATTCTACACAGGTTCATCGCTTGTTCTTGAAGAAGGCTATAAGCTTGACATTGCTGAGATCGATATGGATGGTAACAAGGTACTTGTTTCACTCACTAAGGACGGGGAGCAGGTTGACACAGGCGTATTGACCTCAAGAGATGATTATGTCTATGAGAAGGACCTTGGTTCGGCCGAGGATATACCTGTCATAGCAGTTCACTTTGCAGAGATCTTCAGAGGAATGGAAACGAATGCTGTATTTGTTCAGGGTATCTTCCAGATATCAGACCAGTATGTGGAGATCGATGATGGTGATGATTTTGGCAGAATGGAGATCAAGTCTGTAAGTGCAAATGAGATCAAGATGGAGAATGATGACAGCATATCCCTGAGCAGAGGGAATATAGTCAACATCATGGGCAAGCTTAAGTTTGTCGTAGCAGATGATGATACGCTTAGATTTGCTCCATTCGTGGACCTCACGGCACCTGGGACCTATGAGCTTAGGGGTACCATTACTGAAGATGAGGATATGGTCTGGACTCCACTTAATTTTGAAGGCTTCTACTACAACATCGATGAGGGGATCGGAACTGAGTCTCTTGAGGTCGTAAGCCTTGATGGCAGGACGATCCAAGATGGTGACCTTGTATATTCGACAGTAGCTGAGGAAGTGAACTTCGAGTATAGGCAGTGGGGCAAGTTCCTTGTGGTGGGGTTCATGGCCGACAAATACTTCGCAGGCTATCCAGACAACAGGTTTACTGATGATGTTAGCATGCTTTCGGAGGGGCAACTCTCCAAAGTCCTGATAGACAATGATAAGAAGAGTACTGTTGTTCCGGGTTCAAGTCTTGTGCTTGAAGAAGGATATGAAATTGAGGTCACAGAGGTGGATATTTCTGGTGACAAGGTACTGGTCTCAGTTCTGAAGGATGGTAAAAAGGTTGATAGTGGTATCGTGACATCTAATGATGATCTGGTCGTTGAAAAGGATATTGGGTCTGCAGAAGATGTACCACTGATCGTAGTTCACTTTGCAGAGATCTTCAGAGGGACGGAGACCAATGCGGTCTTTGTGGAAGGGATGTTCCAGATATCTGAGAACTTCGTCAAAGTGGATGGTGGAGATAGTTATGGTAAAATGGAAGTAAAGAGGATCAGCTCCGAGAGAATTGAAATGGAGAATGAGGATTCCATTACACTTTCGAGAGACAAGACTATCCCGATAATGGGCGGAATCTCCTTTAAAGTTGCAGATTCCAGCGATGTCAGATATTATCCATTCGTAACGTATACAACACCTTCATCCAAAGCCCTTTCTATCGAGATGCCTTCTGTAGTTGTTCAGGGAGATACTGTTGACATAAAAGTGATCTTCCGTGGAGCAGCCGTTAGTGAAGCACTTGTTGAATTCGATGGTGATGAAATAGGATTGACCTCTGATGAGGGTATAATTTCGTATAGGCCTATGGAGGTAGGTACATTCAGTATAAGTGCTGAGAAGGAAGGATTTGCATCTGCACATAAGGATGTGGAGATCATCTCTCCGGATGATGTGACCAAAAAGACAGTTATTGAGATCTCCCCTGAAACCGTTTATGAAGGAGATACGATAACAATTTCCACACTAAAGGCCATTGGTGGGGATCCGGTCGCAGGTGTGGAGATACTTTATGATGGTGTTTCAGTAGGAGTTACTTCTGATGATGGTAAATTTTCCTACAAGGTGAGGGACCCCGGAGTTCACAAGATAATTTCTCAGCCTGATGAATATCTGGGTGCAGAGTTCAACCTCGAAGTAATTGACCTTGAACCGGTATTCGAATACTCCAACCTCGTCATAGCACCTGCTGAAGTAGGTGCCGGAGATCCTGTGAACATCACGGTAGATGTCATGAACTCCGGTGACGATGTGGGCAGTGTCAATGTGCAACTCAATATCAATGATGAGGTCGTTGAATCCAGGACTATTATTCTCGATGTGGATGAGGAAAGGTCCGTTGAGTTTACACGTACTGAATCTGAAGCGGGTGAATATTTGGTCCGGATCGGTTCCGAATCGGGAAGTTATGTTGTGACAAGTGGAATTCCGTCACTGGGACTCTTCGTCTCAGTAATGATCCTGGTTTCTGCGGCATTTGTTGCAATGAGGCAGAGAAAGGAGAATTGAAGTCGTGGGAATATGATCAATAAGAGATCTCGATGCCTGCCTTTGTTGGCAGGTAATTCTTTTAATTTTACTCACTGAAAAATCTTATATATAGATAAATGAAATAAGTATCTATGGAGAAAAGTTAGAGATGTATTATTTTATCATCTCTTTCATTAATCTAAATATACGGGGGTATATATAATGGTAGACTCGCCTATACTGGAAAGTTTATACGGAATGGCGGATCAGTTTATTACGTTTATTCCTACGCTTGTAGCTGTAATCGTATTGCTGATTGTTGGAAAGTATGTCGGAAAAGCACTTGGAAGCATTGGATCGAAAGCTCTGGATAAGGTAGGTCTGGACGATCTGATCGATAAGACATCTTTAGGTGACATGATAAAGAAGACTGGGACTACTACTGTGGGCATGTTTGATGCCGTGATCCGGTGGTTCATCTACATCATCTTTGCAGTCATCATTATCGATCTGCTGAAGATACAGGTAGTAGCGGATTTCATAACCCAGATCATTTTGTTCCTGCCTCTTATTGTCTCAGCATTGATCACACTGGTCATTGGGCTGCTTATTGTTGATTTCCTGGCTGGATTAGTGAAGAAGATCATAATGGCATCAAGTGTTGATGAAAAGATCGGAAAGAGCAGCATTGGTAAAGGCCTCGTTGCAGCAGAACTGAATGCATCCGGCATAATTGCAGGTCTTGTGAAAGCTTTCGGATATGTCATCTTCATTCTGGCAGCTTCCAATATCCTTGGATTGGATGTATTATCCGATTTCCTGGTATCCATACTTAACTACATACCAAATCTGTTCGCAGGTATACTGATTCTGGTTGTCGGATTATTGGCAATTGATTTCCTCACAGACTATTTGAAGGGCATCCTGGAGGGTATGGAAGTCGAAGGTGCAAATATCTGGGTTCCATTGCTCAGGGGTTTCCTTGCACTTGTACTGATATTACTTGCACTTGATGCAATGCTTATCGATACAAGCATATTCTACCTACTGATAGGTCCACTGGCCTGGGGATTTGCTATTGTTGTCGCATTCAAGTGGGGTATTAAAGAAGCCCTTGTTGCATATGCAAGGGAGAGGAAATAATTCTCCTCTCTTACATCTTTTTTATGTTTATAGCTGTCCGACTTCTTTACAATTGTCCCTTCAATGGAGGGTTAAATGATAAAACACGATGATATATTTGATACCGTAATACGCAATGTAACTGTTTTTATCCTTTATGTTCTTCTATTGGCACTGATCGTAGGAGTATTAAAAATACTTGCAAGTCTGGTCTTGATTATTTTGGGAGCTTCAAGTGGCAATTTCCTTCAGATAAGTTTCACCAATATAGTCTTCAGTGTCCTCACGGTCTTTGTACTTATTGACCTCTTCAAGACATTTACTGATTATCGTGAACATGAAAGGATAAGGCTGACGTACATTACCGACGCTACGATCCTGATCGTTATGCGTGAAGTAGCAGCTGGGATATATGCCCAGAAGATCGAATATGAATTCATTTTAAGCTTATCTGTATTGTTGGTTGTATTAGGGGCAATACGGGTTCTTGCTATCAAATATTCTCCTGCGGAATAAGAAATGATCTATAATGATGCTATTAAGTATTTCATAATGTGGGGTTATCAGGATCAGCAAGTTGCTGATCCTTTTGTTCATTCCCAATCCAGATGACACGTTGTGGGAAAGCGATCTCAATTCCATTCTCTTCAAGGGTCTTTTTTATCTTCCAGAGAAGTTCGGTCTTAATAGCATACCAGTCTGTTGCAGGTGCCCATATCTTTACACTGATATTGACCGAATTGTCACCTAAGTTGTCCACAAAAACCCCTGGCGCTGGATTTTTCAGTGCCATGGGGCTTTCTTCAATAAGTCCCTTGATTATTGCTATGGCCTGATCAGCATCGTCACTGTATCTTATTCCAACAACGTACTCGAACCTTCTTGCAACATTGGCCACATAGTTTGTTATTGTTGTTGTGAATACCTTTTCGTTTGGGATCCTTACATAGAGGCCATCAAAGGTCCTGATAATGGTGGATATCAGGCTGATATCTTCTACTATTCCCACATTTCCATCGATATTGACCTGATTCCCAAGCTTTATAGGTCTCTCGAATATGAGGAACAGGCCTGAGATAAGATTCCCGACTATGCTCTGGCTGGCAAAACCTATTACCAGTCCCAGTATGCTTCCTGCAACCAGCAGACTCGAAGGTTCAACTCCCATGATAGGAAGTATGACAAACACAACAGTTATTATGACTATGCCGTAGTATGCCGCTTTCAGTACGATGTCAAGGTGGCTTTTGTCCATTTTTTCCTTGAACGATCGTTTCAGGTATAATGCCAGTATCTTACCTATAAATATAGAAATAATTAAGACTAAAACAGCAGTGACGATATTAATGAGCACTTCGCTACTAGCAAAAAAGATTTCGGATGCCTGTGGTATTATCAAAAACCTGCCTCCATAATGCATTTTTTTCCGTTCACATAGAGCTTTTTAACGGTATAGAGTTCCATCGATTTGTCCATTCCGGATCTGAGGGGTGTGTCTAAGAAATCCGTTTCTGCAACAGTGGGACTTAGTATTTTCATGTTGGCTTTCATGGATACGATCTCAGTGTCATAGTATATCTTCATCCCATAAGCATTGAAAATGGTTCTGCTAACCTCCACCCAGAGATTTGTATCGTTTGTAATGGACAACTCAAGGACTCCTTCATACATAGGATCGGCAGAAGGTATTGTGGAATGGATCTCACTTTTCCAGTACTTGCATATCATACCATTGCTTGGATCGCCATAAAGGGTCAACTTTTGCTTTACAAGTGTCAGTATATCGATAACTTCGATCTCATCTTTACCGGAAATGAATATTCCCATTTCTATCGGGAATTTGATGTAAACCTTTATTTTCGACATCGGAGCAAGTGTTATGGTTTTATCAAATTCCACAAGCAAATGCGAGGTTATCTTTTTTGGCTTGTTCAAAGGTTCAATGGGATTAATAAGTAGCTTTCCATCTCCTTTTACCAGGATCTTCTCTAATTTGTCCTCAAATAATTGTCTTCTGTAGAGGCAGTTATCTCCCTCCATGTCGACTGCAATGTCAATATTCTCAGTTTTTGAGCTAAAAGGAATTGTATATGAGCCGTACATAATGCACCTAAATCAATATCTATAGAATATATGCTGTCTCAAAGATATTTTTCTCTCATTGAGATGGGGATGAGCACAAGATGGAAGGGCCGGCTCCCATCGGCTTTTTGAAGAGTTTTTTATTAATACTCCAGTCTCCTTATCCTATGGTAGTATTATTATTTCAATTTTTGTGGGTAATTAATTATTGATCCAATGTCTTTTTCCGGGGAAAAGGATAATAGGGGTACAACTCATAAATTAATTCATGGGGTTGTTGAGATGGTTGAATATAATTGCTTTGTCACTCATAGCAATACTCATCGTATACGTCAATTATTTTACAAATTATCTAATTGGCTATGAATCCTTCCTGTCAAAGTTACTGCATTCTGTTATCATTATTCTTGTATTCTATACAATGAGATCCATCATCGAAAATATTGTCAAAGTAAGGATACATGATACAAAGGAAAGGTACACTTTTCGTAAGACTATCTCTATTATTATCACAGTTCTTGTACTGGCTTCCCTTTTTGCCGTGTGGTTCAGGGAGACCACTGGCCTTATAGTAGCATATGGCATACTGAGTGCCGGAATTGCCATAGCACTTCAGGACCTGTTGAAAAGTATAGCTGGTGGCATCATTATTTTTGTATCCCGTCCTTTCAGGGCAGGTGACAGGATTGAGGTAGAGAATATTACCGGGGATGTACTTGACATAAGGAACCTCAATACCACTATTATGGAGATCCGTGAATGGGTTGACGGTGACCAATACACAGGAAGGATCGTCCAGCTGCCAAACAGTTTCATCTTAAGTGGTAAGGTTAAGAACTACACTAAGGATTTCTCCTTCATCTGGGACGAAGTACAAATAATGTTGGTATATCGTAGTAACTGGAAAAAAGCAGAAGATATCGCAATAAAAGTTGCAAAAGGATCTCTGTCTGATTTCGAAGATTCTGCAAAAAAAGAGCTTTTGAATATGGGTGAAAAATATTTCATCACCACATATGATGTAGAAATCAGGATCTACATGAAAATAGAGGATAACTGGATCGATATGCGTTTAAGATACGTAGTTGATCCTCGCCAGCGAAGGAAAATAAAGGACATACTGGTCCAGCAACTTCTTGAGGCATTTGAGCATGAAGATGATATCAGTGTTGGTAGTGCAACAACTATTGATATAATGAGTTCTTCTCAGATTACAGTAAATAGTCAGTAAATATCTCATGATCCTGTTTTTTTAGGATCACACGTAATTTTCTATACTTAAATTTTGATAATATCACTTTATTATTTTTGACAGATCTCTTTTATATGTGATTTTTAATCAGATCTTTAGAACATTCTAAAGAAAAAAAAGAAAAGAGAATAAGTACGTCCTTTGCATCAGTACTTTAATGCAAAGTACATACTTCCCATAGCTACCAGAGTTACAAGGAGGCTGATGATCCCTCCCACAAATGGCAGTTCTGTCAGTATCAGTATCAGGAAAAGACCGACTGCAAGCACTGCCCACTGATTATAATTGAAACCAGCTTTCCTGAAAGTTACTTCACCAAGCCACATCGCAGTGTATATCTTTGCTATCATCAGGACGATGGTCAGCAGGAGTAAAAGGAAGATTGCTATCGGGATACCTATGATGGTTATCATCAGGACGGCTGATCCTATGATCGTACCCAGAAGTATCAGTAGTCCTACAGCGGTGTTCTTGAATGGCTGCTTCTGTATGTCCTTTACTATTTCTTCGGTCTTGTCCGGGAATACCAGGATAGATATTACTCCGAGAGCAAAGAGGAACATGTAATATGCGATCTTTCCAAGGAAAACGATCCCTCTGAGCACGCCCTCACCTTCGAAAGAATTCTCACGTTCGGCAGGCTTTTCAGGACTTATCTCTTTTCCTACAATTCCTTCAGGTATAGAGATCTCTTTTGAGGTACTGTATTCGAGATCACCTTTTATGCTGGAATCCGGCTGTATCCTCAGGTCGGAAGCTTCCAGTATTGCATCTCCTTCAACATTCCCTGAAAAAATTAGATTTCCTGCAGAGACATCCACACTACCTCCGAATTGTCCCGCGATGTTTGCATCACCGCTTCTGATGGTCGTATCGCCACCAATATTTACGCTTTCACCTGTTGTGACCGAACCGGCAGTTACCAGGAGATCATCCCCTACATTGCCGGTGATCTCAAAATTACCGCATGCAGCTCTTATGTCATCGCCCACATCACCGGTGATCTTTACCTCACCGGCAGCAACGATTACATCTCCTGAAACGTTCCCGCTGATCTCGACACTGCCTCCTGTGGCGACCACATCCCCTAGCACAGTTCCACTCACGACCATAGTTTCCCCTGCAAGGTAGACATCGTCCTCTACAAGTTCGTCAATGATTACCGTCTCCCCTGCGTTGAACATAAGAGATGCACTTGCATTGCCTGCAAAAAGCAGTATCAACAGTATAGGTAACAACCATAACTTCCGATCTATGTTCATAGTAACCCCACCTGAATGTTCAGTAAGTAATATTGGGTTTTTCTCACTATTAAGATTTACTTACGAAGCTTCGATCATCATTCCTTATAATTGATTAAACAGATCGGTCATGTTAATTGAACCCGAAAAATGCTGGCTTCTGATTTTGAACACGTTGGCATATCACGGCCTTACGAAATAGAAGTCCGTGACATACTCATTTGTTTCCCCCACTTTGAAGCCCTGAAAGGTCTTTAGGCCTTTCTGATCATCTCTAAGGTCAAGAGAAACGGCAAACTCCTGACCGCGTAAATATATATATATATATATATATTAAGATTAGTCCTATAAATGTCTATGCAAAAAACAAATACCCTATTGATCAATTTATATGCTTATTGTACATGAATCGACATTGCCTTTATACTCTTCTTTATATAGCAGTAAATACCACAATAGTATTGTGTGGGTTTACTTATATAATTTATAAGTTCTGTGTGTAGGAACTTTTATATAGTGAATCTTAACATATGTTTAATGTTAACGGCGTTAACAAATTGAAAAGAATCTTATATATAAGGTTCAAGTATCGCAGACCGATCGCATGGGGTTCGGAAATTAAAATGTATCTGATCTCCGCATATCCCGATACGAGCAGGTGGTAACAGAATGGATGAACAAATCAACAAAAGATATCTCGCCAACAAAATATTTGAAACCCAGTTCGCACTGGAGGATCTCAGGGAGATAGTAAGGCAGGCCTTACCTACGGGTATGAACGCTGAGCAGTCTGCACGCTTTTCTGAGATCGTGTCGGGTCTTGGCGGCCTTATCGAGGAGATAGGCGCAAAAGACGGCCAAACACAATCTGTCAGTATTGTGGGCGACCTTATGTGCCGAACAAGGGAAGAGGAGTTCATAAACATACAGCCCATTCAGGCCGGTGGCAGACTGACACCGGAAGCCCGCAAAGCTGTCATAGCTTACGGGGACGGTTACTCAACCTGTGATAGCTGCCGAAAGCCCTTTAGGCTCGATAAGATCGAAAAGCCTTCGATAGCAGAGTTCCATACCGATCTTGCCGAATTTGTAGGAATGGATCAGGCACGTGTGGTTCCCGGTGCAAGAAGAGGTTTCCAGGCAGTTGCATCAACCCTTTTAGAAAAGGGTGACAGTGTGGTCGTATCTGCATTTGCACATTATACGGAATTCCTCGCTGTGGAAGGAGCTGGTGGGGTAATTAGGGAGGCTCCTGTTAATGAGGATAATGTGCTCACAGCTGAATCTGTGGCACACAAGATCGATGAGGTACGGAAAGAGACTGGTAAGTTACCGTCCCTCATCATGATTGACCATTTCGACTATCTGCTCTGTAATGAGCACGATATATATGGTATCGGTAAAGTAGCACAGGAATATGGGATCCCGTTCCTGTACAACGGCGCATATACAGTGGGCATCATGCCCGTTGATGGAAAAAAGCTTGGTGCGGACTTCATAGTAGGTTCCGGGCACAAGAGCATGGCTTCAGTGGCTCCTTCAGGAGTGCTGGCAACCACAGAGGAATGGGCCGATAAGATCTTCAGGACCACCCAGATGGTAGGTGATGTCACCGGAAGGAGGTTCGGTATCAAGGAGGTCGAGTTCCTTGGATGTACATTGATGGGAGCACCATTGCTGTCCATGATGGCATCGTTCCCATACGTGAAAGAAAGGACAAAGCACTGGGATGAGGAAGTAAAGAAATCAAACCATTTCATCAACGAGTTCCTGAAAATTGAAGGAAATGAAGTGCTGAGCGAATACCCGAGAAAGCATGCCCTTACCAAGGTGGACACCACCAATACCTTCGACAAGGTGGCAAAGACACATAAGCGCAGGGGTTACTTCTTCAGTGATGAGCTGAAGGAACGTGGCATCGTAGGTGAGTTCCCCGGTGCTACCAGAAGCTGGAAGCTGAGCACATACGGTCTCTCATGGGACCAGATACACTATCTCTCGGATGCATTCCTTGAGATCGCTGAAAAATACGAACTTAACATCAACTGAGGTACTATCATGACTGACAAAAATTACGGATTAGACACATTAGCATTGCATGCAGGACATGTACCTGACCCCACAGGGTCACGTGCAGTCCCAATTTACCAGACCGCTGCCTATCTTTTCAAGGATGCAGATCACGCAGCGAACCTTTTCGCGCTGAAGGAATTCGGCAACATCTATACTCGCCTGATGAACCCTACAACCGGTGTTCTGGAAGAGAGAGTAGCTGCGATCGAAGGCGGTACAGGTGCACTTGGCGTCGCTTCAGGAATGGCTGCCATTTCCTTAACGGTACTGGCTGTCACACAACTTGGCGATGAGATCGTCTCTGCCAACAACCTCTATGGTGGGACATACCAGCTATTCAACCACACCCTTCCTAAATTCGGCAGGAAGGTCCACTTTGTGGACTCCACTAAACCGGAAGAATTCGAGAAGGCCATCACTGACAAGACACGTGCTGTCTATGTGGAGATCATCGGCAATCCAAAGCTCGATGTTCCTGACCTTGAAAAGATCGCAAAGATCGCCCATGATGCAGGTGTTCCGCTGATCGTGGACAACACTGTAGGTGTGGGTATCGCCAAGCCAATAGAACATGGAGCCGACATTGTGGTCTTATCTGCGACCAAGTTCCTTGGAGGTCATGGTACTTCCATCGGCGGCATTATCGTTGATTCCGGTAACTTCAAGTGGGACAACGGAAAGTTCCCCGAGTTCACAGAACCCGATCCAAGCTATCACGGACTGAAGTTCTGGGAAGCCTTCGGTGACATTCCGGGAATGGGAAATCTTGCTTTCATACTCAGGGTCCGTACACAACAGCTTCGTGACCTTGGACCTGCAATGAGCCCCTTCAATGCATTCCAGTTCATACAGGGTTTGGAAACACTTTCATTAAGGGTACAGAGACATGGTGAGAACGCGTTAAAGGTGGCAAAACACCTTGCTGCCCATCCGCTTGTTGAATGGGTGAACTACCCCGGTCTTGAGGACCATCCATCCCATGAACTTGCAGGCAAATATCTGGAAGGTAGCTATGGCGCTATCCTCGGATTCGGTGTCAAGGGCGGACTTGAAGCAGGCAGGAAGTTCATCGAGAACGTGGAACTGCTTTCACACCTGGCCAATATTGGCGATGCTAAGACACTGGTCGTCCACCCGGCATCCACAACACACCAGCAGCTTACAAAGGAAGAACGTGAGCAGACAGGCGTGACCGATGACTTTATCAGGATGTCCGTAGGTCTTGAGAATGTCGAAGACATTATAGCTGACATTGATCAGGCTTTAGAGAGGTCCCAGAAGTGAGTGAAAGGTCCGTAGGTATTGTAGGAACAAACTATCATACGATAGAAGGTGAGTTCTCTTTAGAAGGCGGGCAGACCCTGAAGGATATCAGGGTCGCCTACGAGACCTATGGTAACCTTAACAAGGACAAAAGTAATGCTATCCTCGTCTGTCACGCCCTGACAGGCGACGCACATGCAGCAGGCAGGCACAGCCCCGATGACCGCAAACCCGGATGGTGGGAGGATGTCATCGGCCCGGGAAAGGCCCTTGATACTGACAGGTACTTCGTTATCTGTTCAAATGTACTTGGTGGCTGTATGGGTACAACTGGTCCTTCATCACTGAACCCGGATACCGGTAAACCGTATGGTATCACTTTTCCGGTGATAACCATCGGTGATATGGTCAATGTCCAGAGGAGACTGATAGAACATCTCGGGATCAAGACCCTTTTTGCCGTAGTGGGCGGCTCCATGGGCGGTATGCAGACCCTCCAGTGGACCGTTTCCTACCCTGATATTGTGAGGAAAGCAGTTGTTATTGCATCCACAGCAGTCTCTTCACCGCAGCAGATAGCATTCAATGAGGTTGGCAGAAATGCCATCGTATCCGATCCCGACTGGAATGAAGGTAACTATTATTCCGGCAAAGCTCCTGTCCACGGGTTGGCCACAGCCAGGATGATAGCTCATATCACCTATCTCAGTGATGATTCCATGCATGAGAAGTTCGGAAGGGAACTTCAGCAGGGTGAGGGATATAAGTTCGACATGTCACATGATTTCCAGGTGGAAAGTTATCTGAAATACCAGGGAGAAACATTTACCGAAAGGTTCGATGCCAATTCCTATCTCTATGTGACAAAGGCAGTGGACTATTTCGATCTTTCAAAGAACGGTTCTCTTGCAGAAGGTCTGAAGGACATCAAGTCGAAGATGCTCCTTATTTCAATAACCTCGGACTGGCTTTACCCTCCATACCAGTCAAAGAAAGTGGTAGAGGCTCTCCTGTTCAATGACCACGATGTGAGCTACCGGGAGATCGAGTCCAGCTACGGGCATGATGCTTTCCTGCTCGAGAGCGGTCACATCAATTATGTGATCCATAATTTCCTTTCATACACATCCATTGCTGATGTGATGACCGAAGATGTTGCCACTATCAGGGAAGGTGTCAGCATTGAGACCGCTGCAAAGGTCATGTTCGAGCAAGGACTGACACACCTGCCGGTGGTAAATGAGAAGGGATGTCTTGCAGGCATCGTCACATCATGGGATATCTCAAAGGCAGTTGCACTTAAGAGCAGCAAGCTGGACGATATAATGACAAAGGAAGTCCTTGTTGCAATGCCTGATGAGACTATCGTCGCCGGTGCAAAGCGTATGGAAAGACATAGTATTTCCGCTTTGCCTGTGGTGGATGAGAAGAAGAGGCTTGTGGGAATTATTGATAGTGAGGATATCAACCGGTTGATCGGTTGATACTTTTATTTTCTATTTTAGACTCAATTTTGTATCACGTTTATGCTATTTTATATGCTTTTTATTTCTATTCCTGTTTCAATCCTGTTTTGTATCATTCAGTTAGTATCCTGCTGTTCCTTGATCTGTAAAAATAATGAATGAACGAGAGATAGCTCTCCCGTTTCAATTTATCCCATCTCCTTCTCGGTCTCCAGCACCTTCAGTGATATCTTCATAACCGAATCCGGATTCAGCGAGATCGAGTCTATACCTTCCTTCACAAGGAACTCAGCAAATTCCGGGAAATCGCTTGGTGCCTGGCCACATATCCCGCTGTGTTTTCCGTTCCTCTTTGCCCCCTGTACTGCCATGGAAACGATTTTCTTCACAGCCTCATCCCTTTCATCAAAGGATGATGCAAGAATTTCGGAATCCCTGTCCACTCCAAGGGTCAGTTGGGTGAGGTCATTTGAGCCTATAGAAAATCCGTCGAAGTATTTGCTGAACTCATCTATCAGGATCACATTGCTTGGTATCTCGCACATGACATAGACCTGCAGGCCGTTCTGTCCCCTTTCCAGACCGTTCTTTTTCATCTCGGCAAGTACCTTTTCCGCTTCCTCGATGCGCCTGCAGAACGGGATCATGAGAATTAGATTCGTCAACCCCATCTCGTCCCTGACCTTCTTCATGGCCCTGCATTCAAGTGCAAAACCTTCCCTGTAGCGTTCATCATAATAACGTGATGCTCCCCTGAAACCGATCATCGGGTTGCTCTCCTCGAACTCGAAGTACTCCCCTCCTATCAGGCTGGCATACTCGTTGGACTTGAAGTCGCTCATGCGTACAACCACGGGTTTCGGGTAGAATGAGGCTACAATGGTGGCAACTCCCTGGGAAAGCTTTTCCACGAAATAGTCTTCCTTGTTCTCGTATCCTGCAGTGAGTTTCTCTATCTCCCTGAGGACACTTTCGTCCTCCACCTTTTCAGGATGTACCAGTGCCATTGGGTGTATCTTGATGTAGCTCGTTATTATAAACTCCAGTCGTGCAAGTCCAATACCATCGTTCGGTATCATTGAAAGTCCAAATGCCTCTTCCGGATTTCCAAGGTTCATCATCATCTCGGTCTTCGTATCTCCAAGGTCTTTCAGTTCAACGGTCTCGATGTGGAATGGCAGTATCCCTTCGTAGACCCTGCCGATATCGCCTTCAGCACAGCTCACCGTGACATCCATTCCGTTCTTCAGTCTTTCAGTGGCATCCTCGGCGCCAACTACGGCCGGAACTCCAAGCTCACGGCTGACGATGGCCGCATGGCACGTCCTTCCGCCTTTGTTCGTGATGATGGCAGCTGCACGCTTCATAACAGGCTCCCAGTCAGGGGTTGTAGTGTCAGCTACCAGTATCTCTCCCTGCCGGAAAGATGGCAGCTTTGAAACATCATCGATCACATGGACCTTTCCGGCTGCGATCTTGTCGCCCACACTCCTTCCCTTTACAAGGACGTTCGAGCGCTCATCAAGGAAGTAGGTCTCAAGGACATCCTTTCTCTTCCTCGACTGGACGGTCTCGGGCCTTGCCTGTACAATGAACAGCTCTCCGGTGTTTCCGTCCTTTGCCCATTCGATATCCATGGGCACAGCTTTTCCTTTCTTATTGGAATAATGGTCCTCGATAGTGGCAGCATATTTTGCAAGCTTGAGGATCTCGTCATCGTTGATACAGAACTTCCTCTTGTCTGCAAGGGGAACCTCAACGTTACGGGTAAGCACACGCGAATCCCCGCGTCCGTAGATCATCATTATAGCTTTGCTGCCCATCTTTTTCTTGATTATTGGTTTGTAGCCCTCTTTCAGGGTTGGTTTGAAGACGTAGAACTCATCCGGATTGACAACTCCCTGTACGATGTTCTCACCGAGCCCGTAGGCTCCAGTGATGAATACAACATCCTCAAAACCGGATTCGGTGTCGATTGTGAAGATCACACCGCTGGATGCGAGGTCCGAGCGTACCATCTTCATGACGCCGATGGACAGGCCGACCTTGAAATGGTCGAACTTGTGGTGGACACGGTAGGAGATCGCCCTGTCCGTGAAAAGGGATGCAAAACAGCGGTTACATGCATCCTTCAGGGAGTGGTAGCCGTGGATATTGAGGTACGTCTCCTGCTGGCCTGCAAAAGAAGCATCAGGGAGGTCCTCTGCTGTTGCAGAACTGCGAACTGCCACATCTGTTTCAGGTCCGTATTTCTCGCTCAGTTTGTCGTAGGCTTCTTTGATCTCTTCCCAGAGATCGTCCGGAATACCAGCATCAAGGATTATGCTCCTTGCCTTTTTCCCTCTCTCTGCAAGATCGCTGACATCAGATACGTCCAGTCCTTCCATTGTATCTTTAAGATCCTGAAGAACGCCTGCGGATTCCAGTACATGCCAGTATGCTTCTGCTGTGACCGCAAATCCATTTGGTATGATTATGTTCTTTTCAGTTAGCTCCCGGTACATCTCACCGAGAGAGGCATTCTTACCTCCGACCAAAGGAATGTCTTCTATACCTATTTCTTCGAACCAGCGAATGTATTTGCTATCTCCCATGATTAACCCCCGTTATTAGAATGCACTATTCTTTTAACTGTTAATATGATTGATTTTTAAGGGTATTAGGCTTTTTGGGGGATGGGGATAGTTTTTGGAATTGATAAAAGCTGATCAGAAATTAGAAAAATCCGAAAAAGAGGGGGGAAAATGGCACAAAAGCTGATCACTTTTGCAGCCATGTTTTAGATCTGTTCTTATTTCACTCTGTAATAACCACGATCTTCAAAATCCCGCTTTGTGGTGGCAGGCTCATTGTTACCATTGGTCCGTAGTAAGCTTCAACCCTTGTTCCCTTTGTAAGGTCCTCAATTGTAAGCTCATTCCCGTTGCTGTCGGTGATGATTGTTTCCTGACCTGTCATCAGAAAGATGTCGCATGGATATCCTTCTCCGATCTCGCTGTCATCCTGGTCCAGAAGCAGGACTGTGTTCTCACTCCAGACTTCAGTTCCCAGGATAGTTCCTGTTGTCTTAACAGGCTGTGGTCCGGTCGGGACATTTTCATCGAGTACGATAATGCTCACAGCATTGCTCTGTGGTGGCAGGCTTCTTGTTGTCATTGGTCCGTATTGTGCTTCGATCCTTGTTCCTTCGGAAAGGTCATCGAAGGCAAGTTCGTTACCGTTGCTGCCTGTGATGGTTGTTTTATTCCCGATTATCAGGTACAGGTCGCATGGGTATCCTTCACCGATCTCGCTCTCGTCCTCATCAAGAAGAAGGACCTTTGTTCCATCCCATGAGTCGATACCGACAATTGTAGCCACTGTCTTTATTGGCTGCAGCATGTTGTTCTCATCTGTGTTGTCATTATCAGTCGGAGCGTTATCTGCATCCGGCTCACCGTTGTCTATCAGGATCTCTTCATTTGTATTACCGCTGGCACTCAGGATAATTGCACCTGCAGCTATTGTGGAAAGTATGACCAGTATTATTAGGGGAAGTGAGATGTTTTTCGTATTCATATTATCACCTGATGACCATGTTTTTTGTCATCAGGTCACAGTACGAATGGATGTTATATATTCATTACTTTAACTACGAACAAATTCGTAGTCTTCCGCATGCGTTTTTGAAAAAAAGAAGGCAGAATTATTGCTCTGCCCTTTCCCTGTTAGCTGCCCTGATCTCCCTTATTCTTTTTACTGCTATCTCTGTTAGGAAGAGCAGTAATGCTGCAATAAGGAAGTACAGTTTCTGGCTGACAGGTTGCTGAACGCTCTTAAGTGAATTCGCTTTTGCATCTGTAAGCAGCAGCGCAAGTGCTTCTTTCTCACTGTAGGTCTTACCACCGTTTGCCTTGATGAGCACAGGAAGGTCCTCGTTCATACCGACATCACGGTATTCGATGGCATAGTTCACAGCGATCGGATAACCTGAGACATCATGCATTCCGATGTTCTTAGGCTCGATAGTGGTCTCATAGGTGTTCTTTCCTGTAACCGCAAGCTCAAGGGTCTCGCCCTTGTACTTCAGTTTCGGGACACCTTCATCGTAGCGTGTGATGTAGAGTGTTGCAGAGCTTCCGAACCATGTGTCATCTCCTTCCACAACGGTTCCTTCCTCTACCTGTGGGTTACCGATTGCCCAGTTCATGGTTGAGGATATCAGCCTTGAATTGTTGCCGGAGTACATCTGTGAGCTCCATGTTGCCTGACCACCTTTACCATTATCAGTGGTAATGGCTGCCACCCTGCCAAGTCCATATCTCCAGGTGGTGATGACCGGCTTGCCTGTGGCGGTCACAACGATTCTGTCTGCACCTGCTTTTGGTGTGACGTCATTGTAACCGGTGATATTGCCTTCAACTTCCAGGTTGCGTGTGATGAAGTGGTTAGGGTTGTATTCTATGAGTGGGAACGATGTCATGACCGGTTCTTCGTCCTCGGTCTCGTCGGGAATGTCAAGGTCCTCGAACTCAAGGTTTGCACGTTCGCCTCTTTCCACAGGGAAGTAGATTCCATCAACGGATTCCATAAGATCCTCTGCATAGATGTTGCCGAACTGGTCTCTCTGGGAAGGTGCAGATGACCTTACATGAACATAGTAGAACTGGATATCTCCATTGCCGATCTCATCAGCAACAACAAGCGCATCGTCATAGGATTGCTCGATACCGCCATCGGAGATGATTATTATATCCAGCTCACCGACCTCGTTCTCAAGCCATTCCTGTGCAATCAGAAGTCCCTGGTCAAGAGAAGTCTCACTGGTGGATCCGGGTGTAAGTGCAGATATGTCCTCCTCAAGCTTCAGGACATTTGCCTGGTTACCGAGGTAGACAAGTCCTCCTGAGACATCAATACCTTCGCTACCAAAAGCAATGACACCTGCATAGGCATCCCTGAGGTTCTCGTCCTCAAGTATGAAGATTGCATTTCCAAGGATATCGGAAAGTGTTTCATGATGGAATGTACTCTGTGATACATCCAGTACAAGTACAATGCTCCTGCCACCTTTCCAGTCGGTTGGTTTTGATAGTACCGGCAGTAGTTCCTCGAAGGAAGAGTTCAGGTAATTGCCCTGATCAAAGGATGTCTCTCCGCCCACAACAACAAGACCGTTACCATCGGCCACGAAATCCCTGAGGAGCTCGACATCGGTATCCGATAGCGTCCTTATGTTCTGGTTATCAAGTACTATCGCCTTCTTGTCATCGATATTTGTGAAATCGTCCGTGTTTGATACTGAGTAAAGGTTATAAAGTACATTTCCAAGAGGTGCGGAACTATCGCTGGTCAGAACTTTGATCTTCGGTTTTGGTACAACATAGACAGCCTTGTAGAACTTGTTGTTGATGCTGTCCTTGTCAGCTGTAAGCGGTGTAAGGGTAACGCTCAGCTCCTGTGCACCCAGCTTCTTGAACGTATAGGGTACACGTATTGTCCTTGTGCGTGTGTTTTGTGTGAATGTACCACTTCTGACAAGAGTATCGCCGGCGTAGATCTCAAAGCCGTATCGTATCTCTTCCTCTCCTGCCTGTGAGACAAGTACATCGAACTGGTTCTCGTTGCCGATGACAACTGTCTTATCGCCAAGGATCTGCACACTGATATCGTTCTCCTCAAGTTCGGGTTCCACTGAATAAACGGTGGTCCCGACCTCACCGGCAAACTGGAGTGCCTCTTCAAGGTCTTTCCCAAAGTTGCTGTTACCGTCCGTTACCAGTACGATCTGGTTATCGCCGCTGGAATACTGCTCTACGGCGTCCCCGAGGGAAGTGCTTTCTCCTGAGAGTCTTATCATTGTTGTCGGGGTATTTGCTGTGAGGGATTCATATACCCTGTCGCCTACTCCTTCCTTGAAAAGCTGCATACTGCTGGTCTCATCCGAGATTATCACTATCTGGGGCGTATCGTCACTTGTGACCTCACTGACCAGTGAGAACGGGGATGCCAGTGCAACCACAAGTAGTGAAAGCACCACGATGCGCGAAAGTATCAGTGGCTTTCTTGCACCCTTTTTGATAAGATAGAGTCCGCCAATTATGATCGGCAGGATAAGTAGCAGTACCAGTGGTTCTTCAAAAGTGTACATCATAGCTCACCCCGGCTTCTGATAATAAGTATCTCAACGATCACCAGCAGCATGGCAAGGATGATGAGATATATGTCAATGTAATTCTTTGCAGTGTAGGTGCTTTCCCTGACTATCTGGGAACCATCCTGTGATGTGGCCCTGTCCAGTACACCGGACGCATCGATGGTGGTATCAGATTCCATGTCATCATAGAGGTTCACAGCGATATCCTTTCCTGCAACCTTGTAGATCCCGACCTCATCATAAAGCAGCCTGCTGGTGGTCACCGTTCCGCTGGGTGTGGAAACATCCATCTCGTTCGGAAGTGCGGAAATAGCACCTGTCTGAAGATTGTAGTCACTGATATCCCCTGCTCCGCCAAGCCATGCGATGAGTTTTGCCCAGAGGACAGGATACTCAGGCAGGTTGTGGAAATTGTTCCATGAGTTCTCGCCAAGTTCATCGCTCAGACCAAGGTACATCACTGTTCCGTCACCAACGCTCCAGTAGGCAAGCATCGGGATTTCCGAGTCTGTATTCACAAGTGAGACCGCATCTGCTCTTAGTGTAGCATTAAGATATGTGTAGACTGCAATATCCTCGAACCTGACATCTTCCGTCAGCCTTGTCTCCTGAGCGACCTTCAGTGTTTCACCGTTGTTGCTTTCCATGGTGGAGATAGGTTTTACAGGGAGTATCTTGAGCAGGTCAAAGTTCGCAGCTGCCGGATCAAGAGCAGAGGATGCGAGGAATAGAGCTTCACCGCCGTTGTTTATGAATGTATCAAGTGTGGCAATCTCTTCGGTTGTCAGTGCCCTCTGTTGTGTGTCTATAACAACTACCTTGTAGTCGCTGAGATCCGCAGGTACATTGTTGGATTGGGTTGCCTTTATGTTAGGCAGTAATGAAAGTGAGACTGCAGCCGGCGAGTTCTTCACATCACTAACAAGGAGCAATTCGTTCTGGATGTTCGAAGGGATAGAGATGTAAGCCGTGTTGTCCGTCATAAGGCTGTCATCCCTGGTTATCCTGAGTGTTGTTACTCCGGCTCCGAGATTTTCCACCTTGAACTGACTTGTTGAGAACGGACCTACATCAAGTGTGAGGTGTTTATTTGTTTCGCTTCCGGCATAATCGATCTCAATGTTGACGTTCTGTGTGGTCTCCATGTAGTTCTTGACGACACAGTTGTAAGTGTAGCCACTCTCTTCGGCTTCGAGCCAGCCCTGGATTATTCCTACATTATCAGTGGTTGTTCCTACCCTGACGAAACTGACCTTCATCCCGTAGGATTCTGCCAGCCTCTTTGCAGCAACAGGATCCTCTCCTTCCCAGTTGGTGAAATCTGATATTACAATGATCCTGCCGCCTTCGTTGGAAAGCATCCTCATGGCGTTCGTTATGGAAGTTGAAAGGTCTGCCACGGTACCCTTTCCTGACAATCCGTCAAGCGCATCTTTTGTTGCTGAGGATCCGGCAGCTTCGAGTACTGTTACCGGTATGTTCTGTGCAAGGATGATGCTGTTCTTCTTGCTGACATAGGTCTTTGCGATCTCGGTGGCACTGTCGAACCTGCCGTCAGTGTTCATGCTTGCGGAAGCGTCGATGACAAAGACAGTATGCTCTCCGCTCAGGCTTTCCTCTGATGTGTAGAACGGACCTGCAACTGCAATGGATATCAGTATAAGCACCAGCAGCTGTGCAAGGAATATAGGGTCCCTGATAAGTCTTCTCAGGGAAGCAAATCGTTTTTTCTTCTGTTCTGCCCGCATCAGGAACATAAGGGAAGGGATCTTTATCTGAAGCGGCTTTGGTCTTAAAAGGTAGAGAATTATAAGTGGGATAACACTTGCAAGAGCTGCAAGTCCCATAGTATTGTCAAAAGGCATCAGACCTTCCTCCCGTTAATTGTGTGGAAGAACGCATCGAATACCGGTGTATCGGTTGTGAACGTAAAGAAATCGGCACCAACGTGATCGCAGATGTTCCTGATGCCATCGATGTGTGCCTGTAGCTCTTCCTGATATTTATCCTTGAAATTCTTACTCAGGTATGTCTTCAGATCGTCATCCGTTTCAAGGTCGGTGAGCTTCACATGCCCGTGCATGGAAAGATTGCTCTCGGAAGGGTCCAGAACCTGTATGAGCATAAGGTCGTGATGCGATAATCGATAGATAGCTGATTCAATGGAGCTCAGGTCTTCCATGAAATCTGAAATAATGACGATAAGGGAACGTGAATGTATGACCTTCTCGTACTGTTCGACGCATTTTTTCAGTGCTGTCTTGCCTTTTAGCTCGACCTCTGCCATCCTGTCGATATCCCTGAGAAGGTAGCGTCTGCCCCTGTGTGTCTGTGAGATCTCTATGTCTTCGGAATAGGTGGATATGCCGAACTTGTCGTTGTCCTTTGTGACAAGATATGCAAAACCTGCGGCTAGCATGGCTCCATATTCGTATTTTGTGAACTCGCCGGTAGTATAGTCCATGCTGTTACTGGCATCCAGCAGTATGTGGGTGGTTACTGATTTGTCCTCTTCGAACTCCCTTACATAGAGCTTCTCGGACCTTGCATATACATTCCAGTCGATGGATTTAAGATCGTCTCCCGGATGGTATTCGATATACCCGAGGGTATCAAGACCGCGACCGCTATGTGTTGAACGCCTGCTTCCTGCATAGGCACTGGATACACGCTTTCTTACCATGAAGGTAAAGCGGTCCAGCTGGCGGAAGAAATCCACATCGATCCTGTGTTTCCTGTCACTCATATTCAATATCGGTTTTCGTTATTCCTAGGCTCACACCGTGCTAACTTGTGAGATGCTCACTTGATCTTTGAGAGTATCTCCCTGATGACCTGGTCCTGTGTGATGCCACGCCTCTCGGATTCGAAGGTCAGGATGATCCTGTGTCTGAGGATCGGGTAGGCCATGACATCGACATCTTCGTTGCTCACGAAGTTCCTGTTGTTGATCAGTGCGCGTGCCTTTGCTGCAAGTATAAGTCCTATGGATGCCCTTGGAGATGCACCGTATTCGATGAAATCGGTCCATTTGCGGGTTGCCATCACGATCTTGATAGCTCTTTCCTTTATGTCATCAGCAATTGGAACATCTCTTGTAAGGCGCTGAAGCTGCAGTACCATCCTTTTGTCAAGTACTTTCCTGACCTGTGGTACCTCGTACTGTGTGTAGCGTCTTACGATCTCTTTTTCCTCCTCCAGGGACGGGTAGTCCAGAAGGATCTTCAGAAGGAACCTGTCAAGCTGTGCTTCTGGAAGCGGGAAGGTCCCTTCCATCTCGATAGGGTTCTGGGTTGCAAGTAAGAAGAACGGTTTGTCAAGCAGGAACGTATCATTACCAACGGTTACCTGCTTCTCCTGCATGGCTTCGAGCAATGCGGACTGGGTCTTTGGTGAAGCACGGTTAATCTCATCTGCGAGGACGATGTTGGCGAATACCGGTCCCGGCTCGAACTTGAATTCCTTGCTTCCGCCTCTTTCCTCGATGATGTGTGTACCTGTGATATCTGCAGGCATAAGGTCAGGGGTACACTGTATCCTGCTGAAATCGAGGTCCATTGTCCTGGCGATGGTGGATACTGTCAGTGTCTTTCCAAGTCCGGGATTACTTTCCATCAGTGCATGGCCGTTACACAGGATCGCAATGACGATCTGTTCTACCGTTTCCTTTTGTCCGACTATGACCTTTGATATCTCATTGAAAAGTGCTGCAAAGGCATCTCCAGCACCCCTGTAGACCCGTTCAAGTTCACCGGATCCGGCGTCATTGGAATTCATTTAATGTTCTCCTTGTATTGCGATAGATCGAATTTGTTGATGTGATGCGATTTTATGGTAATGTGATATTTGTGTGATGATCAATGTGATCATCTCAGTTCTTTGCCATCTCCTCGAAATATTCCTTTATGATACTCTCATAGCCTTCGGGGAGTTGCTCATAATAGGCCGGTGATGACATCAGTCCGACCTCGTAGGCCGATGAGCTCTCGAATTCAGGCGGCTGTTCCTCGCCTTCTTCACCTGCGGTAAAACCGGTTCCTGCTCCCGGTGGAAGCGACAGGTCCACTTCCTCACCTTCAACAACTATTATAGCCGGCTCGCCCATGAGATCTTCTTCGCCACCATTCCCGCTGCTTCCTTCAAGCGTAAATGACTCATCAGGGGATGTTGCATTCTCTTTGCCGCTTATTCCCGGAATGTTCTCTAACAGCTCATTGTAGTCTTCAGGAGTATAGTCTGAACGATAGTCGCTAACGTTCACTAAAGCGAAGATCATAAGTGAGGCTACAAGCAGTGCCATACTGGTTTTAAATCTCTTTTTTTCGAGAAGTTCGGACGAGTTGACCTTCGAGGCGATCTCAAGTACATTACTCATGAGCTCGTCAACAATAATGTTGTGAATATTCCTGTTGTCGTTCGCTGTGCGTAGCTTCTCGTTCAGGGGAGGGAACTTCTTCTCTATAAGCGGTACTATCTGTACCTTTTTGTCCCTGAGATGAATGGCGATGGTAAGAAAGAGGGCAATGAATATGGATATTGCTGCAAGCAAAAGACTTCCTGCAGGGATAATGCCTTCGGGACCATATGTTGAATCTGCATAGAGTTCGAAGGTCCTGTATGTGAAAAGTAACTTGTCGATGTTCAGTATCTTCAGCAGGCTGAATGATATTAATGCGATAATTGAAAAATCCAGTATCTTATAGATACGGTGATATTTATTGACCGTAGCTTCCTGTTTTCTAATAAATCCATCAATATCCATAAGTACAGATCCCTTTAATCTAAATTACCACGATTGCTACGAACACTATTCATCGCTTAATATAAAAATGTGTTTTTAGCTATCCAGCTGGTAGCCATTATATGAACCAAGGACCTTCAGCATGGATACTCTGGACTCAATATGATATAGAGCATCTTTTATAATTGCATCGGATGCGTTTCCCTCCAGATCAATATAGAATAGGTAGTCACCAAGCGATCTTTTGGATGGTCTTGATTCGATCCTTGTGAGGTTTATGTTCCTCTTTGCGAATTCCCCGAGAAGCTCGTATAGGGAGCCTGCCCTGTCGTCACCGATGTAAGCTATTATGGAAGTCTTATGGACATAGGCATTCTCTGTGCTTGTGTCCACGGTCTCACGATCGGTCCTTCGGATCGCGACAAAACGGGTGTGGTTCTGCTTCCTGTCCTGGATGTTCGGCATCAGTATATTAAGTCCATAGGCTTCTGCGGATTCCTTTGATGCAATAGCTGCCATTTCATCGAACTCGTTGGCAAGCTTGGCAGCGTGTGATGTGCTTCCTGTTGTACGTATCTCGACACTTTCGAAATGTGTTTTTATGAACTGCCTGCACTGTGCAAGTGCCTGCGGATGTGAAAGTATGATCCGGATATCGGACATCTTACCTCTGGAAAGCAGGCAGTGTTCAATGGGTACAACGATCTCTCCTATAATAGTAACATCGCTTTCCAGCAGCAGGTCAAGCGTGACACCTACTGACCCTTCAATAGAATTCTCGATGGGGACGACCCCCATATCCGTTCTTCCTTCGATGACCGCGGAAAAAGTGTCGCTGATGTCATCATAATATATCAGGGTTGAACTATCTGTGATTCCCTGTTTTTTTATCCAGCCTTTTGCAGCTTTATCTGAGTAGGACCCTGCCGGTCCGAGCACACCAACGATCATCGGTGTGAATGGGCTTGCTTTATAAAAATAGTTTGTGTTGGTCCAGTATCATTTCTTCATGATCCTGAAGATGATAACAAGTCCTGCAAGATTTATCAGTACTATGAGAACAGAACCGAAGGTTCGGAGCGTATTTTTTTGTCCGGTATCATTAGTTTCTTTTGAAACAGAGGTTGCCGGATCGAACCTTATGATCCTGTCCGAATCAGAATATACTGCTTTTTCCATGATCAGGTCTGTATCTTCTTCTGTTTCAACGATCACATTGTACTGTTTATATTGTTCAAGTCCGTAGAAAATATATGAATCGTCCCCGTTTGCAGTGGAGATGGTTTCGTTATCGCTAAATATGGTGACAGCAGCAGGTTCAGGCAATATTACTTTAAGATTTACATAATCTTTTGAACCAAGGGCTTTGCCATTACTGAAACGCATCTCATTCGGAAGGTCAAGCACGCTGAGTATGGTGGGTGCAATATCCTGCTGTCCGAACTCACCTTCAAGGACCTCGCTCCTCAGGTTCTTTGCCGTTACAATAAAAGGTATTCTGAGAACTTCCGCCTGACTTGAATATTTGTCCGATTTGCTTCCTCCTCTTCCATCTGCAGACTGGAATGCCATTCCGTGATCAGATGTTAGTATCAGTGCAAGGTCGTTCTTCTCTGTTATTTCATGAAGCTTGCCTATCATTATGTCAAGGTCTTCGATGGTATCGGCATAACCGTCACTCCTGCGATAGAGCCCTGCTGTATCAACCGCACCGACGTTAACAGTGAGGATGAACTTCTGTTCCGGATAGTTCTCATGCATCAGGTTAAGAACATCGATCGAAGTATCCATTGCCCAACGGTTGTATGCATAGTAACGTTCGATGCTCCCTTCCGGATATTCTTCAATGTATCCGGGTGCAATGTATGCATGTTGTTCCATTATTTCGGTGACAGATACTTGCATGTCATCATACTCGCTCTGGTGTTGGGAATTTGTTAATACTTCCATTTGTGGGTCGTTGATCGATGTCGTAATGTCATGTACAACAATATCCTGTTCTGAAAGCATTTGTGGAATGTCTCCTTTTTGGAGGATTGCAATGACAAGGTATCCGTTCTTGTGTGCAATGTCATAGATCGTTGCATCAGCATGGGCAACCATTGCAGGACCTGCTCCGGAATTTCCTGTGACGATCACCGAATGTCCGGTTTCGCCTTCCTGCGAGGGAGTTAAGATATTGACAGCTCTCAGGCCGTCGTCCGAAGCGACATGGATGTTACGGGCAACCGGTTTCTCAATAGCGGAGCCGTCGAGTGCGTATGGTGTTACTTCGGGGTATATATAGGATGATCCAAGTCCGTCGATAATAAGAAGAACGGCCCCGTTAGGGGTGTTGGTGGGGTTGACATCCACCTGCGTGAGTGCCCCGGCAGGAAGGGCATTCAGGAAAATTATAAGATAAGTAATGAGAACAATCCGGTTTACTATGGAAATTTTATTTAAAGCACATCCGTTTTTCATCCCGTGATCAATAATTGTCTCTAATAAAATAGGTAATGTTTTTTCATTTCTTCCTTTGTTTTTTAATTTATATACGTCATTTTTCTGTTTTTTTTGCTAAATTCAACCAGATTTTAAATTCATTTTATTTATAATCTTTTACTATTAGTTATATATATCTTATTATTTTTGTACTTTTGAACTTTAATAATGTTTGCTGAACTTTATTTTCATATACTTTTCCTTATTATCTAATTATATCTATTTTCATTTAGAGATTTCTTTTTATATTATATTAGAATAAGCAATTTTTAATATTACTATATAAGTATTTCTGTATTAAAAATTGCATTTTTTTTGTACTTTTATTTTTTTATTTAAAAAACACAATCAATAGGTATTATAATTTATCAACATAACTGTAAAATCTTTTATATTTGAACAGATAGTTTTATATATTATTTTTTGCCAAAGCAAATGTTTTTATAATATTATTTCAGACTTAATTTTGGGTAAAACCACCCGATCTGTGAACTTGAAAATTAATATGTGCTGTATCAGGCACGATCCGATCTTAATCTAAATGGAGTGAGAAAAAATGACTGATTTAACCCCGAAAGAAAGACTGTTGAAAGCATTGAAGAAAGAAGAAATTGACAAGATCCCTGTAGTTTCTGTTACTCAGACCGCAACTGTTGATCTTATGGAGCAGACCGGCGCAGCATGGCCGGAAGCACACAGTGATCCTGAAAAGATGGCAGCACTTTCGATCGCATCACACGAGATCGCCGGTCTGGAAGCTGTCAGGTATCCTTACTGCCTGACCGTCCTTGCAGAGGCAATGGGCTGTGAGGTCAACATGGGAACAATGGACAGGCAGCCATCTGTCACAGATCACCCATATCCAAAGGGAGTTGACAACCTTGAGATGCCTGCCGATCTTCTCAGTCAGGGAAGGATCCCTGCTGTACTTGAAGCATCAAAGATAATCAGGGAAAAGGTAGGAGACGACATCCCGCTGATCGCAGGTATGGAAGGTCCTGTAACCCTTGCATCAGACCTTGCAAGTGTCAAGAAGTTCATGAAATGGTCTATTAAGAATCCAGAGGACTTCGAGACAATTCTCGACTTCGCAACAGATGCATGCATCGAATATGCAAACGCATTGGCAGATGCAGGCGCTGATCTCATCTGTGTACCAGACCCTGTAGCATCACCTGACCTTATGAACCCATCCACATTCGACACAATGCTAAAACCAAGGCTTATCAGGTTTGCAGAAGGCGTCAAATGCCCAATGGTACTTCACGTATGCGGTAATGTAGAACCTATCATCGACATGATGGCAGATTGCAAGTTCGAAGGTCTTAGTATCGAGGAGAAGGTAAAGGACCTTAAGGGTGCTGTTGCAAAGGTTGGCGACAGGGCAGTCATTGTAGGTAATGTGTCCAGTCCTTTCACATTGCTTGCAGGCGATGTTGCAAAGGTCAAGGAAGATTCAAAGAAAGCTCTTGATGGAGGCGTTGCTGTGCTGGCTCCAGGATGTGGTATTGCACCAAAGACGCCTGTGGAGAACATCAAAGCAATGATCGAGGCAAGAGACGAATACTTTGCCTGAACAAATTTCATAAGCTAAAGGTCCTGTTGATCGGGACCTTAACTTATTTCGAACTTATATTCTTTATTACAAACAACATTCTCCGGTTTGTTCAATGAGCAAGGAGTCATGATCATGGGAACAGGAATTGCAATAGACCTTGGAACAAGTGGGTTCAGGGCACAAAAGGTGGATATGGGCAATGGGGAGATCAAGAGAACCGTCATTACAATGAGAAATCCTCTGCCTGGTGCAAATGTCATGGATCATCTGGATTTTGCGATGACATACGGTCAGGACAAGGCACATGATCTTGTAATCAATGCTTTCAAGCACATTGTAAATGAACTTGGACCGGAGGATGGTAAAATTGAAAGGATTGCGATCTGTGGTAATCCTATACAGCTATCACTTTTCCAGGGAATCCCTATAGATGATCTTGCATATGCAGGTGAAAGAAAAAAGCAACTGATGAACATTCAGGAGCAGAAGCGTGATGCTGCAATCGTTGACAGCGCAGAGATAAAAGGTCTAGAGGATCTTGAATGCAAGGTTGTGATCCCTCCTGCCATAAAACATGAGGTGGGTGCCGATGCCCTCGCACTTATCGTAAAGTCAGGTATGCTGGATTCTGATGACATCTCGATCGCAACCGATTATGGGACCAATGCGGAAATGGCCCTCAAGGTCGGAAATGTGATCTACACAGGATCTGCAGCTGCAGGTCCTGCACTTGAAGGGCAGGAGATCGGAGATGGCAGTATTGCACGCCCGTTTGTGATATCGGATATAGAGTTCAATGATGGAGATCTCCGAAACTTTGTCCTTGACGAAGAGATGAATACTGTACAGGGATCTCTTGTGAACTACAAAAATGGTGATGTAGTCGAGGAAGGTACCATAACTGCTACCGGCATAACAGGTACCGGTGTAATAGCACTCATAGATGAAGCTATGAGCAATGGCATTATCCAGTTACCTAATATTAAAACAAGTGATAAGATACTTTATCTCCAGGATGGTGTCAGGTTCACGGAAAAGGACCTCGCAGAAGCAGGAAGAGCTATTGGTGCCATACGTGCAGGCCATGTGACCCTCTGTAACGCTGCAGGCATATCCATGGAAGATGTTCAGGTAGCTTACATGTCCGGCGCAGCAGGAACATATATGGATGCACTGAAAGCGCATCGTATAGGCATGATTCCATACAATGTCTCAAAAGTGTGCCAGATCGGGAACACTTCCCTTATCGTTGCAAAGGAGATCCTGCTTTCTGAAGACCGGTTATGGGAACTCCAGAATATAGCAAGGGAGATCCTTGGAACCCATGTTATGTTCGCAACAGATGAGGCATTTAAGGAAGCTTACATCCTGGAACTTTCATACTGGAATGAGGGTATGCCTTTCAAGGCCCTTAAGAAGTTCCTGAAGAAAAAAGGTCTTCCAACTCTGGATGAGGTGAAAGTTCCTCCTGAGGTTGAAAAACGTGTTGTGAAAGATATCCCTGATCTGGGTAGTGAAGGTCTGCATGTTCTGGATCAGGTTGGAACTTACCTTAAAATGGAGGTTGAAGGCTGTATCGATTGCCACCAATGTATGGAAGTCTGCCCGAACAATGCCCTGGAAGAAGCAGATCGCAATGTCAGCATAAGGACCGATCTTTGTGATGGTGCACATTGCCAGAAGTGCATTCATGCATGTCCTGAGAATGTGCTGAACTGGGAAAACCTGAAAGTTATAGGTTAAACCTAAGTCAAACTAATGTAGAATTATAAGCTCACACCTATAAGGTACTCTGTACTGGATATTGATCTAAAAGTAAAGGATTGGATCGAAGGAAGCTACTATAGATCATTAGATGTGAGCAATTTCCATTATTCATTGATTTAAGATAACCTTTTCGTTCAGAGGATTCCTCTTAAAGATATGTAGGTTACAAGTATGTGTGTGCAGCTGCTGATCATGTGCCTTATTTAATGTTTAATGTATGTAGCTGGCATGAGACTTCCAGTTATTAGCTAATAAATTTATTAGGTTGAATAACGTATTAGTAAAAAACGTGTAAAACGGAGATTATACTATATACAGTTCCAGAGTTTATGCAGGTTTCAAACCTGCTGAAAAGGAGTCAATTGTAGCGTTGTTAGGCAGTATGCCTGAATTTGATAGCTTAAGCTCTGTCTTTTTTTCATGGGATCTTAAGAATGGCTGGAAAGTCATGAATGTTTCTGAAAATGTATCTCTTTTCGGCTATACTGCTAAAGAGTGCACTTCAAAGGATTTCTTGTATTCTGATCTTGTTCACCCTCATGACCTGAAGCGCGTCGTTTCAGAGATAGAGGATCATCTTCAAGAGGGGGGAATATCATCTTTTGTGCAGAACTACAGGATACTTGCAAAGGATGGCTCTGTGGTGGATGTAAAGGTCCTTAATAGGGTTGCAGTTAATACCGATGGTTCTATTGGTTCTGCCTATGGTTTTATGATCGGAATGCTGAACTTTTCCGTTTCATGCCTTACAAATTGTCATTTTGAATCGATCGTAGGTTCGCTAAAAGAGTCTCTTCTGATAGTGAATAACGATCTTGAAGCAGTCTATGCGAACAATTCACTCTATGAAATGTTCAAATTAAGGCCCGAGGATGTAATCGGCAGAAATGCAGAGAAGTTTACTCAGTTCCGGAAATCTTCTCCGGAGATCTTTGATAGGATCAAATATGTTTGTTCTGAAGGTGTTCCTGTCAAGGACCTTGAATTCACATACAAGTTCGCGAATGTCGGGAAGCGTTCCATTTTATTGAATATAAGTCGTATATCTTCTACCTCAGATGATGAATGTCTTGTTCTTTTAGCATTTGAAGATATAACTGAATTGAAAAAAATAGAAGAGCTGTTATCATCTGAAGAGAAATATTCCACCCTTGTTGAAAAAGGAACAGAAGGCATTATTGTTGTTCAGGATGATCTTGTTAAATATGCTAATTCAAAGTTCTGTGAACTCCGGGGGTTGCCAAGGGATGAGGTCATAGGTTCAGAGCTGTTATCGCATCTGCCTGCAGAATATCATCGCATGATCTCGATAAAGGTCAAAAAATGGCTTTCGGGAAGGAAGGATCCTAAAAGCTATGAAGTGAATCTTTTCTCAAAAGATAATGTGACAATTCCTGTTGAAATAACAGCATCAGCTGACGATTATGAGGGTAAGCCGGGAATAATTCTCAGTATTAATGATATACGTGAGAAAAGAAAAGCAAAAGAAGCTCTTGTAGATACTGAGAAGAACTTCAGGCTTATCTTTGAGAGATCCCCTATTGGAATTGTACGTTTCGACCAACAGGGTATGATCACAAACTCAAATGAAGCATTTGATGAATTGTTTGAAGTCTCTTATGAAAATGCTATTGGTAAGAGCCTTTTTGATCTCCTGAAAGACGGTGAGGTAACTGAGGGGATCAATAAGATCCTTAAAGGAAGATCAAACTCATTCGAAGCTGAGACACAGATCCCAAAAAGAAACGGCTCACTGTTACTTCGTCTGAATGTAAGTTCATTGATCGTAGATGGTTTCCCACAGGGTGGCATGGCTATCTTTGATGATATAACCCTGCATAAGATGGGTGAGGAATCTCTCCAGCAAAATGAGAGCCGTCTGAAAATACTTCTTGAACTCAGCCAGATGGAAGATCAGGATGTAGCCAGTATAACTCGATTTGCTCTCCGTTCGGCTCTGGATCTTACACGAAGCAATAGTGGTTATCTTGTCAGAATAGGGGACAATGAGGTCCCTGGCAAGATACTGTGCCTTTCAAAAGACAAGCAAGGTCAGTATCTATTTAGTGAGGATGTTCATGATTGCTCCGCCGAAATGAAAAAGGACTTTATTAAGCGCATTGCAAAAAATATGCCTTTGTATTCTAAAGTTATGGAAGAATACAATTATCCTGATGATCTGGGAAAAAATGTCAAGCTACTGGAGATTCCATTCTACGAAGGTGGTGCCATCAGATTTGTTCTGGGTATTGGTAACAAGGACAAAGCATACAATTACTTTGATACTCATAACCTTAAGCTTCTTCTTCAGTCCATGTGGGAACTTATTGTTCACCGGGAAGCTGATGAAGCTCTCAGAGCATCCGAGGAAAAATATTCCACGCTCATTGAAAAAGGGAATGATGGTGTGGTCATAGTTCAGGGAGGTGTGCTGCAATTTGCAAACACAATGTTCTCTGAGATCGTGGGTTTATCTCGTGATAAGGTTGTGGGTACAAAATTTTCAGATTACCTCACACCCGAATACAGGAGAATGATCGAAAAGTTATTCTCAAAGGTACTTGAGAAGAAAAAGAGTATAAATCGCAGGTCTGAAGTTCTCCTTCTGGGTAAGGGTGGGGTGTCTGTGCCGGTTGATATCACTATCTCTCGCATTGAGCACAATGGGAAACCTTCGGTAATGGCCATTATTCATGATATTACCGAACAGAAAGCAAAAGAGCAGGAGTTACTGGATTCCCTTGAAGTCCAGAAGGTCCTCCAGGCTGTTATCAAAACAAGTCCTGCGATCGTATTTTTCTGGAATGCCCGGGATGAGTGGCCAGTGGAGTTTGTTTCTGAGAACATAGAAAGACTGGGTTACTCTGCGGAAGACTTCCTTTATGGAAGATTGAAGTATGGTGATATTATTCATCCATCAGACATAGAAAGGGTACATGCTTATTTTGCCAGGAAGATCGCTGAAAACGCATCCGAATATCGCCTTGAATATCGTGTAATGACGGCATCAGGTGAGGTCAGATGGGTTGAGGAAAGGTCAACTCCTCAATATGATGCAGAAGGCAGGATGGAGCACATTCAGGGAATTATCATGGATATCACTGAGCGTAAAAGGATCAACCAGTACCTCAATATCGAGTCAGAGGTGGGTAATTTCTTCACTCCTACCGGGGATCTTCAGGAAACATTTGACCAGCTTCTGGAGTTCGCCTTGCATATTGAAGGTCTTGATTGTGGTGCTCTCTATCTTGTTGATAAGAATAACGGAGATCTGAACATTGTATCTCATGAAGGCCTTTCTGAAGATTTTGTAAATCTCTATTCTCACTTTGATCAGGATTCGATACAAAACAAGTTCTTCCTTATGGGTTATCCTCTTTATAAGCTCTATTCAGAAATGTTCCCTGCAACCCGGTACGATAATCGTGTGGATGAGGATCTTCTGATCACGGCAGCAGTTCCTGTTAAGTATAAGGAAGAGATCGTAGCAGTTCTTTTCCTTGCATCTCATTTTGAGTATGATCTTCCATATGACGTACGTACATCAGTGGAAACCATTGCTGCACAGATCGGTTCTATCATAGGTCGTATTGAAACTGAAGTTCATATACAGAAAAACCAGAATGATCTGAAGTTGCTCCTCGACAGTATTGAGGATCTCATATTTGTTCTGGACCTGGAAGGATGCGTGCTTTATACAAATCAAAGTGTTACGAATAGGCTTGGTTACTCAAAGGAAGAGGTCACCGGTATGAATTTCATAAAAATGCATCCGCATAATAAGGTGCTGGATGCAGCGACCAGGTTCAATGATGCTGTTTCAGGAAAGAAGGTGGATTTTACACTTCCTCTTCTTACCAGTACAGGAATGATGGTCTCAGTAGAGACAAGGCTAACGGAAGGCAGCTGGAACAAAGAAGAAGCACTGATAGCTACCTGCCGTGAGTTGAAAAGGGGCTGATATCCTGTATTCCGGAAAAACACTTAATATGTCAAATTTGTTTGTGAATAGATATTTATCGAACTTATTGAGTAATTTATTATCGAAATTTGTTAGCTGGTATATAGTGGACCATAGTCCATTGATATTTATGGAGAGGTAATTAGTGATCGACATAAATCCTCAACGTACCCTGGTACGATATAATGTGAGAGTAGAACAGGAAATGACTCCTGAGGAAGTTGCGGAAGAACTTTTCCCGGCAGATGAGGATATACGTGAAGTTGCGAGGGCTGTCTTTGAGGGTGACGAAGATGAAGTAGTGGAAAGCCTTCAGAATGCTATGGATAATGGCAAGGATCCCCTTATCCTGATAAATGATGCACTTATGGTCGGAATGGAGATAGTTTCGACACTTTATGATGATAATATGTTGTACCTTCCTGATGTCATCATCTCAGCCCAGGCAATGATCGAAGGTATAGAGTATTGTAAGGAACGTTCCGGCGAAGACCACGAATACAAGGGCAAGGTTGTCTCCTATGTTGTGGAGGGCGATATCCACGATATCGGCAAGAAGATCGTAACGGTTCTTCTCAGGGCAAAAGGCTATGAGGTGATCGATCTTGGAAAGGACGTTCCTGTTGAGGAGGTCATAGCTGCTGTCAAAAGGGAGAAACCTATAATGCTTACCGGTACTGCCCTTATGACTACTACAATGTCTGCATTTAAGGACGTGAACTCACGTCTTCTTGAAAGTGATATTAATGTTCCTGTAGTTTGTGGCGGGGGTGCTGTTACGCAGGATTTCGTGTCCCAGTACGATCTTGGTCTCTATTGTGAGGAAGCAGCGGATGTTCCAAAGATCGCGGATGCTATTCTGAAAGGATTTGATATTGAACGCCTCAGGAGGGAGTTCCATAAACATTGATGGTGGTAATTTATGGATGTAAAACGCTACACTAAAATGGCATATGATGATTTTGAGGATATGGTTTTTGGATTTTCCCCTAACCCCTTAAAGACAGGGTTTGACCTTGAGATCGGGGGTGGTTATACTTCCGCAGAGGTGAACTATGCTCCACGCCCTGCTTCAGGCGAGTCAAAGGAGAAACTTGTTAGGGAGTATGAGAAGATCACGAGAGATGTTCTTCAACGGATGGTGCAGGTAGGTTTCCCTTCCGTGGTTCTTGAGACCGAGCATGTCCTTCAGATGACCACTCATCCTGATTGGGGTGCTGAGGTTGCACACGCACAGAAGACCATCATGGAGGAATACTATGATGAGTATGGAATTAAATGCGCGTTACGTAACACCCTTGCTGATATACGTGGAGGTCGTGAGACCCTTGATCTGCGTGGTGAACACTATGATCTACTTATGGAATCATTCGATCAGGTAGCAGCCAGCGGGACAGATATGCTTTCTATTGAATCACTTGGGGGAAAAGGTGTTTTTGACAATGCTATCCTCCATAACGACATTTCAGGAGTTCTGTTCTCCATAGGTATCCTTGGAACCCTTGATGTTGAGTTCATATGGTCAGATATAAGCAAGATCGCAAAGAAGCACAATGTGATCGCTGCTGGAGACACCGATTGTTCTCAGGCAAATACTGCGATGTTCATTGCAGGCGGTCTCCTTGACAGGAAACTTGCACATACGATAGCAATTGTGGCAAGAGCTATCTCTGCTCCAAGGTCACTTGCAGCATACGAGGCAGGCGCTGTAGGTCCTGGTAAGGACTGCGGATATGAGAACACTATCATAAAAGCGATCGCCGGTGTGCCTATCTCACAGGAAGGAAAAGCTTCCACCTGTGCACATTCAGATGTCATGGGCAATCTTGTCATGCAATGCTGTGATCTCTGGTCGAACGAGTCAGTGGAGTATCACGGCGAATTCGGCGGTACAAGTGTCCAGTGTTGGGGTGAGACATTGTCCTATGATTGTTCAATGCTGAATACTGCTATAGAAGCCGGTTATGAAAAGGTCTTCAGGGATGTCCTGATGGCCTCGGACAGGTATCGTGATCCTCAGTCCTTCATACTTGCGTTCGATAATGCGTACAGGATAGGTGAGTCCATTGTAAGGGATGGTAATGATATCTATCTCCGTGCAAAGAATGCTGCAATTGAAGCCTGTGATATTGTTGAAAGAGGTTCAAGAGGGCAGCTGGAGCTTTCCAGGTTCGAGAAAGCATCTTTAACAAAAGCTAACAAGGCGCTTTGTTCTATGACTGATGAAAAGGACGTATTCATCGAAGAGCAGATGGATAAGTTCAAAGCCGAAATGCCTGAGTTCAGGCCTGAAAATTATGGTTATTGAGAACAGTCCTTTTCATTTTTTCATTTTTTTTCTTCTTATCAGTCATTATTTTTGCTGATCGATGTGTGGTATAGTGTTTTTTCTGTCATTTCAGGCGTTGCGCAGAGATATATTATTTAAGTATTATGGTTATTGTTGATAGTAGCAGAAAATGTCTGTTCTTATTTAGGATCCGGTCTCTTCATTTGACAACACCAATCTTGCTAAAATTTTAAAATATTTGTTTTGCAGATCTTTACTGTATTTCTGTTCATAGGCTCTACTACTCTGGTTTTCTCTCTCTTCTGGCTTTATTTAATGAAGTTATGTGCTATATATTTATTTCTATTGTAATGTGTTTCTTTATCTTGTACTGCTTTTTTATATCTATCAATAATCGAATTGCTTCGCCTTTTTGTATGTTCTTGTTGGGCTTCAGATAGGTATTGTGTCCTTGGGTTATTTTTATATACTACTTTACACTTAGTAAAATTGCATTGTTATATATAAGTATATTTACACAAAACAATGCTTTATTTTTTTAGTTTTTCTTTTTACTCTATATTTTCAATATCAATAGGCTTCTTAATTTCTAAAAATAACAATCTAAATTAAATTTGTTGAATCGTTATTTTTATATATAAAAACACCAACTTCGATATACTTATATACTTGATTGGCAGACGTTTTATCAGGGTTTCAGAACGAGATCCTGTGGAATCAGATCAATGGCGATCTTCTATCTGTACGATGATCGTCATAAAAAAATAAAAAATCGAAGGAAGTAAAACATGACCAGTCTGGATATAGACCCCAGTGAAATTCTGGTAAGGTATAATGTAAAAATGGAAAAGGCTATGACACCTGAAGATGCTGCAGCTGAACTCTATCCAACCGATGAGTTATACAGGCCAATTGCAGAAGCTATCTTTGATGGTGAAGAAGACGACGTTATCGAAGGTCTTGAAGCTGCGATCGATGCAGGCAAGGACCCAATTGCATTGATCGACGATGCACTTATGGTAGGTATGAAGGTCGTTACAGATCTGTACGATCAGGGTATCATTTTCCTGCCAAACGTCATGATGTCCGCAGATGCAATGCTTGAGGGTATCGAGTTCTGTAAGGAACAGTCCGATGAAGCACCTGTTTCAAAAGGAAAGGTCGTCTGTCACGTAGCAGAAGGAGATGTACACGACATCGGTAAATCCATTGTTGCTGCACTTCTCAGAGCAAACGGATATGAGGTCGTTGACCTTGGCCGTGATGTCCCTGTAGATGAAGTTATCGAGGCTGTCAAAGCTGAGAACCCAATTATGCTTACAGGTACTGCACTGATGACAACCACAATGTATGCTTTCAAGGCCGTCAACGACAGGCTGCTTGAAGCAGGTATCAAGATACCATTCGCCTGTGGTGGTGGAGCAGTTAACCAGGACTTCGTAACAACATACGAGCTTGGTGTCTATGGTGAGGAAGCAGCTGACGCACCGAAGATCGCAAATGCTATTCTTGCAGGATCTGATCTGAGTGCACTGAAAGAGGAATTCCACAAACACTAAAGAGGTGATAAAAATGGCAATCAACAGATACACAAAGATGGCATATGACAGTGCAGATGACATGATCTTCGGTAAGGCAAAATTCCCTGTAAAGGCAGGACTTGGTCTTGAGATAGGTGCCGGATACACTTCCCCTGAGGTCAACTATGCTCCAAGACCTGAAGCTGGTGCATCAAAAGAGAAGCTTATCAGGGAATACCAGAGGATCACTACCGATATCATGAACCGTATGGTCCAGGTCGGTTTCCCATCTGTGGTACTTGAGACAGAACACGTAGAACAGATGACCAACAACCCAACCTGGGGAGGAGAGGTCGCACACGCACAGAAAGAGATCATGGAAGAGTTCCATGACGAATATGGTATCAAATGTGCATTAAGACACACCTGTGGTGATGTTCGTGAGGACCGTGACTTCCTCGGACTCAGAGGCGACAAGTTCAACGTCCTCATGGAGTCCTTTGAAGAAGTAGCATCAAACGGTGCTGACCTTCTTTCCATTGAGACAATGGGTGGTAAGGAAGTATTCGACTATGCTATCCTGAGGAACGATGTGCCAGGTATGCTCTACGCAATTGGCTGTCTCGGTACCATTGATATGGACTTCATCTGGCAGGAGATCGCAAACGTTGCAAAGAAGCACAACGTCGTAGCAGCTGGTGACACCGACTGTTCCGAAGCTAACACTGCAATGTTCATTGCAGGTGGTCTGCTCGACAAGAACCTTGCTCACACACTTGCTATCATCGCAAGGGCTATCTCAGCACCAAGGTCACTCGCAGCATACGAGGCTGGAGCTGTGGGTCCTGGTAAGGACTGTGGATATGAGAACACCATCGTAAAGGCAATTACCGGTATGCCAATGACACAGGAAGGTAAAACTTCCACATGCGCACACTCTGATGTCATGGGTAACCTTGTCATGCAATGCTGTGACCTCTGGTCTAACGAATCTGTGGAATACCACGCAGAGTTTGGTGGTACATCCGTACAGTGCTGGTCAGAATCCCTCGGATACGATTGTGCTCTGATGAACACTGCACTTGCAACTGGTCAGGAGAAGGTTCTCAGGGACCTCATGGTACTTTCCGACAAGTACAGGGACCCACAGGGCTATGTCCTTGCATACGACAATGCATACCGTGTCGGTGAAGCTATCGTCAAGGACGGAAACGACATCTACCTCCGTGCAAAGAATGCTGCACTCAAATCCATAGAGATCATGGAAGAAGGTGCAGCTGGCAAGCTCGAGCTTACAAGGTTCGAGAAGGGTGCACTCGCAGATGCAAAGGCTGCTCTTGAAGCACTTACAGACGACAAGGAAACCTTCATGAGCGACTGCATGACCAAGTACAAGGAAGAAGTAAAGGTATTCCTGCCTGAGAACTACGGTCTCTAAGCGGATCGCCGATTAGTTTTTCCAGAAGTGGACTGTAGCCCTGATCCCCTCAGGGCTACTTTCATCACCTTTAGAATTGCCTTTGAGTTACAGACAAATTAAAAGATCCTTTCACTATTAAATTAACATCTTTCCTGGACCAAAATCGAACAAAAAATAGACCGGAGGTGATATTCAGGGATTTACAAACTCCTTTATCTCCTTAATTAGTGGTTTTTATTTTAATGAGCAGTATTTGTTCTATTATATACTTTAATTTATAGTTATTAAAATATCTATTATTGATCAATAGTTTACAACATTCATTATTACAATAAAACAGGAAGTGATCATCTTTGGCAGACGATAATTTAAACTTAGTTGATAATACAGCAGATTTTGCACCTCTCGGATTCATAGGGCTTGGCCTTGCAGCTACAATGCTTGGTCTGATGGGGTCAGGATTCTTTGCAGATGCTACAATGGTAGTTTCAATGTCCATCTTCCTTGGTGGATTTGCACAGGTATTTGCAGGTTCTCAGGCCTGGAAGAAAGGTGATGTTTTCGGAGCGACAGCTTTCTCAGCTTTTGGACTGTTCTGGTTCTCCTTTGCATTCATACTGATGTCCTCAGGACTTGCGGGCGGAGTTCTCGGTGCAGCCAGTTCAGCGTCCATTGGTTTCTATCTTCTGGTATGGGGTGTAGTTGCCCTGATCTTATTGCTTGTTGCATTTAAGATCGGAGTTAAGGCAATAATTGTGGTATTCATTACACTCACGCTGACATTCTTCCTGAATGCAGCAGTAAACTTTGGAGTCGGGGTTGGCTCACTTGCAGGGTACATGACCTTATTGCTAGGTCTTTCCGCTTTGTACACATCTCTTGCACTTGTGGCAAATTCTGTATTCGGTAAGACAGTCGCACCACTGTGAAATGAAATTAATATAATAATTTCCCGGTTTTCGGCCGGTCCTGTGACCGGCTGTGCCTGGCAGGAAAAAAGATTAAAAAAAGAAGTGATCGATATGTTGACGATATCAACAATAAAAGGGATCTCATTTGCGGTCTTTTTATTCTATCTTGTGATTGCAGTGCTTAAGGTAGTAGCGGGCACATATGCCAATCTTTCTGCAATTGAATCAGTAGGATATTATTCACTTTTCATCTGTATAATCGGTGCAGCCAGTACCTTTGGTCCGCAACTCATTTCACATTATACGGAGAGAGAACATCCCTATGGATACATGAAATATGGGCCATTGGTATCTCTCTTTATCGCTTTGTTGTTCCTCCTGTTCGTACTTGATTTCTTAAGGTCGTTTGTAACAGATGTATCTGCAGACAGTTATCCCGGATCTTATCCGTTCATGCTTGCCATGGTGATCAGCGGAATCCTGCTGGATATCCTTATACTCCGAAGCAAAAGAATAGGTCTTACTTCGGCAGGGAGTGAGATCCTCAATACTTCCATGATCGAAACTGACCTTTTGTTATCAATTACGGTCGCAGGTGTCCTCATCACAGGAACAATTTATCCTCTTGCAGAACTCCTTGTTGTATTTCTGATCGTAGCATTTCTTTTCAGGGAATGTGCATCAATTATCGTAGAATCAAGCAATACATTGTGTGACGCCTGTGTTCTTGATGAATCTGCAGTATGCAGGTTCGTAAATTCAATAGATGGTGTGGAAGATTGCTATAGGGTACGTGCCCATGGAGCTTCGGAGAGTCTCTTTGTTGACCTTCATGTAAAGGTAATGTCTGATATGCATGTCAGGGATTCCCATAGGTTAATAGCACGCATTGAAAATGATCTGAAAAAAAGTTATAAAGGCGTTTCCGATGTGCTTGTCCATATCGAACCTTTTTATTGAATGATACCTATATTATGTTTATTGGATCTATGTAAGATACATGGGGGGTACTAATGCAATATAGCCTGGGTATCGATGCGGGTGGGACGTATACTGATGCGGTCATCATCAGGGATTCTGATGGTGAGGTGGTCGATTCGAATAAATCTTTTACAACATATCCTAATCCTCTGGGTGGGATAAAAAACGTACTGGATTCACTTGATAAGCAATACCTGAAGAACGTAAGCCTTGTTTCCGTGTCCACAACTCTCTCGACCAACTCGCTGCTTGAAGGTACCGGTGATCCTGTGGGACTTATTCTTGTGGGGGATCATCCTGTTGAGAAAGAATTTCCAACCAAAGATGCGATCCTGGTTTCCGGGGGGCATGATCATAATGGAGAAGAGGTTTCACCTCTGGATATCGATGCTGTCCGGGAGTTTGTTCTTTCAACCAAGAATGAGGTGGCAGCCTATGCCGTTTCAGCCAATTTCGGGATCCGTAATCCGGAACATGAACTTCGCACCAAAGAGCTGATCAGACAGCTGACTTCCATGCCAGTAGTATGTGGTCACGAACTTTCTCAGGAGCTTGGGGCTTATGAAAGGGCTGTGACAGCTTTCCTGAATGCCAGTTTGATACCCATAACCACAACTTTCGTAAATTCAGTGATATCTGATATCAGAAGGAGGGGGATAGAAGCCAGAATGCTGATCCTGAGATGCGATGGATCCGTGGCTAACGTTGAGGATGCCCTTAACAAACCCATTGAAACAATATTCTCTGGTCCTGCTGCAAGCCTGCTGGGTGCTTCCCATCTCTCAGGCAGGAAGACCTGTGCTGTCATTGATGTAGGAGGAACAAGCACAGACCTGCTGTCAATTCATGATGGTGTTCCAAAGATCAGCAGTTCCGGAGCTGTTGTTGGTGGCTGGAAGACCAGGGTGAAGGCCATAAAGATGGAGACCTCTGCGATGGGAGGGGACAGTCATGTATGGGTAAAGGGTGAAACAGCATATATCGGTCCAAGAAGGGTCATGCCACTGTGTGTTGCTTCCGTAAATTATGATGGCTTTCTTGAAAAGCTCAGACACAACAGGATGATCTCAAGGAATGATCTTAATGAGAATTTCCAGCAGACACGGTTCTTTGTAAAGACCGGTTATAAAGCCAGAGGCCTTAATGATTCGGAAAAAGAAGTTCTGAATATCATTGACAATGAACCTGCATCAATCAACGATATCTCCAGAATGCTGAAACGTCCGCCATCCGTATTCACACTGGATTCTCTGATACAGAAAAGACTTGTACAGGCTATTGGTTTTACACCGACTGATGCACTGCATGTAAGGGGGGATTATAATGCATGGGATAGTGAGGCTGCCAACATCGGAGCGGAGATGCTTTCGAGAGTATCACGCATGGGCAAATATGAATTCTGTGATCATATCAAGGAAAAAGTAACTAAGAATATAGCGCTGAACCTGCTTTCATTTATCCTTCCAAACACTCCCGAGAGTGCAATTGAGAACATCCTCAATGAAGAATATCCGGTAAAGTTCAAGGTGGAGATCCCGGTTGTGATGATAGGGGGGCCGGTCAGGTCCTATGTCGATGAACTGGGGGAAGTTATAGAAGCTGAGATCATTGTTCCCGATCTTGCAGATGTGGGAAATGCTATTGGCGCACTTGTCGGAAAAGGTATCAAAAGAGTGGAGATCAATATAAGACCATTCTCGCTGACATCTCCGGAGAATGATTTTCTTGTGTTCTCTCCTGTTGGAAGACAACGTTTTGAAAAATATCTCGAAGCACTGGACTTTGCCACAGATCTGGGGAAGAGGATTGTAAAGGATCATGTAAGCAAATGTGGAATTCCGGAAAGCCAGATACAGGTCACTATGTCCAAAAAAATGGTCTCTCCAGAAGGGTGGGCTCATCCTCCAATGGAGACAAAACTGGTCATTGTAGGGGTTGGGACACCTTTGTTGGCTTTGAAATGATTCGTCTCAGGTTGAAATGGGATGATATATATCATTCTGTAAAAAGATATTATTTAGCAAACACATTTAATTATTTTTTACTGTTGACCGGGATTCATTATAAAAAATACACAAAAAGTTCGCTTTTGAACAAATTCAGCATTATGACGTTTTAGTTTGAACTGATCTCTAAAGATTCTGGAGTATGTATTTATATAGAATTAATTGCTAATTTTATTTTGAATTCATTATACTCCTTTAAGTTTTGGGATTGGGTCGGGGCTTATTTTCAAGTCCATTTAATATTTGAAGGAGCATATTAGTAGGATTTAATAGAATTCTATTATTGATGGGGGACAAGTGAGAATGACTGATTTAACTCTTAAGGAAAGACTGGTCAAAGCATTGAAAGGAGAAGAAATCGACAAAATTCCGGTAGTTTCTGTTACTCAGACTGGTATAGTAGAGTTGATGGATGCAACCGGAGCTGAATGGCCAGAGGCACACTCTGATGCCCAGATGATGGCAACCCTTGCAATTGCAGCCCATGAGATCGCCGGGCTTGAGGGGGTAAGATATCCTTACTGCCTGACCGTCCTTGCAGAGGCAATGGGCTGTGAGGTCAATATGGGAACAAAGGACAGACAGCCATCTGTTACGGACCATCCGTATCCCAAGGGTACAGATGATCTCAAGATGCCAGACGATCTCCTTGGAGAGGGCAGGATCCCTGTTGTGCTGGAGGCTACAAAGATCATCAGGGAGAAAGTCGGAGACGATGTTCCTGTTATTGCAGGTATGGAAGGACCAGTTACTCTTGCATCTGATCTTGCAAGTGTCAAGAAGTTCATGAAATGGTCCATCAAGAAACCGGAGGACTTTGAGAAGATCCTGGACTTTGCAACAGATGCATGCATAAAGTATGCACAGGCACTTGTGGATGCAGGAGCAGATATTATAAGTGTTGCCGACCCTGTTGCATCGCCTGACCTGATGAATCCTGCAACATTTGAATCAAAATTTAAACCAAGGCTCAGTAGATTTGCAGAGAGCCTTGATGTCCCAACTGTACTACACGTGTGTGGTAACGTTACACCTATCATCGGAATGATGGCAGATTGTAAGTTCGATGGTCTCAGCATTGAAGAAAAGGTCAGTAATCTCAAGGGGGCAAAGAAGACTGTCAATGGAAGAGCAAGGATCGTTGGTAATATCTCAAGTCCTTTCACTATTCTGTCAGGAACTCCCGAAAAGGTCAAAGAAGATGTAAAGAAGGCTTTGGAAGATGGTGTAGACGTGCTTGCTCCGGGATGCGGTATTGCTCCAAAATCCCCTGTCGAGAACGTAAGGGCCCTTGTTGAAGGCAGGGATGAATACTACGCATAAAATGGATGGGTAAGTTATCTTTAAAGCAGGAGAAACCCTTGTTTTCTCCTTTTATTTTAAAGGAGCAATAGCATGAAATTGGGAATTGCGATCGACCTGGGTACCAGTGGGTTCAGGGCCCAGAAGATCGATCTTGAGAACGAAGAGGTCAAAAAAACTGTGATAACTCTCAGAAACCCATTGCCAGGTGCAAATGTCATGGATCATTTGGACTTTGCTATCCATTACGGTCAGGATCTTGCCCACGAACTTGTGATAAATGCTGTTAAGAATATCATATCTGAGCTCGATGTAGGGGATAATGACCTTGAGAGGATCTCTGTCTGTGGAAATCCCATCCAGCTTTCAATATTTCAGGGAGTTCCTATCGATGACCTTGCCTATGCGGGTGAAAGGAAGAAGCAACTGCTTGAAATCAAGGAACAGAAAAGAGATGCAGTTATTCTGGACAGCGGTCAGGTAAAGGGCCTTGAGGAGTTCAGTGGTTGTAAGATCATCGTACCTCCTGCCATCAAACATGAGGTTGGTGCAGATGCGCTTGCACTTATTGTCAAGTCAGGGATCCTGGAGAGGGATGAGATCGCAATTGCTACTGATTATGGCACGAATGCTGAAATGGCCCTGAAGGTAGGAAATGTGATCTACACGGGTTCTGCTGCAGCCGGACCTGCACTTGAGGGACAGCAGATAAAGGATGGTACAATAGCTTCGCCGTATACTATTTCGGATATCGGGTTCGAGGACGGCTCTCTGAGAAACTATGTACTTGATAAAGAGATGACTCCTGTAAAAGGGGACCTTGTCAACCCAAAGAACGGTGAGGTAGTTGAGACTGGTGATATCAGAGCTGAAGGTATTACAGGTACAGGTGTCATAGCACTCATAGAAGTTTCTCTTAAGAATGGACTTATCCAGCTTCCAAAGATCAAGACATCAGAAGGTCTGATACACCTTCAGGACAAGATCACCTTCACAGAAAAGGATCTTGTGGAAGCCGGTAAGGCAATAGGCGCGATAAGGGCCGGGCATATTACACTTTGCAATTCAGCAGGCATTGAGATGGAGGATGTCAGAACAGCCTATATGTCAGGTGCGGCGGGCACCTATATGGATGCCATGAAAGCCCATCAGATCGGCATGATACCCTATAATGTAGAAAATGTCTACCAGATAGGTAACACATCTCTGATCGTTGCAAGGGAAATTCTCCTGTCCGAAGACCGGCTTTGGGAGCTTCAGGATATTGCAAGAAGAATAGTGGGTACCCATGTCATGTTTGCAACAGATGAGGCTTTCAAGGATGCATACATACTCGAGATCTCTTACTGGGGAGAGGGCATGCCCTTCAAGGCTTTGAAGAAGTATCTGAAAAAGAAGAAACTTCCGACAATAGATGAACCGAAATTTACTCCTGAAGTGAAAAAAGTTGTTGATAAGGATATACCTGTCCTTGGGGATGAAGGTTTACATGTATTGGAAAAGATCGGTACATATCTTACAATGATGGTCCATGATTGTGCCAGGTGCCACAAATGTATAAAAGTATGTCCCAATGATGCGATAACCGTAGATGATGACGGTAAAGTGACAATAAGAACGGACCTTTGTGATGGTGCGCACTGCCTTAAATGTGCACGTTCCTGCCCTTCTGAACATTTTAAGTGGGAAAATCTTGAGGTAATGGCCTGATACTGAAGATGTGTTGATGTGAGCAGTTGTAACAGGCTATTTTTCGGGAATCATTGGTCCACTCCATTCCTGTAGCCTGAAATAACAAGCCTTCCGTGGAATATGGTTCGCAGGTTGTAAAGTCGTGCCTTATTGAGTAGTATTTCTAAGATATGTTCTTATAATATGAATACGGAAATAAGTTGCTTATTACCTTTAAGGTATGTACTCTGTTAATTAGGAATATTGGAAAAATTAGAAAGGTGACAATATGTTAATGGGAATTAATTACAATGGATTGGATCGTGAAATACATTGCAAGCTCACCTTTGCAGCTCATGTGGATGGATAGGAGGTGCGACGAGTATGGTCCTAAGCTCGGGTGACACTGCTTTTGTTCTTATCTGCACTGCAATGGTCATGCTGATGACACCTGGTGTAGGTTTGTTCTACGGCGGAATGGTCAGGAATAAGAACTTGATCTCAATGGTGGCGATCTCATTCATTTCGTTGGCAATTGTGAGCATACAGTGGGTTACTGTAGGTTACACGCTTTCTTTCGGTCCGGATATCGGTGGTTTGATCGGAGGCTTCGATTTTATTGGACTTAGAGGTGTTGGAATGGATGGGGATGGTATACCTGACCTGCTTTTCATGGTTTTTCAGCTGGTTTTTGCTGCTGTTGCACTTGCAATTCTCACTTCAGGAGTTGCAGAGAGAGTTAAGCTCAGTTCCTTCATTGTCTTTGGACTTCTCTGGACTACCCTCGTCTATGATCCTCTTGCCCACTGGGCATGGGGTGGTGGATGGGCAGGAGAGCTTGGTGCACTTGATTTTGCAGGAGGGACTGTTGTTCACATAAGTTCCGGTTTTGGAGCTCTTGCTCTGGCTCTTGTAGTCGGTAAACGTGTAGGATTTGGAAAATACAGCATGGAAGCTGAGAACATTTCCACAACACTACTAGGCAGTGCGTTACTCTGGTTTGGATGGTTTGGATTCAATGCAGGAAGTGCTCTTGCTGCAGATGGACTGGCAACAAATGCCTTTGTGGTCACAAACGTTTCTGCTGCATCGGGTGCTATTGCATGGATGTTTGCTTCATGGAGAAAGGGAAAACCCAGTTCTCTGGGAATGGTCAGTGGTGCTATTGCAGGTCTTGTTGCGATCACACCAGCATGTGGTTTTGTCGGACCTATGGCTGCGATCGTGATTGGTGGCTCTGCAGGATTACTCTGTTACGGTGCGTTGCTCTTCCGTATTAACAGAGGACTTGATGAAAGTTTGGATGCGTGGGCAATACATGGTATGGGAGGTCTTTTTGGAGCACTTGCGACCGGTATCTTTGCAGTTGCTTCCATCGGTGGCGTTGATGGCCTTATCTATGGAAATGTGAATCAGTTCCTTATTCAGGCACTTGATGCATTTGTAGCTGTGGGTTATGCATTTGTGGTCACGTTCCTGCTCGCAAAGCTTGTTGACAAGACCCTGGGACTAAGGGTGACAGAAGAAGAGGAATACGTCGGTCTGGACATCTCACAGCACGGTGAGTCTATGATGAAGTGGTAATTATGAAAAGAGTTAATGCTATTATTCGTCCCGAAAAGTTGGAAGATGTAAAAGAATCCCTTGAGGAAAAGGGATTCTTTGCAATGACTATATATGATGTGAAGGGCAGGGGTGCTCAAAAGGGCATCTGTCTCCAGTTCAGAGGTAAGCAGACCTTAGTTGATATGATACCAAAGGTTGAGATTGGTATAGTTATCAAAGATGACGAAGTGCGTGAGGTTATTGATATTATAAGGAAAGCAGGACGTACCGGGAAATTTGGAGATGGGAAGATATTTATATCGCCTGTTGAGATGGTCGCGGGCATAAGGACAGATGAGATAATTACTGAATAAATTCTCAGATGTGGTCCTTTATTCCGGACCATCTTATTTCTTTTTTATCTTTATTAATTCAAACTCGTTTAGAAGATACTAGTAGATATAAAGCCTCCTTTCTGGTAGAAGTCAGCCAGTCATAGTTGATCATTGGTGAGGTTAACAGGCAATGGGAAAAGGAAAGATTCTCGTTTTTTGTTGCTTTTTGTTGTATTTCTCATAAAACATCAAGGCTTTAATCCTTCTTATTAATATATCGATTATCAAAAGTACACATTATATTGTAATATTTCTCTAGTCACATTATCGATATCTGTAACTCTTTTTTATCCCCTATTTTTCTTATATCCTTTTTCTACATAAGATACTTATATATATCAGTTACTTTTTAATGATTAATAGGTAAAGTATATAAACAAATTTAAGATTTTTGTCTTTTACATAGTGTAACTTATTTTTTTGTTACTATTATCAATATCAGTAGCCCTATTCGATATTGTTTGAATCTGTTGAAAAAATTAAATTTAAAGCATTGCATTTATATACCACATCAATCGGAAGGAAACACTTATATGTCATTCCCTCCTAATTTTTTTTGGAGGATTTCATATTGGAATCCTTGGGGGTTTATAGGGGAATTTACATTTTTAATTAAATAATTTTCTCCAAACCTATGCAAAAATAAAGGGAGTATAACATGACCAGTTTCGATGTGGAACCCAGTGAAATTCTGGTAAGATACAATGTGAAAATGGAAAAAGAAATGTCGCCTGAAGATGCTGCAGCTGAACTCTATCCTACCGATGAGTTATACAGGCCAATTGCAGAAGCCATCTTTGATGGTGAAGAAGACGACGTTATTGAAGGTCTTGAGGCTGCAATTGATGCAGGCAAGGACCCAATTGCATTGATAGATGATGCACTTATGGTAGGTATGAAGGTCGTTACAGACCTGTACGACCAGGGTATCATTTTCCTGCCAAACGTCATGATGTCTGCAGATGCAATGCTTGAAGGTATCGAGTTCTGTAAGGAACAGTCCGACGAAGCACCTGTTTCAAAAGGAAAGGTCGTCTGTCACGTAGCAGAAGGAGATGTACACGACATCGGTAAATCCATCGTTGCTGCACTTCTCAGAGCAAACGGATACGATGTCATTGACCTTGGTCGTGATGTCCCTGTGGATGAAGTTATCGAGGCTGTCAAAGCCGAGAAACCGATCATGCTTACAGGTACTGCACTGATGACAACCACAATGTATGCTTTTAAGGCCGTCAACGACAGGCTGCTGGAAGCAGGTATCAGGATCCCATTCGCCTGTGGTGGTGGGGCAGTTAACCAGGACTTCGTAACAACATACGAGCTTGGTGTCTATGGTGAGGAAGCAGCTGACGCACCGAAGATGGCAGATGCTATTCTTGCAGGATCAGATCTGAGTGCACTGAAAGAGGAATTCCACAAACACTAAAGAGGTGATAATAATGGCAATCAACAGATACACAAAGATGGCATATGACAGTGCAGATGACATGATCTTCGGTAAGGCAAAATTCCCCGTAAAGGCAGGACTTGGTCTTGAGATAGGTGCCGGATACACTTCCCCTGAGGTCAACTATGCTCCAAGGCCAGAGGCCGGTGCATCAAAAGAGAAGCTTATCAGGGAATACCAGAGGATCACTACCGATATCATGAACCGTATGGTCCAGGTCGGTTTCCCATCTGTGGTACTTGAAACAGAACACGTTGAGCAGATGACCAACAACCCAACCTGGGGAGGAGAGGTCGCACACGCACAGAAAGAGATCATGGAAGAGTTCCATGACGAATATGGTATCAAATGTGCATTAAGACACACCTGTGGTGATGTTCGTGAAGACCGTGACTTCCTCGGACTCAGAGGCGACAAGTTCAACGTCCTTATGGAATCCTTCGAGGAAGTAGCATCAAACGGTGCTGACCTTCTTTCCATTGAGACAATGGGTGGTAAGGAAGTATTCGACTATGCTATCCTGAGGAACGATGTGCCAGGTATGCTCTATGCAATTGGCTGTCTCGGTACCATTGATATGGACTTCATCTGGCAGGAGATCGCAAACGTTGCAAAGAAGCACAACGTCGTAGCAGCTGGTGACACCGACTGTTCCGAAGCTAACACTGCAATGTTCATTGCAGGTGGTCTGCTCGACAAGAACCTTGCTCACACACTTGCTATCATCGCAAGGGCTATCTCAGCACCAAGGTCACTCGCAGCATACGAGGCTGGAGCTGTGGGTCCTGGTAAGGACTGTGGATATGAGAACACCATCGTAAAAGCGATCACCGGTATGCCAATGACGCAGGAAGGCAAGACTTCCACATGTGCACACTCTGATGTCATGGGTAACCTTGTCATGCAGTGCTGTGACCTGTGGTCGAACGAGTCCGTCGAGTACCATGCAGAGTTTGGCGGTACATCCGTGCAGTGCTGGTCAGAAACCCTCGGATACGATTGTGCTCTGATGAACACTGCACTTGCAACCGGTCAGGAGAAGGTTCTCAGGGATCTCATGGTACTTTCCGACAAGTACAGGGACCCACAGGGCTATGTCCTTGCATATGACAACGCATACCGTGTCGGTGAAGCTATCGTCAAGGACGGAAACGACATCTACCTCCGTGCAAAGAATGCTGCACTCAAATGTGTAGAGATCCTGGAGGAAGGAATGTCTGATAAGCTCGAGCTCACAAGGTTCGAGAAGGGTGCACTTGGAGATGCAAAGGCTGCTCTGGAAACACTTACAGACGACAAGGAAACCTTCATGAGCGACTGCATGACCAAATATAAGGAAGAGGTAAAGGTATTCCTGCCTGAGAACTACGGTCTCTAAGCAGGATTGCCGGGAAGTTTTTCAGACATGATCTTAGCCCCGATTCCCTCGGGGCTATCTTTCATCACCTTGAACTTTTATTTAATTAAAAGAATATTCGAGAACCTTTTCACTAAGTGAGGCATCTTCTTTTAGTTGATCAGGTGATCACTTTATTTTTACTCATTTTTAATGATCCGGATTATTTTCTCTTATTGACCTGTTGCTTTAGCAAGACAAATTTTGGCAGCTTTTGATGTTGCTTTTTTATCAAATAAGTTATTTGCCTATTTGGCGGCATGTTTATTTCTTTTTAAAGTTGTTTATAAGAATGCTCGATTTTGAGGGCTTGCCCATAAAGTCCCCTACTTTGTGGTCAAATACCCTACTTTAGAGGCAAGTTGCCTACATTATGGTCAAATCGCATGTCGGCAACTTATTTCCGCCTATTCGTGTAGCCAAAATCATATTGTTAATTTTAAAATGTGGGATGTTATAATCTCATTAACACTGCTGCAACTCAAAATGGGAATTAAATGTTTAAAATAAATGAACACTTTGTCCGAAAAATAGGACACTTATTGGACAACAACATCAATTTTTGGACAAAAAATAAAATACATTAATCCCCTCGCTTTAACTGCCACCCATCAACAGTTTCTTAATTAATCTGTTGCATCTCATTTTCTTCTCATAAACATAAATGCGATTCCCAACATGATCAATGTCAACACGGAACCGATAAAAGGCATCTCGGTAATTCCCCTATCGTTGATGTAGTTGATACCAATGTTATTTTCAGAAACATTTGCAACGAGACCTTTGCCATTGTCGAATAGATGATTTCCACTTACGGTGTTGTTATTGCTGGAATCTTCAAGGAACTTGCAATATTTGAAATCGTGTGTCACGATATCGGTATTCACTCTTTTATTATTGGATTGATTGAGGTTGATACCGTGATAGTCGTTCAAGTTTGCAGTATTGTTAATAATCGTGTTGAAGGTGGAAGACTTAAGGTATATCCCATGTACTTTGTTCGAGTTTGCAGTGTTTCCCTCGATACTGTTGTTACTGGTTTCATTCAGATATATACCATATTGTTCGTTCGAATTTGCAGTATTATTGATCAATGAGTTATGGTCGCTGTAATAATACAACAGGATTCCGTGCTCATTATTCGAAGCAGTGTTGTTTCCCAGATAATTGCCCCAGGAAAAATCATTAAGATAGATTCCATGTTCACCGTTTGAATTTGCTGTGTTGCCTTCCAGCACGTTGTAATGAGAAGAATCAAGGTAGATACCGTCACGTTTGTTGAAGTTTGCAGTGTTATTTATAAGTGTGAGATTTGAGGCTTCTCTAATGTAGATACCATGTTCGTTGTCCGAAGCTCTGTTATTGATAAACGTATTGTCGTTGCTATAAAAGTGCAAAACAATAGCAATCCCGTTGTTCGAAATGTTGTTATTGTTAAATGTGTTATTAGAGCCTCCATACATAAGGATGCCTCCTTCATTGTTCAGTACAGCATTATTACTCAGTTCGCTGTTGTTGGAACTCGACAAAAAGATGGCGATACGGTTGCCTGATGCAGTATTATTACTCAGTACATTATTGCTGGATCCCTCCAAAAAGACACCTATGCTATTGTTGAACAATCGATTGTTAGTAATAATACAACCTTGGACCTCAGTATCCTTTACGGGAACAAATACAGGAACTCCATCAAGATATATTCCATAGGCAGGACTGTTTTTTTCAGTGCTATTGGCACCTGTTATGTTAAATCCGCTGATTGTTACGTTATTTGCAGTCACATGAAATACAGAATCATTTGAGTCTGCGGCTTGAACAGCCGTATCATCTGGATTTCCAGATTCAGAGACTATCGCTAACTCCTTGTCCACATCAATGTTTTCTGAATACTTCCCTGGATGAACAAGGATTGTATCACCATTGGTTGATGCGTTGACGGCTGCCTGAATGGTAGTATAATCTGCATTTCCATTATCGTTGACGATAATTGTATCCGCTGTCACGTTACTCGATGTTATTATCAAAAAGACAATTGTTATCGCAATATAGATTGCGTTACTTGATTTCATTTGCATATATTTACACACCTTTCAATCGATTCCGCTGATTATAACGAGAATGAATATAGCAATACAAATTGAAATTATAAGGGATAGTTTTGTTCTTCTTGCTCCAAAATAGCCAATTAATCCATAAAGTACCATAAATGGGGATACATCAACAATTGAACTCCAGTGCAACCAATATCCAAGATTCACTATGGGATCAGGATCCAGCGTTCCCAAAATAATTTCTGCATATATGAAGGAGAGAGGGATTAGAAATACACCTGAAAGCGTTGAAAAAAGCTGATCTTCCGTTGTATATCCATAAAAAATTATGACTGCTGCAGGCAGGCCGAATTCCAGGAATCTTATAAACAAGTAATTCCACAGGAGAATAGGAATTATTGTTTCCAGCAAATGTAGCTCATATATAACTTTAATCAATGCAGGTAGAAGTGGAAGTAACAAAATCATTGAAACAGAGATAATCGATTTCTTCTTGCCAATTTTATCTTTGAGCAAATATGAGGTACTAAGCATAATCAGTATTAGCAAGAACACAAACGCTAATGCCTTCAAAAAAACTTCGCCTTTGATATTGTTATTACTCAAAGTATTGTACTTGGAAGCACTGTGATATATACCGTACCTCTCGTTCGAGCCATCATTATTTTCCAGAAGATTCCAATGGGAATACTTAAGGAAGATGCCTATGTCGTTGTTTGATGCGGTGTTATCTCTAAGCTTATTATTGTTAGAAGAAAAGAGAACTATTCCATATTTTTCATTTGAATTTGCCTTGTTATATTCCAAAGTGTTATTTTTGTTATACCCTCTCAAAGAGATACCAGCATGATTATTCGATGCATTGTTATTGATGAGAGTATTATCGTTGCAGTAACCCTCCAAGTAGATACCATCTTTATTATTTGATGCAGTGTTATTTTCCAATGTGCAGTAGCTTGATCCAATAAGACGTATCCCAATAAAGTTGTTCAATGCGATATTATTGTCTAAGGTGTTGTTATCGGATGCCTCAAAATAGATTCCACAAGTAGTGTTTGATACGGTATTATAACTCAGGAAGTTGTTCTCGGAATTGATAAGGCGGATTCCCTCAATGCTGTTAAAGGCATTATTCTTATTCAGATTATTGTATGTAGAATGTTCCAGAAGGATCCCATTCTCAGAGTTGTTCAACGCGGCGTTGTTGTCTAGTATGTTGTAGTTTGAATCGATAAGATGGATGCCGCCAATGTTGTATGTTGCAATATTGTTACTCAATGTGTTGTTGCTGGATGCTTCAAGAACGAGTCCATAAAAAACATTGGAGAATTGGTTGTTGTTAATGACACAATTATGAACTCCATCGAGATAGATTCCAGGTACTGAATCCTCCCAGTAACGTTCAACGCCGTCCTTCACATAAAATCCACTGATCTTTACTTCGTCTGCAGTTATATGAAATACATAATCACTTGAATCTATGGCTTGAACAATGGCATTTTCTAGATTTCCTGATTTTGCAACTATCGTTAACTCCTTGTTCACATCAACATTTTCTGAATATATTCCAGGATAAACAAGAACTGTATCACCATTGTTTGCAGCGTCAATTGCTGCCTGTATGGTAGTATAATTTGCACTCCCATTATCGTCAACATTAATCGTAGCTGCTGCAGCGATACCTGAAACCATAGTCAAAAAACCAATTGTCACTACAATGTAAAATATGTAACATGATTTCATTTGCATCTATTACAACTCCCCAACATTGGTAATATATTTTAGTTGGAAGTATATGAATACATCGGACAAATATATTAACTGTGTGAATATAGATGTTGAACCAATAGCGCATTTGCTTAAAAATGTAGAATATAAGAGTGGGAGCTAACGGACCTTTGTCAACTGGATGTGATCCTGGTTTGGTAATCTCCATGGGAAAACGTCAACAACTTTGCATCAATTTGAATCATTTTTCGGTCAAAAATACGATTTTTTCGGACAAAATGAATAGTTCAATCCATAAACTGTTGCCGCACATATGACAGAGAGAGTTTATAGTCAAAATTTGACTTTATGGTCAAAAACCAGAAGCTATAATTTATCTTTGGGATTGTATATAAACACGGATGCTGTGTTCCTTGTCGAAGAATTTTTGAAATTGATACCATTTTCAGAAAAATGGGGGCATTGCGCGTTCCTGATTTTTTGAGTTTATGGTCAACTGTATCACTTTGTAGTCAAATTGTGTAGTTTGTGGTCAAGAGGACTTTATGGGCAAGCCCCGATTTTGAGATAATTTTAAATAATATTAACTATACAGTAAGATTCCGTATACCTTATTGGATCGAAGGTACAGGAGCTACGACATATGAGATATTTAACAAAAGAACATACGAACCGTACCTGCTGGATGCTGACGGTACTTTTTGTATTATTTACATTCTGTACATTAACGGCATCCGCTGCAACAGTGGAGGAGAACACCCAGGCAATCGCTGATCTGGAAACAGCATTGACATTTGTCTGGCTGCTTGTCGCAGGAGCAATAGTATTCCTGATGCATGCAGGATTCTCACTGGTAGAGGTTGGGCTTACACGTTCCAAGAACACTGCCAACATTCTCATGAAGAACTTCATGACCATTTGTCTTGGTATCCTGGTGTACTGGGCAGTTGGCTGGGGTATCATGTATGGTGCTGATGCCGCAGGACTGATCGGCATCGACCAGTTTTTCCTCAAGGGAGCTGACAATGCACTCTGGAACAGCTGGTGGTTCCAGATGGTCTTCGCAGCAACCGGTGCAACAATCGTATCAGGAGCAATGGCAGAAAGAACTGATCTTAAAGCTTACCTGATTTATACAATCGCACTTGTAGCATTTATTTATCCGGTATACGGACACTGGGTCTGGAGCGGTGCAGACAAAGCACTTCTAACAGGTTCTGAAAGCCCTCTGGTACAACTCGCAGGAATTGGTTTCCACGACTTTGCAGGATCAGGAGTAGTACACTCGATCGGTGGTTATTCAGCCCTTGCAGGTGTGCTACTTGTAGGTTCAAGGATCGGCAAGTTCAAAAATGGGAAACCGGTAGCTATTCCGGGTCATAACCTGACATTTGCATTCCTTGGAACCCTCATCCTTGCATTCGGATGGGTAGGCTTCAACGGAGGAAGTACACTTGATGGTAATGATCCATACATGAATCTGGTAATTGCCAACACATTCATATCGGCAGCTGCCGGTGCAGTGACTGTGATGCTGATCACCTGGATCAAGACTAAAAAGCCTGATCCCTCACTTACTGCAAACGGACTTCTTGCAGGTCTTGTGGCAATCACGGCACCATGTGGTTCAGTTAACAACTGGGCAGCACTTGTGATCGGAATTGTGGGAGGAATTGTGGTCTATAAGGGTGTGATGTTCAATGAGAACGTACTGAAAGTGGACGATCCTGTTGGTGCAATTGCAGTACACGGATATGCAGGTAGCTGGGGATTGCTGTCAGTCGGTATATTCTCAATAGGAATAGGCAATGGCATTCTTTCCGATTCAGTATATGCAGCAGAAGGGGTAGGTCTGATCTACGGAGGATACAGTCAGTTCATCATCCAGTTAATTGGAATGATCCTGAGTATTGTATGGGCCTTTGGAATCTCCTATATCGTATTCAAGATAATTGACCTGGCAATTGGAATTCGCGTATCTGAAGAAGATGAGATCGCAGGTCTTGACAGGGCTGAACACGGAATCAGGGCATATCCTGAATATGTGCTGAGCAAGGAGGTATGAAATATGCATAAAATAGAAGCTATCATACGACCCACAAAGATCCATGATGTTAAGGCTGCACTAGAAAATGCGAAATTCGAGAGTATGACCATTACGGATGTTACCGGACGTGGAAAACAGAAGGGAATGGTTCATCAGTGGAGAGGGCGCGAATACTGTGTCGACCTGTTACCCAAGATCAAGATCGAGGTCGTTGTAACGGATGCAAAAGTTGATGATGTGGTCGACATCATCATGGAGAATGCTTCAACCGGTGAAGTTGGCGACGGAAAGATCTTCATCTATCCTGTGGAGAGAGTCATCCGTATCCGCACAGGTGAAACTGATGGAGATGCTCTTTGAGCATTTCCATCTTGTTCCATTTTGATTATATGGAATACTAATTAAATCTGGATTCTGGAAATAATGCGTTATTTAAGTTAGTTACTACATTGTACCTAGTTTACTTTCGATCCAAATCTAACGCTAAACTCCAGAATCCTAACTTCCTTTCGATTTCACTGTTGGATGAATATTTTTTTGAATCGCATTATATATGGAGAAAATATTGAAAATTCGAAAAATGGAGTGTGGAGATCTTGAACACATCTTATTTCTTGCTCATTCAGAAGGGTGGATATCAGATCTTAATGAGTTCTCACTGATCCTGCAGTCAAATCCGATGGGATGTTTTACAGCTGAGGTTTGTCATCAGGTAATTGGTGCTGTTATGAGTGTTAAATATGGGCAAAGTGCCTGGGTTGGTAATCTTATTGTTGACAAGGGGTATAGAAAGCTTGGTATTGGCAGCAAGCTTCTGGGGTGCACAATACAGCATCTTGAGAGTGATGACTCAATAAAGTCAATATACCTCAATGCTGCACATGATGCAGTCTGCCTCTATACCAGATTTGGATTTGTAAGGTCTGGTGAAGTTCTAAGATGGTTGAAGAATAACAATACGCGGGGAGATCATGCATCGCAAAGTACGGACAAGGTGTCTGCACTCAAAAATAAAAAATGCATAATGAAGATCGATAAAAACTGCTGGGGAGATGATCGCTCATCTTTATTTGGGAAACTGATCAATGAACGTAAGTGTGTAATGATCGAAGATGGGCCTGCATTCCTGATGTATTATAGCTTAAAGACTGGTACAAAGGATCTGCAGGTCATTGGTCCGTGGGAAGTTGAAAATGGGAGTGAGCGAATAGCTTCGAATTTGCTGGAAGAATCACTTTCAAGAATGGAGGGTTCATCCGTTGTACTGGATGTTCCTGCAGAAAATAAAGTTGCAAGGGAGGTATTGAGCAAAGCGGGTTTTGGGGTCATAGGAAGCACTGTCTTCATGTATCGAAAAAATCTTCAGGATATTAAATTTGAAGATATTTTCGGATTCATGAGCATGGGTTCAATGGGATAAATTTTGTTTTTAGAATAATTTCATCTCTTGGTATCGATTATTTTTAATTTCTTTTTTTGTATATTTTTTAATTATCTTATTTTTTTGTTTATATTATGACAAAGTACTTATATTAGAAAGTCGTACATAGGTTGCCGTTTGATGATAAGTAAATAAATACTTATCTATAGTGACAAAAATGGCATCGAAGGAGCAACAATATGCGACAGGTAGCAATATATGGGAAAGGCGGAATCGGCAAATCAACCACAACACAGAACCTGACAGCAGCGCTTGCGACAATGGGCAAGAAGATCCTGCTTGTGGGGTGTGATCCGAAAGCGGATTCCACAAGGATGCTTCTGGGGGGACTTAGCCAGAAGACGGTGCTTGATACATTAAGGAGTGAGGGTGATGATTCAGTTAAACTTGATGACCTTATCCAGCCGGGTTTTGGAAATATCAGCTGTGTTGAATCGGGTGGACCGGAACCTGGAGTTGGATGCGCAGGAAGGGGTATCATCACATCAATTGGTCTTCTTGAGAACCTTGGTGCCTACGAGGAAAACCCGGACTACGTGTTCTATGACGTACTTGGTGACGTCGTATGTGGAGGCTTCGCCATGCCTATTCGTGAAGGAAAGGCACAGGAGATCTACATTGTAGCCAGTGGTGAGCTAATGGCGATCTATGCGGCTAACAACATCTGCAAGGGAATTCAGAAATATGCAAAAGGTGGAGCACGTCTTGGGGGTATTATCTGCAACAGCAGGAAAGTCGATGGTGAAAAGGAACTTCTGGAGGCCTTTGCAGAAAGACTTGGAAGCAAGTTGATCCACTTTGTCCCAAGGGACAATATCGTACAGCGTGCGGAGATCAACAAGAAGACAGTCATCGATTTTGACCCTGAATCCGATCAGGCAAAGGAATACCTTACACTGGCAGAGAACATCGAGAATAACGACAAGTTCGTCGTACCAAAACCTCTGGAAATGGATGATCTTGAAGCAATGATGGTGGAATTCGGAATTATCGAACTATGAGGGGGTCAGCAAATGCAGATGATTCGTGCAATAGTCAGGCCAAATAAAGTGTCTGAGATCGTTGAAGAACTTGAGATGGTCGGATTTGTTTCCCTGACCAAAATGGACGTCTTTGGAAGAGGTAAGCAGAGGGGTATTCACACACCTGACGTGCAGTTCGATGAACTTCCAAAAGCAATGCTGATGATGGTCGTAGAGGATGAGGACAAGGACAAGGTTGTTGATATCATAAAGATCTCAGCGCACACAGGCAAGTATGGTGATGGAAAGATCTTCGTAAGCCCTGTGGAGAACGCTTACACAATACGCACAGGTGAAGCCGGACTTTAAGAACACCAGGAAGGAGTAAAATGAAAGAAATTAAGGCAATCATTCGAATGAACAAGGTCAAGAAAACACTTGATGCCCTGTCTGATTGCGGATATCCTTCTTTCACCGTCCAGATGGTGATGGGAAGGGGTAAGCAGAAAGGATTGTGTTATGAGTTCAACCCTCCACTTTCAGATCCGGAAATCGGACCATCAAAGAACTGCATTCCTTTTGTTCCAAAACGCCTTTTCACTATTGTTGTGGATGATAAGGCAGCAGACAGGGTGGTCCAGAGGATCATCAATGTTAACCAGACCGGCCATGCTGGTGATGGTAAGATATTCGTGATAGACATACCCGAATCAGTGAGGGTGAGAACTGGTGAGGAAGGCAATATTTCAGTTGAGAGGGATGGTCTATGAGCTCAGAGATCCAGAACAATCAGAGTATAGTCGACAATATGCTCAAACAATATCCTGAGAAGGTAGCAAAGGACAGAAGGAAGCATCTGGTCGTCAGGGATTGTTCCTCAGAACAACACATAGAGGCCAACAGCAAAGTTATCCCCGGAGTGATGACAAATCGCGGCTGTGCCTTTGCCGGAGGCAAGGGGGTTGTCATGGGTCCTATCAAGGACATGGTGCATATTGTCCATGGTCCTATAGGTTGTGCATATTTTACCTGGGGTACCAGACGTAATTTTGCCAAAGCAAAGGATGGGGAAGACAATTACATGCAATATTGTTTCTCCACAGATATGCAGGAAACCGATATTGTATTTGGTGGTGAGAAAAAGCTCAAGACAGCTATCGATGATGCTGTACGCATCTTCAATCCCGGTGCTATCTCGGTTTGTGCCACATGTCCTGTGGGACTCATAGGAGATGACATAGAAGCTGTTGCTCAGGAAGCAGAGAATGAACATGGTGTCAAGGTCATGGCACTTCGCTGTGAAGGATACCGTGGTGTAAGCCAGTCAGCAGGTCACCACATTGCAAGTAACGTCCTGATGGAACACGTGGTCGGTACAGAGGAACTGGAAGACCCGACACCATTTGATATCAACATATTCGGGGAGTACAATATCGGAGGTGATCTCTGGGAGATCACACCACTTCTTGAAAAGATCGGTTACCGTATAGTTTCAAGTTTCACAGGTGACGGATCATACCACGACCTTGCAAAAGCCCATCTTGCAAAGTTGAGCATCCTGATGTGCCACAGATCTGTGAACTATACAAACCGTATGATGGAAGAGAAGTATGGTGTACCATGGTTAAAGGTCAACTACATAGGAGTGGAAGCAACGAAAAAATCCCTGAGGAAGATGGCGAAGTTCTTTGATGATCCCGAGATCACCAGAAAGACTGAAGAGGTTATCGGGGAAGAGGTTGAAAAGATCGCTCCTGAGCTTGATAAGTACAGGAGGAAGCTGGAAGGTAAGAAAGTCTTCATCTATGCAGGTGGCTCCAGATCACACCACTACCAGAACCTTTTCGAGGATCTGGGGATGAAGGTTGTCCTGGCCGGATACCAATTCGCCCACAGGGATGACTATGAGGGACGTGCTATTCTCAAGGATATGAAGGAGAAGGCCTCAAGCACTATGCTGGAAGACCTCCACTATGAGATGGAAGGGGGTTTTGAACCTGCAATAAGCGAAGAACGCATGAAAGAGCTGAAAGAGAAGCTTGGACTTATGGATTATGAGGGAATGTTCCCCGAGACAAAGGATGGTACTGTAGTTGTAGATGACCTGAATCACTATGAGACTGAATACCTGATCAAAGAGCTAAAACCTGATCTTTTCTGCTCCGGTATCAAGGATAAGTACTGGGCACAGAAAATGGGAGTCCCTTCAAGGCAGATCCACTCCTATGATTACAGTGGTCGTTATACCGGTTTTTCAGGAGTGCTGAACTTCGCAAAGGACATGGATATGGCCATCAACAGCCCCACATGGAAATTCATGAAGGTGCCATGGAGAGCAGAATAACAGGGAGTGATAGGAATGTTAGATTATACACCAAAAGAAGAGGTTCAGCGTGATGCGCTTGTCGTCAATCCTGCAAAGATATGCCAGCCAATAGGTGCGGTCTATGCAGCAATGGGAGTGCACAACTGTATGCCCCACAGCCACGGTTCACAGGGATGTCTTTCATACCTGCGCATGTGTCTTACCAGACACTTCAGGGAACCGACTGCAGCTACCAGTAGCAGTTTCTATGAAGGTACAGCGGTGTTTGGTGGTGCATCAAACCTCAAACAATCGCTTTCCAACATCGAAGCCATTTATCAGCCAGAGGTAATAGCTATACACACGACCTGTGTGGCAGAGACTATAGGTGACGATGTAAATCAGATCATAGAAGATGTGGAGATGGAAGAGCTCATTGATCCTTCCATCAAATTATGTGCTGCATCAACTCCGAGCTATGTAGGTTCACATGTAACTGGTTATGACAATATGGTAAAATCCTTCGTATCAAAGTTCGCCGAGAAAGCAAAGCCGAACGGTAAATTGAACGTTATTCCCGGGTTTGTGAATCCAAGCGATATACGAGAGATCAAGAGGATCCTTTCCGTAATGAAAATACCTGCCATCGTGTTCCCGGACCAGACAGATGTCTTTGATTCACCCAATCTTGGTAATACTGATCTTTATTCCAAGGGAGGTACACCTATCGGTGATATTGAGGACACTGCAAATTCCCTTGGTACCATAGCTTTGTGCGAGATGGCAGGTGGTGCAGCAGCAAAGGTGCTGAATAAGAAGTTCAAGGTCCCCGAAAAAATCGGCCCGGCACCTATTGGAATACAGTACACTGACAGATTCATAATGAACGCCGCCGAGCTTGCAAACGTCCCTATACCTCCTGAACTGGAAGCAGAAAGGGGAAGGGTTGTGGATATGATGACCGATGCTCACCCACATTTCCACGGAAAGAAGGTAGCGATATTTGGAGATCCGGATATCATCAAGGGACTTACAAGCCTTGTACTTGAGATGGGTATGGAACCTACAGTTGTCCTGACCGGTACATCAAGCAAGAAGTTCGAAGAAGAGGTCTCCGAGATGGTACATCCGTTATATCCGGAATCAAAGATCCTCTCAAAGGATGATCTTTTCACCCTGCATCAGATAATAAAGAACGAACCAGTGGATATGCTTATAGGTAACACTTATGGCAAACACATCGCTCTTGCGGAGGACATTCCTCTGATACGTGTGGGATTCCCTGTGATGGACCGTGCGAATCTGCACCACTTCCCAATTATGGGATATTCAGGAGCAGCACGGCTTGTTGAGAGGATAGGCAATACATTCCTTGATATCAAGGATAAGACCGTTGACGAATCAGTTCTGGAGGTCGTACAATAATACGATCTCTTTGATAAATTTTGCAGGAGTGAGGATATGCCAGAAATTACTAACTTAGTGGATACTCTTGAAGAAAGACAGCCTTACATTGCTCTGAAGCAGGCACAAAAAGGCGGATCGCCTCTTGCCTGTGACAATACTTCCATTGCAGGTTCAATGAGCCAGAGAGCCTGTGTGTATTCAGGAGCACGTGTTGCACTCAATCCGGTGACCGATGCAGTACATCTTGTTCACGGTCCGATCGGATGTGCAAGCTATACGTGGGATATCAGGGGTAGTAAATCCAGTGATTCTGAAACCTATCGTACAAGCTTTAGTACCGATATGAAGGGGTTGGACGTGGTATTCGGAGGTGAGACTAAACTGTCCAATGCCATTGATGAGTTGGTGGAACAGTATAATCCACCTGCGATCTTCGTCTACTCCACATGTATTGTTGGAATTATAGGGGATGACCTTGAAGCCGTATGTAAATCTTCCACAGAGATACACGGAATTCCGGTGATCCCTGTAAAGTCAGAGGGGTTCAAAGGCACAAAGTCAGATGGTTATAAGGCTGCCTGCAATGCCCTGATGGAGATCATCGGTACAAAGGAACCTGAGATCAGATCCGAGTACAGAATAAACCTTCTTGGGGAATTCAACGTTGCTGGTGATGTCTGGCTTGTAAAACCACTATTTGAGAGAATGGGTATTCAGGTGATCACTTCAATGACCGGTGACTCTACGATAGATTCCATCTCAAAGTGTCATGGTGCCCAGTTGAATCTTGTACAGTGCAGTGGGTCAATGACATATCTTGCAAAGTGGATGAAAAAGGAATATGGGATCCCTTTCCAGAAGATAAGTTTCTTTGGTATGGAAGACCTTGGGAATGCCCTTCGGACAACTGCTGAATTTTTCGGATCAGATGAGATGAAAAAAATAGCAGAGGAGATCATCGAAGAGGAGACTGCACGCATCATACCTGAGATCTCACGTATCAGGGAAAGGGTCAAAGGTAAGAAAGCGGCCATTTACATGGGCGGTGCAGCAAAAGCCCTGACCCTTATCAAAGGATACAGGGAACTGGGAATGGAAGTGGTCATCATTGGAACCCAGACAGGGAAAAGGGATGATTACAAGCAGATAAGTTACCAGGTCAAAGATGGTACTGTAATTGTAGATGATGCGAATCCTCTGGAACTTGCAGAGCTTATTGTCAAGCAGAAGGCTGACCTGATGGTTGCGGGAGTGAAGGAACGATTCATTGCCTACAAGCTTGGAGTGGCTTTCTGTGATTTCAACCATGACAGGACCCTGGAATTCGAAGGATTTGATGGTTTTGTCAACTTTGCACGTGAGATAGACGCATCCATAAACAGTCCTGTCTGGAGGCCTGTGCGTGAGATGGGCAGAGTTAGGGCAGAGAAAAAAGATACTGTGGAAAACAAGTCAGTTTATGTGCCACAGATCAATCCTGCAGTGGAGGTGACAGTATGACCGAAAGGAATTATTCCACGGTAAATCCCTGCGTAATGTGTCAGCCAATGGGCAGTGTAATGGCATTCAAGGGGATCGAGGACACCATGGTACTTTTCCACGGTTCACAGGGATGCAGCACTTATATGCGCCTTCACCTGGCACATCATTTCAGGGAGCCTATGGACATTGCTTCAACTTCCCTGAGCGAGAGAGGAGCTGTCTATGGTGGAACCGAGAACCTGATAAAAGGTCTGAACAACGTCATCTCGAGGTACGAGCCAAGAGTTGTTGGTGTTGCCACCACATGCCTTGCAGAGACCATTGGGGATGATGTTGAGAGGATAATTAAGGAATTCAGGAGAGAGAACAGTATTGCAGATGGAGTTACTATAATACCGGTGTCCACCCCAAGCTATGAGGCCAGTCACACGAACGGTTACATAAAAGCAGTTGAAGCAATTGTAAGGAATTTCACTTCAGATCCTGGTGGAGATCACCTTACAAAAAAGATCGTGAATTTCATACTTGAAGAAAGCATCTCTCCGGCGGATATCCGTGAATTGAAAAAGATGCTTGCAGATACTGTTGGTTCCTACATCTTTCTGCCGGATGTCTCCGAAACATTCGATTCACCAATGAAGGAGACATTACCAAAGATCGCTACCGGTGGAACAAAGCTATCTGACATTGCCAATATGGGGAACAGCATAATAACCATAGGCATGGGAATAACTAATGATAACAAAGCGGCAGAATATCTGAAAGTTGCACACAACGTTCCTTCCTATGATATTCCAATACCCATAGGACTTGAGTACACGGATAGAATGCTTTCCATACTTTCAGAAATTGCAGAGATCGATATTCCGCAAGAGTTTCTGGAAGAGCGGGGCAGGTTGATCGATGCAATGATAGACGCTCACAAGTATGTCTATGGAGTAAAGGTAGCCATATATGGGGATCCGGACAATACATTGGGTCTGTTATCGCTTGTTCTGGAGATGGGGATGCATCCGGTACTTGTGGCATCCGGAAGCAAGAGCAAGAACTTTACCAGAATGGCCGGCAAACGGGTGGAAGAATTGCGGCCTGACCTTGAAACAACAATACTGGAAGGAGTAGATTTCGATACATTGAATGATTCAATGAAAGAGATCGATTGTGATATGCTCATAGGAAATTCCAATGGAAAGTACATTTCCAACGAACTGGGAATACCTCTCATACGTGTCGGCTTCCCTATTCACGACAGGTTAGGAGCACAGCGTATATTGACTGTTGGTTATAGGGGTGCAATGGAACTTGTGGATCGGATAACCAACACACTTCTTGAAGTGGACGAAAACAGGCGGGAACTAAAAAGCCTGGAAATAAGGGGGATGCTACAGAATGAAAGTGGATTGTTTATGTCATGATATTGGCCAGTATCATGACATAACTTTTGACTTTTTGGATATGTGTCGTCAGAACACGGACTTCAGCGAAGTGTTGATATGAAGCAGAGCATGAAGGTATTAATCGGGATCATGTTCATCTGTATGTCAGTGCTGGTTATCTCATCTGCATAGGTGACAGCAGATGATGCTATTGATCCCGGTACCACTATTACAGTATCTGCAGCAGCAAGTCTTACTGAAGCATTCGATGAACTGATCTCAGAGTTTGAAACAGAAAATCCTGACATCGATGTCGTACTGAACCTGGCAAGTTCCGGATCCCTCAGGATGCAGATAGAAGCAGGTGCACCAATCGACGTGTTTGCCTCAGCTTCCGGGAGGCATATGGATATACTTGATTCCAAAGGAATGATTGATAACAGCTCAAGGGCAGATTTTGCAACGAACTCACTTGTCCTCGTGGTTCCCGGGAACAGTGATCTTGCGATCACAAATATCGATGATCTCACTAGCAGCGAAGTAAAAAAACTGACCATGGGACATCCTGATACTGTACCTGTTGGAAAATATGCAAAACAATCTCTTACTGAAGCGGGTATATGGGAAGAAGTTGAAGGTAAGATCATTTTTGCGGAACATGTGAAACAGGTTCTTACCTATGTAGAAACAGGAGAAGTGGATGCAGGCTTTGTCTATATGACAGATCTTGAAAATTCAGGATCTGGAAATATCAACTTTGTCTGTAAACCCTCGCTAAGTTCAGAGATCATTTACCCGATAGCAATCGTGAAGTCATCCGGAAACAAAGAAGAAGCAGATAGGTTTGTAGATTTTGTGACAGGAGAAAAAGGTCAGATGATACTGAAGTCCTATGGTTTTTCCTGCTGACACGATCGGACGGTGGCAGGTGATATAATGCTGGAATCTGTATGGTTCCCATTGATCCTTACTCTCAGAGTGTCTATAGTTTCCACTTTGTTTGTACTTTTGATGGGAATACTGATAGCCTATGTATTCGCAAGGAAAGACTTTGCAGGAAAACGCTTTGCAGAAGCAATGGTTACAATGCCGCTTGTGCTTCCGCCAACGGTTACAGGTTATCTGCTGGTGATCTTACTGGCAAAAAATGGTATCATTGGCAGCTACATATCAGGGATAACCAGCGAGGGTATACTTTTTACCTGGCAGGCAGCGGTCATTGCTGCTTTTGTTGTCTCTCTACCTTTAATGGTCAAGACCGCAACTGCAGCAATTGAGACGGTGGACAGGGAACTTGAATATGCAGCCTACACACTTGGAAGAAGTGAACTTGAGACTGTGCTTTTCATAACCCTTCCACTTGCAAAGAAAGGTATACTTGCAGGATGTGTTCTAAGCTTTGCAAGAGCTGTAGGGGAATTCGGGGCAACTCTGATGGTAGCAGGCAATGTACCGGGTAAAACAAATACGATGTCTCTTTCCATTTATGGTGCATTCCAGACAGGGAACAATGAGCTTGCCAACCTTTTGGTCATAATATTGATCATTGTATCGCTGCTGTCCATCGGTATCACCAGCAGTCTTGTCGACAAATGGAAAGTATAAGGTGGTCATATGGGTGTGGAGATCAGCATACAAAAAAAGTTTTACAACAAAGATGCAAAAAAGGGTGGGAAAGAAACTTTCTCACTTGGTTGTGATTTCAAAGCAGATAATGAACTTGTGGTTCTTTTTGGACGTTCCGGTTCCGGAAAGACCACAACTTTGAGATGCATTGCAGGATTAGCAAAACCTGATTCCGGATACATAAGAATAAACGATGATGTGTATTTCGACCACCAGATGAATATAGATCTCCCCTCGCAGCAACGCCACCTTGGCTATGTGTTCCAGAACTATGCACTCTTTCCGCATATGGATGTCAGGAAGAACATTGCTTATGGTCTAAAAGGGATGGATACCCTTTCAATACAAAGGCGTGTCGATGAGATGATGGAACTGATGCAAATAGGGGAGCTGGAGAATTGCTATCCTGCAAAGCTTTCAGGTGGTCAGCAGCAGAGGGTGGCATTAGCCCGTGCACTGGCACCAGAGCCGCAGATCCTGCTTCTTGATGAGCCATTCTCTGCACTGGACATGGTCTCCAGGATCAGACTTCGCGCAGAGATGAAATCAATACAAAAAGAACTTGGTATACCAATGCTTTTCATCACCCATAATCCGGTAGAGGCCTTTACAATGGCAGATCGTGTGGTGGTCTATCATGATGGTGTTGTACAGCATCTGGGCAGTCCGGAAGACGTATTCTATCATCCAAAGACCCGGCATGTTGCAGAACTTGCAGGTCTCTCAAATATATTTGATGATGCGGTGGTTGTTGATCACGATAAAAGTTTAAATAGCACAATTTTGAGAACGCAGGACATATTGATAACCGCACAACCTCTGGATTGCATGCTGGGGGAAAGGGTTTCGTGGGGTATCAGGCCCGAGAATATACTGCTACTTGATGAACGTGAAGGACAAAAGAAGCAGAGAAGGAACCTGTTCCCTGCGATCATTACCAGTATAGTTAACAAAGGAGCCAGCAGTCTTGTTTCAGTTGAGATCGTGGGGAAAGAGATTATGTTGGTAGCAGAGATCGCAAATAATACATTTAACGATCTAATGAAGAATGTTGGTGACAAATGTGTTGTCCAGATAAAGAAAAAAGGGATCGTTGTTTTTGATAGGAATGATAAAAACATCAGGTCAAAATTGTCAGGCCGATGTCCGGTCAGAGTATGAAGACCAGGAGATTTTGAATATTTATTCTTAGTTTTTTCTTTACTTTTTGAATCAATTTTCTCCGTTCAACCTGCGGCAACCAGCAATATTTCTATTGAAATGGAACATTTGTTATGAGGGTACGAGCTGCAGAGACCATCTATTTTTAAGCATTTTTGACTTTTTCAGACACAAGAAAAATAAATTATAATTATATTTATCAATTTATGCAAAAATCGTTTCTGTAATCTTTACAATTTATCCATGATTTACTCTTTAAATTTTTATAAATAATTAGGCTAATTGTGTCTTTTGAAGTTGTTTTCTTCTTCTGTAGTCAAAATTTATCGATGTAAAATTACATATAAATATTTCGTTTTTGTTGTATCTAATATTTGTAATATTTTTTGATCCTGAAATTATTAATCATTATCAACAGACTTATTTCTTTATATGTGAGCATGTTGATCGAATCTCGATTTTGGATTATCTTTATATATTAGTTCAAAAAGCGTGCAATTTGTTTTTAATATATAAACATATTGGTTTGTAATATATCTTATTTTTTCAAACATTTATTTTACTTTTCATTTTCAGTATCTGTTGCTTTATTATATCTTGAAATAAACAGTATGTAATAAATTATCTCAAGCAATATAACTATATACTATAATTCAAAGATAGTTATGTTTATATAGTAAAACATCAGACGCCTTATCAGGATTTCGTAATGATGTCCTATGGATTGGATCGATGACGGTTTTCAAACTTTACGAACACCGTTGTTAAAAACTTAAAAAAGCAAAGGAAGTAAAAAATGACCAGTTTCGATTTAGACCCCAGTGAAATTCTGGTAAGGTACAATGTGAAAATGGAAAAGGCTATGACGCCTGAAGATGCTGCAGCTGAACTCTATCCTACGGATGAATTATACAGGCCAATTGCAGAAGCCATCTTTGAAGGTGAGGAAGATGACGTTATTGAAGGTCTTGAAGCTGCAATTGATGCAGGAAGGGATCCAATTGCACTGATCGATGATGCACTTATGGTAGGTATGAAAGTTGTTACAGACCTGTATGACCAGGGTATCATTTTCCTGCCAAACGTCATGATGTCCGCAGATGCAATGCTTGAGGGTATCGAGTTCTGTAAGGAACAGTCCGACGAAGCACCTGTTTCAAAAGGAAAGGTCGTCTGTCACGTAGCAGAAGGAGATGTACACGACATCGGTAAATCCATCGTTGCTGCACTTCTCAGAGCAAACGGATATGAGGTCGTTGACCTTGGTCGTGATGTCCCTGTGGATGAAGTTATCGAGGCTGTCAAAGCTGAGAACCCTATCATGCTTACAGGTACTGCACTGATGACAACAACAATGTATGCCTTCAAGGCCGTCAACGACAGGCTGCTTGAAGCAGGTATAAAGATCCCATTCGCCTGTGGTGGTGGGGCAGTAAACCAGGACTTCGTAACAACATACGAGCTTGGTGTCTATGGTGAGGAAGCAGCTGACGCACCGAAGATCGCAAATGCTATTCTTGCAGGATCAGATCTGAGTGCACTGAAAGAGGAATTCCACAAACACTAAAGAGGTGATAATAATGGCAATCAACAGATACACAAAGATGGCATATGACAGTGCAGATGACATGATCTTCGGCAGATCAAAGTTCCCTGTAAAGGCAGGACTTGACCTCGAGATCGGTGGCGGATATACTTCCCCTGAAGTGAACTATGCTCCAAGACCTGAAGCTGGTGCATCAAAAGAGAAGCTTATCAGGGAATACCAGAGGATCACTACCGACATCATGAACCGTATGGTCCAGGTCGGTTTCCCATCTGTGGTACTTGAAACAGAACACGTTGAGCAGATGACCAACAACCCAACCTGGGGAGGAGAGGTCGCACACGCACAGAAAGAGATCATGGAAGAGTTCCACGATGAATACGGTATCAAATGTGCATTAAGACACACCGTTGGTGATATTCGTGAAGACCGTGATTTCCTCGGACTCAGAGGCGACAAGTTCAACGTCCTTATGGAATCCTTCGAGGAAGTAGCAGCAAATGGTGCTGACCTTCTTTCCATTGAGTCAATGGGTGGTAAGGAGATATTCGATTACGCTATTCTGAGGAACGATGTGCCGGGTATGCTCTATGCAATCGGTTGTCTTGGTACCATGGATATGGACTTCCTCTGGCAGGAGGTCGCAAACGTTGCAAAGAAGCACAACGTTGTTGCAGCTGGTGACACCGACTGTTCCGAAGCGAACACTGCAATGTTCATTGCAGGCGGACTGCTCGACAAGAACCTTGCTCACACACTTGCTATCATCGCAAGGGCTATCTCAGCACCAAGATCACTCGCAGCATATGAGGCTGGAGCTGTAGGTCCTGGTAAGGACTGTGGATATGAGAACGTTATCCTCAAAGCGATCACAGGTATGCCAATGACATTCGAAGGTAAGACTTCCACATGTGCTCACTCCGATGTCATGGGTAACCTCATCATGCAGTGCTGTGACCTCTGGTCTAACGAGTCCGTCGAATACCATGCAGAGTTCGGTGGTACATCCGTACAGTGCTGGTCAGAATCCCTCGGTTACGACTGTGCTCTGATGAACACTGCACTTGCAACCGGTCAGGAGAAGGTTCTCAGGGATCTCATGGTACTTTCCGACAAGTACAGGGACCCACAGGGCTATGTCCTTGCATACGACAACGCATACCGTGTCGGTGAAGCTATCGTCAAGGACGGAGAGGACATCTACCTCCGTGCAAAGAACGCTGCACTCGAGTCTGTTAAGATCATGGAAGAAGGTGCAGCTGGAAAGCTCGAGCTCACAAGGTTCGAGAAGGGTGCACTCGCAGATGCAAAGGCTGCTCTTGAAGCACTTACAGACGACAAGGAAACCTTTATGAGCGACTGCATGACCAAGTACAAGGAAGAGGTAAAGGTATTCCTGCCTGAGAACTACGGTCTCTAAGCAGGATTGACGGAAAGTTTTTCCGGAATTGGACAGTAGCCCTGATCCCCTCGGGGCTACTTTTCTACACCTTGAAAAACGGTCTTTGTATCCAGACATTTTGAGAACCTTTAAACTAACTACGTTTACATCCTTCCCTAATAACAAAAACGAGAAAAAACGAAAAAAACAAACTGGAGGTGATATTAAGATATTTACAAACTCCTTTATCTCCTTTAAACATTTGTCTTTATTTTTTTAAATTTATAATCTTCTACTCAGTTTTATATTATAGTACTAATTATTTTTATATATCTACGTGAAAAATGATCTTCAACCTCCAATGTTGCAGTACGGGCTAAATTATTTGATAGCAGGTTTTTTTGATCTGTAAGTAAGAAGGGACGGCGATAAATTATGCAATATAGTTTAGGTATCGATGCAGGTGGAACTTATACCGATGCGATCCTTGTAAGGGATTCAGACAGGTCAGTTGTGACCTCCAATAAAGCACTGACAACATATCCTGACCTTATCGAAGGAATAAAGAATGCTATCGATGGTATCGATGAGGAATACCTTGAAAAAGTGAAACTTGTATCACTCTCCACAACACTTGCCACAAATACTGTTCTGGAAGATACCGGCTATCCTGTAGGCGTTATTCTTGCAGGTGAGCATAATGTCGAAAAGGATTTCCCAACCAATGACATCATTTTCGTATCTGGTGGCCATGATCATATGGGTGAAGAAATGGCACCCCTTGACATACAGGCTGTTAAGAACTTCGTCCTGAAGGTAAAAGATAATATATCCGCATTTGCGGTTTCTTCACATTTTAGCATACGTAATCCAGAACATGAACTGAAGATCAAGGAACTGATCACGCAACTTGCCGGTAAACCTGTAGTGTGCGGTCACGAACTTTCCCAGGAGATCGGTGCTTATGAAAGGTCGGTGACAGCTTACCTGAATGCACAGTTACTTCCTGTTGGAAAACACTTTGTTAATGCCATCATAGCTGAGATGAAAAGGAGGAATATGGATGCCCGTCTTATCATGCTCAAGTGCGACGGTTCGGTGGTTGGTATCAGGGACGCACTGGAAAAACCCATTGAGACCATATTCTCAGGTCCGGCTGCAAGTCTGATCGGGGCATCCTATCTTACGGACCTGGATACCTGTGCCGTCATAGACGTGGGTGGCACAAGTACTGATGTCTCAATGCTTTACCAAAATGTCCCGGACCTGAGTGGGGCCGGTGCAGTGGTCGGTGGCTGGCAAACAAGGGTCAAGGCCATCCACATGGAGACATCTGCAATGGGTGGTGACAGTCATATATGGACAAAGGACAAAAAGGTCTTCATGGGTCCAAGAAGGGTGGAGCCACTATGTCTTGCCGCTGTCAAATATGAGGGATTCCTTGAAAAACTGAACCGGGTAGTAGTCCCTTCACGCAGGCTTTTTGATGAGAACATCCAGCCGACCAAGTTCTTTGTGAGAACAGAACACGAGATCGTTGACCTGAATGAGAACGAAGAGATGGTACTGTCCGTTATAGGCGATGAACCTGTTTCATTCGATGAGATGTCAACAAGGTTGAAAAAGCCACCTTCCTCTTTTGTGTTAAGCTCCCTCATCAAGAAGAGGCTTATCCAGGCAATCGGTTTTACGCCAACTGATGTCTTGCATGTCCTGGGCGAGTACACTGAGTGGAATTCAGATGCATCGAAAATAGGCGCAGATCTCATTGCAAAGATGAACAACACAGGCAAGTATGAGCTATCTTCATCACTGAAAAAAAGGTTTGCCCGCAACATGGCATTTAGTCTGATGTCTTACCTCCTGCCAGGAGTTGAAACCACCGGTATTGAGAAGATCGTTGACGGTAAGTTCAAGGCAAAGTTCGATGTGGAAATCCCGGTCGTGTTATTGGGTGGTCCCGTGATCGCTTATAAGGATGAGATCATGTCTTTCATAAATGCTGATATAATTGTTCCTGACCATGCAGAAGTCGGTAATGCTGCAGGTGCACTTTTCGGGAAGGGTATCAAGAGGCTGGAGATCATGATCAAGCCGGTATCAGTGCATGAACCTGACAGGGATTTCTTCGTATTTTCTCCTGATGGAAGATTGAAGTTCGATACATATGTTCAGGCATTGTCATTTGCCAATGAACATGGCAGAGCACTGACCTACAGCTATATGAACGAATGTGGTGTCAGGAACAGCAATGTAAATGTGACGGTAACTGAAAAGCATGTTTCACCAGAAGGGTGGCACCACCCTCCAATGGAATCAAAACTGACCTTTGTTGGCGTCGGTATGATCTGAGGCAGAACATCTGTATCTTTGATCATTTCGGATAATGTATCCTCAGTAAATGGATCTTTAAATAAAACAGCTGCTCCTGATCCGGTTGTCAGGAGCTTTTTTCTATTTTTAGGCAACCATGTTAGTGGTGGGGTGAATGTTCATGATGGTGATGTGGGTCGATCTTTTCGATACCAATTCCATATCGTTTGAAAACATCTGTTGTGAAGCTATCCACGATATTCACAAGATCGGCTTTTTCCATGTTAGATATTGCTGAAAGGATCTTTAATATGGGTGTTTCATTCTTCCCGGTTTCGATCAGCTCTAATTTCGGGTCTTCGAAGTACGCAGTGAAGTTCATTTTCACCGTGTCCACATCTGAATCAAGGAACATCTTGACATGACCGATGAACTCAGGACTGTGCTTTAGAACCTCTGATTTTATGCCTGTCATGACATCGTTAGCTATTTTCTTTGCTTTATCGATATCCAGCCTTCCATTGATCCTGTATTCCGCAGCATATGTTGCAACACCGGAGGCATCAATGGAATTCTCCGTTTCCTGCTCATCCCTGATCATATCCATATTTTTCTTGCTGATAAGCGAGATGGTATTTGCAGGTGCAATGGATGGTTTAGCTGTCTCAGCAGTTCCGGCTTGCTGAAGGGCAGTTCTCTGGAATCCATTTAACATATCTTCCGGAAGTATCAAATTCATGAAGTCATAGAACTTCTCATCCGTGGTATTTCCGGAGATCTGGATGACCTTAGCTTTTTTGTTAAGTTGTTGAACCGATTCTGCAACGATAGGGATCTGCATCCTGTCCATAAGGTCGACCTTGTTGATGGCAAGTATCTCTGCATCCTCTATCTGGCGCTTTGAGAAATGTTTCATCTCCTTTAGCAGGTGTTTGAACCTGCTGCCATCGATCAGTGTCACAAGTGGTGCGATCTCCGCTCCCTCTCCAAGGTCCATCAGTTCGACCTCTCTCTTGATGACGTTAGGGAATGCAATTCCGGTAGGTTCAATTATAAGGACATCCGGCTTATAGGAATTAAAAAGCGTTATCACTGTTGAACGAAGTCCCATTTTGAGCGAACAACATATACATCCGTTCGTGATCTCTTTTGTGTCGAAACCGAACTTGTTGATTATGTCGCCGTCGATCCCGATCTCTCCGATCTCGTTTACAATTATGGCAACTTTGTGCCCTTTGCCCACGAGATACTTTCCGGTATTGATTATCGTGGTGGTCTTTCCGCTTCCAAGAAAACCGCCAACTACAAGTGTTAGCATTTTAGTAGCTCCTCTTTTGTTTTTCAGGAACGTGTCATCCGATCCAAAAATGATACGTCCTTATCCTTTTATATGTTCGATATTAATAGTTATTATATCTTTTGATGATGATCTCAACCGTTGGCTATATTCTCTGTAAGTCCTTCAGAAAAGCATCTATCCAGATAATGATCTTCTCAGGATCATTACTCATTTCCTGTTCAGAACCACCGTTGCACCCAGCAGTAATCCTGTAGCTATGAATATGGTCTCTATCTCGAGCACTCCTGCAAATATTCCTGCTATAAGCGGCATTAATGCAAGGCCGGCATAGATGCAGGTGTTATAGATCCCCATTGCCATTCCATGTTCTACCTTCATTGCAGTGATCGCCAGGGGTAGGCCGAGGAACAGGATCCCTGATCCGCATCCCATCACAGTAAATCCTGCGATGGGGTAATATGTTGTTACAAGAACGCCGAATGCTGCTATGACTATTCCTTTTTTGATCAATTCCTCATAGTTCAGGTCAAAGTGTGAGACTGCAAGTGAGGAAATCATTGTTGAAATATACAAAAGAGCAATGGCTATACCGAGTTCGGTCTTTGACAGGAGATCAATGCTATAATCAGGATAAAGGGAAATAAGCACACCACTTGATCCCGCGAAAAGAAAAGAAGTGATCCAGACGCTGAGTGAGCTTTTGCTAAATATCAATGAATGGTACGATCTTTCTGCGGGTACTGTGGATGCTATGGTCGCAGTTGATCCTGTCTCCGGTGATATCCCGGATTCTGGGAATATTTCCGTTTTTCTTTTTTCGTTGCCTTTTACGTGAGAGTGGAGTAGGTGATAGAATGCGAAGACAAGGGTCAGCATGGTCAGCAGTACGAAGAGATAAATGCCATATTTGATATTGGTCCCAGCCAGATAACCAGTAACTGCGACTCCTGCAGCAAGTCCGCCATTGATAAGGAAATTGAACTCTCCTATATATCGCATCTTTTGTTTGAACATTGCCAGTCTTGCAAATGCAGCAGGGAAAAATGCACCACATGACGCACCTTCCAGGAAGCGTGCCATTACAAGCATCATGAAATTATCTGTAATTGACATGACGATTCCTGCTATGAAGGAAAGTATAACTCCAAGTAACACAAATTTAAGTTTTCCAAATCTGTCACTGAGAATTCCGAAAGGAAGCATGGTAAAAAGTGCACCAAGGAAAAAAGCTGAATACAAAAGGCTTGTAGGGGTCATAGTACCTGTCCGGCCGGAAGCTGCTAGCTCCGGGAGTACCGGTACCACTGCATTGGAAAGTCCCATTATGACAAAAACCGATGAATAGAGTAAGAATCTTTCACGATCCATGATCATGCGTGTTATTCACATAGAAGCTAGATAAGCTTTTACATCTCATTGAATGATCTAATAGAGATGCAGCTACTTATGGATTCAGGCATTTTCCAATATATAGCTCCCGCTGGGGATGCATTCGGATCCGTCTTTATCGGAATGCCAGTTGAATTCTTTTTAGCGTAAGATCTCGTATCTCTTGTTGAAAGCATATGATTCAATTATGGAAACCATGCCGCTTTTGTGTTTTACTATATAATCGCCGGCTTTTCCTTTTAAAATTCCCAGTGGGGTCTTTACGCTAAAATCAGTTTCCATACGTAATGCATGGCCAATAGGTGTCTGGATGTTCTGCCCGATCTTGGATAGGTTTGCCTCCAGACCTTCCTTGAACTGATTCATTTAATTCCTCCCTTATATAAAGGGGTATTTTTTGGATAAATACATTGCGTTATATCAGATCTAATTTTTAATATATTGTTCAGTTTTAAATTTGGATATTTCACATCAAATTCCTCAGATAAGATACTTCAGATCAAGTATTATTGAGACCATTATTGCGATCATTGAGAATACTATAATTATCAGGTAGTTCAGGCGTTCCTTTGAAACCGAAAGGCTCCATATGATGTATTTCAGTCCATCAATATCTTCCTTTGTCAGTGTTTCGTATTTTTCGATCTTATTCAGAAGTTCAAGTTCATTCAGAACACCTGCACGTCGTTTAGCTATACGATAGCGGTGAGCAAAAAATGCCATGTAACCTATAACGCCTAGATAGAACAATATGCGTGCGACATAATCATTGTAGTAGTCGGCTATAATTATCGCCCTCAAAGCTATTGCAGATACAAGGCCGACCCAGAAATATAGCTGGATAGTTCTGTTGCTATAACCTTTAGGGATCTTTACGTTTGAGAGGTCTACTTTATAGCTACACATGAAGTTAACTATGCACTTCTACTATATATTCTTTATCAATACACTTATATTTAATGATAAAGGAATACACTTTCCTTTTACCTTATTTAAAATCCGATGAACAAAGGTTATTGCAAACTATCAACTTAGTCCCCTTTTATGAAAATTATTTATCATATCCTGATAATGTTTCAGGAAATCATTAACGAGTCAAAACATGAACATCACGCTTATCGGAATGTCAGGTGCAGGCAAGACAACAATTGGGAAATTACTTTCAAAGAAACTGGGTTATGGCTTTGTTGATATAGATGACCTCATCAAGAAAAGGATCGGTACCGACCTTCAATCATTTATTGACAGTTCCGGGGAGGATGCATTTCTTCAGATTGAAGGAGAGATCGTAATTGATCTGATCCCCCCGGGAAACTGTATCATCGCAACAGGGGGAAGTGTGGTCTATTCTGAAGACGCCATGAAGCATTTAAAGAATATTTCCACAGTTGTGTATATTGATGCTCCTTTTGACCGTATTTTCCGCAGGATCGATCCACTTAAACGAGGTGTTATAGGCTTTAAGGAAAAGTCCCTGAAAGAACTTTATCAGGAACGAAAGGTACTGTATGAAAGATACATGGATGTGCATGTCAAAGTAAAAAAAGGTGAAAGGAAGGAATCTATTGCAGACCGGATCATTGTCCTGTGCTTTAAGGACAATGAGGTCTGACCTTCCTCTTGTTCTATTGATCTCAGTTAGTAAGTGCCTGTATGGGTGCCGGTATTCTTCCACCGCGTCCAATGAACTCTTCGGAACTGAACTTTGATACGGACATTACCGGTGCACGTCCGAGAAGGCCTCCGTATTCCACATGATCGCCCACTTTCTTACCGGGTGCAGGTATCACTCTTACAGCAGTGGTCTTCTTGTTTATCATTCCTATGGCCATTTCATCAGCGATTATCGCTGAGATCGTGGAGGCACTTGTATCGCCCGGAATTGCTATCATGTCAAGTCCCACAGAGCACACGCTTGTCATGGCCTCGAGCTTTTCAAGGCTCAATGCACCGATCTCAACGGCATGGATCATGCCTGCATCTTCGCTTACCGGAATGAAAGCACCGCTCAGGCCTCCCACATAGGAAGATGCCATCGATCCGCCTTTTTTGACTGCATCGTTGAGAAGTGCGAGGGCTGCTGTTGTTCCGTGTGTCCCGCAGTTCTGGAGTCCCATTGCTTCAAGGATGGCAGCTACACTGTCACCTATCTCAGGTGTCGGGGCTAGGGACAGGTCCACAACTCCAAATTCAACATTGAGGCGGCGGGAAACTTCCCTTCCGACCATCTCTCCCATCCTGGTGATCTTAAAAGCTGTCTTTTTGATAGCTTCTGCAATTTCCCCAAGGTCAGGGTCCTTAAGTTCCCGAACAGCTGAATTGACGACTCCCGGGCCGCTTACTCCGACATTTATCACACAATCAGGTTCACCCACTCCATGGAAAGCACCAGCCATGAACGGGTTGTCTTCCGGTGCATTTGCAAAAACGACAAGTTTAGCACATCCGATACCATCTTTATCCTTTGTTGCTTCAGCGGTCTTCTTGATGATCTTTCCCATCATTGCCACAGCATCCATGTTGATCCCTGCTTTTGTGGTAGCCACATTGATAGATGAGCAGACCTTATTTGTGCTTGCGAGTGCCTCGGGAATGGAATTGATCAGTTTAATATCCCCGGGTGTTGTTCCCTTGTGGACAAGTGCACTAAAGCCCCCGATAAAGTCGATACCAACATCCTCTGCTGCGCGGTCAAGTGTCTTTGCAATGGATACATAATCATCCGTGTCACAACTTTCGGCAATTATTGAGACTGGAGTTATAGCTATGCGTTTATTGATAATGGGTATCCCATAGAGGTTCTGGATATCTTCCGTGGTCTTTACGAGGTCCTTTGCATAGGCTGTGATCTTCTCATATATCCTTTCGTTGAGAACATCGATATCATTGTGGCAGCAGTCACGCAGGTTGATGCCCATTGTGACTGTTCTTATATCAAAGTTCTCCGCTTTGATCATATGTATGGTCTCAAGGATCTCTTCGGGATGGATAAGCATTCAGTTCCCTCCTCTTAGATCCTGTGCATGAAGCGGAATGCATCTTCATGCTGGACACGTACTTCTACCCCAAGTTTTTCCCCTTCTTCTGACATTGCCTTCTGGAATGCATTGAGGTCAAAGTTCTCATCTTTTACAGCTGCCAGCATGATCATTGTGAACAGGTCTTCCATAAGGGTCTGGCTGATATCAACGATGTTCACATTGAAATCTGCCATTACCTTTGTAATGCTTGCAACAATACCTATCTTGTCGATACCGATAACAGTGATTATGAAACGGGTTGAGGTCATATCTCTATCCTTCTCTGAACGATTAATTGAATGTGATGCTGAGGACTATACACTGTGATGGATTATAGTTCTTTACCTTTTACAGAGGAAAAGTATTCCGGAAAATTGAATGTAATGATCTTTCAGGAATTCAAGAAGAAAAGAAAAGAAAAGAAATGTGAATGAATATAACAGATGATACTGCCATATTCGCAAAGTAACATTATTTTTCGTTCATGTCGAATGTCATGACCTGACCTGTCTCATCGGTAATGGTCATGGTTCCATCGATCATTGTCATTTCTGACACGACATTTCCTGAGATATCATAGCTGGTCCAGATGAACGTTTCACCTTCATCTGACCACAGGTATTCAACCTTTACAATATCATCAGTAGGTGGCATGATCTCTACTACTGCTTTACATAATGTCACTCCATTGACAACCTCTGTCCCGACGACCACCATTTCCAGGCTTTCACCGGTATCAGGGTTCTGGATATTGACTATAGTTCCTACGGGGCACCATTGATCCTCAGCATCTTCCGGTGCAGTGACAGTCACTTCATACTCATCATCTGTGTAAGTCGTTGTCTCGGTCTCGTCTCCTGAGCATCCGGCCATTACCATTGTGATGGCTATTAACAATATCAATACTACTTTCCTCATAATAATTCCCCACAAAAAAATTGTGCTTGTTATGATTTAAGCATTGTGGGGTGCCGTGTATAGATTCTTACGTCTAAAATATGGGAATGGACGATACTACGATCTTTTTTAATTGTAGAATATGAAAAGACCCGCAACATACGCAAAATATGTGACAAGGATCACTCCACCTTCCCATCTTTCAAGTTTCTTTCCTGTTATTCCGAAGATTACAAGCATCAACATGATAAGGATCATGACCGGAAAATCGTAGCTAATGGATTGGTCCAGGATCGGGAGGCTGCGTATCTGTGACGAGAATCCAAGTATCATGGCAATGTCCATGGTGTTTGCTCCCAGGATGTTACCTATGGAAAGGTCCTGATGTCCTTTCAATGTTGCAGAAACCGCAGTGATAAGTTCCGGCAGTGATGTTCCAAGGGCTACCAGTGTCAGGCCGATTATCATCTCCGGGATACCTAGCCAGTATGCGATCTCTGTTCCGCTGTCTACGAGTAAGCGACTGCCGATCACCACACAGGCTGAACCGAGTATAAAATAGAATATATCGGACTTCATTTCTTTAAGGGACAACTTCTCCCTCTTTTTACCCGATCCGTCAAATATTGCAGACTGGAGGCGGTAGTTGTAGTAAAGGAACCCCAGGAAGATCACAAGCAGGACAATTCCATCCAATGCTGTAAGTATTCCATCGATTGTAAGTGCAATAAGGGCAAGTCCCGATATGAGCATGATAACACCCTTATGAAGGAATGCACTTTCTTCTATGGGTATTGCTTTGATAGCGATCACTGCTCCAAGTGCCAGCCCGATGTTGCAGATGGCCGAACCCACGGCATTTCCGATTGTGAGGTCAGTGTGCCCAATGTATGCAGCTATTGCAGAGACTGTGAACTCCGGGGCTGTGGTGGCAAAGCTTACAATAGTAGCCCCTATGATGATCTTGGGGAGTCCACTCCTGGTGGAAATGCATACTGCCGACTCAATGAACCAGTCTGCTCCCTTTGTGATAAGAATAAGGCCAAGAATGAAAAGCAGTATAGTTGAGATCACCATGGTCCCCTCTATAGCTTTCCATTACATTTAAATTGAATGTCTTAGTCCTCACTGGTAATTACGAGAACCGGTCCGACATCTGCTGCAATTATCCATCGTGTAAGGCTGCCAAGAGGATCGCGTCTGAGAGATTCAGAACCCATGACCGTAAGGTCAATGTTTTTATCTTCAGCTATCCTGATAAGGTCCCCGCCGATGTCATCGCTTTCAAGGATAATTTTCTCAGCTGAAATCCCTGATCTTTCGGCTTCTTTCATCGCATATTCCATGTTGTATTCGATATTCTCTCTCACCACTGCAAGCATCTTTTCTGAGAGTTCCTTCGGATATATGGACTCTATTCTCCCTCTTTCTTCCAGATAGACCACTATAAGGTTGCCTCCTTCCTTTTCCGCAATATGAAGTGCGTGGTCAAAAACCCTTTTTGACATCTGTCTTTCATCTATCGGAACAAGGATATTCCTGTACGCTATATCCCCCATATCAATATCTCCATAAACTTATTTGTGCTTTGTTTACTTATACCTGATCTAATGTGAAATCTTCTTACTCAAGTCCAAGTAGTGTTACGGCAGCAACGATCAATATACCAAGTCCCACCATTCTCACAGCATGTTTGATAGCACTCTGCTTTGCTATCCTTCCTGAGTAAACTCCCAGTATTGCAAGCACAGAAATGCTCATTACAACGGATATCTCAAGAGCCATCTCATCAATGAGGACGAACGGAGAGATCGGGACAAGGGATCCTATAAAGCTTGAACCACCATGTGCTATAGAATCATTCCATATCTTCTTCTTTGTCTGGCTTTCCAGTTTCGTGGATTCCAGACTTCTCAATAATGGTTTTTCAAGATCTGAAAGATGACCGTATTCGACTGCACTTTCTGCAAGGTATGAACCAATCCCATTCGTCAGGGCCAGTGCGACTGCGCCTCCAAGAGCTGCATTTATGATAATTGAGGGGTCATCGACAACATGTGATGTTCCTATTACCACTCCGAGTACAGCCAGGAGGCCATCGATGCTACCAAGAATAATGTACCTTCCCTGTTCCTTATTAAATTTCATACTCAAAATCCCTTAAGTATCTTCAAGCTTCCATAAGTGACCAGAAGAGAAAATCATGAAAACCCTCTCCCGTTATTCATATTGTAATTGTAAGTACAAAGAGTTTACTAATGTTTACAGCTTAATCCTTTCCTGATAACAGAAGATCTAAATTCTGTTTTTCGTTATTATGGATTGCATAATTAATGTTGCAGATATATGAAAAGCAGATTATGACATGTGCCCTTTCCCGGTAATAATGTATCAGGTTCTGTATCAGGTAGCTAAAGCAATCTCAAAACAGGATCTAAGTGGGGTGTGGGGTGGGAGAAGATGGGGGAGTTAATTGGGGGGTAACATAAGGTGGTTCTTCTGGGGAGAAAAGATCTGGTGACTTTAGTCACCGTGGGAAGTTCCACGGTTTTCTCCCACCCGGGAATATATCCCTCCCTCTACGCCATTATATATATAACTTTCGGATGAGTCGTAATCTTATCCATTTACAGATTAATTTATTTTTCTTTATGCCGGAAGATCTCTTTGCAGAAAAATGGATCTCCGAAGCGATCGGGTTGAAGAACAGAGGTTGTTGTGGAGCTGAAGCCATTGATATACAGTTCAGGTCAGGCAGGGATCTAATTTCATATCCCTTACTTTACATTCCTGTATAAGCTCAGCTCCACAGTTTACACGATAATTATGATCTGAAACAATAAACTCAACAAGAATAATGTTAAACAGAGACATTTTGGGCCAGTTGCTTAAAACCCGGACTTTTGGATTTAGAGATGGCAGACTCTATAACATACTCCAGTTCTTCTTCCATAAACGGTTTCTCAAGATAGCCAACAGGATTTGCAATGGATGATCTTATTCTTGTTTCATTGGAAGCGTCTCCTGTAAGGAATATGATAGGAGTTGCATATGATTTGACTATTTCACTTGCAGCCTCTATGCCGTCTATCTTCCCTTTTAGAAAAATGTCCATTATAATAAGATCAGGCTTGACCTCTTCAACCATTCTGATAGCCTCCTCACCCGATGTGGCATGCCCTGCAAACCTGTATCCCATTTCCAGAAGCTTAAGTTTGATCATCATGGCGACGATCATCTCATCTTCCACTATCAAGATATTCATTTCTTTCATAGCTCCCTCTCTTGAAATTGAATACCAATTCTCAAAATTTGAAAATGCCGGAAAGTCCCGGCATTTTTGATGTACCCCATACATCAGTTCAAAAATGACCAGATCATGCGATCCAGCGGCAATCCTTTCCTTCGCCGACTTTCTTCGACATGATCTCAACTTGTTTGGAAGATTCCCAAAGCCCGTGTACATTACAGCTTGCAATTGCCTTTAACTTCATGATCACAGCTTTCGTACCGCAGTCACCGCAGACGTTCACGCCACGAATATGGCATATCTCATATGCACGTATTCCAACGATCTCCTCTGTAGGTTCTACAGTAAATTTAGCTTCTGCTTTCTCATCGGAGGGTGAAAGCTCTACTCTTCCAATTTCAATATCTCCTAGATGCAATTCGATCCACTCAATATAGTGGTCATCCTGCATTACGTGTGGTACTTCTCCCACTTTCACAGTGACTTCAAATGAACCTTCTGCTGTCATAACATCATCGGATTCAATGACAGGTACGTGCTTTTGTTCTGTTTCTGTGATGTTCTCCGGATCTTTCAGACGGTTAATTACCTGTTCGGTCATATGATCACTCCTTAATTCAATATTTTATCTGTCTTTTCAAAATATATAGTTGTCAGCGGTTTGCTGACAACTTTTTTCACATGTTCAGAACTTGTAATTCTTCACCGAGTGATAGAGGATCACAACAAAGAACACAATGATCACAGCCAGAAGGCCGAAATATGAGACCGGATCCCATACAAACTGCATTCCGCCTGTTCCTTCCCAACCTACAAGGACCGTTCCCTGGAGGATTACAGGAGTTACTACACAGATACCTGCCAATATAAATATGAACAGGATATCCAAGATCTGTCCCAACATGCCTCTTTCTTTTACTGCTTCAGCCATGTCTTTTCCTCCTCAGTCATAGTAATTAAAGTCGAACATGTGTTCTTTGATGGAGTTGTAGACCCTTACACATCCAATAGTCTCTATACCGATCAACAGTAGATAGAATACGATGTAGATCGGCCAGATACTGCCAAGTTCAGGAACTTCTCCCCAAAGGATTGACAGGATATTGTAGACTATGTATGTCTCTGAGAAGTACAGCAGTCCCAATACAACCAGGATAACTCCTGCATCCTGTTTCAATTTGTTATTATATAATGCTTCATCTGCCATTTTATCTCCTCCTGTTCATCTCCTGTGTGCAGGTTCAGGCCATCCAAGATCTTCTCCCCAGTCGTGCTTTGATTCTATGCTTCTGTATCTCCAGTTGAAGTAGAAGTATGCAACCACATAGAACACCAGTCCGAAGGCCAGGTTGTAGCTGTAACCCCAGTTCAGTGTTGACATGATCACGATCGCAAGGAATATGGTGAAGTATGCAAGGTAAGGCTGGAGTGGTCCGACAAATGGACGTACCTTTTGTGTGTGTTCCGGGAACATCTTCCTAAAGCGTATCAGGGAGAATGGGATCATCACATAACATACCAGTCCTGATGTGATCGAGAATGTAATTACCTGATCAAGGAAACCACTGAATGCGAATGCGATAGCAATTGGCATTGTGAAGATAACTGCCCTGTATGGAGTGCTGTATCTTGGGTGTACTGCCGAGAACCATGGTGTCAGGAAGTGGTCCCTTGAAAGGGCGAACCATGATCTTGATGAGTCACAAACAGTACCGTTCGCACTTGCCAGACAGGTAAAGAGTGTACCTACTGCAAGGAAAGCAACCAGGAACTTTACTCCGCTTTGTGTTGCTGCTTCATAGAGTGGGTATGCAGAAACACCAAGCATCTCTGTTGGAATGAATCCTGCACAGGTGTAAAGTGTCATACCTGCCGCGAGCAAGAGTGTGATCATACCGGCCTGCTGTCCCAGTGGGATGGCCCTTGTTGGGTGCTTACATTCCTCTGCACACATTGCTGCTCCTTCGATACCAAGGTAGAACCATGGACCGAACTGCAGTGCTGCAAAGACACCAATGAAACCGTTTGGCATAGCTCCAGAGATCAGGTTTGCAGGATTCCATGCTCCGCCAGCCGCTCCTGCGATGTTCATAAAGAAGAATACTATAATAGCGATCAAAGCGGTGAATGTCAGTGCAAAGTTAAGATTTAGTGCCGCTACAACCCCGCGGTAGTTCATAAATGTCAGTGCTGCGATAACAAGCAATGTGACCGGGAATGTTTGTATATCCGGGAATATTGATTGTGCTATCCATGCTACGACAATAGCATCGGCAGATTCCAGAGCAATATATTCCATATATACAGCAAGGCCTACAATAGCAGCTGCACCTGGGCCTACGAATAATCTCGCCCAGTCGTAAGGTCCTCCTGCAAGCTTTGTGGATGAACCCAGTTCACTAGCACACAATGAAACCATTACATACATGGTACCGGCAACCAGAAGTGCAAAGAGTGATCCCATGATACCACCTTTTGCAACTGTGAAGTTCCAACCCATGTATTCACCGACCAACACGATACCGACACCAAGAGCCCATACATGGTATGGACGTAGCGTCTTTACCAGTTCGATCGGTTCAGTCGAATTTTCAGACATTGATCCTCCTCCATCTTTACGATTTATTTTTTAGCTGATACCTTGCTAGCGTCTAGCAACATCCAGGCAATCAAGGCAAAGCATATCAGGTAAATTACCCCGTTTATTAAAGTCCACATATCCATTTCGAATGCCCCCTTTAGCATTGTTTAATACTGATTGACACCGATTTGTCCTTTACAATAGTGACAAATGGTGAATAAAAAAAAAGTCAGCGATCTCTCGCTGACAAAACCATCGGTGTACGTGTATTAGTCTTAGAAGGTAAGGCCGAACTCTTCGAGTTTCTTCCTTGCACCCTCATACACCTTGACGTACTCGTCAGTTGGTGTAATGGTCTTGACATCATAACATTCCTGGAATGTCTTACCCTGTGGTGCGTTTGCGTAGTTGTTCTCGTATGATGCAACAAGCTTGTCGAGTACAGCGTTGACGGAATCGATATCCATGCCTGCTGTTGCACGTGCGACTTCTCCCATCATCCTTGCTTCCATACCGGTTGTCTTGTCGGTGATGACACCCTTTGCGGATGCGACACCTGAGAGGATCTCACGGCCGGATGCTGTGTCAGTTACTGACTGTGCTGCTGCTTCGAGGAGGCACATCTCTGTGCATGGTCCTGCGCATGGGTAGTACTGGTTACCGGTCATAAGGTCTGTGAACTCACTGATTGTTGCACATGCCCATCCTGCGATCTGGAGGGTTTCCCTGGTGTTGGTGGATCCCCATCTGATGTGGACAGGACCATCAAGGTGCCAGCTTGCACTGCTCATGATCATGGAGTTAATGCTAGTTGCAACATCTACGATTGTTGTTTCTTCAATACCACCAGCGTATCCGCCGAAGATTGGCATCTGCTCGTCCATGATTATGTCACTGTTGCCCTTGTAGTGAGCCATGACTGCAATTGCATCGAGGTCGATCTTAAGCTCGTTGAGCTGTGATACTTCGTGGCTGTCACTTGTTACCATGCCGCCGACACAGTCGGAAGCGATGTTACCCTGAGCGGACAGGGAAGTCTCTGGTCCCTAAACAGCCATACCAGGTCTGCCAGCCATTGCTGCTGCGTTCTTGATAATCCTTGTTTCGGACTTTGATGCGAGAACTTCGTATGGGCTGCCTGGTATAGGTGGCTTACCACGAACCGTCATCATAACACCATTTACAATTGTGTCAACTTCTTTCTCGAGTGCATAGCTCATGTGAACTGCAGAGAACACCTCTTCTGAGATTGGGGAACCGGTTGGACCACCCTGTACTATAGGCTTTCTCTTGTCGCCTACTTCTCTCTTCTTCATCTGTACTGCATCTCTGCCGGTTCCGAGCTGGAATGCTGGCATTGGGTTGTTGATTGCGTCCCAGATCTCGTCCTCTGTGTATTTGACGATCCTCTTTGTGTCGGTACAGTAGATACCACACTCAAGGAGCATATCAAAACCTGCCTTGAAGAGTCTCTCCATCTGGTCCTTGTCGGTTGGAACGAACTCGTTACCAAAGTCAAGGTTGTATTTCTGCTTGAGTTCCATTGCCTTCATTGGAATGGTCATCAAGTCCCAGTCATCCTGGGTTGTCTTCTCACCGGTCTGTGCACGGTCGTAGAAATCAAAGCAAGTTACTGATTTGGTGAATGTCATATTCGATTCCTCCAATTTATGCGCTCATGAGCTCGAGTGCTACTCTTGCTGCTTCTGCTGCATTTTCGGCTGTACCGTCTGCGCCGATCTCTGCGATCCATGCATCTGTGACTGGTGCGCCACCGAACATGATCTTGACTTCGCCTCTGAGGTTCTCTTCTTCAAGTAATCTTACTACGTCCTTCTGGCCGAGCATTGAGGTTGTCATCAGTGCGGAACCGACGAGGATCATCTTTTTGCCCTTGTTCTTTGCGATAGCTTCAACAACGTCCTCGTTTGGAATGTCTGTTCCGAGGTCGATGATATCAAATCCGTTTGCACCGAGCATTGTTGTAACAAGACGGTGGCCGATATCATGGATATCTCCTTCCTGTACGAATGTTACAGCTGTTCCAACACCCTCTTCGTCGCCCTTCTCTTCAGCGAGGATTGGCTCGAGGATCTCCATTGCAGATTTCATTGCCTTTGCAGACATCATGATCTGTGGGAGGTAGATCTCTGCTGCTTCGAACTTATCACCAACGATCTTCATTCCTGGTGCAAGTGCTTCGTTGATAATGTCGAATGCAGTGATTCCTGCATCGAGTGCTTCCTGGGTTGCAGCTGGGCAACCATTGATGTCCTGGTTTACAATTGTAGCTTTAAGTTTGTCAAAAAGTTCCTGATTTCCCATTATTTCACCTTTTTATGTTACATCTTAGTTCAGTCAATGCCAGATTATCCCAGGCATTACTGAATACTACACTGGTTCATAATTATATAACCTAGCCGATATCGTTTTTTGGGACTGCCTTAAAATATTGCATGACCTTTTGAACAGTACAATCCGGTAACAATAGGGTAATAACAAGTTTATTTTACATTGTCTTTCAAATGTACATTTCAAACCGAATTGACAACAGCTTTAAAAAAGACAATGTCATTAAAATCGACGATGCTATTGTATCGATATCTGGAAAATCTGATAAAAATATGGTTAATATAATTAAAGTATCCTCTTCATCAGGATCTGCTATTAATTGAATTTGAAGTATGGAACGGTCACTACCGTTCAATATAAGAAAATCAATAAGTTAACAAATAGAATAAGTAAAAGAAAGGCACTAAATAGGTCATTTATCTCCTTCAGTGCTCTCTTTTTCTTTTTCTCTCAGATGCTTGTGTATGGCAATCTCAATATTACTGCTCAGATCCCTTTCTGTAAATGGCTTGAGTATGTATCCGTATGGTTCTGTCTGCTTTGCCCTTTCAAGGGTCTTTTCATCAGAATGAGCTGTAAGGTAAACTACTGGTATTGAGAAGCGTTTTCTGATCTCTTCAGCTGCTTCTATTCCATCCATATCTCCTTTTAACATTATGTCCATAAGCACAAGATCAGGAAATGTTCCTTCTACTTTTGTAATTGCGTCCTTGCCTGTAGCGGCAACACCTGAAACACTATATCCAAGGTTCATAAGCCTCTTTTTGATCACCATTGCTACGATAGCTTCATCTTCAACTACAAGTATTCTGGCAGCTTTCATATTAACACCTTATTTGTTCTCACGGAAAGTTAACTTGAATTTAGTTCCATTTGTCTTATCCAGCTCGATCTCACCATCTATCTGTGCTGTCAGGTTCGTTACAAGCTGTAGTCCGAGCGATTCTGTATTCTTAAAGTCTATATCTTCAGGGAAAGGCTCTCCTGTGTTGCTGATCACAAGTTCGAACACATCGTTATCCTTGTGGAAATCGATCCTTATCTCTCCTTTTTCACCGTTTCCAAAAGCATGTTGCAATGCATTTGATGTCAATTCATTGATGATTATTCCAAGAGGAACTGCAGTGTCCATTCCAAGGAAAACGTCCTCTACTTTCAATATCAGTTTTACATCATCCTGATCAACATTGTAGGAGTGGAACAGGTGGTCGGTCAGGTTCTCAATATAATCAGCAAAATCAAGGCTCACAAGGTCCTTTGACTGGTAGAGCTTCTCATGTATCAGTGCAATGGAACGTACGCGGTTCTCACTATCCCTGAATGAATCTATTACTTCCTGGTACTTGAACTTCAGGGATTCAAGATATAGCATTCCGGAAACGACCTGAAGGTTGTTCTTGATGCGGTGGTGGATTTCTTTTGTCCGGACATCTTCCATTGCCTTGAGACTTTCTTCAGCATCGACACGTTCGGTGATGTCAAGGATTGTACCCTGGAAGTATGTAATTTTTCCTTCATCATCACGCTGAATATATGTATCTTCATGTATCCAGCGTACATCTCCTTTCTTTGTGATTATCCTGTAGTCTTTATGGAAATTGCTCTTTCCTTCTTTTGCACAGTTCTGTAATTCATTCCATACTATTTTTCTGTCTTCCGGATGTATTATATTTCCATAGAGAACCTTACCCGACGTGAACTCTTCCAGTGAATATCCATATTGGGTAATATTATCAGAAACAAACTCTACCGGATAGTCCTCTTCATTCTTCCACCAGAAAACCACTACTCTGCTACTATTTACAGCTGATTCCATTTTTCTGATCAGCTCGTAGGATTTTTGTAGTTCTTTTGAATAACTGGTAAGAGCATCAAGTATTTCATTCAGGCCTTTTGGTATCATATTGAGGTCTACTTCAACGTCTGTATTCGCTCTTGCATCGAAATCGCCTCTGATGGCTGCTCCGGATATGTTCTTGAAGTCCGCTACTATCTCATTGATCCTGTTTGTGAATGAATATGCTATGAAAAAGGCCATTAACCCCATAAATACGATGGAGAATAGGTATATAGAGACCAGGTCGGACCTTATGGAATTGACACCTGCGAGCATTTCTTCAGTAGGGACCACAAGTATAATGGCATAGTTCCCGGTTTCAATCGGTTCATAGAACATAACAACTTCTTTTGAGGTAACGGGATCTATAGTTTCAATGTGTCCACTAATTCCATTTCTTATGTCCTCAGCAGCAATATTTATATTAGGTACATCAAAATCAGACAGTACTTGATTTCCTATCCACTCCTTATTGACAGGGTGCGATACTAATATTCCTTCTTTGCTTACCATGAACAGATAACCCGTATCAAAAGCTTTTACACTGCTGACAGCTTCGTCAACGTAGTTCAGGGATACATCAACACCGCCAATACCTACAAATTCTCCATCTCTGATAATAGGTGCATCATAGCTAACCATCAGAGCTCCCTGGTAAAGATAAGGTTCAGTAATAACATTCTGCTTGAGGGTCTTTGGGCCCTGGTAATACTCAGAAGTTTCATAATCCACAAGTGGCTCAACACTAATCGGCCCACCGATAGTATTCCAGTATGGAACGAATCTGCCTGTATCATCATGACCTTCAGCTCCTATAAACTCTGCATCCCTTCCATCGAATGCATTCGGTTCGAAACCAACATAAGCTCCTATAAGATGTGGATTCTCTTTCAGTAACTCCTTCAGCATATCATTTATTTCGTTACGGTCAGCTGAATCATAGTTTACCATCATTGATGCCAGTGAGCTCGCTATTGCCATATTGGCCTTCATATCTGCGTTGTACTGGTGAGCAAAACTTTTAGCGTTCTGGATTGAATCGTGATATGCAAGCTGTTCTTCCTGTTCCGTAACAGTGGATATAATAACAATTGATGAAGCCGATAAAATGAAAGAAATACCTACTACTATATAGAGTACCAGTTTGAATTTCAATGAAAGATCTTTCCATTCCATGCCAGAACCACACGCTATTTATAACAGATCTTATTTGTTGACGGGCCTTGAAACTTCCATATAGTGGGCAAAGAGGTCACTGCACCAGTTAATTGCACTATCATCATGTGTGATAATGTCCTGGTGGTCGTATCTTCCCTGAATATTAAAGAAGGTTATATATGCACATTTTTCAGTGACATTAAATGTAGGGGGCTCCTGATCGTTATTGCAGACAAGAAATGTTGTATTTTCCGCTTCCAGTATGTTCTTCATTTCTTCTTCATAGTCATTTTTCATTCTTTCGAAAACAGAATCTGTGACTATAAGGTCGAGTTTAACTCTTCTATTGGCCAGCTCCTCATAGAACCGCGGGAAATCCGGGTGGAAATATGATACCAATGCACACATTTCCTTTGCATCTCTGGTATTGCTGATCAGTTGTTCCGGAATCTCGTACATATGGTCCAGATCAGGCATCACCAGCTCTATATTTCCCAGGTTACCTATATTGTTTAGAAGGTCTTCGGGAATGGTATCCAATTTACGTTCATCCCAGTAAGCATCTGATTTATCAAAGACCTTCAACATACGTGAAAGTGGCTTCATGTTCTCGACTATGACCCTTCCGATGGTTGTTAGTTCATAATTGCCATTATCAGCTTTCTGGACAAGTCCGGCTTCCCTGAGCTTCTTTATCTGTGGAAGTATGGATGAGGAAGTAACATCAAGTGTTGAATTGATCTCCTTAATATCTACAGTTTTGTCCAGAAGTAAGATAAGTAAATTTTCTCTTTTTTCTGAAAGGAAAAGAGTTTCAATAAGCTCATCGGTCATAGTTCTACCTCTACCTGGTCCACATCTTTGATCTCCACTGATTGCTCACAGTAGTGATCGAACAGTTCGGAACCCCATTGTAAAGCACTTTCATCAAAGCTCATTATGTCATTGTGGTCATAGCTTCCGTTCTTATTGAAAAAGCTGATGTACATGAACCACTCCGATACATCAATAGCTGGTGGTCTTGCTTTTCCTTTATATACCAGAACCCGGCTATTCTTAGCAGACAACAGGTATTCCAGCTCTTTCATGCAATTGTTTTTCATTCTTTTGAAAGCAGCTTCTGAAAGTATCAATGTAAGGCTGTTTGCCTTTTCTGCAAGTTCTGAATAGAATTTCGGATATTCCGGGCGGTAGAATGAGATTATTGATTTGATCTCCTTTGATTTAAGGAGGTTTTCTGTAAACTCTTTAGGGATCTCAAAAGTATGATGTAGGTCCGGTTCAAGAAGCAGGTAATTTCCAAGCTCATGTAGGCGCTTGAACAGATGTGGTGGAAGTATTGTGATGTCGTGCTCTTCCCAGTAGTTCCTGTTATCGCTTATCATGCTTAGTGTATTGATAAGAGGGAGCATATTTTTAACAATGAGCTCTCCAATGTTGGATAGCTTGTAGTAATCCCCATCTTCGATGATCAGGTGTTTTTCCTTAAGCTTCTTTATCTGTGGCATCATTCCCCTTGATGTCACATTAAGGGACATCTTGATCTGCTCGATATCCCTTGGTCCTTCCATTAGCAACAAAAGCAGATTCGTTCTCTTTTCAGAAAGCCAAACGTTGTCTGTCAGTGATGACTTCATTATACCCCTTAATCCTGAAATATTGCTGATGATATATTTCAGCTTTTATTTATAACAGCATAATGTTTGTTTGTTAGATAAGAAGGTTTCTATTTATTGGTTTATTGTAATTGAAGATCACCTGGCTGGTTATTCTAAAAATTAATCAGCATTGGTAATAAAAGTAGAAAATGAAAACGCAAAAAAAAGAAAAGTTGTGGCAGTTAAGCCACGGCATTTTTTGTATTTAATAGATGTAGTTCTTGAGGGAGTGATGCAAGATCACAGCAAAGAACACAAGGATAACTGCCGCCAGACCGAAGTATCCGACAGGATCCCATTCAAAGACCATGGGTCCGGTATCAGCTCCAGCTCCGAGTACAAGTACGGGAGCTATTACACAAATACCTGCGACAACGAAGATGAACAGGATATCTGCGACCTGCATGATCATGCTATTTTTTTCTTCAGATTTTGCGATATTACCATCTCCTTAGTCGTAATAGTTAAAGTCGAACATGTGTTCCTTGATGGATTTGTATACAGTTATACAACCAATGGTCTCAATCCCGAGCAAGAGTATCAGGAATAAGAGGTATACTGGAAAGATGGTACGAAGTTCAGGTACTGCATCCCAAAGAGTTGAAATTATTTTGTAGAAGACAAATGTCTCTGAGAAGAACAAGAGTCCTAATACAAGAACAATTATACCTGCATCTTTTTTGATGTCGTTGTAATATTTTTCTTTATTTACCATTTTTCTTCCTCCATTATCTCCTGTGTATGGGTTCAGGCCATCCAAGGTCTTCTCCCCAATCATGAGTTATTTCGATGCTCTTGTATCTCCACGAGAAGTAGAAGTATGCTATCACGTAGAACAAGAGTCCGAAGACCAGGTTGTAACTGTATCCCCAGTTAAGGGTAGACATGATCACAATGGCAAGGAAAATCGTGAAATATGCAATTATTGGCTGCAGAGGGCCCACAAACGGGCGGACCTTCTGTGTGTGCTCCGGGAACAATTTCCTGAAGCGGATCAGGGAAAATGGGATCATTACATAGCAGATAAGACCTGATATGATTGAAAAGGTGATGACCTGATCGAGGAAACCACTAAATGCAAATGCGATTGCTATGGGCATTGTGAAAATGACTGCCCTGTATGGGGTGCTGTAACGTGGGTGCACGTCAGCAAACCAGTTTGTCAGAAATTTATCCCTTGAAAGGGCAAACCATGACCGTGATGCGTCACAAACTGTACCGTTTGCGCTTGCAAGACAGGTGAAAAGTGTACCGATTCCGAGAGCTGCAATAAGGAATTTAGAACCTGTTGCTGTTGCTGCTTCAAAGAGTGGGTATACTGAACTACCAAGTTCTGCGGCCGGTATCATACCTGAACAGACATAAAGTGTCATACCTGAACCGAGCAGAAGGGTGATCATACCTGCCTGCTGACCAAGAGGAACTGCTCTTGTTGGATGCTTACATTCTTCTGCACACATTGCTGCTCCCTCGATACCAAGGTAGAACCAGGGACCGAACTGCAGGGCTGCAAAAATACCGATGAATCCGTTAGGCATCGCTCCTGATATTAGATACTCAGGATGCCATGTGCCGGCAAATCCGGTAATGTTGGCAAAGAAGAAAGCAATGATAGCTATCAAAGCTGTGAATGTAAGTGCGAAGTTAAGATTAAGGGCAGCCACGACCCCACGATAGTTCATAAATGTTAAAAATGCGATAATTAGTAATGTGACAGGGAATGTTTGTAGATCAGGGAAGACCGCTTGTGCAATAGATGCAACGACAATAGCATCAGCAGCTTCCAGGGCAATGAATTCCATATATACTGCAAGACCCACAAGTGCTGCAGCACCTGGTCCGACGAACAGTCTCGCCCAGTCATAAGGGCCGCCGGCAAGTTTAGTTGATGATCCCAATTCACTGGCGCATAAAGATACCATTACAAACATAGTACCTGCAACCAATAGTGCAAACAGAGATCCAAGTACTCCACCTTTTGCAACTGTGAAGTTCCATCCCATATATTCGCCTACCAGAACAATACCAACTCCAAGCGCCCATACGTGATAGGGTCGGAGTGTCTTTACGACATGACCTTGTTCTGAATTTGTATTTCCAGACATTTAATTCTCCTTAAAAACGATGATTATTTTGAGACTTTACTGGCATCAAATAACATCCAACCGATAAGAGCAAAACAGGTCAGATAGATGACACCATTAATAATAGTCCATGTATCCATTTTTCTACACCTTTATTTTTAGCAAGATAATTTCACGATGTGATCAACACTGACAATCCTTTGTAGGGCAGGATATTGTCGTGTTTCTCAAATTTGTGCCACAAATTACATTATGCTATATATATTTTGGGGTAGGCAGCAACCGGCATTTGCCTTCCTAAATAACACAAATATATATTTTTTGCAAATTAGAATTTAGTAAAATTGCATTTTGGATATACAGTTTCCAATTATTTTATAATATCAATAAGCTTTGACGCTGTTTTAAATCATATATATATATTTTTTGTGCATGCTTGCACAAGTTATTCTTTTTAGTTTTGTAATTGTGCCGCACGTTCTTCTTATATCTTTATTGTATGTGGCTATATTTTGTTGGAAAGAATTGCAAGCTTGCGAAAATAGTCACAATTGACAATGTTAAAGAAATAATAAACAATATATTCAAAATCATAATACTGTTTAATAAATTATAATATATGTGTAATTCTTAACTGTGTTTATTGTGAAGTTTGTGATACTTTTAGGGAATCAGTAATAACTGAAAATGACTCGAAGGGCGTAGATGTTTTAGGAATCATACCAACTATAATGCCATTAAAAAGGTTAACGAAGTAGCAACAGATGAAGCATCATAACTCATAGAATTAATACTCCATCCAGCTTCAGAGGAACTCGGATTTTTGTTTCAGGATAAAGTAAAAACGTGGCATACAAAAAAACATTTTATAAATATCAAATAAAGCAGTAACAGTGCTTGGCATTAAAGGTAGCTCTACTACTAATCTCCGTGCTCATCCTCATATTGTTCATATCATAATTGATCAAGATTCATTAGTTGAGGATAATTATATTCAAGATATGTGGGTAGGTCTTCTAGCTTCAAGTTGTACAAAAGATGGAAAAGATGAGGGGAATTTAATCTATATTGATTTGTTTTCAAAATTAACTTCTTCAGAAGTTCGTACATTAAATTACATTTGTGAAAATGGAATTAAAAACTAGCTGAAATCGGTATTGTTTATTCAGAATAACTCATACTTAACAGATGTTTTACAAGATATTTCTGGAATAACGGATATTCATCAGTTAGATCCTGAACTTGATCATTTAAGATCACTCGAACTAACAACCTATGATTGTGGATTTGATTTATATTATAGTGACGTCGAAATAACTTCTGGTCCACTAGGCTTGAGCATGTATGTAAGATGTAGTGGGTCTTTGCAGTCTCTGATTGAATACTTTAATTTGTCTGCTCTCAATCATAAGTTTCTTTGAGGTGCAGAAAATGATGCTCTAAGCATCGTATTATATCTTTTTCCTCAATGCATGGGGGCAGTAGAAATATTATCTTAGCATAGTATGTATCTACACCTGCATACAATGCTCTTATGGTACTTATTCAGGGATTCTCTGATTATGGAATTGGCAAAGGTATAGGACACGTTCATGTATGTCATCGTCATAATCCTACTTTATCAGGTTAGCTTTCTAGGCAGTATTTTATATGGTTTATTCGCAGTACAGGTCTCAAAAACATCCACTTCATTCTGAGGAAGTATGGATTAATTTCATTACTTTTTAATATCGATTTGTTCTATGTCCGATGTGTGGGTTTATTCATCATAAGCTTTAGTAATGCACCCTCTATCTGTATTTTTGATCGAATGCCGATCCGATCCTAGTTTGTGGGTGCATTGCATTCTGCATTCTTCTATGCATGCAGCATATGCTTTCCAGACAACGAATAATCTTGAGGACTTGATGTAATAAAAGTGGAGTTTCAATATAAATAGTAATTTAAAAAAGAGAAAAGAATGCCAGCAGATCCTGCTGGCAAAAAAGGTTCTTGTAAAGATCTTAGGCTTAGAATGTAAGACCGAACTCTTCGAGCTTCTTCTTTGCACCCTCGTATACCTTGACGTACTCGTCTGTTGGTGTGACGGTTGCGACGTCGTAGCATTCCTGGAAGGTCTTACCCTGTGGTGCATTTGCGTAGTTGTTCTCGTATGATGCAACAAGCTTGTCGAGTACAGCGTTGACGGAATCGATATCCATGCCTGCTGTTGCACGTGCGACTTCTCCCATCATCCTTGCTTCCATACCGGTTGTCTTGTCGGTGATGACACCCTTTGCGGATGCGACACCTGAGAGGATCTCACGGCCGGATGCTGTGTCAGTTACTGACTGTGCTGCTGCTTCGAGGAGGCACATCTCTGTGCATGGTCCTGCGCATGGGTAGTACTGGTTACCGGTCATAAGGTCTGTGAACTCACTGATTGTTGCACATGCCCATCCTGCGATCTGGAGGGTTTCCCTGGTGTTGGTGGATCCCCATCTGATGTGGACAGGACCATCAAGGTGCCAGCTTGCACTGCTCATGATCATGGAGTTAAGGCTAGTTGCAACATCTACGATTGTTGTTTCTTCAATACCACCAGCGTATCCGCCGAAGATTGGCATCTGCTCGTCCATGATTATGTCACTGTTGCCCTTGTAGTGAGCCATGACTGCAATTGCATCGAGGTCGATCTTAAGCTCGTTGAGCTGTGATACTTCGTGGCTGTCACTTGTGACCTGGCCGCCGACACAGTCGGAAGCGATGTTACCCTGAGCGGACAGGGAAGTCTCTGGTCCCTAAACAGCCATACCTGGCCTACCAGCCATTGCTGCTGCGTTCTTGATAATCCTTGTTTCGGACTTTGCTGCGAGAACTTCGTATGGGCTGCCTGGTATAGGTGGCTTACCACGAACCGTCATCATAACACCATTTACAATTGTGTCAACTTCTTTCTCGAGTGCATAGCTCATATGAACTGCAGAGAACACCTCTTCTGAGATTGGGGAACCGGTTGGACCACCCTGTATTATAGGCTTTCTCTTGTCGCCTACTTCTCTCTTCTTCATCTGTACTGCATCTCTGCCGGTACCGAGCTGGAATGCTGGCATTGGGTTGTTGATTGCATCCCAGAGTTCGTCTTCTGTGTATTTGACTACTCTCTTTGTGTCGGTACAGTAGATACCACACTCGATGAGCATGTCGAAACCTGCCTTGAAGAGTCTCTCCATCTGGTCCTTGTCGGTTGGAACGAACTCGTTGCCAAAGTCAAGGTTGTATTTCTGCTTGAGTTCCATTGCCTTCATTGGAATGGTCATCAAGTCCCAGTCATCCTGGGTTGTCTTCTCACCGGTCTGTGCACGGTCATAGAAGTCAAAGCAAGTTACTGATTTTGTGAATGTCATTTTATTTTCCCCCAATTTACTCGCTCATGAGCTTAAGTGCTACTCTTGCTGCATCTGCTGCGTTTTCGGCTGTACCGTCTGCGCCGATCTCTGCGATCCATTCGTCTGTGACTGGTGCGCCACCGAACATGATCTTTACAGAGTCTCTAAGGTTTTCTTCCTCGAGTAACCTTACTACGTCCTTCTGGCCGAGCATTGAGGTTGTCATCAGTGCGGAACCGACGAGGATCATCTTTTTGCCCTTGTTCTTTGCGATAGCTTCAACAACGTCCTCGTTTGGAATGTCTGTTCCGAGGTCGATGATATCAAATCCGTTTGCACCGAGCATTGTTGTAACAAGGCGGTGGCCGATATCGTGAATATCTCCTTCCTGTACGAATGTTACAGCTGTTCCGACACCTTCTTCGTCGCCCTTCTCTTCAGCGAGGATAGGCTCAAGAATCTCCATTGCAGCTTTCATTGCCTTTGCAGACATCATGATCTGTGGAAGGTAGATTGTTGCTGCTTCGAAGTTGTCACCGACGATCTTCATTCCTGGTGCAAGTGCTTCGTTGATAATGTCGAATGCAGAAATGCCTGCGTCGAGAGCTTCCTGTGTCAGTGCTGGACATGCGTTAATGTCCTGGTTTACAATTGCATCTTTAAGTTTATCAAAAAGTTCCTGATTTCCCATTTTCATCACCTTTTTGTAGTGCAGTTTCTCAGCCCTTCTGAGACGTCTTTTTTCCCGGATGGTCGTTTGTCCTGTTCAACTGCAAATTATCCTTGCAGATTCTTATATTTATACTTTTCTAAGCTAAAACCAATGTATTTATACTTTTAAAACAATATCAGATGGCATGGTAAAAACAGAAATGATTCCTATTCAAAAAAAGTTGACTCATCAGGAGCTGAACAAGAGGATAAGGTATATTGAAACCCTCATTAAAGTTCTGGATCGTTTATACTTTATACGTTACAGGTATATGGGCGATTCTGTTGAAGAGGCTGCAAGTAAGGTCGGCGTTACCAAAAAGGTTGCCTATGTATGGCAAAAAAGGTGGAATAAAGATGGTTATGCCGGACTTTTGCCACGTCATGGGGGGGGCAGGCCTTCTAAACTTAGTGAAGATCAGAAGAATGACCTTAAATTGTATCTGAGGTTACATAAGAATCTAAAAACTTCTGAGGTTGCAGCTCTGATCAGAGATAAATTTGGAGTGGAATATTCGCTAAAACAAGTAAGGATTATTCTTAAATCTTTAGATTAAAAATTTACTTTATTTTGTTCTTTTTTTCCCTTTTTCTTTTCTTCTGCGCTTATTAAAGAACCTATGGATTGTCAAACCCTATCTTTATATGTAATGTATCTAATTCGGACATTATTACCTCTATTTCTTTTTTTAATTTCTCTTTAAGGCAATTTATAACCTTTTTTTCAATCCTTTTTATTATGTTCGATTTTAACCGGAAATGCCCTTCCGCTCATTTCGATGCCGTAGCTGGGTAAAACGGGTGCCTTGAGTTAAGCTTATGTGTATGGTGTCTATTTGATACGACCGTCTATCGTGACATTATACATGATTACTAATTAAAGGGCTAAAATAATGAAAATGGATCCAAGATGTACATATTGCCTTCTTTCAAGGGTACACTATGAAGCACAGCTTTCAACAGATGACGATGAGCTGATACACAAAACGATGCTTGCTGGTATCGATGTGCTCAAAGAGATCTACAAGCCCGGGGTGCCTGCAGGAGTCGTATCTACTGCTATCCACAGGAAGGCTTATGAGGTGCTGAATGATGATGATCCATATCTTGAGCTCCGGCAGTTAAGCAACGAAATAGCAGAAAATGTCTATCCATACGCTCACTCTCTTGTATATGATGGTTCACCTTCAGATGAGGAAATGTTCAGGCGGGCAGTACTGGCATCCGTGATAGGGAACTTCTTTGATTTTGGTATTATGGGATTTGATGTGGGTGAAGATGTCTTTGATAAGACCTTTGCGGAAATATTCAGGAAAGGTCTTGATGTGGATGATACTTCCGAGATGTTCGGAATGCTTGATGATGTCGTTTATGTTGTCGATAACTGTGGTGAGATAATTCTTGATACTCTTGTATTTGATATCATCAGGAAGTTAGGAGGCAAGATCACGCTTGTTGTAAGGGGTGCTCCGATGCTTACTGATGTTACAATGGAGAATGTTCATGAACTGGGTCTTGACAGTAGAGTTGATCGTGTACTGACCACAGGTTCAAATGCTGTGGGTGTCTGCTTTGACGAAGCTCCGGCCGAGTTCATATATGCTCTTGAGAATGCAAGTCTTATTATAAGCAAGGGAATGGCCAACTATGAAACTATGTCCGAGGAGAACTTCCGGCCGATCGCATACCTGCTTCGTACAAAATGCGAGGCTGTGGCAGAGGATATGGGGCTTGAGATGGGATGTTCTGTTGCAAAGCTTGTAAGATAAGATCCGGAATTTCGTGTGAAAGTAGTTATCTATCATTAGAACATATTGATGTGTGATCTATAGCATATGATATAAGTTCAAATAATTTCACCGATGGCTGTGACAATCATATTATTAGAAGGTGCAAATATGTGTGAACTGAGTGCAATTGTTGTCAAAGACAATGAAAGGGAATTGGTAATGGAATCTGTCACAAAAATGATCGTTGATGGTGATTCCATAGAGCTTACGGGAATATTTGGGGAAAAGACGATCATCTTCGGTACAATAAAAGAGGTCGATTTTTCAAAAGGGGAAACTATAATTATTGGAAATTGAATTAAGAGTGACATCAGGAGCCATCTCATTGATTGCAGGTTACCTTTGTTCCTGTGGGAATGTGTGCGAAGGTGTCTAAATATCGTTCATTCTGATATACATATACTGATATGTGTCAAATTCGTAATGGAGGTACATTAAATGACTAAAGTTAAAGTTGCAATAAACGGATACGGAACCATTGGTAAAAGGGTTGCAGATGCTGTAATGCTCCAGGATGATATGGAGATCATCGGTATTGCAAAGACCCGTCCTAACTTTGAGACAGTAATTGCACAGGAAAAGGGATATCCTGTCTACACTCTTGCTGAAAGGGTAGGATCAATGGAAAAGGAAGGCATTGAGGTTGCAGGTACCGTTGAGGATATGGTCGAAGCAGCCGATGTTGTTGTTGACTGTACACCGGGTAAGGTTGGTGTTACCAACAAGGAACTTTATGAAAAGGCAGGCGTCAAGGCTATCTGGCAGGGTGGCGAGGCACATGAACTTGCTGGTTGCTCCTTTAACGCTGAAGCCAACTATGAGGAAGCCCTTGGAAAGGACTTTGTCAGGGTCGTTTCCTGTAACACCACCGGCCTTTGTCGTGTTCTTTCTCCACTTGATAATGAGTTTGGGGTAAAGAAGGCCCGTGTAACCCTTATGAGAAGATCTGCAGATCCTAACGACATCAAGAACGGTCCTATCAATGCGATCGTCCCAAATCCTATCAAGCTGCCATCACACCACGGTCCTGATGTAAAGACCGTCATTCCGGGTATTGACGTTGCAACAACAGCAGTCAAGCTCCCTACAACATTAATGCACCTGCACACCATCAACCTTGAGCTTGAGAGGGAATGCACTGCTGAAGATGTTGAGAACCTCCTTGCAGAGCAGAGCCGCGTCAGGTTCGTCGGACAGGGTATCACATCCACCGCCGAGATCATGGAGCTTGGAAAGGACCTTGGCAGGCCAAGGGGTGACATGTGGGAGAACTGCGTCTGGAACGAATCTATTACTATGTATGAGGGAGAACTTTATTTCTTCCAGGCCATCCACCAGGAATCTGATGTCATTCCTGAGAACGTGGATGCCATTCGTGCAATGATGGAACTTGAAAGCGACGGAAAGAGATCCATTGCTGAAACGAACGCTAAGATGGGCATCTGATCTGCCCATCATTTTACCTTTCCGAATATGATCACTTTCCCGGAGGCACTTGAGTTCTGCGATCGTCTCGCAGATGCAGCTTCAAAAGCGATTTCTGAGCTGGTAGATACTTCTGAGGCCTTCGAAACTGTTTATGTGGGTGCTGATGGCACAGACACCAAACTAATTGATGATGTTTCCGAACAGGCAATTCTCAGGGTTCTTCGTGAAGATGGCCGCTCCATGCGGGTACTGACCGAGGAGTTTGGAGAGGTCAAAATTGGTGAGGATCCGGAGTTCTCGATCGTTCTTGATCCGCTTGACGGCACGTACAATGTGGCGAACGGGATTCCGATATATAGTATCTCCATTGCCGTTGGGATGCCGGATGTGTCTTCTTTTTATTTTGGATATGTGCGGAACCTTGCAAACGGTGACACATTCCATGCCGGTACGGGGGAAGGTGCATATTTCAATGGGAGGAAAATAAAACCTTCTGATAATTCTGTCCTGGGCAGTTTCTGTGTAAGTCTCTATGGGTATCGAAGACACGTGGAAAGGACGATTGACCTTTGCAAGGCTGTTCGCAGGATCAGGATATTCGGAAGTGTTGCCCTTGAACTATGTTATGTGGCAGCAGGCAGGATCGATGCATTCGTTGATGTTCGCGGTTCCCTGCGTCTTGTGGATGTGGCTGCAGGAAAGTTGATAATCGAAGAGGCCGGAGGTATGGTGACTGATGGCGATGGCTGTCCGCTTAAGCTGAAGGGCAATATTATAAATCCTTATTTTATGGTGGCTTCGAACGGACATCTGCATTCTGATATACTGAAGCTTATAGGGAGGTAATTATGACCGTTAAAAAGATCGGAATAGTATCAAGGTGTGACCATGAAGATGCACTTGAAATGGTCCGGACCATCGTTGAACATTTCAAGTCAATGGTCGATATTGCTGTTACTTCAAACACAGCTGACCCTCTGGACCTTCAGGATGTGGAGGTCATCACTATTGAGGAAATGAGGGATAAAGGTGTCGAACTCCTTATCTCAGTAGGTGGTGATGGTACTGTACTTCGCACGATTGCCCGTATGGCTGATCCGCTCCCGATATTGGGTATCAATATGGGAACATTGGGATTCCTTGTTGATGTGAACCCTGCGGATGCGATCGAGTCCATTGAGGAAGCCCTGAAGGGCTTCAAATACACTGAGCGTTCCCGACTTAATGTCAAACTTAACGGGGAAAAGATACCTCCGGCAACCAATGAGGTCGTGCTTACAACTGCAAGACCTGCAAAGATCCTCACCTTCAGGATCACGATCGATGACCGTGAGGTCGAGGATGTCCGTGCTGATGGTGTTGTGATCGCCACACCTACAGGCTCGACTGCCTATGCAATGAGTGCAGGTGGTCCCATCATCGATCCGAATGTCAATGCCACACTTATTGTGCCTCTTGCACCTTTTAAACTGTCCTCTAGGCCATGGGTGGTTCCTGCAGACAGTCATATCAAGGTGGAGATGATAATTCCTGAAAAGGAAGCAGCACTTGTGGTTGATGGCCAGTACACGCATACAATACAGGAGAATGATGTTGTCACTTTGACGAAGTCAAATTTTCCTGCAAGGTTTGTAGAAACTTCTGCAAGTGGTTTCTATGAGAGGGTCCAAAGCAAACTCCGTTGAGGAAAGAACCGATTAAAAACCTATATATTTATATATTGCTTTCTCGAACAACGAATGGGAATCAATACTATGTCTAATACTGATGATTATTCCAGAAATGAACTGATGAAATACCTCAATATGAAACCTCTTGACATCGAGATCTGTGACGTAACCTTAAGGGATGGTGAACAGACTCCGGGTGTAGCTTTTACAAAGGAGGAAAAGCTCGACCTTGCACGTGAGCTTGATGCTATTGGTGTTGAGGTCATTGAAGCTGGATTCCCTGTTGTTTCCAGTTCTGAAAAAGAGATCGTAAAAGAGATCAGTAATATGGGGCTGGACTCGAACATCTGCTGTCTTGCACGTTCTGTGGTAAGTGATGTCGATGCAGCAATTGATTGTGACGTTGATATCGTCAGCATCTTCATTGCAATGTCTGATCTTCATTTGAAGTTCAAGTATCATAAAAGCTGTGCAGACGTTTTCGGTTGTGCAATGAGTGCGATCGAGCATGCAAAGGACCATGGGCTTAAGGTAAGGTTTGCAGCAGAAGATGGTACCAGGACTCCCGTTGAAACACTCAAAAAGGCTTTCCTGGCAGCAGAAGAATATAAAGTTGATTACGTGAGCATAGCTGATACCATTGGTATTTTAAGTCCGGCTACCACTCATTATCTGGTATCTGAGATAAAGAAGGTCGTAAATACTCCTATCTGTATCCATTGCCATAATGATCTGGGAATGGCAACTGCAAATACACTTGTAGCTGCCGAGGCCGGTGCGAAACAACTTCATACCACCGTCAATGGTATCGGTGAAAGGGCAGGTAACGCTTCCCTTGAGGAGCTCCTGGTTGCATTAAGGGTTCAGCATGGTATTGAAAGGTATGATGCTTCAAAGCTTACTGAGATCTCAAACAAGATCCAGCAATATTCAGGATTGCCTATTGCTGTGAACAAAGCTGTGGTTGGTAAACATGCTTTCACTCACGAGTCTGGTATCCATGTGATGGCCATTCTTGAAGAACCGCGTACCTATGAACTTTTCAGTCCCGAGATGGTGGGCGGGAAGCGTAATCTCATTGTGGGAAAACACACTGGAAGGAAGGCTCTCAGGGGAATTGTAGAGGATCTTGGTTATACTCTTGATCACGATGAACTTTGCGTCCTGATCGATAAAGTAAAGAACTGTACCGAGGTTAAAAAAGGACTATCTCGCGAAAGACTTGAGGCTCTCATTCATATGGTGCAGTCACATCAGGAATGATCTTTCAAAAATGGGGCTATTAAAGTCTGATTGATTGGTCGATTGATTGACCGATCGAATTATTTCATGCATGATCCTGTGAACTGCATGCAATATCATTTGCATGCAGGAAACAATTTTTCGTTTTTTGACTTTAAATTGTCGTGGACGCCTTGATAATGTGTGATCTGTCGTTTTCTTCCTCTTCGTAGTAGTTCATCTCGTTGTTCTCAAGTATCACAACATAATCGGAAGAGTTACGCAGAGCTGTTGAAAAACCCGGTTCAACTCCAAAGATGATGGTTTCTTTACCATGTTCATTGGCCTTGGTAAGAAGTGGTTTAAAGTCAGCATCTCTTGTTACCAATGCAATGGTATCAATGGTAGGGTTATATACAAGCTCCATTCCTTCTACTGCAAGACGAACATCAACATCACTGGAACAAATGATGGGCTCAAAACCATTGTTTTCGATCGCTTCTACCAGCTTGTCTGATGCATATTGGTTAAGGAATACTCTGCCTACCTTGACATTACCGTATTCCTTTAATACATCACGTATCTCTTCAAGGTTAACATTGAATTCCTTTCGCAGTACGTTAGGACCATCAACAAGGAGTCCTATGCGTCTCCTGTCGGTTTCCTTCTTTGTACTAAGATATTTGACAATGGAATTAAATCCGGTTTTAACGTGCTGCATGCTTCCCTCTATTTTATAACTAATATGATAATTTGTTTTATATATTTAAATTAATAATATCTATAACTATTATGTTATCACTGAATTGTGATGTTCATTATAAGGGATCACAAATGATCTATCTATATGTGATCTCCCCACTAACCCTTCCTTTTAAGAAATGAGCATATATTATTTAGTATCTCCGCTTGATCTAATTCCCCTGTTTGTTACTGCACATGTTCCAATGGTGACAAAAAATAATTTTATTTCTTATGATAAAAAGTTATGGATAAAAAAAGGATCATAATATATCTCCAAGATTACTTCTTTTTGCAGGCACTTCAACAGGTCTTTCTTCAAGCCTGAAGTGATTTATGGTCTTCTTGCCTTGCTTTTTTCTTGTATAGCGTAATTCCCCCCCATATAGGAGAAAGTCATTGAGGACATCTTCAAACTGGACGCGTTCTGTGTGCGAGAGCTCTATTATACTGATGCCTTCGAGGATCCAGTTGTATATCCTGAGAAGGAAGACCTCACGTACACGCTTAAGCTTCTGGGGGTCATAGTTGCAGGGGGGTGTAAGATATATCGTTCTTTTAAGCTCAGGTGACCATCCTGCCAGCCTCTCTTCCATTTCTATGAACTGGAATGGTATCTCCTCTCCTTCTCCGGGTCTTGGTCTGTATCGTGCGAGATGGCCGGTATCAGCTTTCAGGCTCACCACCTTCGGTTATCGTATGCTGCTCTTCTATATTGTTTTCTGTTATTCTTTATCCTGTATCCCATGTACAATCCGACAAGTACGCCACTAAGGTGTGCAGTATGTGCGACCATGTCATTTGCACCCATCAAAGCGAAATCGAGCAATGCAAAAAGCAGTAGTGCATATTTGATCCTCATTGGTATGAAATATACGTATACCTGCATGTCCGGGGCTAACACTGTAAGTGTTGCGAAAACTCCCATAATGGCGCCACTAGCTCCGATCATTGGGTATCCTGTACTGCTTGTAAGAGCATATCCAAAGGCTGCTATTATGCCTGATATGAAGTACACATAAAGGAACAGATCTTTTCCTATACGTCTTTCAAGCTCTCTTCCGAAGAAGAACAATACAAGCATGTTGAAAAAGAGGTGTCCGAACCCGGCATGCAGGAACATATGTGTGATCAGTGTCCATGGTCTTGTGAACATTGTACTTGGTACAAGCTGGAAGAGTTCCACGTAACCCGGTATAAGTTCAAGGAAAAATGAAATGATACAGATGAATATGATCGCCATTGACGGACTTGTCTTTATTGATGACCTTGTCCGGTGGACTGCACCTGTGGCAGCCCCTTTTGCAGCATTTCTGGCTGCATCCTTCATCATGTTCTTTATTACCTCGTCCATATCCTTGCCTTGTGACTGGCTGGCTGTATGGGTTCGGCTATATCCTGAGGTACCTGTGTTTCCTGAAGTGAATCCTGTACCTCGTTCCAGACCATCGCAGGCATGTCTTTCAGGAAGTCTGTGGTCTGAGCAGAACGTTTTGCCACAATGGCGGCATGTGAACATCATGGGTTCCTGCTTGCCACATATCCAGCATTTGTTATCCAATGTATCCTCCCGATCGGAAAAATATTATTTCGATCCATTATGTCAATATATGCTATCAAATAAAATGATTTCTGATAGATGATTTTTGACAAATTATTTATTGGAAACTAGTTTTATTATATGAATTATAGTGGCTTGTCCGATCATTTGCCTTTATGGATGTGATGATCCGTGATGCTCAGTAATATTTATCAGTTTTTACTGACCAGTTTGTTAACATCGTTACTTATGTTGGAGTGTGTCATGATCGGGCATGGTATGCCGTCTTAGCATTGTGTTTTTATATTCTGTAACGGTGTAAACTCATAAAAGAATTATCTAGTATAATCATGATAAATTATCACAACATTTATATATGAGATGTACATACTACCTCCAACATTGCAAAGACTGTACAGCAGTTATTACGTTTTATTCAATTCGTAACACCCGTGGAAAATAGTCTATATAATCGTTTAACTATGAAATGTTCAATCCAGAGGAGAGAAAACATATGAGTGAGCTAACTACAGGTAGTTTTTCTATCGACGACCTCGAAAATGTTCAGATCACCATCAACAACATTGTAGGTGCTATTGAAAAAGAAGCAGAACGCAGTGATGTTGAGCTTGGGCCTACAGTTAAGCCCGGCGTCTCAACACTAAGAGATTGGGATCACAATATTCTTGACAGGTATAATCCGGTCTATACTCCAATGTGTGACCAGTGCTGTTACTGTACTTTCGGACCATGTGACCTTAGCGGTAACAAAGAAGGAGCATGTGGTATCGACCTTGCAGGCCACAATGCACGTGAGTTCATGCTTCGTGTCATCACAGGTGCAGCAGCACACTCCGGACACGGAAGACACCTTCTCCATCACCTGATAGGTCTTTATGGTAAGGACCATCCACTTGATGTAGGTGCTACTAATATTATTGCTCCAAACGTCCAGCTTGTCACAGGTGTCCAGCCAAAGACACTCGGTGATCTTGACAGTGTCCTAAGCTATGTTGAGGAACAGCTTACCCAGCTGCTTGCAGCCGTCCACATGGGTCAGGAAGGAGCAGCTATCGATTTCGAGTCAAAGGCACTTCATGGCGGTATGCTCGATCACGTTGGTATGGAGATCTCAGATATCGCACAGATATCCTGTCTCGATTTCCCTAAGGCAGATGAGGAACCACCTCTTTCCGATATCGGTATGGGGTGCATTGACTCATCCAAGCCGACCCTGATCGTTATCGGACATAACGTTGCAGCGATCACTGATATCATTGATTACATGGATGAAAAGGGCCTCAATGATAAGATGGAGATCGGTGGTCTGTGCTGTACTGCACTTGACATGACCCGTTACAAGACCGGTGACAGGACAGCTCCGAACGCAAAGATCGTTGGTACACTTGCAAAAGAGCTCAAGACCATCAGGTCCGGAATCCCTGATGTTATCGTTGTCGATGAACAGTGTATCCGTGCTGATGTCCTCGAAGAGGCAAGCAAGCTCATGATCCCTGTCCTCACGACCAATGACAAGGTCATGTACGGTCTTAAGGACCGTTCCAATGATGATATCGAAGACATCCTTGAAGACCTTACCACCGGAAAGGAGAAGGGTGCACTCATGTTCGATTATGAGAAACTCGGAGAGCTTGCACCACGTCTTACTATGATGATGTCCGAGATCAGGAAGCAGAAAGGCATCAAGGCACTTCCTGCAGAAGAGGACCTTAAAGCAATTGCAGACAGCTGTGTCCATTGTGGTGCCTGTGAAATTGCATGTCCTGACAGTCTTCCTATCAGTGAGGCATTTACCCGCCTTAGTGAAGGTGACCTGACAAAGTTCGAGTGGCTCCATGACAAATGTATTGCATGTGGTCGTTGCGAATACGCATGTCCAAAGGGCATCGATATCGTCAACGTTATCGAGAAATCCTCACAGCGTGTCATCAGCGAGGAGGTAGGAAAGGTCCGTGTCGGCAGAGGACCTATCAGTGATCCTGAGATCAGGGAAGAAGGTGTCAACCTTGTACTTGGTACAACACCTGGTATCGTTGCCCTGGTCGGATGTTCCAATTATCCTGACGGAACAAAGGACCTCTACAAGATCGCAGATGAGATGCTTAGAAGGAACTACATCGTCGTTGTTTCAGGCTGTTCAGCAATGGACCTCGGTATGTATAAGAACGAGGACGGACTAACACTCTATGAGCAGTACCCATCAAGGTTCAGGAGTGGTGGACTGATGAACACAGGTTCATGTGTTTCAAACTCACACATCTCCGGAGCAGTTATCAAGGTCGCAGCTATCTTCGCACAGAAGAACATCTCCGGTAACTTCGAGGAGATCGCAGATTACACACTCAACCGTGTTGGTGCTGTTGGTGTTGCATGGGGTGCATATTCCCAGAAGGCAGCTTCCATCGGAACAGGCTGCTCAAGGCTTGGTATCCCTGTAATTCTCGGTCCTCATGGTTCAAAGTACCGCAGGGCACTCATTGCAAAGCCATATGAGGAAGAGAAATGGAAGGTCTACGATGCAAGGGACGGAAGCGAGATGAAGATCCCGGCAGCTCCGGAATATCTGCTTACCACTGCTGAGACCGTTGAGGAAATGATGCCAATGCTCGCAAAGAGTTGCATCCGCCCAAGTGACAACAACATGGGAAGGATGATCAAGCTGACACATTACATCGAGCTCAGCCAGAAATATCTTGGTGTCATGCCTGAAGACTGGTACAAGTTCGTCAGGACAGAGACAGATCTTCCGCTTGCAAAGCGTGAGGAGCTGCTGAAGATCCTGGAAGCAGAGCATGGATGGGAAATTGACTGGAAGAGAAAGAAGATCCTTTCCGGACCAGCAATGAAATCCGATGTTTCAGCCCAGCCGACTAACCTTAAGAGACTTTGTAAGGAGGCTTAATCATGGTCGACGTTATCAAGAACACTCAGGTACACTGCACATACGGTTGCAAGACCTCAAAGGCAGTACAGCCAAATGTAGCTGGAAAGATGATCTCAAAAGCAAAACGCCCTCTTTTCATCGTAGGATCACAGGTCCTTAAGGATGAAGAGCTGTTGAAGCGTACCATCGAGATCGCAAAGAAAGCAAACTTGCCGGTAGCTGCTACCGGCCACTCCATCAGTGGAATGGTTGACTCAGGCGTCAATGCAAAGTACATCAATGTCCATGCACTGGCAACCTATCTTTGTGATCCGAACTGGCAGGGACTTGACGGCGAAGGCCAGTATGATACCGTTATCATGCTTGGACACTTGAAATACTATCTCAACCAGGTACTTTCAGGTCTCAAGAGCTTTTCAAATCTTAAGTCCATTTCAATTGAAAGGCACTACGTCCAGAATGCTACTATGTCCTTCGGGAACATCAGTCCTGAAGTTCACATCGAGGCACTGGATGAACTGATCGAGAATCTCTAAGAGCGAACAAAATCACATAAATCATATTACGAACATTAGATGACCATTACGGAGGATAAAATATGGCAGAAGAATTCCCCTTTGAGATTTCCCCTATGTTCGAAGGGGAAAGGATTAGAAAGGACGGCATGTACGTCGAACTCTCAGGACCGAAATCAAAAGGATACGAGCTTGTAAGAGCTACACCCATGGATGAGGTAGAGGACGGTAAGTTCACACTTATCGGCCCTGACCTCTCTGAGATGGAAGAAGGTTCAAGATACCCATTTGCAATGATCTACAAGATCGCAGGAGAACTTGTGGAAGAAGACCTTGAGTCCATTGTAGAACGTAGGAACCACGACTTCCAGAACTACATCCAGGGTATGATGCACCTGAACCAGCGCTACGATGTGTGGGTTCGTATCAGCAAGGATGCTGTTGCAAAGGGCTTAACATCCTTTGAGCCGATCGCAAAGGCAGTTATGATGCTCTTCAAGAACGAACTTCCATTCATTGAGAAGGTCGAGGCTGTATATGTAACAGATCTTGCAGAGATCGAGAAAGAGATGGATGCCGTAAAGGCAGTCTATAAGTCAAGGGATGACAGGACCCGTGACCTGCACGATGAGGATGTAGACACATTCTACGGATGCAGTCTCTGTCAGTCATTCGCACCATCCAACGTCTGTGTTATCACACCGGACAGGATCTCACTCTGTGGTGCTATCAACTGGTTCGACGGCCGTGCAGCAGCAAAGGTCGATCCTGAAGGTCCACAGTTCGCTATTCCTAAGGGCGATGTGATCGATGCTGAGTCCGGTGAGTACTCCGGTGTCAACGAGATCGCAAAGTCACTCTCAAGCGGTGAATATGACCGCATTAAACTTCACTCATTCTTTGAATACCCACACACTTCCTGTGGTTGCTTCGAGGTAGTAGGTTTCTACATCCCTGAGGTCGATGGTATTGGTTGGGTAGACAGGGACTACGCAGGCACTGCACCAAATGGTCTTCCATTCTCAACAATGGCAGGTCAGACCGGTGGTGGAAAGCAGGTCGCAGGTTTCCTTGGTGTCGGTATCAACTACTTCAGGTCACCAAAGTTCATCCAGTCAGATGGTGGATGGGATCGTGTCGTATGGATGCCAAAGAACCTGAAGGACCGTGTACTTTCAGACATCCCTGCTGAGATCGCTGATAAGATCGCAACCGAAGAAGAGGCTGCAGACCTTGATTCACTTAGAAGCTTCCTCACTGACAAGAACCATCCGATCGTCGAGAGATGGGAAGCAGAGGAAGAACCTGAGGAAGAGGAGGTTCAGGAAGCGGCAGTTGCAGCACCAGCAATGATGCCAACCGCAATGCCAATGCAGGGTATGCCAATGATGATGATGCCACCTTCTTCCGGAACCGGCGGTGTCAAGATCATCCTCAAGAACGCAAAGGTCAGCATAGACAAAGTGATAATCCAGAGAAAGGAGTAAACGAGGTCTTCTGTGACTAAAGTAATTGCAATAACAGGTAAGGGCGGAACAGGGAAGACTGCGATAACCAGTCTTCTCATCCGTCACCTTACAAGAACTGACAAACTGGTCCTTGCAATCGATGCGGATCCGGACACGAACCTTCCGGAGACCCTTGGTTGCGAGACCCTCAAGACCGTCGGTGATATGAAACAGTTCATGCAGGATGAAAGGGACAACTTCCCCCCTGGTGTTAACAAGGAGACCATCTTCGAGTCAAAGATCTATGAGATCCTTGAGGAGATGGACAATTACGACCTTATCGTAATGGGCCGCCCGGAAGGTTCCGGATGCTACTGCTATGTTAACAACCTGCTCCGTGGTATCATGGACAAGGTAGTGAAGAACTACGATGTTGTCATTCTTGACACGGAAGCCGGACTTGAGCATTTCAGCCGTAAGATCATTCGTGATGTCGATGATCTCATCGTGGTTACTGATGGTTCAAGACGTGGTCTGAGAACCGCAGAACGCATCAGGGAACTCACCGAGGAACTTGAGACCAATGTCAGGAATATCTATGTTGTTGCGAACAAGGTTACAGACACCAACAAGGAAACGATCAGGGAAACCGCAGAAGGTCTTGACCTTGAACTGATCGGAACCGTTCCGATGGACAGCATGATCGCAGAGAGGGACCTTAAGGGATTGCCTCTTTTCGACCTTCCTGACGATTCTGAAGCTGTACAAGAGGTTGCAAAGATCGCGGAGAAACTTGGTCTGTAAGAACTTTCATTACTTCATTTAAGAAAATGGTGGAATTCATATATGTCAAACAAGATGAAATTATCAGGTCTCACTGATCTCTTCAAAGACCTTGATGTCGAGTCACTTGAAGGAGTGACCATTGAAGGAGACATCGAGCTCGATATCAGCGGAGGCGGAGGTCTTAACCCTGCTATGGCCTATGCACTTGGTCATGAGGCTGCACAGATCTCATTACATGTCGCAAATATTGCAAGGATGCTTGGATACCCTGTTGACCAGCTTTTCGCTGCATCAATGGGCGGTTTCCCACAGGCACCTATCGCCGGCCAGTCCCGGATAGAGCAGCTTCTCCCTGCAAAGTTCGATGTTGCAAAGATGAGCGAGTGGGCAACTCCTATCCAGGAAGTGACCCTTGGTGCCACATCAGCAGATGGCGGTTCCAGGAAGCACACCATCACCCTTGGTGGCGAGAACGCACTTCCATATTACTTCGATGCTGAGATGCCACACCGCAACTACGTTACAATGGATGTCTTCGACATGCCTATCGGAATGGCAAAAGCTGTCAAGGGCAACTACGAAGATGTCATCAACGATCCTGCAGAATGGGCAAAGAAGGTTGTACGTGACTTCAATGCAGATATGGTCACAATACACCTGATCTCAACAGATCCTCTCATCAACGACACACCTGCAAGGGAAGCAGCAAAGGTCGTAGAGGACGTACTTCAGGCAGTTGACGTACCTATCGTTATCGGTGGTTCAGGTAACCCACAGAAAGATCCTGAGGTCCTTGAAAAGGCAGCTGAGGTCGCAGAAGGCGAGCGCGTACTTTTGGCATCCGCAAGTCTTAACCTTGATTACGAAAGGGTTGCAAAGGCTGCAACAGACTACGGTCATGCAGTACTTTCCTGGACACAGCTTGAGATCAACGCACAGAAGGAGCTTAACAGGAAGCTCATGAAGCAGTGCGGAGTCCCAAGGGACAGCATCGTAATGGACCCGACAACCGCAGCTCTTGGTTACGGTCTGGACTATGCTTACACTAACATGGAGCGTATCAGGCTTGCAGCCCTCATGGGCGACGATGAACTGACGTTCCCAATGTCTTCCGGTACCACCAATGCATGGGGTGCCCGTGAGTCATGGATGAAGGAATCACCACTCTCACAGGATTCTGACTGGGGTCCACGTGAGTACAGAGGTCCTATCTGGGAGATCGTCACAGGTCTTACACTTTCACTTGCAGGGAACGACATGTTCATGATGATGCATCCAACATCTGTACAGGTGCTCAAGGAGATCACACAGACACTCTACGGTTCCATTGAGGCAGATGAGATCGACATTACTAACTGGATCGGAGCGGAGGTGTGATAAATGAAAATAAACAGCCCTCTTGAAGCTTACAAGTTCCTTCCGGGAACCAACTGTGGTCAGTGTGGTGAGACATCATGTATGGCATTCGCATCCCACCTTATCGACAGGTCACTGAAAGCCACTGACTGTACTCCTCTTGTTACCGAGGAGAAGTACAAGAAGAAGCACGGCGAGCTGGAAGCTCTTCTTGCACCTGAGATCAGGGAAGTTGTCATTGGTGTAGGTGAAAAGGCAGTTACCATCGGTGGCGACGATGTACTGCACCGTCACAAGCTCACATTCTTCAACAAGACCGCATTCGCATACGATGTCTGGGACACCATGGATGAGAGCGAAATGGTGGAAAGGGTCAACAAGATCCAGGACTTCAAGAAGTTCTATGTAGGTGATTTCCTTACCCTTGACATGATCGCAGTGCGCAGCGTTTCAGACGATCCTGCAAAGTTCGCAGCAGCAGTAAAGAAAGTAATGGAAACAACTGATTTCCCAATGGTGCTCTGTTCATTCAACCCTGAAGTTCTCAGGGCAGGACTTGAGGTTGCAGCAGAGAAGAGGCCACTTCTTTACGCAGCCAACAAGGACAACTGGCAGGATGTTGCAGCCCTTGCACAGGAATTCAATGTTCCTGTAACAGTGTTTGCACCAAATGACCTTGACATGCTCAAGTCAATGGCAAAGACATTCTCAGAGAACGGCATTGAGGACGTCGTGCTTGATCCGGGAACATTCCCGACAGGAAAGGGACTGAGAACAACCTTCCAGAACTTCCTGAAGATCAGAAGGGCAGGTATCAACGGTGACCGCGATATTGCGTTCCCGATCATGGCAGTGCCTCTTACAGCATGGCTGGCACACGATGATGATGTCAGTGCATCCTACTGGGAAACCGTGGTTGCATCAGTTTTCACTATCAAGTATGGTGACATTATGATCCTCCACAGTATCGAGCCATACGCACAGCTCCCACAGGTCCACATCCGTGACACCATCTACACCGACCCACGTAAGCCGGTCACAGTAGATCCGGGAGTCTATGAGGTAGGTTCACCGACAGCAGATTCACCACTGCTTGTCACGACCAACTTCGCCCTTACATACTACACAGTAGAGAGCGACCTGTCATCCAATGGCATTAACTGTTACCTCACAGCTATCGACACCGACGGTATTGGTGTAGAGGCTGCTGTCGCAGGCGGTCAGCTCACAGCTGCAAAGATCAAGAAGGGACTGGAGGAAGCAGGCTTCGACATGAGCAAGCTCAACAACAATGTGATTGTCCTTCCGGGACTTGCAGCACGTCTTCAGGGTGATGTGGAAGACGAAACAGGTTCAGCCGTTATGATCGGTCCGGCAGACTCAGGAAGACTTCCTGGCTGGATGGAACAGAACTGGCCACCAAAGAAATAAACGAACAAATAAACAAACTTATCCTGTCCGTGTCTTCCATGACACGGAAAACCTTTTTTTTATTGTGATACCTTTTGTTTAGCTATGGCTAAAACCAAACAAAATCAAACCAGATCAAAGAGCACGTTCCTAAAACGTCATAATAACGTTGTACTCCTGATCGGTGTTTCGCTGCTACTCGTAGGTTTCTACGGTGTATTCTACAGCGGCCAGGAAGATCCATGGGAAATGACGGATGACGGGCTGCTGTCCTATCCTGAGCGCGAAGAACTTCAGTATTCTATAATTGATATTGACGACTCGAACTCCGGATATGTTGTTAAGACCATCACATACACAAGCAGGGAATCCGAGGTTGATTCCCTTTTGACAATTCCTGCAACAACTGGCAATAACAGTGGTCCTGTTCCTTCTGTTGTGATCCTGCCGGGAGCAGGTGTAACCAAGGAGAACGAGCACAGCCTTTCTGTATTATTGGCGGATATGGGTTATGCATCCATTGTGATCGACCAGCGCAATCTTGGTGCGATAAATGTTGAACATGACATTATGGTCTTCAGAAACGGTGCCGAGCCGGAACAATTCCTCATGGTATATGATGCCCTGATGGCCTCAGATGTGCTTCGCGACCAGCCTGAGATCGATGACTCGAAGGTGGCAATGATTGGCTCAAGCAACGGAGGCAGGTTTGCGATCATTGCAACTTCTATTGATGATTCCATTGCCGGTGTTGTAGGCATAAGCACAAGTGGTTATGATTCGGATTCCCTGAACAGGGAGGATGTCATTGATCAGGCAGCTTATGACTTCTTCATATCCATTGACCCTGACAACTATCTGGGTGCAATATCACCACGTCCGTTTGTAATGATACACTCTCTCAATGATACCATCATTCCTTACGATGCCGCTTTGAAGACATTCGAAAAGGCCGATGAGCCAAAATCTTTCGGTACTGTTGATGGTACATCCCATGGCTATACTGATGCAATGTATCCTCATCTGGAAAGCGGTCTGGAAGAGATCTTTGCTTGATGGATGATAATTTGAGTTATCAGAAATCAAGCAAGAATAAAGGAATATTAACTGAATAATAAAAAATAAGTGGCATCCTTAAGGATGCCTTTTCTTTTCTGTGCGCAAGCAGCTCCATGATCCCTGTCATTGGCTTCAGTCAGGGTCCGGATTAACACATTCTATATAAATGAAATAGGGTAATATATAACATAGGTGAGTTGTATGAAAAGAAAAATAATCTTATTTCTGCTCATTTCCATAACTCTTTTCACCGGAATGATGGGTACATGCGTTGCTCTATCCAATGCAGGTGGAGGAGACTGGAATTATTCTGAAGAAATGACAATCAAAGAGAACTCTGGTAAGAATTTAATCAATTATCAGGTACAGGTTTTGCTTGACTCTACAAATTTCGATTTCTCAAAAGCAAATCCTGATGGGTCTGATATCAGATTTTCTGTAGAAGACAAGCAATTGTCTCATTGGATCGAAGAGTGGGATGCTGGATCAAAGAGAGCTATAGTATGGATCAAAGTTCCTTCTATTCCCTCTAATGGAATGACCGATGTGACAATACATTATGGAAATCCGGCTGCAACGGATATTAGCAGTGGGGATTCAACTTTCGATTTCTTCGATGATTTTGATGGAAAGAGCTTGAGCATTGCGAACTGGAGATCTGAAACAAATGGTGGAGGGGATGTTAATATTGGTAATGGGATCATTCGTCTGGAAGCACCTGTAAGGCACCCTGCAGATTATTCAAAAATAACTTCAAAGGATGCATTTGAAATAAACTCCATGTTCGTTGTCAAGAGAATGAAGGTTACTACTGGTACCGAACCAATAGGTCCGGTACTGGAGCAGGGACTTCTTGATCCGCAAGACGAAAGCGAAAATAAGATAGTCTATCGTACAGAACTCGCCAATGAGAGCAGGGTTTCATGGGCTTTGACGAGGGATGATGATAGGTTCAAGTCAAGAGATCTGACGGACCTTGGTATTGCGGAGGGGACATGGTATACATCAGGTATTGCATGGTATCAGGAGGATAATTTCAAAAAGGTCTCATGGTTCAAGAATGGGGTAAGAGACACAAGGATGGATTATTCCTATGACATTGAAAATGAAGATGAAACTGTAATTGACCACATCCCGGACAATGAATTGAAATTATACCTGTATTCAACTACGGCCAGCACAATAAAAAATATGGGATATATGGCTGTGGATTATGCATTTGTACGCAAATATACGCCACAGGAGCCAACCTTTTTACTTCCTGGAGAGGTCATTACGCAAGAGCCTGAGCCCTTACCGGAAAGTGATATACAGGTCGGTCAGCCAATTTTAAAGGATATTAACATGCCTGCCTCTGATGCTGGAGCACAAGCGATCTTTATCTTTGAGCCTTATTCTGATGACAGATCGATTTCCGTTATAAACGATCTGAAGGACAGTGGCATAAATACGGTGTTCCTGAGAACGGATGTCAATAATATCTGGAGCTCCGAAAGATTCATAAAATCTGCCCATGAAAATAACATGACGGTCCATGCAATGATCCTTGATGAAAAGAAGGATTTCGTGGATGGGATCGATGAAAGCTCAATTGAGGCGGTCGAGGCAGTCCTTGATTACAACACTAAATCACTTGCAGGATTTGATGGCATATACATAAGCCTGAAAACCTGCGATCCTGTTGAACTGGAACAGGTGTGTCAGGAAAATGCACAGCTTCTGGACGCTATCCATGAAAAAACAGCTGGAAAGACATTATTGGTTGCAGGAATTCCGGCAGCTTATGACAGGTCAAGTATAGAGGACATTACATCCAATGTTGATCTTTTTGTTCTAATGGCCCATGACATGGAGGAGGTCGAGCTTACAGCTGAAGAAATAGAGGATTCTGTTGCTTCAAAAATGGGAGAGATCAGAGGATCTGGAGAATATGCTCTGATCACAGTTGTCGTAAGCGAAGGATCCGATGATGAAGAAGTCAATGAACTGTTGAACAGTCTCTATGCCTACTACTCAGATGATCCCGCATTCCTGGGTGTTTCTCTTCTAATGCATGAAGACATGCAAGAAATTATAGGGGCTTCAGCACCTGCCGAAGAAAAGGGAATACCAGGGTTTGAAGCTATCTTTGCGATCATTGGTTTGCTATCGATCGCATATAGACTAAGGAAACAATGAGATCGTTGGCATAATCGGAATAGCTGAAAATGTGAATAGGATGGATATTTGGTAATCAATATTCCAATTATCCATTCATTAAGTTCTTTTTTAATGATCTCTTTTCTTTTATGCAGGTACTTCTCGAACTCAATCACGAAGAATATCTAAAATATCTAAAATATCTAATATAAGTAAAAGAATCTCTACAGCATTATATTACAGTATTCTTTAATAAGAGGACCCTTGCAAATATCATGCTGTTGGATGCATTGTGCTAATGATTAAAAAGAAAAAAAATCTGAACTGTTATCTGTTCAGACCTCTTCAATGATCAGTTTCTCGTCCTCATCAAGTTCAAGAAGTGTGGCTTCCAGTTCGTCAAGATCAGTTTCGAGATCATCTATCTCCGAATCGGTCAGCCCAATTCCTTCCTCCGCAAGTATCTCGTCTGCAGTTTGTGCTTCGGTATCTACTACCTCCTTTTCAGCCTGTTCTTCAACACAACCTGAGAAAGTGAGTCCTATCAGAAGTATCGCAAAAATTCCAATGTGCTTAAAGCTGACCATGATCATTCCTCCTGTGGCCTATTGCCTTCATCATTTTGACCGGATACATCGGCTCCTTTCACATTTTCAGTTCCGAAATCAGCCGACATTTCTTCTTCTTCTTCTTCTACAATGCCTTCGTCATCGACATTTTCAGCTTCTGAAACCTCTCCTGCAAACTCGGTTACGAATGCTTCTGCACCCTCACCAATCCGATATGATCCCTCACCTGAGAGTGAAGCAGTTCCGTCTCCCTCTGCAAAGACTGTCATGTCCTCACCACGGACCATAATGGTTAGCATGCTTCCATTGATGATAGCATCACCGGTGAAGTCGTGGTATACAAGGGCATGTTCTCCATCTTGTGCTCTTTCCTCATTAACAAGGTCATATGTTCCAATGATATCAATATATGAATCTCCGGCAAGATCCTTGATAACAAGCATTGCGTTTGTTGCACTGATGGAGACTTCCAGCTGTCCGGAAAGAACAATAGTCCCATCTCCTTCTGCATTAAGAGGACCTTCGCCGGCCATGTTCACAAAACCGTTTCTGAACTGCTTCATCTCCCTGTGGAGCTCCCTGAGCCTTTCGTTGGCTTCTCTGCTCTTCTCAATTGCTTCATCAACATCACCTTCTTCCAGGAGTGATCCTGCTTCAGCTCTCAGTTCATTGTATCCAGCAAGCATTTCCTGAAGATCCTCGACATCCTCGCCGTTCTGTTCCATTTCTCTTATTTCATTCTGCAGGCGTTCAGATATGCGATCGGTGTTGGCAATATGATTCTCAAGTTTTTCCTCAACCTTTACTATAGTGAAGTTTTGAATGTCCTTTATTGCATCCATCCAGAGCTTCTTTATATCTCTCATTGCATCAGCGAGCTCCTTTCTTGTCTCGGCTTCTTCGACAATAACTCTGGCAAGTTCCAGTTCATCGATGTAACTGTCAATGGTCTCGTTTACATCTTCGGGATAGTCGCCTTCATCCTTTATACTCTCGAGACGAAGTACCATGTAATCGATTGTACTATTGAGGTAAACCTTAGATGCATCGATCATCTCTTCAGTTGTAAATTCACCTCTTGCCTGCTGCCTCTTTACCATCTGGAACTCATATGTCAGATTGTTGTATTCATTCCTAGCCTCCTGAATATTCACTCTATCCTGTGTCCTAATCCTATCTTGTTCCTGCAGGCTGAACGCTTCACTGGAATTGTTCATCTGCGTTTGTCCGGGTGCAGCCTCAGATTCATTTTGAGTATCTGCAAGTGCTGTCATGGGGAGTAAGCTGACCACCATCAGAACAGCGGCAAAAACTGCAAGATTTTTTATAGTTCTTAATTTCATTCTGACTTCCTCCAATATTATGAAATAAACTTACAAAATAACATGTTATATTATTGAGAATTTTATGTTGTCTCATAATATATGTACTATTTTAATTAAAAAATAAAAAATATAATTCTAATATCTAAGACCTATCCCTGATATTTACTTATTTTTACCCCCTTTCTTCTTTGATTGCGAATTTCCCATCACAATAGCATTGCTTTCTCCATAAAATTCCGTGCCTGCGGGATATATGCCTTCTTCAAATGCACCCCTTATATAGAATGGGACTGAACCAGTTGTATCATCGCCATTACAGGAAGCTTCAAGAAAAGCACCAACCGTAACGAGATCGCCTTCAGAATTATTTCCGAGTTCGAAATTGAAAACAGATCTTCTGGTATACTGCAATACCAGGTTACCTGTTTCGGGGCTGATCTCATACATATCGTGATTATCCTTGATATCTTCAGCAGTTATTGCAATTTCACCGACGACAAGATTCCCATTTTCATCATAAATTCCATCATCCTCAGTCAAAATGATCCCCATCTCGATGTTCACAAGAGCCTTGTCGTTCATATCCTGAACATCATATGGTTCATAATCGACTTCAGGAGTGTCTGCATCAGTACCGTTTGCGTTGTCCTTGACCTCCATGCCAAACATAGAACATTTAGACTCCAGCATGATCGTAAGAGGTGAGACCAAAGCATGTACTACTACAGGATCACATGTGGGCTCAATGGCATTTATGCCTGCAACTTTGCTGATGGGATAATCCGCTTCATCAGAGGAAGTCACGTGTTTTCCTCCATTACCTCCATTTCCTCCAGTTTTTTCAGGCATTTCTCCCTTTACCTTTACAGCGACGACCGGATCGGTTGCTTCGAATTGTACATCATCCAGTTCGTACGTTTCCGGATATTTGATCGTACCTGTTACCACAAATTTCAATGGGCTATCAATGTTATCACTAATAGATCCGGGATCTAATGATACACTGGATCTGGATATCATGATCGCTAGAACGAAATCATCGGTATTTTCACTTTGTTTAATTTCAAAACGGTCAAATTCCGCATAATTTCCGAATATTTCACCACCTGTACTATTGGTGATCTCGACATAGAAGTCTGTCTCATTTAGCTTTAATTCGTCAGCCAGGCCGCTAGTGTTGATCTCTTCAAATGATGGGTATCCCTCTAATATTTCATCTAAAACGGGATCATAGACATCCAGTTCCAGCCATGGGCTGTTTGCACTTAGGACGAACATATCTGGCATTACTTCCATTTCAACCTCAACTTCTTCTGCTGAGACTACGGACAAGCTCATCAATACAAGAGCCAGCCCTACAAATATTGCTATATTTTTGTTTCTCATATGTACCACCCTTTAAATTTATAGAAATCTGTCAATATTTTAAATTGTGTAGGTAATTCCCCACCCTACAACAAATATTTACAAACTCATACCACCATTTACAATTCCATACCCCAATCTAATATTCGATACCACCACCTTGCACAATAATTCAAGTGTGCGATTATCTTTATATAAAAATTAGACTTATATGTGTAAATACTTTACTAACATTCAAAAAGTAAACGGCGTTAACTCTTATTCATTTTAAAAGTTGTAGATTTTATTGTAAATGCCTTAATCAGGAAGCATCGCTTAATGTAAAGCTTCAACTCGATTTAATCGTAAAAAGGTATGTATTTATATTAGCAACAGCTGCCATATAATCTTAAATAAAATAACTTAAATGTAACAATCGTCCCGAACTGTCAGATATAATCTTCGGGACTTTTGGAGCAATATTATGAAAGAACGGTATGATGTGATCGTTGTAGGGGCCGGACCGGCTGGTTCGATAGCAGCAACAACTGCTGCAAGGAAAGGACTTTCCGTTCTTCTTGTTGAGAAGCGACAGGAGATCGGTGCACCTGTAAGGTGTGCTGAAGGTGTTAGCAAGCTCAGGCTCCAGCAACACATTGAACCGGATGAGAGGTGGATCTGTTCTGAGGTTAAGGGTGCACATATCATAGCTCCCAATGGCATTACGATCACGATGTCCGAGGAAAATGCCGGTTCTGAGGTAGGTTATGTCCTTGACAGGAAGGTCTTTGACCGTGCACTTGCAGAGCAGAGTGCAGAAGCCGGGGCTGAAGTTCTTGTAAAAGCAAGGGTCACCGGACTTATCATTGAGAAAGAGACCGTATGCGGCGTTCACCTGATGTATCGTGGTGAGATGCATGAGATCCGTTCTGATATTGTCATTGGTGCTGATGGTGTGGAATCCAAGGTTGGCAGGTGGGCGGGTATCAATACTTTCCTGAAACCTTCACATATTGAGACATGTGCACAGTTCCTTGTCAGCGGCGTTGGCATTGACCAGGAATATTGTTACTTCTACATCGGAAATGAGGTTGCACCTGCCGGATACGTCTGGCTGTTCCCAAAAGGCGGCGACCTTGCGAACGTTGGTATCGGCATACTCGGGAACCGTTCCGGGGGCAGAAGGTCTATTGACCTGCTGACCGATTTCATGGAAAAGAACATTCCTGAAGGAAGGATCATTGAACGCGTAGCAGGCGCTGTTCCTGCAAGTGGTCCTGTCGAGAAGACAATTGCCAGTGGACTGATGCTTGTGGGCGATGCAGCCAGGCAGTCCGATCCTTTTACAGGAGGCGGTATCAGCAACGCCATGGATGCCGGTATGATGGCAGGAGAGGTTGCAGCAAAAGCGATAGCTTCAGGTGATGTCTCGGAGAAGATGCTACAGGAGTATGAAACGCGCTGGCGTGAATCCATCGGAAAGGACATCGGTAACAGCCTTATTGTGAAAGATACCTTTTTCAACATGGCTGATGAGGATCTCAACTGCCTTGCAGAATCTGTAAAGGACGTTAGCTTTGACAAGATGGATTTCATCGTGCTCGTGGCTGCTCTGTTCAAGAAGAACAAGAAGCTTTTGTGGAGTCTCAGGCCATTGTTCACTCAAAAGTTGAAGCAGAAGTTCTCTGCCAGGGGCATGTTCCGGAAATGAAGTTTTTGTGATAGACAAAAGACTAATATCTAACTACTGACCATTCACACACCTGATGAGCCTTACATTGTGCCCCAAATGCGGGGCAGAGACCAAAAGACTCTACAAAAACGTTTGTAGAAAATGCTTTTTAGAAAACTTTACATTAGCTGTGCTTCCGCTTGTTCTCCATGCAAGGATATGTTCCAGGTGTAATGCACGTTTTGACCGCAACAAGTGGCGGGATGAAGGAGATCTTGAGGATATCGTGATCAGGACAGTTGAGGATGAGCTATTTGTCCACGAGGAAGCGGATGATGTCGATATAATCATGGAGCCACGGCAGATGACCCCTCATCTCTACAAGGTGAAAGTAGAGATCGATGCAATGGTAGAAGGTGAGCCATTGCATCAGGACCTTGAGACGGAGGTCCGCATAATTCGTGAAGCCTGTGACAGGTGCAGTCGGATGGCAGGTGGATACTTTGAGGCAATCCTGCAGATAAGGGCAACTAACAGGATAGTAACTCCTGAAGAGGTCGACGCCTGCAAACTTATCTGTGCTGACATGGTTGAGAAATTGTGGAAAAAGGGAGATCGCTTTGCGTTCATCACGGAAACTCTCGATTCAAAGGACGGTGCTGATATCTATCTTGGCTCTGCAAATGCAGGCCGTCAGATCTGCAAGGCCATAGTTTCCGAATTTGGTGGTTCCTATTCTGAATCTCCTTCACTTTATAGCCATAAGGACGGTAAGGACCTTTACAGGATCACGTTCTCTATGAGATTGCCAGAGTTCATGCCTGGTGACATCATTCTCTATAAAGGGGATGTTATAGAGATCCGTAACTCCGGTAAGACATCCAAAGGTATTTACCTTGCAAGCGGTGCAAAGTTCCTGGAAGAGACGGAGAGGCTGGATGGTGCCATACGCATAGCTAACAGGAATGATGCGGTTGCTGCCGTTCTTGTGGATGTTGAGGGTGATGAGATCATGGTGCTTGATCCTCTTACATACCAGACGATCACATTGAAGAAACCAATGTTCTTCTCATCCGAGCCAGGCAGTGAGATCCCGGTGATAAGTACCGAGAAAGGATTGTTTGCCCTCCCTGAGGACAGTTCACACAGGCTCTAAGGAGGCCACACATCTGGAGAACGTTCTCGTTTTAGGATACAGCAGCAGGAACATAGCCTGCTCCGCCAGGAAGGCCGGATACAATGTCTATGCGATCGATGCTTTCTGTGACATGGACCTGAAGGAAAATACTGTAGCCTGCCAGTCCCTTCTTACAGATGAGAGCATCGATATCAAGAACATAGATAAAAAGACGATACTTGAACTGATCGATAACTTTGATGTTTCTCCTGATGCCATCGTACTTGGTTCCGGTTTTGAGGAGCTCGACCTGAGCGATCGATCCTGGAAGATCCTGAACAATGATCCGGATGTCATGAAAAAAGCATCAGACAAATCATCTCTTGCAAAAGAGCTCGAATCCCTGGATATCCCTCATCCTGTTTCATTCGATGTGGATGAAGCCTGTGAGATCGGTTACCCGCTTATGGTAAAACCAAAGTGCGCAGGTGGGGGTCGGTTGAACAGGATCGCCCATAATGAAGATGACCTGATCACTATTCTTGATGAACTGCTACTTATCGATCCGACACTATCATCAGATGATATTATGGTCCAGGAATTCCTTTCCGGTTTTCCGGCAAGTGTGTCTCTTGTTGCAGACGGGAATCGTTCAGTACCGATCGCAGCCAACGAGCAGCTCATAGGCATTCCCTGGCTGTCAGGTTTACCTTTTGCTTATTGTGGGAATATTACGCCCTACAGGACACCTTACACCCGTCAAATGTATGATATTTCAGAAAAGATCGCAATAGGGTTAGGACTTGTCGGTTCCAACGGTGTGGATTTCCTTCTGACAGATTCAGGCCCTGTGGTAATTGAGGTGAATGCCAGGTTACAGGGCAGTCTGGATAGTGTTGAGATGGCTACCGGCCTGAACCTTTTCGATCTTCATGTCAAGGCATTTGAAGGCGTCCTGCCGGAAAAGGCCCCTGATATCTTGCAATATGCCATAAGGGCTGTGGTATATGCGGACAAAGAGATGTCTGTGGATAGCTCCTTTTATGAAAAGCTTGCAGGTGAGCCAATTGCTGATATTCCGACAGAGGGGTATCAGGCATTTACTGACGATCCGATCACTTCAGTACTTGCAACCGGCAAAAATCGTGAAGATGTTATGGAAAAGGTTATCAGTGTGACCAGGAAGATAAGGGGCCTGAATTGACCTTATTTATAAGGTCGGCGTGGTTTTTTGTGGAATAGCTATAAATAATAAAATACACAAGAGTCCTATCCTTAATATTATATTTATTTATACGATCTACTTATACATACTATCTTACTTGCAAGGTGATATTATTGACAGATTTAAATGATCCAGTCGTCCGGGGATATCTTATACAATTGATGGGTGAAGAGGGGCTTGAGATGATAGAGAAGATGCCAGAGGGCGAGGTCACTGACGAGCAGATCGCCGAAGCTACCGGTGTCATGCTCAACATTGTCAGAAGGACGCTTTTCATCATGAACGAGAACAAGCTTGCGATCTGCAGGAGGGAGCGTGATTCCAGTAGTGGATGGCTGACATACCTGTGGCAGCTGGACCTTAGTGACATTGAATCCCATCTTGCAAAGGAAAAGAAGAAACTTATAAGGAATCTCAAGATGCGTCTTGAATTTGAAGGGGACAATGTGTTCTACACGTGTCCTGAAGGATGTGTAAGGTTCCAGTTCAACGATGCCAGTGGATGTGAGTTCCTCTGTCCGGTATGCGGTGAGGACCTTATGTTCGAGGACAATTCCCCAATGGTTGAAAAGCTCTCCAAACGTCTTAATGACCTTCAATCAAAAAGCTGATCATGATAACGCCTTCCGATGCCCTGAGATTGCTTGAGGAAGCAGGTTGTGCAGCTAATGTTATTCGTCATTGTCAGGTAGTTTCGGGTATTGCAGTGGAGATCGCTGCTGCATACAGGGAGGCTGGGAATGATGTTGATCTTGAAATAGTGGAGATCGGAGCTCTCCTTCATGATATCGGCAGGTCCCGTACCCATGGGATACGGCATGCCCTTGAAGGTGTATCGATAGCTGAAGAGCTTGGTCTGGACTCACGCATTGTAATGATCATCAAGAATCACATCGGTGCGGGTATAACCCGGCAGGAGGCCCTGGTTCTGGGTATTCCTGAGGATGATTATCTTCCTGTCACTCTTGAAGAGAAAATAGTATGTCATGCTGATAATCTTGTAATGGGTGAAGAACGTGTGAACATCTCACGTTGTATCAGGCGTATGCAGGACAGGGGTATGGGTCAGGAGGCCATAACCAGGGTCCGGGATCTTGCAGATGAGATCGGTATCATTTGATCTCTGATCTAGCATTTCAAAAATCACTATGGATAAATTTATATAATAAAATCACTAAACAGATGTTGTATTGCGGGAAGCAAGACACATTTTTACCTATTGATTTTCTCGTTTTTTGCTATGAGGTATAATTAATGGATAATGATAAGCATTTAAAAGGCACAACTACTGTAGGTATAGTGTGCTCTGATGGGGTAGTCCTTGCTACTGAACAGAGGGCAACCATGGGCAACTTTATCGCAAGCAAGACTGCAAAGAAGATCTACCAGATCGATGATCTTGTAGGAATGACCACAGCAGGTTCTGTAGGTGATGCACAGCAGATCGTACGTGTCATTAGTGTAGAATCCAAACTTTTCAAGATGAGGAGGCAGGAGTCTGTTACGATCAAAGGTATTGCAACACTTCTCTCCAACCTGTTAAGCGGTCAGAGGTATTATCCACTTATGGTGCAGTTACTCATAGGCGGATTTGACAAGAACGGACCTGCGGTCTATTCACTGGATGCTCTCGGTGGAAAGATCGAAGAGACCAAGGCAGTTGCAACAGGTTCAGGTTCCCCGATGGCTTATGGTGTCCTTGAGGACCGTTACAAAGATGACATGACCGTAGAAGAGGGAGTTGACCTTGCAATACGTGCTCTTCACAATGCGATGAAGAGAGATTCCGCTTCCGGTGAAGGCATTGATGTCGTTGTGATCACAAAAGACAAATATGAAAGACTTGATCAGGAAGAGGTTAAGAAAAAACGTGAAGCCCTAAACTGATCCCATGAAGATAAGATCCGTTCTATGGTTTTGATCTTATCTAACTATATTTTTTTAAAAAACTTAACATTTTTTGACTTTTTTCAAATAGGAAGGCTGTTTAATGGCAATAGAAGATGTACTATCTGACCTAAAAAAGAAAATAGAAGAGAAGGTCCCTGACGGAACTACCATTACAAGTGTTGAATTCGAGGGTCCTCAGCTTGTTGTTTATACAGAGGATCCGAAGCAATTTGCAGACAATGGGCATGTTGTTAGGAACCTTGCAAAAGCTCTTCGGACAAGGATAGTCGTTCGTCCGGATCCCAAGGTTTTAGTTCCTCCTGAGGAAGCTATCGATAAAATAAAAGATACCGTTCCAAAAGAATCTGTTCTCTCTAATTTTCATTTCGATCCTGACGTTGGTGAAGTTATAATTGAGGCGGAAAAACCCGGACTTGTGATAGGCAAACATGGGGAAACCCTTCGTGAGATCACAAAGAGGATCGGATGGACGCCAAAGGTTGTCCGTACACCACCTATCAAATCACGTACTGTCAATAACATAAGGGAGTTCATGCGAACCAACCACAAGGAGCGTAAAGAGATCCTCAAGACCGTTGGACGCAGTATCCACAGGGAATGCACTTCCAAGGACAAGTGGGTTAGGGTCACATCGCTCGGAGGCTGTAAAGAGGTCGGAAGAAGCTGTTTCCTTCTCTCAACTCCTGAGTCTAAGGTTATGGTCGATTGTGGGGTGAACGTTGGTTCTGATGATAACATGACGCCGTATCTCTATTTGCCTGAGGTGCAGCCACTTAACCAGATCGATGCTGTGGTACTTACACATGCTCACCTTGACCACCAGGGACTTGTTCCTCTTCTCTACAAATATGGCTATGAGGGGCCGATCTACTGCACATCGCCTACTAGGGACATGATGGTGCTTCTGCAGCTTGACTATATCGATGTTGCTGCAAAGGACGCTAAAAGGATACCTTATGAGTCTGCAGATGTGCGTGAAGGGCTCAAACACACCATTGCACTTGATTATGAAGAAGTGACCGATATTGCACCTGACATAAAGCTCACATTCCACAATGCAGGTCATATCATCGGTTCTGCAATATCACATTTCCATATTGGGGACGGACTTCACAATGTTGTTATAACAGGTGACTACAAGTACGGACCAACAAGGCTCTTTGACCCTGCAGTCAATAAGTTCCCTCGTGTTGAAACTGTCATAACCGAGTCTACTTATGGTGCTGCGAGCGCAACACAGCCATCCCTCAAGGATGCTGAGAGAAACCTTCAGCAGATCGTCAAGAACACAATTGCTAACAATGGTATTGTACTCATCCCTGCCTTTGCAGTTGGAAGAAGCCAGGAAGTTATGATCGTACTTGAAGATGCTATCAGAAAAGGTATTATTGATGATATCCCGGTATATCTCGATGGTATGATCTGGGAAGCTACAGCTATACATGCGACATATCCCGAATACCTTAACAACAATCTGAGAAAGCTCATTTTCCAGAAGGGACAGAACCCGTTCCTTGCAGAATGCTTCAAGCCGGTGGACTCCAATGACCTGCGACAGAAGATCATAAATGAGCCACATCCATGCGTGATCCTCTCAACTTCCGGTATGATGAACGCAGGTCCTGTTATGGAATACTTCAGAGCATTTGCACCTGATCCTAACAACACTCTCGTCTTCGTCGGTTACCAGGCAGACGGAACTCTTGGAAGACGTATCCAGAAAGGCTGGAAAGAGATCCCACTCTCATCCAGGAACGGAACTGAGGTCGTGCAGATGAACATGGGCGTTGAAGTTGTCGATGGTTTCTCAGGACACTCCGACAGGAAACAGCTAATGGACTTCTTCAAGAAGATGAAACCACAGCCTGAACGTGTCTTCACAGAACATGGCGATGAACGTTCCTGTATTGATCTTGCAAGCTCATTACATAAGAAATACCGTCTTGAAACAAGAGCACTTACAAACCTTGAGACTGTAAGGCTTGTTTAAATACAACTGAACTTGGCTGAGATCAAATCAAAAGTCATCTACTGTAAGGGTATTGATCAGAAATACTGATCATTTCCTTCTTTTTTGAAAAATTTTATGTTTTATCTCTTGATAATGTCTCATTGAACCTGATCTTCCGTTTCCAGACCGGCCAGAAATTCCATCAACGGGGCATGGTCCGGGAATATGATGTCTGCTTTCTTTAGTTTTTCAGCAGTAACATAAGTTGCGACAGCCACACAGAAGAGTCCGGCATCCTTTGCAGAATCCACTCCCAGGGGTGCATTCTCTATCACAAGACAGCTGTCTTTTTTTGCACCAAGAATTTCTATGGCCTTCAGGTATGGTTCTGGGTCGGGTTTTCCATTGGTGACGTCAGCACCGGTTATGATCACTTCAAAGATATCCGGGTAGAACTCATTTAGCATGCTATCTACGATAGGGCGATCGGAACCTGAGACTACAGCAAGGTGGAATTTTTCCTTCAGCTCTTTGAGCAGATCGTACATTCCTTTAAAAGGAGCAATGTTCCTCTTTTTTAAGAAAAGTTCACGTTTGCGTACTCTGAGTTTTTCTATGAGCTCAGAGTTGGCTTCACGCCCGGCTCTTTCGAATATTAATTTAATGACGCCGACGTGATTGGAGCCTTCAATATCATATATGTCCTGTCGCACGATATCAATATCTACTTCTGAAAATGTGTGTATCCAGGCATCAGCATGACATGGCATGGAGTCCATCAGAACGCCGTCTGCATCAAAGATCAGTGAATTGTACATATGTTCCAGTTCTGGTTGATATGTGATAAATATTGCCGGTTCTGCTTCTCATTAAGGGGTATATATACCCTTCTTCGAAAGGATTAATAACTATACGGACCCAGTTAATTAATGAGGTGAAAATGTATGTCTAAATATAACAAACGCGAATCAGAACGTAAAGGCGAGAAGAAGCTCGAAATTCTGGAAGATAAACTGATACACGAAAACCTCGATGATCTCAAGGGAGAAGGTGGTGAACTACTAGATTGAGTCCACGAATTGAAATTAAGATCTATCCTGAGAGTCCTGATGGCCAGATCATGGATGTTCCGGAAGGATCAACCTACGAAGACCTTCTGAACACACTGGATATTAATCAGGAGATTGTCATATTATTAAACAATGGTCAGGCTGTTCCGGTCGACGGAACAGTCGAGGCCGGCACACTAACGATCCTTAAAGCAATATCCGGTGGCTAACCTGCTTTTATATCCAATGCTATCAATTCGATGGCAAACTCTTTTTTTAACTATAATCTATCTAATAATCGATCTGAATAGCTGGTATGATGCGACATTTAGGTATGATGTCAGATATATGGCTCTAAAGTTAGGTATGATGTCTGAATTGCATTATGCCTGCAATTTATGAATAGTATTTAAAAATAATATCCCTCGAATAACTATAACTGGTATCAACTGTCATAGCACATTTTAAAGCAATTCAGCTCCAATTATGCTAAAGTCACAAGCATAGCTATCTTAAAATCATTATGTTTTCGATCAACAAATAAATCTTACAAGAGGCCCCGGATAAAAAGTTCGGGGCACTCTTACTTAGACATATCTTTCAATTTGTTGATTATGCGCATCCTTGCTTCGTTCTCTTCACGGATCTTTTGTTCATAATATTTGATGATCTTCTCAAAAGGCGTTGTTAAAGAATAGATCTTTGTAGGCCTTCCTTTGCCGGTCACCTTCTTATTATGGACAGAGACCCACGAATTCTCCCTCATTGCTCTCATTGCCACACTGACTTCAGGCTGACGAAGTCCGGTGTTCATCTCTATCTCCTGTGAAGATGCTTCTTTCACATTTGACAGATATGCAATTGTCGTAGCAAGATTTCGTGTCATTCCCAGACTCTTGAGTGACTCAACGATTTCCTCGTTGGACACACCTGATTGCTTCCCACCAAAGCTGATCATGTCCATCACCGTACCAAATACTATGGAGTATTCTCTACCCCCAATTAAAGATTAGTGATTATTATATTTAAACTGTGTGTAACAAAAACGGAAAATATAAATATTTTTATTAAAATTATACATAATTGTATTGATTGTATAAAACAGAAATCCATATATTCTATTTTATATTTTCAGTAAATTGTCAGAGAAATCAGTTTTTCGCCGATAATTTCCTGAACACTATCTTTCATCTCCTCAAAACTTCTAAATTCGGTACGGACTTTTCCACAGAACAATTTTTTCTGTATTATCTTTCCGATGATATCATCCCATCCCGGTTCAAGTTGCATGATAATTGAACCCGGGTAGAAATGCACAGTATGCGAGAATCCATCGGGATCTCCGTCTGTGATACCTATGACAGGTATGTGCAACCTGTAAAGAATGTCAGCAGCTATTGCTGTCGTATCATCTCCAACAGTTATTGCACAGTTGCATCCCTCAGCAAGTTCTATGGACTTCTCTGCAATGTGGTCTATCAGTGCAGTGGTGCAGGAAGGTCTGTTCTCATGTATAAGTGTACGACATTTTCGTGGTCGAATTCCAGGTCCTTTGCTCTGACTTCTTCTTATGGCACCGGTTTTCACCCAGGCTGTCCTGATATCAAGAGGTTCCCTGGATTCATACATATGCAGCTTCTCAAGTCCGTGTTCTTTTACGATCCCGCCTTCCAGTCCGATGACAAAACCATTCTCCACTACGATATAAACATCTTCTGATGTGGCTTTTCCAATAACGAAACCATCGATCATGACGAGTTCTCCGGAATGGACTCCGCTTATTTTCCTGAATGTCTTTGAGCCTGCCGAAGAGATCCGGACATCTCCATGGTCAGGTCCTTTATTCACCGGCAGATCTAGTAGCTCACCTGTCCTTTTTGCAAGATCCTGCCCTTTATCATTCCAATAGACAACGGTTCCGTCATCACATCCCGGACTTTCTATCTGTATCAGAGGTCTGCTGTTCCTGTCCTTCAACCTTGACATGACTATGCCTCCAAATTCAAGTCCGTTCTTAACTGTTTTTCCGTGATTGAGCAGACAGACAGCATCACATTCACTAAAAAGGGAATCAATTGCCATACTGGGTTTGAGGCTTTCCTTGATGTCTATAAGATCTTCCATATGTGCATCCATGACTGCGATCTTTCCCATGGCACCACCAAGTTTTGCACTGACGTTTCCCATTTTCGAGAACATCTCAAGTACCACTTTTGCATGACCGGAGTCGATAACTTCAGGCCCATGGATCACGACACCAAAATTCATGATAACACTTTTGTTTTGGACCTTATTTCTGATTTTCGATGTCGTTGGACGGATCAAATCAATACCTTTATATTCGATGTAATCAAACTTTTATCAGGCAAAAGTCGAAGTAATTCTTATATACTACATAAACATCCCCTCTAACTTTCCGTCATAGGCTTTTGCCCTTCCTATCACTGTTCTTTGGTCTTTGTTCTTTGAATAGCATTAGCCAGTGATCTTCATTTTTGTTCTGTGTTTAAGAATAAGGGGGTCCAAAAAGACTTTCAGTTCTTTCTTTTTTAAATTAAAAAAGAAGTGGATCAGGTGATCCACAGAATTTAGTATTTGTAGTATTTGCTAATTTATTCTGACGTTACCCTGGTCAGTTATCTTCATTTTTTATAACAGGTAGCAAGGTGCTCCTCAGATGGTGGTTTTGTAGCAAGGCTGACTGCAATGGCCACAATGGCTGAAAGTGGGGTTGCTACAAGTATAGGGTCAACGACCGTCCAGGTTCCGGTCAGTATCGTATCCATACCGAAGATCGCTTTTGAAATTCCCAGTGGAACTGCCTCCTTTGAATGGACAAATGTCAGCCAGAACAGGCTGCTAAATGTACCTACCAACAGACTTGCAATTGCTCCTTCGCGAGTCATTCTCTTCCAGAAAAGAGCGCCTGCATACATAGGCAGGAAGGCTGCTGCACAAATTCCGAAGAATATTGCTGTTGCTCTTGCAATTATGCTGATCGGCAGGATATATGCGAGTATTACGCTTGCAATAATGGTAATGAAAATTCCAAGTCTTGTCATAGTAACGGTCTGGCCGGATTTGCCTTTCATAATGAATTCGCGGTAGACATCGTGACCAATTGCACTTCCCATTGTGTGGTACTGTGAGCTCATTGTTGACATTGCTGCTGCAAGCAGGGTTACCATGAATACGATCACAAACAGGTCAGGCATGGCATTGTTGATGTATTCCGGGATGATAAGGTCCTGGTTCCCTCCGGCTGCGGCGATGGATATTAGTCCATCTGTCTGGAAGAAATACACGTTTGAAAGTGCACCGACCACAAAGGCAACACCTGTCATCATGAGAATGAAAGGACCTCCAACAAATACTGCCCTGTTGAGTGACTTCTTGCTGTTCACGGTCATGAAACGCACTGCAAGCTGCGGTTGTGCGAGAACGCCGATCCCCACACCAAGTACCAGTGTTGAAACAAGTGTCCACCAGATAGGCGAGCCGAATGCCGGCATGGATGTCCATCCGGTATGTCCTCCTGCTGTGAGGCTGTCAGGGACCAGACTTGCCATGTTGGTAAGTGCCAGATGGGCTTCGGTGATGCCTCCAAGCTTAATGTATGTCAGAACCAGAAGGATGGCCATACCAATGAACATCAGTCCTCCCTGCAAAGCATCGGTGTACATGACAGCAAGTAATCCTCCTGTAATGACATAAGCTGCAACAATGATGGCGAGGATCATGACCGCAATATCATAATTGATACCCAGTGTGGTTTCCACAAATCTTGCTCCGCCTATCAGGACAATCCCTGCGTAAAGCGGCATGAACAAGCCGATAACCACTCCGGAAAAACCCTGGATGAAGCGGGATTGGAATCTCCTTCCCAGAAGCTCGGGGAAAGTCACTGCCTTAAGGTTAACACCCATGCTCCTGGTTCTGGATCCGAAGAGAACAAAAGCAATGAATATACCTACGATTATGTTCATAACAGCAAGCCATAATATTCCCATTCCCAAGACAGCGGCAGCACCGCCGAAACCTACGATCGCCGATGTACTGATGAATGCAGCACCGTAGGAAAGGGCAAGAATCACAGGGTGTACATTCCTTCCTGCCAACATATAGTCGTCCACTTCCTTGGTACGCTTGTATGCAAGCCAGCCACACCAGAAAACGACCATCAGGTAAATAAGTACAATAACTCCGAGGAGGGGAGTACTCACTGCCATTAGTATTCTTCCTCCTCTTCATTCCATTTTAAAAGACCATATACCATACAACCAAGAGCGCTTACAACGCACAGGACGTAGGCGATCCATATTTGCGGGTCATCTATTCCTAACATAATTGTCACCACGTGTTTTTTAGAAAAGTGTAAAGATCATGTCAATCGTTAACATGAGTCATACTTTAATGTTTCGTCTGAAACAAGTATATTCTGGAAGTTATTGAACAAATAATGACATTAATGTGCAAAACCATACGGCAACCGCTGTAGGATAAAGCAATATAAGTAAAAAATGGTCGAAAAAAGGAAAATTTATAATTAATTTACATGTAAAATAAGTTGGGATGCGCTGAACTGCAGAAAAGTTCAGGCATGATCATGGACCCAGAAGTTACCATCAACGGTGATCTCTTTCTTCCAGATCGGAACTTCTGACTTAACTCTTTCAAGTGTTTCGGCAAGCGCCGGGAAAAGCTGTTGCCTGTGGCCTGCTGCCACGACAATGTATACGATATCTTCCAGAGGTTTTATGGTACCGACCTTGTGATGGATCAGCACATCAATGATGCCTTCCTGCTGCATGATCTCCTCGCGGATCTTCTGTATACTTGCAGCTGCCGCCTTTTCATAGCTCTCGAACTCAAGCTTGCTGGTCCTGAAATCATCATTGTCAACTCGGACTATTCCGGTAAAGCTTCCAATACCGCCTACCTTCTCTATTCCAGGTACCTGTTTTATCTGTTTGAGAAGGAGATCAAGTGTCACATGATCAGGCTGTTCCCTGATGATATCCACAAGCTCCCGGAGGTCCCAGTCAGACCTTGCAGGAAGCCTTGCAACAACATTCTGAACGTCTTCATCAATATCTCCCAGTACTATCTTGGCAACAGGGCTATCCTTTGCACCCTCGATCACAGCAAAGTCCATGCCTGCATTTGCAAGGGCATCGATGGCCTTCTCAACGGAAGGGTCACGCTGAATGGAAACAAGCTCACTATTTGTGATCGCTGTGACCATGTCAGCACCGGCATCAAAGTGCTTCCCGGTATCTGCATTCGGGTTATCAAGGCGATGATCCGTCATCATCTTGGCCGTTCCCACACGTCCATGCTTTGAAAGTTCCTGCACCAGCCTTGTAACAAGGGTGGTCTTTCCTGTGTTCTTGTAGCCTATTACTGAGATGACTTTCATGATCTCTCTGTATTTTCAGCTCTCTATATAAGCACGTTGGATTATTGGAGTTGAAGGTAATGGCTGATGAAAATAAGACGAAATAAGAGATTGTGGACAATCAAAAATGCAAATGAAGAAAAGGATATTCTCATAAAAATATAATTCAACAACTTAAATTTCGGCTGGTTTATATTAATCTTCTATATTATAGCCATCCATGCCTGAGAATAAAGTGCGGATACACGATATGCCTGAAGATGAACGCCCACGGGAACGCCTGCTAAAACACGGTCCCGGTCCACTTTCCAATGCAGAACTATTGTCAATTATCCTCCGCACCGGCTCAAGGGATGAGAATCTCGCCTGAAAGACAGTTCTAATAATAGCACTTGTGCTAACAAAGGTAAATATTAATCTCTCTGTTCTACAAAATAAAAGTGTTGACTAAAAAAAGCAAAAGAAGGGTTAGTTTACCCTTCTAAATTCTCAATAAGCTTAATGATATCCTCTGCTTCTTTGATTAGGTCTTCAGCCTGACCCTCAGTTAGCTTACCCCTCTTCTCCAGTCTCTCAACAGTTTTAATAAAATCCTCAAGTTTCTCAATGGCTTTCTCATATTCTTCCTTATCAAGCATACTGATTACGCCATCAAGCTTTTTAATGAGAGTCGGTTCATCCAGAGCATCTACATCTCCTTTAAGCTCATCCAAAGCATCTGAAGGATCTACTATGGGAGGTACTGGGATAACCGGCCAGAACATCAATGGATAGGGGTCTACATAATAGGCCGTGTCACCAATACCATCACCATCGATGTCGTTGCTCATCTCGTTTGCATAGTCGAAGTAATAGTTACCTGTATAACTCGTGTAAGTGTTACCTTCGTATACATAGGTCACCATTTCTGTTGAGTTCCACGTGCTACTGCCATCATAATTCACAAGCATGAAGTAATAGGTGCTATTATTGAAGTAATTATTGTAGATGAGATTGTTGGTGGAATCATCATCCAAATAGAGACCATAATCCGCGTTGACGGATATAGTATTATTGATTAATGTGCTGTTGTTACCACTTAAATAGATGCCATAGGTGACCATGGCGGTTGGCTCCATGTTACCTGACACAGTGTTGCTAGTCAGTCTGGTGTCGTCGGATTGTAATAGCATGATGCCTGCTGCGCTATTGTTTATCACCGTATTGTCTGCCAGCTCATTGTTGCTGGACTCATCTATGTAGATACCGTAATCGCTGTTAGCAGCCGTATTACCGATCAACCTGTTGTTGTGGGAATAAATCATTACGATGTCACTATTAGAAGAATTCTCGATGATGTTGTCGGTCAGGATAGTGTTATTGGCAAATATCAGTATGATGCCTACTTCATTGTCATTCACTGTGTTATCAGTTAGGACACAGTTATCGGTTTCGAATAACACAATGCCATCCGCAAGATTTTCTACCATCATGTTGTTGGTCAGCATGGTGTTGTTGCAAATCCCCTCTAAAACAATACCGGCAAAATTCCCTTCCGCGATGTTGTTGCTCAGCCTGGTGTTGCTGGAATTATCTAGGTAGATACCCGCCATACCTGGATCCAAAGCGCCACTCGCATTGAAGCCACTGATAGTCACATTATCTGCATATACGGCGAAGACATGATCTTCATAGGAGAAAGCAACGACATTAGTTGCAGCAGCACCATCTATCGATGTGATGTTCACTGACTTATAAACATCCACGTTCTCGTTGTATGTTCCTGGATAAACAAGAATGGTATCTTCATCCAGTGTATTTACATCATCTATAGCTGCCTGTATCGAGGTGAAATCTGCTACATCTCCTGTGCTATTGTTCACCGTGATTGTAGCTGCTGATGCCGTTCCCACGGTCATTAACAGCAAAGCTATTCCGAAACTTATCAGTATACCTTGTTTAATTCCCATTATTTCCACCACCTTATTGATTACAATCTTAAGATTTCCCTACATCTGTAGAGATCACTATCAATAAGGCAGGACATGCCCGGAATTTCCAAGTTCAAAAAAGGCAGCGATGCCTTGTCGACCCCCCACAGACTAGCGTAAACCCTTAGAGAAAAGATGTTCTCTATCTTATATATACATTATCAAAAAATAGTATATGTTATGTAAATATATTAATATTTATTATGGGTTATCATATTTCTAACAAATATTCTAGACTTTACTAGAAATCTATTATTTGAAAGTTTTAAGAGTTCGGTTTTTTGCTGTTACCTATATCCCATCTTTAAGAAGCGGGAGCCTGATTTGAACATCAAGCTTCTACAAAATAGAGATGCTGCCGATTAGGACAGCAAATTCAATCAATCTTCTATCTCACTTATCGAAAAGGTTGCAAATACTGGATAATGATCTGATACATCAGTTGTGAGATCTTCAGATAATCCATATTCCAAGTCGTATCTGAATACTCCTGAGTCTCCTACCAAGTCTGAACTATCAGTCAGCACGATCCTGTCATAGGTATAGTCTGTAGACTTCGTTGTGGTATCCACAGTATCGTCAATTACCCAGTGATATGCATCGAGATCTGAAGTTGAATCTTCATCAAAATATGAACCGTCTGCGTTGAAGTCGCCCATCAATATGAAGTCATTCTCTTCAGGGTATACAGACTGAGCATAGGTGAGGACATCATCCAGTGCATTGATCTCTTCTGTGGCCTCGTCTGGGTCAGTATGGACCACAATCAGGACTGCATCAAAGTTACCTTGGGTGGAACTGATAGCAGCAATGTATGGCTGTCTGTGGAATGGATCAGTACCTTCAGGTTCAGGGTAGGTTTCTGGCATTCCTGTGATCTCCACAGTCTGTGTATTGTAGATGTACGCGTACTGCTCCTTTGATGTGGTCCTGCCGAGTCTCTCGCTAACTACATAGTCGTATTGAGAGCCGTCGTTGTTAACAAGATCTACAAGCTCAGGAAGTGCGGTCTGTGAAGCATCTCTGATCTCCTGAATGGCTACTACATCATATGTTCGTACGATGTCTGCGAGTACTGCCATGACTTCAGGCTTATCGGCCTTTGAAACTCCGAATACCTGGACGTTGAATGCACCGACGACAAGTGATTCGCTTGGTTCTACTTGTGGAGTTTGCTCCACTTCTGATTCCATGTCATCGAGTGTATCTGAGATATCTTCCACTATCGCAGGTATGTCTTCTACAGATTCCTGGATATCCTCTGTTGAATCGACACAACCGGATAAGGTCAATGATGTGACGATAAATAATATGATTAGTATTTTCTTTATCAATTGGACCACCTATTCCATGTTTACATTATCATTTCTCAGATATTTTACGATCAAGTTCATCGATCTTCTTTGACAATTCATCTATTTTTCTTATAAGTACATCATGATCTCCATTTTCACGATCATTTTCTACGAAATAAGCAGCGACATTTGCTGTCAGTATTGAAACAAAGCCAATTCCAATAATCATGACAAAAAATGCCAAAAACTTACCAACAAGTGTTTCTGGATACAAATCTCCATAGCCCACAGTTGTTACTGTCGTAATTGCCCACCATACCCCTTCTGAAAGGCGTTGATCCTCTACACGACTAAAAAGGGTTCCAGCTAGGACTATTATAATCAATGAGCAACCCGTAACATAGTGCATCGAGTTTTTTTGAAATATTTGATGTATTGGTTTTAATCCCCGCTTTGCAGCAATGAAAACTCTAAAGCTTCTGGCTGCTCGAGCAACACGTAAAGATCTCAAAGATCTAAGTGAAGAAAATCCTTCTGGCACAATAATCGGTGGCGTAAGGACAAGTAATAGTAGCATAAACCAATTATTCTTAGTATACTCTAGTCTTTCTGAGCGAAGACTTAACATTAAAACGAATTCTAGTAGAAAAATAAACCAGATTAGATTATCTAATAGGGTTGCTATTTTTACTATACGTGGTGCAGTTTGTACAATTTCCAATTCAACTAGCACGAGAGGCAATACAAAAAGAGCAACGACGATCATTGGAATTTCCAATTTTGATTCAATCTTTGTTGCCAATCGGTCGTTTGATAAACTCATTAAATCCTTTGACTGTATAAAAGTATTTAACTGTGATGTTTATGGAGCTTAAGCTTCCACAAAGTACAAATGTTGATGATCCGGACAGTACATGTCTAATTCGATTTTCATCTTCTGAATTAGATCACAGCAATGCATTGCGACTACTCCAAAGTATTCTTTCAGGATTCGGCAAAGTTCGTATGTAGTGATGCCATCGTACACATACCCACGCAGTTCCTGGAGAACAGATCTTGCCATCTCTTCTTCTGAGATTGTCTCATCCACATCGATGTTCTCGATCAGATATCGCATCATCTGACTGTGGTCACTGAATACGGTCTTGCGTACCAGTGTGTTGATTGCAATGTCGTGGTAATCGACTTTGTTACAGTGAGAGCAGCGGGTGCGAACGTACATGAGTAATCACTTTGAGTTTTCCTTTAAATTGTCAGACAGTAAGACGGAAAGTCTTTTTGTTATCATGATTAAATTCATTATGAAATGACCAACCAAGACATAGATAATAAACGAGACAAATTTCAATACGTTAAATGAAAACTGATATATTTTGAAAATTTCTATATTCCATATTTCGATTATTGATAAACTAAATAGGAGAACTAAAATTAAGATTGAACTTAGAAGTGCATAGAGTGAATTGGAATACAAGTGTTCAATCAGTACATTTTTCATCTTATTCTTGACCTTTGCCCTTACATCTCCTAGGGGAATATTGTCATTTGTACCCTTTCTTACGATGTCAAAAATAATTAAAATAACATTTAAGAGAAGTGCAGTAAATATTGAGTACGCTGTTATAAGAGAATTGACTGAATTTTCGGTCAAGGTCTTATCGAAACAGATTGGAAATAAGCTGATTAAAACTGGGATTATTAAAAATATAAAAGCTATTACGGGTAAATTCGAATCTTCCCGCAGTGTTTGATAATGTTTAGATACAATATGTCTCACATCAATAAGCTTGAACATTAATAAGCTCCAGTCTTCTCAATAAGGTGTTCGAGATACTCAATTGCATTATCATAAAGTTCTTCGTATTTTGGAAACCCACCATTGAGAGAAGTAAATTCTAATTCCATCGATTCACGGTATTTGTTATTGCCATTTCCAAAGGTGAGAGTCTTTTTCATGCTTCCAATTTCAATAACTGCCTTTACTTCATTATATTCTTCGTGGTCAATTATAAAATAATCGTTTCCGGTTTCTGAAAGAGTTTGCCTTAAAGCACCACTTAAGTTAAGTTCTTTATTCCGATTGGCGACTATTGAACGAATTTCATGGAATTCTTTAGAGTCATCGTCGTCCTCGTTTGCTTTATCGTCTCTGAATTTTTCGGCAATGTCTTTTGGTACGTTGTACCGTATCATGTTAAATTCGACAAGTCTTGACTTATCAATTTGATCTAATAAATCACGAGAAATTAGTGGCCGCATTTCAACTTTCAAATGAGTTCCGTTTAAATAAGTAGATAAAATTTTTTCCAATGTGGTTTTTACTCCAATATTCTTGTAATTTTGAAGGATTGCAATTCCTTTATGTTGCCCTTTCGGGATGTAAAATAAGTAAAAATATGGATATTTCTCAGAATGGTTGGGCTTTCTCTCCATTCCAGTGACTACAGTTTTTGTATTAATATCGGTGAAAGAGGCTTGAATTCCAAATTCGCCATACTTAAATAATCCTGAAAGCATTTCTGGATATTTAGTAATACTCTCAACAGATAGTGATTTTTTTGAGCCTTTTAGGACATGCTCTTCTTTATTTTTCATATCCGACTCTAAGTCATCAAAGAGAATATCGTAATAGTTTTTTCCACTGTTATTGAAATTATCAAAGGGAATAATATTAGATTTGTTTCCTTCTTCATAAATATCAAATGTATAGGGTACTAGCTTAAACGTGGCCATTTTATTTACTCCGAATGAATATGAACTATATCACAGTTATTTTTTTAACAGTTTGAAATTGAATAAGGACATTCTTGCGCCAACAATTAATTGAAAAGTGCCCCCATAGCACGAATTATTTGAATGTCTTCTTCTCAACCGACTCTGCAATGACAACAGGTTCAGCTTTTGGATCAGCTTCACAGATAGATCTGATTAACTCGCGACCTTCCTCGGTCTGGAGATATGCTTTCATGACAGAGTGCATTTCGCCACACAGTCCCATCCTTTTGTGAACAAAGAACTCGTTCATTGCAGTCGTGATGAGGTCAGACAAGCTGCTAAATTCACCACTCTCTATCATATCGTTTGATTGATTCAACAGATAAGCACTGATGGCTATGGTCTTTTTTTCTTTCTGGGTAGAACCTATCGTCTTCGCCATAATTGCACACCTTTTGTAATACTATTGTATGCCAACTTTATAAACAGTCGCCAGACTATTGTAATACAAGAGTATGATAAGCTTTAAGTAAGATTATTGGCATACTCTTGTATGCTTATAGGAGGTAAAAATGGTAAAAATATCACTCCACATGCCCGAGAACGATGTAGCAGACATCGAGAAGCTCGTCGAACGTGGCGACTTCATGAATGTCAGTGATGCCATCAGGTCGTTCACTAGGGAAAAGCTCGCACCAATTAGAAGGGAGAATATCAGATGACAAGAAAGACTGTACCAAAATCGTTCAGCCTCGACAGGCTGACTGTAGAGAAGATGGAATACGTGCTAGAGTCACACTACGCAAACCAGTTGAATGCAACCGATCTGGTCACTCATGCAATCAACGACTTCTGTAACTGCGTGATGTCAGGTAAGTGTGATATGTCTGATTTTATTCCTCAAAACAGGTGGGGATAATCATGCCAACACTTACGGTCCCACAAACACAGCAACTCGAAATTCCCGATGATCTCTACGAAGCAGCTGAGGAATATTGGGCTGAATTTGGCGAGATGCTTGAGCATACTGAATCACCTGGACTTCAGCGGATGGCACGGAATGTGAAGAGGATTCTGGAGGCTCGATAATGAATCTGACTGAATCTGAAAAACGATTCCTCTTCAATAATGGTACACTCTGTCGCTGTTCTGACGAGGAAGGTAATATCAACTGGGGAGCGGTCCGCGAATCAATTCATAGTGTTACAGATGAGGTTCAAGACTCACTGTGACTCCCATTTGCAGGCAGTTCCCTGTTCTACACCATCCCCACAAACTGCCTGCACACCCTGCCATGTCTGGTGAACAGCATCCTCTCACTCATGTGCTGTTTCGAGTTCGATTCTCGGGCTTGGCTTCCTTGACTGCTTAAAAACGATTAGCTGAGGCAGTCGAGAGGAGTAAAAGTATGTCAGCAGACGAAATAGAAATCTTGGTTGATCTGGACCGTCTCCCTAAGGAGATTGGCACGATCAAGGAACGTGGGAAGAGAATGTTTGAAACCAACGATGTCGGCAGCGTCATTGAGTGGATAGAAAATAAACTGGTACACGACAGACAGGCTGTACTTCTGACAGGCCACCTGCCTAACTGGATGATGGCTCCAATCTGTCACTACATTGATACGAATGAGCGTATTGAGAAGTTCAGGTACTCGACTCCGGGTATGGCCATCTACACTGTTTTTGATTACACCGGCGGGGTGGAAGCATGAGCCCTGAAGAAATTGACCAGGCATTTGCAAAGATCATGTCTCTGAAACAGGAGATGCAGGTGGCAGTTGCTCCTATGAAGTCACAGATGGATGCGCTTGAGTCAGAGATGCGTGAGATCATGGATCCTTTTGTAGCACAGATCCAAGAGCAGGAAGAGGTCATTCGTGAAGCTGTTCTGGAGAATCAGGCATCCTTCAAGGGCGACTTCGGTAAAGCTACATTCCGCAAAGCGTACCCACGCTATTCCTGGGACAACAAGGCTCTCGAAGGCTATGCAGCTGCAGGTCACGAAGAGTTGTTCCAGTTCAGGAAGGAGACGATGGTACAGGCAAATGTGACAATCAAGGCAGGTGAGTAAGTATGGCATTTACAGAAAAGACAGTAGGGAATCAATTAGAATTGATGGGATTCAAACCAGATCCTAAAGGCGTATGGAAGTTGAACGCGAATTATGTCATCTACGTTGTCAATTTCAAGAATCAGGAGTACTACAAATTTGACGGAACAAACGTGTATCACGACGATGATCCGGAAGATCAGGTCCTCAGTGATATCCATCAGCTGATCCAATCAGCCCTGAACGACCAGCCAGAAAGCAGTGATGACGAGAGGAGGGACTCCAATGATGCGACCGACCAAAGTGCTCAAGAAGTCCCCTCCGAGATAAAAGACGTCACGATTCCTAATAAGAATATTGTAACTGCTCCCAATCCTGACCTTACCTCTGAGAACATCAGGCAGTACCTGTGTCCAACTGCTACAGACCAGGAAATCTTCATGTTCCTGCAGCTGTGTGAGCACAGGAAGTTGAATCCGTTCATCAAAGAAGCATACTTGATCAAATACAACAACTCCCCGGCCACTCTGGTCGTGGGCAAGGATTCGTTTACGAAGAAGGCTGAGGACAATCCTGCTTTCGATGGTTTCGAAGCTGGTATCATTGTCAAATCAAACAAAGCCGATACCGAAGAGGATTATTTCTTTGAGGCAACCCGTCGGGAAGGCACCTTCATGATGAAAGGCGAGGAGTTACTTGGTGGATGGGCGAAAGTGTACAGGAAGGATCGTAGCATCCCCTTCGTAGCTGAAGTATCCATGGCTGAGTACAATACTGGGAAGTCATCATGGGCAAAGATCCCAGCTACGATGATCAGGAAAGTAGCTCTTGTTCAAGCTCTCCGTGAAGCATTCCCAAGTGATCTTGGTGGGTGTTATGACTCTTCTGAAATGGATCAGGCAGGTGAGAACTGATGTCCAGTCCTTACATGTCTGTAGTCGGCTGTAGAGCTCGCCGTTGTCCTCATCTTGTCACCAAGGAAGTGGAGACAAGTCGAGGTAAGCGGAACATGTCAACCTGTGGGATTACTGGCAAGGTTCCAGGAAACATGATTCCAATCAAGGAGTGTGAGCAGCAATGAAGATGAGCAAATCACTCAAAGATTTTGAACTTCCACGGGATGCACTTGCTGCGGTGGAAGATCTTCGTATCAACCTCGTCAATGCTGTCATAGAAGAGTATGACAACTGCTTGAGGAAGGAAGGCAAGTGTATCGACCCACGCACAAAGCACAGGGTACACGAGCAGCTGATGAGAAACATGGTAGTCAAACTTGACATGAGTGTACAGCTGACAGAATCGGTCATGGAAGATGCAGGGGTGACTCCAACAGATCTTCGCCAAGCTGAGCTTCAGGCATTCGGGGTGTGATTCACATGTCAAAGCTCAAAGCTAAGGTCTACATTCCCACCAAGAAGAATCACAGAGGAGAACAGTACGACTCCTTCGAAGAGATGATCGAAGCAAGACCCGACTGCAAGACTGACCTGAATGCAGGTCCTCAGATTCCGTATCACTGTGAGTATCCTGAGAATGAGAAGGCGGTGGTCTGAATGAGTAACCTCTCAGCTCAACAACTTCACCGTCAATGGATTCACAAGTTATGGCGGCTGAAGGGGTGGTATTGGTGAGCCTCGAGGTCACACTTGCAGAAGCTCAGCTGCTCGAAACTCTTCGCACTTCAGATATCCGACAACATGATGAGATCCTAAAAATGCACCGGATTCACACTGCACATACAGAGCATCCTGAATACAATGTCAAGGAGCTCGCCATGGCTACAGGTGACGGTGAGCGAGCAGTCCGTAGATACTGGAAAAAGTTTGTCACTCAGACAGTTGCTGTGATTCGACCATGGAATGAGGTGATGTCATGAGCATGTCATCTCCATTCAAAGATGTCAACGACTACATGAGATAGCTCAAGCAGTGGTCCGATGAAAACGGTAAGACTGAATTCATGCACAATGAACTTTCAGAATGCTTGCAAAGGCAAAGTGGTGCTCCATTCCAGAAAGCTGTCTCCCGTGGATATCTCCACAAGGTTGACAGACGCCGTCAGAAGCCGGTAGTATCTGTCTGGAAGATTCGAAGAGTCGAGAGGTGGGCCGTTTGTTGATGTCTGAAGAATTCAATAACGTGAGCCACTACATCGACGAGCTACTGAAATGGTGTGATGAGACCGGTCACACTCGGTTCACACACCAGGATTTGCCTGAACGTTTCAAGACCACCAACGGTGGAATGTTAAACCGTGCTGCAAATCGTGGGTTTTTGAAAAGAGTAACCCGAGATCCGAATACACGGTGCATACTGTGGGAAGTCAGGAGGAAGAGGAGATGAAACCTCTCTATTCCCTTTATTCTTTTGAAGATTCCGATGACCAGGGATGTAGTTGGCAGTCAATGTATAGGTCGTGCAGAGTACAGCTGCCAAATGATGAGAATGCCATTTCCACATGTGACAAGATGATTATCATCTGCACTCTGATTGCATTCACAGTGATGTGTTTGATGGTGACGGTGTGGATGTATTTTGAGGGAGGACTCTGATGAAATCCCGCCAGGATTACGAAGAGGAGATCACTCAGCTACACCATGAGATTCAGGAATACAAAGGTACAGAAGCTGAAGCTCGTCTGCAGAATCGTCTGAGAGGCCAGCTGCATGGATGGTATGACCGTCTGGACATCACCATCTTCGTTGCCAACAATGAGCAGTTGCCATGGAGTGAGGAGGAGATCGGACTCCCTACCAGACCAATGTTGCCCAAAAAAACCACAACCTTCGACCAAGTAGGCGACTATGTATTCTTCGTGAATGGTTCGAAGCCTTTTGATCAGTGCTTTGCAGGTTTGGTAGTTGAGAGGAAGACTTGTCAGGACCTCTACGGCACGCTCATGAATCGCGACCACAGGGAACGCCTCTACAGAGAAATCCAGAGGTTCGAAGATAATCACAGATTTAATCAGTTCCGGATCTTCGCAGAATGTGACATTATGGAGTTCCTGAACTACAGGCCACCGAATGCTCCGGATGACAGACCACTCATCAATGAGAAGATCGGAGCTATTGCGTCACTGTCTGCACGCGGAGCTCCAATATTCTTCTGCGGGTCCAGGAAAGCAGCTGCAACGATCTACAGATCGATGGTGAAGCAGTGGGTCATAAAAAACTATGACAAGGTAATTCCGGGTCTTGATTTGCCGAAGTGTGAGCCGACTACGATGAGTGAGGTCCTTGCATGAGTTATGATCGTGCATTAATAGATGAAATCAAGTCAAAGCTGGATATCGTCCAGGTCATCAGCGAAACCATCCACCTGAAACAAGTCGGAAACACCTACCGAGGTGCAACTTCTGCTACTTCTAAGTCCGGAGCATCTCTGATTGTGGATCCAAAAAAGCAGATCTACAACAACACAGCTACCGAGGATGGCGGGGATGTCCTCAGCTGGATTGCTTACACTGAAGGCCTTAATTACAGAGATGATTTCCCTCAAGTCCTGAGCATTGCAGCTGAGAAGGCAGGAGTACAACTGCCTACTCACGATCCTGTGCAGGCCAGTGAGAAGGCAGAGCTCTACCCTTTCATGCGAGCAGTTGCAGGATTCTATCACTCGAATCTGACTGACGAACACCGGCACTTCATTCACGAGAAGTGGGGTATTTCCAATGAGATGATTGACCAGCTGATGATAGGCTGGGCTCCGAAAGACAATACGATGCAGCGCGAGATGCGTGATCTGTTTGATAGAGACACCATCGAGAAGTCTGGCTTGGTCTACGTCAATGAGAATAAGCTGACAGACATATTCAAAGGCCGCATCATCTTCCCATACTGGAAAGGCGATAATGTCGTCTACTTCATTGGTAGAGATCTGGACCCTAAAGCTACAAGGAAATACTTCAAGCAGCTGGTCCACACTGAAGAGAGGCCTTACATCAGCGAGTGTATTGATAACGGTTTCTTCTATGGAGAAGACTCCATCAAGCGGGCTGATTCTGTCATTATTACTGAAGGTGTCACCGATTGTATCAAGGTCCTCCAGGAAGGCTTGGCATGCATCTCACCGGTCACTGTCAGAATCAAAGAGTCGCAGAAGGAATATGCCTACGAGCTGGTCAAGAACAAGTCCGAGGTCATAGTTTGTAATGACAACGAGGAGAACGAGACCGGAAAGAACGGTGCAATTGCTACTGCAGAATACCTTGAATCAAAGGGAGTTCAGGTTCGACTCATTGAACTCCCAAGGCCTGATGGTGTAGACAAGATAGATCTGGCAGACTACCTGCAGGATCACACGAAGGAAGACTTCGAGAAACTGGACTCAAACAATGTGTGGGAGATCAAACTTCGTAATCAGAACATTCCTTCGGGCACTGTAGAGAAGATCAGAGCAGTAATCCGATTCATACAGACCGACCTCAAGATGATGGATCCTGTCATGAAGCAGCTGTTCATCGAGAACGATGTAGCCGAATACTTCCAGCTGAAGAGGAACGAAGTCAATAGGATCCTCAAGTCGTCCATACTCAAAGAGGAGAAGCCAACTGCAGAAGATGATTCTTTCTTCACGCAATCAGGAAAGTTGCGAGTCAAGAAACTTGCCGAGCATCTGATGACCGTTGACAGATTCATCACATTCGAAGATACAAAGAAGACCTTCTACTATTGCAATGGTGTCTATGTTCCAAACGGTGAAGATGTCATTGCCAGGAACGTGCAGAACATTATGGGGGATGCATCCAAGAAGCACCACATTGCTGAGATCATCAATTTCATTCAGTTGGAGACACTCATCCCGAGATCTCAAATAAACCATGACATTCGACACATCAATCTACTCAATGGTGTCTACAATCTTGAGACCGGTGAGCTCGAGGAGCACAATCCCGACAACATCTCGATTGTACAGATTCCAGTGAAATTTGATTCGGATGCAACATGTCCCAAGATTGAGCAGTTCATGAAGGATGTACTGAGACCTGAAGATTTTCAAGTGATGTATGAATTCATCGGATACTGCTTGATTCCAGATACCAGAATCGAGAAGTCGGTGATGCTGCTGGGTAAAGGTGCCAATGGTAAATCCGTAATGCTGGCAATGCTGGGTGAGTTCCTGGGAGGTCACAATACGAGCTGTGAGTCTCTACACATGCTTGAGAAGGATCCTTACTCACCTGCAGAGCTGTATGGGAAGTTGGCCAACATTTTTCCAGATCTTGCATCCGGAGCGATCTATGAGAACTCTACCTTCAAGATGCTGACAGGTAATGAGAAAGAAATTAGAGCTCAGAGAAAATTTGAGCATCCTTTCAAGTTCAAGAATACTGCAAGATTGATCTTCAGTGCAAATGACCTTCCTCCAGTTCCCGGGGACGACTTTGCGTACTTCAGGAGATGGATTCTGCTGGAATTCCCGAACCAATTCATCGGTGACAACTGTGACAGAGATATCCTTTCGAAGATCACTACTGAGGAGGAATTGTCAGGCCTTCTGAACCTCGTGATTCCTGCACTGAAAGGATTGCTTGAGATGGGAGAATATAGCTATAATCTTACCCAGGAACAAGTCAGATGCCTGTACAAGATCAATTCTGATCCCATTGCTGCGTTTGCTGATGAGTGTGTGGTCTATTCAGAGAGCTACACAGTGAAGGCGGTGATGTACAACGAGTACATTGTTTGGTGCCAGAGTCATGGAATTGATCCCCTTGCTGCAAACATGTTTTCGAAGAGATTCATAAAACTTGGATATTTTGGTGGACGAGAATCTTCTGGAGAACGCTTAACAACATGGGAAAATTGTGTATGTATTAAATCCGTCAAGGTTCCGGATTTTAACCCTGACGTAAAAAATCAAGAACAAGAGACTAATCCGTCAGGGTGTCAGGGTTCAAAGCCCCATTGTAGTAATATGCAAAATAAAAAACATGTGAATACAAAAAATAATTCTTCACATAATGTTACAATAGGGAAAAAACCCTGGAACCCTGACGGATTTGTAAAAATCGATAACAAGCAAGACGTCAAAGCTCGTCAGGGCAAAATCCCTACCGTGACGAATCCTGACGTATCTTCCGACCAATCAAAAACTGCAGATGATCGCGTTGGAGGAGTAAGGCCTGAGACCAAGGCCTTCCTACAGAAGCTTTTGACAAAACCTATGTCTCACAACGAGGCAGTCGAAGCCTGTAGAACACACGGTATTGCTAATCCTAAAGGTCCGATTGAATTCTTGATGGGTACCAGTCGAATTATCGAGACTGAAGATGGAATGCTGAGGTGGGTCTAAATGCCTCAATTCAAGATTCCACAGAAAGTCAAGCATGTCTACTTCGGAGTGGGTCAAACCGTCATGTACGATTCGGGCAGTCGAATGTATACGGTCGAATTTGGTCAGAATCCGGTGATCAGAAGAAGATGTGAAGAGTGTGATCTCTCAGAATGCCAGATTCAGACCGACACACAGACTCGATTGGAGGCATGGGTATGACTGGAGAATACCCTTCATCCGTGCAGTCGTCCTCGTCAGCGTCCAAACAGGGCGAGACTGGTACTAGGAGTCATGTGATCACTCAAATGGCTCAGAGAGCGTCTGAGGACCAATTTCTCATTGAACTTGATGTGTGGATCAATACAGCTCACAATTGGATGAAGGTTGCAAAGGGACCTGTCATCAATGTCACCTTGACTGAGATCCAGAAGGCTGAGGTAACGACGGTGATCAAGACATTGGAAGGTGTGAAGAAGATGTATGAGGAGATGAACGATGACTGATTTCACCAATCCTATTGGAGTACTGGAACAGAGATTGAGAGCGATGAGAAGAACACCACCATCGAGGAAGCCGAAGATTCATGATGAAATGTGTCAGGATATGGTGGATGCGATTGAAGTTTTGAAGAGAGAAACGGAGGTAGAATGACTGCAGATAATTGCACGGATTTTGAATGGTCCGCCAAGAGGTTAAAGTGTGCTAAACTGTTAGCGGAAGGTACTAAAACAAATGAGGAAGTTGCGAAGGAATGTGCAATCAGTCCGAGGACCTTGTACAATTGGAAATCGTTCTCTGAATTCCTCAAAAAAGTCGACGAATTGACACTCGCACACGAGCAAGCTACTGAGGCCGGTTTACTCCGTGAGTGTTACAGGGGTCTGAATATCAAACGCAAATACATTGAGGATGACAAGAACACACATCTGCACTATGTCCAGGAGATTGCTGACTTGAAAGGCCTGAAGAAACAGAAGGTCGAGCATTCCGGCAGTGTGGATACTGGCAGTGTAGTCGTCTATTTGCCTGATAATGGACGTGAAGAAAAGGAGAGTGATTCCCAGTGAGTTCTATAAGGGCAAAAATGGTTGGGAGTGGGGGTACAAAGAACCCTTAGAGAACTCAGCGACCCTTTACCGTATAGCAACTATATAAAAATTTCTCGTAACACTGTTAACAGGTGAAATAGATTTATGATTGAAATCAGAGCACAAGTATGTAGAAACAGAAAGTTGAGATGAGGTCTAAAAGGGCAAAAAAGTAAAGGGTGGGGAGTGGGGGTGGGGGTACTGCCCTTTAAGAACTCGCTAAAGCCACAACATTATGCAACTATAATAAACTTTCCATATGGAGTAATCACAAAGGGATAATTAATGATGGAAATAAAACCACAACCTGGACCACAATATCAATTCCTTGAATCAACTGCAGATATCTGCTTCTACGGTGGAGCTGCTGGAGGCGGCAAGACATATGCTCTCCTGATGGAACTCACTAGACACATCAACCACAAAGGATTTGGTGCAGTCGTCTTCCGTCGAACCTCCGTTCAAGTTAGGAACGAGGGTGGTCTGTGGGATACGTCTGAGGAGATCTACCCCGGGATGGGTGCTGCTCCAAAGGAATCAGTCCTTGAATGGGACTGGCCTTCCGGTGTCACCATCAAGTTTGCTCACATGGAACACGAGAAAAATAAGCTCGACTGGCAGGGTTCACAGGTCCCACTCATCTGCTTTGATGAACTGACACACTTCACCGAATCGCAATTTTTCTACATGCTGTCCAGGAATAGATCGACCTGCGGTGTGAAACCATATGTAAGGGCCACATGCAATCCTGATGCAGATTCATGGGTAGCTGAATTCATTGACTGGTGGATAGGTGAAGACGGCTACATCATCCCCGAACGCTCCGGAGTAATCCGCTGGTTCATTCGTAAAGATGGCCAGGTCATCTGGGCCGATTCCCGGGAAGAACTGATCGAGCAGTATGATGAAGGCACCCTACCGAAGTCATTCACATTCATCGCTGCGAAGCTCGAGGATAATCAGATCCTGATGCAGAAGGATCCTTCCTACAAGGCCAACTTGGAAGCACTACCACTGGTGGAGAAGGAGAGACTCCTGGGAGGCAACTGGAAGATTCGGCCTGCAGCTGGTCTGTACTTCAAGCGTGAATGGTTCGAGATTGTGGACTCAATTCCGAAGCATGCAAAGAAGGTTCGTTTTTGGGATCTCGCAGCAACCGATGAGAAGAAAGCTGAAGATCCTGACTGGACCGTAGGCTGTCTGCTCGCAATGGATGCAGGCATCTACTACGTCGTAGATGTCCAGAGAGTCAGAAAGAATCCCGGTGCAGTTGAGACTCTGATACAACAGACTGCTCTCGCTGACGGTGTAGATGTGCCGATTTTGATGGAGCAGGAACCTGGTAGTTCAGGTGTTAATGTAATCAGTCACTATTCCAGGCATGTACTTGCAGGTTTCAATTTCCGTGGGCTGAAATCCACAGGCAACAAAGTTGTGAGAGCAGGTCCTATCAGTGCAGCTGCTGCGAACCGAAATGTCAAATTGGTGCAGGGTAACTGGATCAATGCATTTTTGGCAGAGCTTGAACAGTTTCCTGAAGTCGGGCATGATGATCAGGTGGATGCTTTGAGTGGTGCTGCGTCGGTGTTGATGAAGAAGAAGAAGTTCTCATCTTATGCTGTTGTACAGTGAAAAAACAAGAGCCTAAATATTTTTATACAATTGTAAAGTTTATGTAGCTAACATAGCTTAGAGGTTATTTTCATGTTTCCCCCGTCAAAAATAAGGCAATCCCCACAAGTTCAGTACATTAAGAAAATTTTAAAATATTATGTGTGTCCATCGGAGTGTGAGGCTTTTTGTTGTAAGATTCAGCCCATCGATATCGATGTCGCAGATTGGAATTTGATTAAGAAAATTGCACCAGATAAAACAGAGGGGTTTGAAAAGCGTGAAGACCATGGGAGAGAATGCTATCGGATGGAATATCCGTGTACACTCTTATCAGAAGACGATAAGTGTATTGTTTATAATCGGAGACCCATCCCATGTAGGCTGTATCCCTTTAAATATGATGAGAATTCGTCTCAGATGTCTATTTATCCGTGCATGATTGGAGTGAAAATATGTAGTGATTATTTTGACTATTTGAGAAACACCGGCGATTATGTCTCTGACGCACAATATGAAAACCTTAAAGCGTCTCAGGACGAATTTTATATCGATGTTGATGGCGATGATGATCCTAATGTTCACCTAATTGGTATTCCATTTGGGGATATTCCAAGATTTAGCAAATATCTGAATGCAAAATATCGATAATTTTCATTCTGTGCTCCAATTACCACAAACTTAATTTACATTGTTAACACTGTTAACATTATAAACTTCGGAGCGACCGACCATGCAGCTACCCCAACTATTCTCTACCGACAGAGTGAAACGTAAATTCAGAGCACTCGCATTCGCCGTAGGTTCACCGTCCTATTTCAATGAACGCCAGCGTGATCAAGAGTTAATCAGAAGGTATCAGACCATCTTCAAGCAAGGTGGTCTCATTACACAAGCAATCAACTGCTATCCTGAGTACATGTTCATGAACGTACTCGACAACGGATTTGAGTTCGTGGGCGAAGATGAGAAGCAGATCGAATTCATCGAGGACCTTGTCACGAAAATCAATTTCCTTGATGCATCCTGGCAGCAGGTGACAAACTCTCTCGTGGAAGGCTCAGGACTTACTCAGATTGTTCCTACTCGTGCAGGTGGTCTGTACGGTCTGCTTCCACAGGACTCTGCACTCTACGATGCTGAAGTGAAGGAGACTGGTGAGATCTCCACATACTACAAGAAGAGCAACAAGACGTGGACCAAAGGTACTCCGGTCAAAGTGTCAGATATCTGGCATCTCAACCTTCTGCCACAGACCGGATCTCCCTGGGGACAGTCACTCATAGGTCTGGCCTACGACGAGATCTTGAGAGATACCAAAACTGCAGAGGGGATTGCGAATGGTATCGAAAGACACGGAACATCGAAATGGGACATCACTGTAGGAGATGCGGACCAGGAAGTCAGCGATACTGATCTCAAAGCAGTTGCTTCTTCTTTTGAGAATATTAATTCTAAATCCGAGTTTGTGCATCGACCGGACATTGAAATCAAGGAACTCGATAAGGGTGGATTTCCGGTAGCTGAATATTCAGAAACATCAATTGATAGACTCTGTGCAGCTCTTGGAGTACCAAATGAATTGCTTGGTCAGGGTCGAGGATCCACCGAAGCAACTGCTAACGTGAGGATGAAGTCTTTCCAGAACAAGATAAAGTCGATGCAGTCGCGTTTTAATTTCCAGACTTATCATCAGCTGTTCAGACCACTTCTCGAAAAGGAATTCGGAACTGCATCGCCCGTATACATAAAGTTCGGTGACATTGTTCCTGATGACCTTGATTCAAAGGCAACTGCACTACAGAAGTTAATGCCTGCTCTGGATCCATTCTTGATCTACACGAGGGATGAGATACGTGCGAAGTTGGGAGATGGGCCTTATCCAGAAGAGGATGAAGAATGAGCAGTCTTGCCTTCCTGAAAGAGCCCACGATGACAAGGACCGCTCGCAAGAACTATGAGAGGTCCATTGTCAAGCTATTCCGATCGTTCCGGAAGCAGGTCCTCGAGCGATTTGACGATACACGAATGTTGGCAGCTGAACCTACCGCCATCGACATTGCAGCATTCTCCTTGGCAGTTGAAGAGCTTGCAACTGCTGTCATCGTCACGTCAGGTGAATCAGTAATCGAGGAGAAGATTCCAGGCATTTATTCGAATGGTCTACGCTTTGCAGATCTTCGTACTGGTCACGCTGTCAATGGTTCTTTAGGTCCTGCAGACTGGCGTGCAATTGATGCTATCAAGGTCCGCAATCTGACCGCACTGAAGAAGATCACTAACGAGATGAATGGTCAGATTATTCGAGAAGTTACCGAGGGAATGCTTGAGGGGGAACATCCTCGTGTGATTGCTAAAAGGATTACTGGTAGAGTTGATGCTATTGGTATTGTCAGAGCTCAAACGATGGCACAGACAGAAGTGATCACTGCTTTCAATCGGGGTGCTGAAATTCGATATCAGCAGTATGGATATACTCATTGGAGTTGGCTCGCTGCTCTGGATGAAAGGACCTGTGACCAATGTGGACCTCTTGATGGGAAGAAGTTCAAGTTCGGTGGCTCACAGCAGATTCCTCCCATCCATCCGAATTGTAGATGTACAATACTGCCTGCTGAGGAGTGATTCAAGTGGCCTTTGTTTTTCATGGACCTAAACCTGAAGTTGAGAATAGAATTAGTCGTGTACTTTCTTCACTGGATCGTAATGTCGAGTATCAAGCAGATATCCGTAAGAATGGTAATGTGTGGAAGGGTACACTGACAGTGCATTTCCCAAAGAAGTATTGGTGATTTGTCACATCTGATGTTTTATTCATTTTATCATTTCATTACATTTTTTAAAAATCTATTATAATAATAGCCACGTATCCGGGTTTTATATATCCACTTGAGAGGAAGAATAACCACAAGCGCTACTGCAATACCTGATACTATTATTATTGCAATGAAGCTTTCCAAATTAGGCCACGTGTTTTGCGTGGTGTGTATGTAAACGGACCAAACTGCGGTTATTGCAAAAAATGTGGTATATGCTAGAAAGAGTATCACCTTACTGATTTTATCCCACGTGAAGGTTTTCAACGTTCTATCAAGGTGTTCCTTATTCTGTTGATATTTTTCATAATAGTTCTGTAATTCTTGATTGTCGGGGTATTTATCAAGCAAAAAATCGCTGTAAGGTTGTGTTGCGATCAGAGTTTTCATGACATCTTTGTGGTTCTGAAAATTATCATAAACGGAAGCAATGTGCCACGGTTTTAGATCACCACTCTTCAGAAACAATACCCTTTTAACTACATCCGGATGAATGTTTATGATTATTTCATATCTAAATAGACGGTCCAGATTTTCATTTGTTAAAGTCTGTGACTCGAATAATTCGTAGGTAAAGCGTGTAGAATATATATCGGCTTCTGCTAGCGAACAGATAAAATAGTTTACACATTTAGATGACAAAGTTCTGCGTCTGATTTCTTTAATGGCTTCATTGTCTGTCATGGATGAAATTCCATTCAGTAACTTTTTTTGTGATTCATCCCGACTAACGTATTTTTTCAGTGTAGGAATGTTCGCTCCTGCAAATTCTCCACAAATTGCAAGAAATATGATAACGAGGGTAGTTGTTGCAGGATTCCAGCTTATAGCTAATACATCCGTCCATTTAAATATCAATGACAAAAATATGAAAAGTACGATGGCATCTACTAATTTGTTCGTTGGTTTAAAATAAGGTTGATTGAAGAACAGAGTTTCAATCAGTTTTTTAAAGTTTACTATATTGAGGGTGGCTGAGATAAACGATCCGTCTTCATAATCTTTGTCGTTCTCTTCAATGGCTCCGATCCTTTTTTCTAAATCGTTTATCCTATGAATCAGATCTTCATCTTCCATTAATTACACCACGTTTGTAAATAATTCGAATCTTCTCTCTATTGATTTATAATCTTATTTATTTGTTTTTAGGATTTATATATCAGTAAAGATATATCCATTGTTAACGGTGTTAACATTGGAAAACAGATTATTATCTCAAAAGATCCTGAATCCCAAATTCGTCCATACCGCCGGAGGCCTGCTAATCAAGGACGTCAAACTCCTGGCTTCTGGTGAATGGACTGATAGCAATGTTCAAACTCCGCTTTTCTACACTCCCGAGGCTCTCGAAAAATATGCTGAGAACTGGGAGGACCATTCCACGTGGCCTTATCATGCAGGTGGTTCTGTCCGCTATGACTACGAGCGTATAGGTGTCGTCCTAAACCCCCACTTTGACGACGAAGCAATCGTAGGTGACGTCTTCCTGCATGGAGCTACCGAGCTATCACGCAATACCATGACTGGCGTGATTAATGGTGATCTCAACTACGTGTCTGTTGAACACAGTGGTGAAGAGCAGTGGAATGAGGAAACGCAACGCAATGAATCAAAGACTCTCACATTCTTCGGTCTTGCGGTGGTTCCCCAGGGAGCCTGCAGAAAATGCAAGATCCGTAATAATTCTTCTCCTGGAGGAAACATGTCAGAAAATGACCCAACAGACCCAGTTGACCTTGAAACACAGGTCAAGGAGCTTTCTGAGGCAATCGGGGACCGTGACACCAAGATCAAGGAACTCGAAGAGCTCGTGAAAGACGAATCGAAGATGAAAGAACTTGCAGACGGCTTTGATGCCAAGATCAAGGAACTTTCTGAAAAGATCGATGCAAAGGACGCCACCATCGAAGCGATGGACAAACGTATCAAAGAGCTTGAAGCACAGCCGGATCCACGCACCCTCAGTGGCGGCGGTGAGGATCCGTTATAAGACTCAGAACACAAATTCAGTCCATTCGGCACAGATGCTGAGGGCTACATCACAGCGAGGTATTAATCATGGCAGATACAGGAACATGGATCACAATTTCAAAGGTCCTCGACTCTGGAGACAACCTCCAGACATTCACAGCAGGTGCAGACATCAAGGCCGGTATGGTCGTTGCAGGTCATGGGACAGGTGTAAGTGACACGGTGCATCCATGTGTGGCAGGAACAACTGCATTCCCAATAGGAGTTGCAATTGAAGATGCAGCAAGTGGAGCACCTGTCACAGTGGCATGTGTCGGGTGTGTTTGCTACGTGCGTGAAGGAACAGGTAATGCAATCGATGCATGGTCAACTGTAAGTGATGACGACGCAGCTGCAACAGGGTGTATCAAAACTGCTGTGACCACAGCAGAAGGATTCGCCATCGGTGTAACAATCGATGATATTGCAGCAAACGGAAGTGGTAGAATCATGATTCTTCCGCAATTGATATCAAAGTCTGATCAGGCCTGAGGTGATTAAATATGGCAAAATTTGAAGAATTCGTTACAGATGTTAATCCTATGACTGTGCTCGATCGCGGAATGGCTCCGGCTGGTTCCCACGAATGGAGACTCGCAAGGATGCTCGAAGCAGCTTCCATGCCGGAATCTGCCGAGGGTAAGCGGGTCATTGATAGGATGCTCGAGACAGAAGCGTTCATTCTTGGGAACAATGTCAGGGATGTGCCACGCTATCTCGCCGATGTCCAGGTCGAAGCATTCAAGCAGCGCAGGGAACTGCTCAAGACCGAAGCAATTGAGTCTACCAACCTTGTACCAACTGAATACCAGGCAACTCTCCTGGAAGGTGCAGAACCAAACAAGGTTGTCAGGCAGATGCTTGGTACAATTCCACTCACAAGCAACGACAAGACCATTCCTGTTGGTGACACTGGTGGAGTACTTCCAAAGGCCTCTGAAGCTGGTGAACTGAAGCAGCGTGAACAGGCCTACAGCAAGGTTTCTTTCTCCACAGTGAAGTACGGTGCAGCTGACTTCATTTCTTCCGAGCTCATTGAAGATGGTCTCTTTGACATTGTAGCAGCTGAGGTAAAGAAAATCGGTGCCCGTGGTGAGAATACACTCAACGAAGTTACACTCCAAACCATTCTCGATGGCGCTGGTAAAGAGCACGATACTGCAGGATCTGATCAGGGTATTAAAGCAATTGTCACTGCTCGCCGTGTCATGAAAAAGGCTGGATTCAACCCAACCTCACTTCTCATGAGCGCTGAGTTCGAAGGTGGGGTTGCGGCAGAGGGTACTACATTTGGCCAGTACTTCGGTAGCCTTGGTGGTGGATCTTCATTCGTCACAACCGGCCAGATCCCAAGAATTCTCGGTATGGCTCCATACCAGTATGATCCACTCGACGGTACCTACAATTCCAGCACATACACCTGGGACTATGGTGCAGATGGTGAGATGGGTGCAGTCCTCATGGACCTAAACCAGCAGGGTGCGTTCATCGGCATGCGCAGAGACATCTCCGTGAAGAAGTTCGATGACCCTGTCAGGGACATTGTCGGAGCTACTGTCACAATGAGATTCGACGTTGAGGTAGCAACCAACCTGGATGACGGTATCTGCAGAGTCGAGTACTGAAGGTGATTGCGTGTTGAGTACCCGTGGTCCTGGGAAATATCTGTCAGAAAAATGGCAGTCTGCTCGTGATGCAGCTGTCATTGATAGTACCCATCTCTCAGATGCTGACAAAGACCATCTTGAGATCACAGGGACTACGGGTGCAAATCCTCCGGAGCGATATAAAATTGATTCAACTCCGATGGATCCCAACACAGAACCTTCACTTGATGCTGTGGATGTCAGGAAACTCCCAAAATCAGGAGGAATCGTATGACAGTGCCCGAAATCGTTGAGAAAGTCGCCGATGAAGCAATCGGTCTAATCGTTGTAGGTGGAACAATGATCGTCATGTGTTATCAGGCAATCACTGGTGGAGATATCACCATGCCAACTGAGGCCATGATGGTTGTCCTTGCGTTCTACTTCAAGTGCAAGTTGCAGTGAGGTCGGCATGACCGAAGAGGCCTTGCTGTTACAGCTCAATGAAAATCTAAAAACGATATGTCGGGACGTTGGTGAACTCAAAGGCGGGTTGACCGCCCTCGAGGAGAAAATTGACGACATCTGCGAGGAAGTGAAGACTGTGAAGAAGGATGTGGACAAGCTGAAAGGTGCCGAGAATCGAAAAATCGGTATGGCAATTGCTGCATCCGCTCTGATCTCTGCTCTCGCGTGGTGTATCTCATGGGTGGCGTGATGTATACAACTGCAGGAAAGGTTCGTAAGATCCTCCCAACACTACTCTGGGACGAAGAAGATCTTGGTACAATTGCCAGTGGAACATCTCTCACTCTTACTACATCTGCTAAGGATGTTCCCACAATTCTCAAGGATTCGTCGACTCTGGTCAAAGATACAGATTTCACGTTCGTGCTGCCGAGGTCTATCACACTGAATATAGCAGCTGCAGGTGAGAATTTCACTGCCACCTGCTACTATTCCGTTTCTGATACTGACTTGGAAGTGATCATTGCTCGTGCTGATCGCAGAATCGATGCATACTTTGGCCAGCACGATACTCCGGATTCATCCTACTGCGAAGACTGGTCTTCTGCATTGTCAGCTGCAATGTATCTCCGTGAATATGCAACTGCTACTGAGGAGAATCTCAGGCGTGCAGATGCTCTTGAGAAGCAGGCTCTCGACGATATGAAGAGATACAGGGACAACAACGAGCCTGAGCAGAAAGCTCGCACTAACTACACATACGTGGTGACTACTCATGGATGAAGGTGTTCGTGTCGATATATCCGGAGCAAAAGAGCAGTTCCAGAAAGCAGGTGTCAACGTACATCGTGCCATGCCTAAGCTCCTGAAGAAACTGGCAGGATCCGGTGAACGATTCATGAAGCGGAATATGCCTGTGGATACTGGCAACATGCGTGCTTCGGTTTCAAGTGATGTATTCGATGAAGTCGGTGCTCGAATTACAGTTTCTGCAAATTACGCACAGTATGTGAATGACGGAACCAGACCTCACATCATCAGACCGAAGAACGCGAAGTGCCTGGCATTTGCTCCATTTGGAGCTAGAGGTTCGCTGAGTCGTGGTCACAGAACTGCCTTCTTCACATTTGGTGGAAAGACCGTCGAAACTGGTCTGGTCTGTGTCAAAGTGGTTCATCATCCCGGAACAAAAGGATCTCACTTTGTCGAGAAGACTCGCGATCACATTCTCAAGATCATACCTACAGAATCAAACAAGATCATAGCTGACGCTTTGAAGGACGTGAACAAATGACACTCAAAACACTCAGAAAGAACATCGAAGATCAGCTCAAAGCGGTGGTAAATGCTGCACCAATTAAGGATGTCTACGTGGGTGATGTCGATGTTCCAAAAGGATATCCTTGCGTCCATATCATGCCAACTGGTGCAGATGAAGCTGATCAGTATTCCGTGGATGACCTGAAAGGTTGGGTCCTTTCCTACGACGTGTCTGTGATGGCTTCCGGAGCGAATGGTAACCAATCATTCGACGATGGGTGTGGTTACGTGGATACAGTCTACAACCGCCTGCAGAGACAGCAGAAGAGGGACCGCTTGCTCAACGGTACCGTGCAAGACATCAATGTCGGGAAGATCGAATATGGCATGGTTGCACTGGATCTTGCAGAACCTGTAATGACCTACGGTGGAGTGATTCGATTGCAGATCATTGCTTTTGAAGAGAATATTTTCAGTTAATTGGAGGGACAAAACAGATGGCAATAGCATCAAGTGATTTAGTCCTTGGTAAGAACGTCAAGTGGTACCAGGGCGGTGTAGCGACAGAAGAAACAATTACAATCGATGCGACTGACGTGAGTAATGGATATTTCTCACTGACAACTCAGGCAGAATTTGGCCTAATTAGAGCAACCGTGGATGGTGTCGAAACTGCAATGACTCAGCTGCAGGATGATGGCTCTACTCCAGCAACACATTCGTCTGGAGTCTACAAGCTAGACTATACCGGCCTGGCAGAGAACGATGTGGTAGTCGTGAAGTACATTGCAATTGCAGCAACTGCCATGACCCACATCGCAACTTCACAGGGAGGCAATGCTTCGATTAGTGCAGATACTACCTCAGCTGCAATCGATGGTCAGGCTACCAAAGTCAAATCTGTCGGTGCTGCTGACTGTACCTGTACTTTGAATGAACTTGACTACAATGAAGATTTCATAGCAGCTGTCATTGGTACCAAGCTGTCTGACGACATTGCTTCAGGTAAGTCTTCCTGGTCAAATGCATTCCGGGGATTCAACAAAATCGGTGCACTTGTAGGTATTGAACGTGATTCCAGTGATGCAGTTGTAAAGAAGTATGGTCTCATTGGAGCCCAGGGTAACAATGCTGCATTCGATTTCACGACCGAGGATTTCTACAAGAAGAACTACTCGTTCCAGGTTGACTTCATGATTGTTGCGGATCTTGACTGAGAATAAGAGGGGCTGAATTCAATCCTTGTCCATAGGTAAATGGCAGTACGTGTAGGCGATTCCAATGCAAACCACAGTTGCGAGGATTGGGGATACTACCACGAGCATTGGCAGGTCTGGCGATCGGTACGTCTTGTAGAGTAAGAAGAGTGCAGTCAATAAAAGGATTATCAGAATTCCTTCCTTGTCTGCGATACTTGGACAGGACGTCATGTCAAAAAATTGGATTGTGTAAATATAAAGCCTTTGTTTAATACATACGGAGAATTTCCATGGTAGAATATCAGGATGATCCAGGGATTGCTGAAAGGCAAGAAGCCAGAGAAGAAGACTGCCGGGGAGAGTATGCAGTTGCTAAAGATGCAAAAGCTTTCCTTATTGCACGTACCCACGAATATGTGAAAGTGCCGATTGTATCCGGAGACGAAGTTCAAGCAATCGAAATCAGAAAAAGATTGTCGAAGACCGAGTCAAAAAATCATAAGGACATGTTCGGCCGGTGGGAACGTGCTATGCAGGGAGACAAGACTGCACTTGAGGATGCTGAAGAAGTCATTGCATCATTCTTGGCATATATCACCAAAGATCCCACTCTTGACAACGAGTTCTGGTTATCTGAGGAGCTTGATACTGCAATATCCGATGAAATCTTACTCGCGTACTTCTCACAACCTGCCATACAGCTGGCACGGATAATCAGGTTTCGCTGAATCCGATTTTGGTATAGATTTTGCAAAGATGTTGAGGTCTTGGAATTTGACACCTTTGAAATTCGGTGAACTGGATGAATGTGAACAGGCGTTCATTATAGCTTCTTGGCGAAGGGAATGGAGGATAATAAATGGCACTGGGTAAACTGGGTGGTTCCGCTGCCGGCGTGGTTGTTAAGATTGTTGCTGATGCATCAAAGTATGAACGTGAGCTAAAAAAGGCAGATCTGCTCACGTCTGATTTTGCAAGGAAAGCAGCTGGTTATGGGAAGGCAATTGGTTTGGCTTTGGCCACTGCTTCTGTTGCGATGACTGCATATGCTGTCAATAGTGCAATTGCTTATGAGTCACTATCTCGAGGCTTCACAAGTCTCGTAACATCTCAGGGTAAAGACGTTGACACTTACATGAAGAAGCTGAAAGAAGCTTCCCATGGTACTGTCAGTGAAGCGAAGATTATGGAACAGGCAAACAAGGCAATGTTGCTTGGTCTTGATATCGAAACAATCACGCAGATGATGGAAGGTGCAACTGTCATTGCTCAGGCCACAGGGCAAGAAACCAGCTACATGTTTGAAAGTATGGCTCTCGGTGTTGGTCGTCAGTCGAGAATGCTTCTTGATAATCTTGGTATCATTGTTGAGGTTGAAAAAGCCCAGGAATCGTATGCACGATCTATTGGAAAGACAGTGTCCCAGCTCACCGAAGAGGAGAAAAAAGTCGCATTCCTGAATGCTGCTCTGGACGGGATGAATGATCGTGTGGATCAGTTGGGTGGTTATGAAGAAACTGCTGCTTCAGAGATAAGCAATCTTCGTGCTACCTGGGATGATCTAATGGTTAGTTTTGGTTCGGATGTTCTTCCTACTGTAGTGGAAGCTCTCGAAGATCTCAATGACTGGGGTGAAGGTGGGGGATGGAAAACTGTTGCGAGTGTCCTTGAATACATCGCATTTGATTTCCGCAGTATTGCAGCTGCTCTGGGGCTTGTGAACGATGGTATTGAAAGGGCTTCAAATTTCCTACACTACGGAACTTTTCAGAACAATAGTTCAGGACTCGATACAATTCTGAATGAGATATCATTAGGTCAGACGACTTCCACGGCGAGTGCTCCAAGTGTTTCTGACTTAAGCGGACTATCCGGAGTAGGCGTACCTCAGATGACGGTGAACATTGCTGGATGGGATCCTGCGGCAGATCAACAAGAAATACGACAGTATTGGCAAGAATTGATCGCTCGTGCTGAAGGGATTGAAGAGAATACCGATCCCGATCCTAACGACAGTAGGTACTGGAAACCACGTGGAACCAGTGGATTTGGGATATATGATTTTAGTGAAGGTAAACCAGACATCAAAGTAAAGGGATGGAGTACTGGCTTCACATATCCGAAGGATCCGAAGGCCAATAATTCAGGAGTCTAACCATGGCAACAATCGACAACCAATTCTTCAACCTTACCGGCCTCACCATTGCAGATACCCACATCCTACAGCAGTCACACGTTCCCGGAACATCAAAGAATCCTATCAACGATCTTGGATATTCTGGTCTCCAACTGCGTATCAAAGGACAGGAGACTACACAAGCTGCCTATGATGATGTCATTGCAGCATTCATGCAGGAAGGTGAGATAGACTTAGTCATTGACAGTGGATGGAAGTTCAAGGTCCACGGTGCCAGACATACCAGGAAGCGAGCAATTGGTCACTCAGGCCACTATCCGTATGATCTCACCGTGATTACTGATTCTCCATTCCTACATACAACTTCATTGACCACGAGATCGAAGTCCATCACTACTAATTCGCAGCAATGGTCTGCAGACGATTCCTCGAATTCAGTCACGACTTCTGGAAATGTAGCAGCTGCCCCGGACGTACAGATTACTGGTGGTAGTGCTGGTGATTATGACAGGGAAGGAATTCTGACTGATGAGACTGATACTACGGAATATACGTGCAGTAGTTCTTCGTATGTATTGCTTAAGTCCGAAACATTTGAAGCAACTGCGAACACCGTCTGGCAACTACAGGAAGCAACATGCATGCTATATGGTACTGGTGGTTACATATCGGACTGCAAAATTGCATATTCTATCAACGGTGCTGCCGATGTTGATGTCGATGTGGATAATACATCAACGAGTGTATCTGTTGGTTCCACTTCGTTGTCTGCTGAAACCGGCGCAAACGAATCTCTTGTAATAAAGTTCTATGGTAAGTACAGGAATGCGAGTTATAAAGGGCATCTTGACGATTGCCATTGGAAAGTACAGGAATTGAAGAAGGCAGTAATACAAGATGCTGAGGTCTTTAACACAGCTGACGAGGATACCGTTTGTGCTGTAGCTAACTGGATCTTCCCCGAAGAAGTGGTGAAGATCTGTGCAGATGGCACAGGCCACATCGACTACGATGATGATTTCACCGACCAGAAGTATCTCGACGCACTTTATGATTCTGATGGTCTAACATACGATGCTGTGAATGATGAGCTTGACATTGCAGATGACGGCTACATCATCTTTGGAATCGATACCAAGTATCCTGTCACTGGAATTCCTACTCTTACAGCTCAGATTGACATCACTGCTGGTACTCCGACCATTCAGGTAGCACTCGACAGTAACGGAAGTCCTGGAACATGGTATGATATTGATGATGCCATTGTCGATGATACTGACACCGAATATGAATTGATTAGTGGCTCCGATGTTAACTTCAAAGGAGAAACAAAAATCTGGTTCAGGATTGACTGTGGTGGAACAGGTACAGTCACCTGCACGATTAAGTCATTCGAATTGGATATCGATATCATCACAATCGACGCTCAGATGCCAGTAATTAGTACCGGGGGTGCGAATACCTTCCAGTGTAATCAGTCGTCTGATAGTTCTCTTTCGTGTACAGTAGCACTAATCTATGAAGATAGGAAGTGGGCATGATGATCAAATTGAGAATGCAGAAGAAAAAGACTCTCCACGAGTCTGTGATTGATGCTGTCAAACAATCCTATGGTGATATTCCAATTCAGGTCACTGGCAATGAGGATGATCTCTCAGTCATTGTTGAAACGACAGACGCAGATGTGGTCAAGCAGCAGGACCTGCAAGTCAGGCTTGCTGAAGTGTTTGCCAAACGTGATCTCGATCTTGAAGTAGTTGAATTCGAGGTGAAAGATGCTAACTCAATACCGATTGATAGTCCAGAAATCTGACGGGAACAAATACTATCCTGGTATCTCAGGAGGCCAGATCCTCAAACAGTTCCCATTTGCCTGCTCGACTGCCAATATTGATATTCCCATTAACTCGAATGTAGCAATTGAGCATCTGTCACCGATTAGGTGTGATGATGTTGTTCGACTCCAGGTATGTCAGCGTATGGGTCCCGACGAACAAATCGTATGGATTGATCTCTTCGAGGGTCGCATTATGTCAATAGGTCATTCAGATTCGCCTGTGAATGCAGTCGAACTCATTTGCAGAGGGCATGAAGAGGAAGCTGTCTATCGAGCCGTTACAGTGGACTACAGTGCTTCATCTGCGACCACTGGGACGATTCTATCAGCACTGCAAGGATCATACATGTCTCGCATTACAGATGCTGCGACTTCCTTAATAGATTCGAGTAATTCAACTACACTCACGTCCTTCAATGTAGATCAAGATACCAAATACATGATTGATGTGATCAAAGAATTGGAGAGACTTGAAGGATATACGTACAGATTCTCAGTCCTGCCGTCTTATGACAGTTCAGGTAACTTGTCAGCAGTTTATGGTTCATGGCAGCTGGTACCAACAACACCCACTTCGAAGTATCAGTTGGTGGCCGGCACTCTGAGATACATTCAGGCGCACTTCGATACTTCAATTAGTAGCCTGGTCAATGACATCACCATCTACGGTGCTTCAGGATCTCCGCAGAAGGTCGGCACAGCAACCGATGCGACGAGTCAGAGTGCCTACAATACTCGCCATCACATCGATTCCGACCTAGGTCTATCTACCGACGCATTGTGCAATTCCCTGGCATCGGCAGTCAAGGACAAGTTCAAAGATCCGCTTATCTCCGGATGGGGGGTAATGCAGCTGACTCCTGAAGCTACTCCCGGAGATCTTGTTTACTGCAAGAATCCTGACATCTACGTGAATGGCGAGGAAGTAGATGGCAACTATACTGTAAAAAGAGTAGTTCATGATCTCGGTGCAGCTACTACTCGAATTGAAGTAGGTGAACTGGTTGACAATGTGATTGATATGATCAGTGAATTCTATGCGAAGGATCGATTGAACAATGCCAATTTCATCGGGTGATATCGTGAACAAAACAATCTGGTTACTCCTCCACAATCTCTCAGTCTCAATGCTCGGATACGATCCTGCCGTCCAACAAATCAAAGCATGGGAACTATTCGAGCATCAAATCTCAACTGCCAGGATCTCGAAGCCTGAGTTGAAGGAACTGATTCGGAAGCAGATCAGCAGTGCAGCTGAAAATGAGCTTGATGGCTCGGATGCTGATTATAAGTTAGTGGATTTAACACACTTCAAGAAATGGCTTGCTTTGAATCCTACTGACCAGAGGTAGTATGAGAAGACGAGACATGACTGCGATGAGTTCGAGGATATCCTCCACGGTGATATCAACAAATGGGATGGTGACTTAGCCTGTGGTACCATCTGGTTCATTCGTAACGGTGGAGGGCATGCTGTCAACTGGTTGGTGGATACTGAGAAGAAGATCTACTTGATTGAACCCCAGACCGATGATGTATTTTCAATTCCTGATGGGTGGGTATGGTTTGAGCATATTAAGATGTGAGGTGAGATGCGTGGGAACAGAAGCGAGGTTGTTGTTCGTTTATCCAGGAAGTTTGTTAATCCGAGGACCGGTCAGTTAGCAAAGATCCTATCGCTCCCCCTCCCATGTAATATATTGTTTTCAAAGTTAAAACAAGTTGCGATGTGAGAGTAGGAACGATGGGAGCGATCGTTTTCATGGGGTAAAACGGTCAAGCATAGCCAAAGCTACTTGACACATGCAATTCATTCCTACTCCCATATTCTATATTGTTTTCTGAGTAAATACGGCTGTCGATTAATGTATGTTTTGCAAAAAGAAGTCTAACTGTGGGGCGGGAGAGAATCACGGGGTGTACTTGTAGGATTCAAGGGTATATTGGGGAAGGTTGTGGTCCCATTGAATATCCTACACACTACTCCCACCCCAATAATAACTCTGTTTACTTCTATAATATTCTTGGCGATTAATCGGTGCATAGCGATTTTTATATATTTTTATATTACTCAAATATTTTTGAAATTCTACCCCACGCAATAAAAAATAGACATTGTGAGGTGGGAATGAAGAGGGTTAAACCAAAATTCTCACCTCAGATATCATATTGTTTTTTTGATTAAAGTTGGTTTCGGTTTCAGGACTCGAGTCGATCAATGTATTCCGCGAGTTCGGGATACATATTCATCAGTTTTGCATATTTCATTGCAGCGTCATATTGATCATCACTGGCAGCAATCGCAGTTTCCAGTGACATTGCCATTCCACATTGTGAACAGTACTTTGCAGCCGTTCCATTAACTTTCCCACATCTGGGGCATTGCTGTACTGTCAATTTGGGTCGAATATCTTCTTCTTTCACAATGCCATGCATTTTGAGGAGTGCATCATCGACCTGTTTCCCTGAGAGGTGGATGTAAGTTGCTGGCATGTTTGATCCGTGGACCCATCCCAGGTGATCTTCCATTTGTGCTTGGGTCAAGTGCTCGGCGAGCTGCGTACTTCTCGAATGCCTGAATAGGTGATTGTGTACTCTTTTTTTGATACCTGCATCTGTGGCCAATTTCTTCATAAGGGTCCGATAACCAGAATACTTCAGCTGGTTTCCCATGTTTTTCGACCCACGACCGAGCCACAAGTATGCATTCGGATTGTCACTATCTGGATGGATTGCAATCCATGCAGACATATATGGAACACTGGAAATTAGTCTGACTCTTCGCATACCTGTTTTACCATCTACAGTGATGAAAGCTCCATACTGATCAAATACAATGTGTTTTAGTCGTAGGTTTCCCATTTCGGATATCCTACATCCTGAGTCATAGAGTACTGCAACAATTGCTTTATCTCGTGGATGATTGGCCACATCAATCATCTGTTTTACTTCATCTTCAGTGAGCAGTTCTTCGGGTATTTTGCTATTGCTGTGGTGAAGTTTTATCGAGATCCACTCTACGAGTTCAGGTTTGTCCAGCCATCTATAGAGTCTCCGGATACATGATTTGTAAGATATTTTTGTGTACGGACTCAAATCTGACCGCTCGATTTGTCCTAAAAAACGCTTGACGTCACTTATTGTAACGTCCAGTAACGGGAGATCCCCTAACCACAGTCCATACATGTGGACATGACTAACATATGTACGCACCCTCGAAGCAGAGAGACCTTCCAGGAACAATTCGTTTTCGAAATCAAGTATGCACTGTTTCGTCACTTCGTGGTACTCTGATGCTTTTATTTTCTCTTCAGCAGAGGCAATCAGTTTTTCATTGTTGTACAGACCCATCCTACATCACCTACACATTTACTGTATAAATTACCCTTCCAAGTGGGGTGAAAGTATTATTAGAACTGTCTTTCAGAATAGGCTTTAGGGATGAGAACGTCCTGAACATGTGCACACGCATACTTTCTGAATATAACCTGAAGCAACTCAGTCAGGCGAACATCAGCCAGCTCACAAAGATACGCGGTGTCGGTCCTGCAAAGGCAACCCAGATAGCTGCGCTCTTCGAACTTGCAAGAAAGCTGGAGATCTTCATTGACGACCCCAAAAGGAAGATAAGGTCTGCCGGAGATGTCTATTCTTTACTTTATCCTAAACACAGGGAGCTCAAGAAGGAAGTGCTCACTGCCCTTTATCTCGATACCAAGAACCAGATCCTTCGGGAAGAGGTCGTATCCATCGGCAGCCTGAATGCGAACATCGTCCACCCTCGCGAGGTGTTCAAGTCTGCACTCATGGAATCATCGGCATCGGTCATATTGACCCATAACCACCCATCGGGCGACCCCTCACCAAGCAGGGAAGACATAGCTGTCACTGAAAAGCTTGTTGAGGGTGGGAAGATCCTCGGGATCAATGTGCTTGACCACGTGATCATCGGGGATGGGAGATATGTGAGTTTGAAAGAGGAAGGATACATTAATTAATATCAGGATATTCTCTTTTGTTCCCTTTTACTCTCTCATATCTTAATGAATAGGTCCATCGGAATTCCGCTTATCTTTTTGCATAATGCATCATTGCAATTCCATTCACAGTTTTAGTCTTTAACAATTTCAACCTGATCTCGGGATTGTTGTCTTTGAAAAGAGAAATACCTTCTCCCAGGATGCAGGGTATAACAGAAATGAAGTATTCGTCGATCAGGTCTTTCTTTATGAAATCATCAATGAGTCCTGCACCGCCTATTAACCAGATATCCTTCCCATCCTCTTTCTTTAATTTCCCGATGAGATACTCTACATTTTCATCAGTGAATTCAATATCTTCGTTGTTGTCCCTTTTTTCTGATGTGTAAACGTATCCTCTGGTTCCCTTGTAAGGATATTCCCCGAAAGTAAGTATCTGGTCGTATGTTTTCCTACCCATGATCATTGTATCAATGGATTCATAGAATTCATCATATCCAATATCAACATCAGGTTCTGAGCCATCACCTTCCAGCCAGTCAACATCCCCGTTTTTTCGTGCGATGTAACCATCCAGACTCATTGCAATATACAAAATAAGATTTCTACTCCTTTTTTCACCTTTCAATTTCTGGGCCTCTTACGTACATTTTTAACTATTAGTTCTTCATCGGTAACCATCTATTTCTATTTGTTCTCCAAGTCCCGGGAGATCCTCTTCCATAGATTTGAGAATAGCTTTAGGTCGTTATGAGCTCTGTATTGCCGGACAAAACATCTATTTAACAAAACTTTTAAACCATTGCCTGTAATTATCCAATCAGATGAAAGAAGTAGAACTTACAGACCCTTATACAATACCTTACAGGGGCATATATGTAGTCTGCGACGAAGAAAACAAGAACGCAGAGATCATTGAACATACCAATTGCTATAGCGGGGCTGCATGGTCACGTTTTCATTACGCTAGATCCCCTCTGGTACAGCAGACGCGTGCTCTGGGGAATATGATCCGCTATTCTGTGAAGACCGGGGTGTGCGACCTTTCACTTCAGCCATCTGTAGCTGCTGCAGGAATTGAGTCTGTCGTTGTGGACCAGGATGAGGTTTCCATCACTTATGCAGGCCTTGGCGGCGGTGGCGTCGGAGCTACCAAATGCAGGGCACTTGCACAGGGAGTATTGCGCTACGATGTGAGCGAATCCGGTGGGGGAAGGGCTGCTAAGGGCACCATCGTTGTACCAAGGCGTGAGCGTGTCCTCATTGGAATTGATGACACCGATACAAAGGAAGAAGGTGCCACATGGTCTATGACCCACAACATTGCAACTGCGCTCAACTGCAACGAATCCGTCTATCTTTCACATTCACTTGTACAGCTTTTCCCGGTATCGGCAAAGACGCAGAACTGTGTTTCCACTGTGCTGGAGTTTGGCTGTGTCAGCAAGGAAGCAAAGGAAGATCTCCTTGAGGACCTTGAAGCTGCACTCCTCAAATACAGTGTGTCCGATGAGACCGGAATGGTCGTACTATCATCATTCGATGCATCAAAAATGGAACAATACAGCACCATGTGTCGCAGCGGCGAGCTCACAAAGGATATCGCAATGGAACATGCAGAGAAGAATGGCGTTGATGTCAGGCTTGGCGGTAATGGTGTGATAGGTGCTCTTGCATCACTTGCATGGTTCGCACGACCTGACGAATCAGTAGATCTGGAAGCAAAGTTATGAACAGTACTGACAGGGAGATCGGGATTTCAGAGATCACAGGACTTGAAGCCCTTTATTTTGCACTGATCGACAGCAGGGTGGAGATGGTAACAGGAGTTGCCGGCTTTCCGGTAACTGCCGTAATGAACTATTTTGAGAAGAACGCCGGTCCAGAGATCACCACATTATGGATGACCAACGAGAAGGTCGCCCTGGAAGCGGCACTCGGTGCTTCCGCTTCAGGCAAACGCTCCCTTGTCCTCACAAAACATGTGGGCATGAACGTTCTTTCCGATCCCCTTGTCACGTCTGTTACTCACACCATTGGTGCCGGCGTAGTGATAGTTGCAGGAGATGATCCCGGTGTCCTGGCATCCCAGAACGAGCAGGACTCCCGCTGGTACGGTGAGGTTTCCGAGGTCGCGGTCTTCGACCCGTCGAATCCGTATGCTGCTTACAGTTCCCTTGTAAGGGCTTTCGAGCTTTCCGAAAGTGCAAAGGTCCCTGTTATAGTCAGGATAACTGACCGTCTGGAGAAGGCCATAGGACCTGTAACAAGGTCAGCTCCTGTCGGGAAGACAGAGGTCACGTTTGACAGATCTATCTGGAAGCTCACAATGCGTGGCAAGCACCAGCATTTCCACTTACATGCACAGCCATTGCTTCTGGACGAAGCAGAGAACAGTCCGCTGACCCGGACTGTCAAAGCCAGCAAAAAGAGCAGTATTGGAATAATCTCTTCAGGCTATCCATCTTTACTTGTGGATGAGGTACTTGGCGAAAGCCACTTCGATTTCTCCCATCTTTCACTTAATGTTGTATCCCCGCTTCCTCTCAGAAAATTGAGGCAATTCATATCCGACCATGAAAAGGTCATTGTCATTGAGGAAAGTGAACCATTCATCGAATCCCACATCAGTATCTGTGAGAATGTGCTGGGAAAGATGACCGGACATCTGCCCTATGGTCGAATCGAAAAAGAGCACATCTCTTTTTCTATCGAGAACTTCGATAAGGATAAAGTTGCTGAATATACTGAGGTCGAAACCATTGAGAAAAGAGGAGCTCGCTCCCTGTGTGAAGACTGTCTTTTCCTGCCGGTCTACAGAATGCTTCATGACTTGGGCATTTTGATAGCAGGCGACATGGGCTGCTCTATAAGAAGTGCTCCTGAGCCGTTCGAAGCCGTTGATGTCGGGTTTGCACTTGGGGCTGCCATTTCCACAGGTTCTGGATTTGAGAAGAAGTCCGTTGCTGCCATAGGTGACTTCGGGCTGGCACATTCAGGTATCGTTGGCCTGATAAATGCTATCTGGAACAAGCGTGATGTGCTGGTGATGGTTCTGGACAACAGGACAGCAGCGATGACCGGAGGTCAATCCACTCCTGATCTTACGGAGGCTGTCAGGGCTCTCTGTGATGATGTCACGATATTTGAGTTCAATGATCCGGAATGTTCTGAGGGCAGGATAAAGGAACTTGAAGGGCTTGTGAGGGATAGGCTTTCCACGAAGGGTGTTTCTGTAATCTATATCAGGGCTGAATGTGTCCTGTATAGGTGAAGGACAAGGGCTTCCTTTTTGATGGTTCAGTTCGTGTTTCTTGCATTTTTAGAATAGGAAGAAGGTTTAGAGCTTTTATTGCTTTAATAGGAGGATTTTACCCATTATTTCAAACATTTCAATAAATTCAATGTATGTATTGCTGTCTATTCATTGATTTTGATTATTTTATCTGGAACTATTTTAGTTTTTTAGTCTAATTGAAAATTTAGGATCTATGGAGGGTGTATGATATCCAACAACTACTGCAGCAAAGTTAGGTTATGCATATTTTTATCCCGAAACAATAGTGGTAAATTTTGCCTCAAAAAAAGTTAAGAAATGTCCGTAGATAATTATTGATATTTAAGACCACCGATTTGCCCCGCCTGATCTGGAATTCCTTTTCCCCGGAGCAAGCAGGTGAATTTTGATGTAAGGTGATAGTTTGAATGATCAGCTTCAGGTAGTACAAGCTAATTTATCGCATGTCAGTTTTCTCTCTGAGTTCGGGAAAGGATCATTTATAGATGCGTATAAGGTAACACTTCCTATAAAAGAACTTAGAGCTTATGTGGATGCTGCTTTCTCGGAAGAACTGATCAAACGTGAGATCGAAAACTCAGAAGCTCTTTATCTGATCTGCAAAAACACAAAGGGACTAATATGTGGCTATGCAAAATTCCTGAATTCTGAAGTACCTGATTGTGTAGTGGATGACGGATCAATAGAGTTGCAACGTCTTTATGTTTAGAATGAATGCAGGGGAAAGGGTGTTGCGGGGCTTTTATCTGGATATGGTGAATCAATTTCTCAGCAAAAAGGCTTCAAAGTTGTATGGTTGCGTGTATGGGATGGCAATAGTATCGCTCAAAAAATTTACTTGAAATGGGGATATACATTTTGCGGCGAGGAATTGTACAAAGTGGGAAGAGAAATGCGAAAAGTATTGATCATGATGAAGCATATTTAAACATTCATGGTCATATCGTACTAATTGGGAGGAAATTATGTCAAATGCTACTTTACTGTGAGAGGTCAATGATCTTTTCCTAATAGAATATCTGAATCACTCTTTTCACCCACTTGAACAGTATCCATGAACTCAACTTCTTTTCTCTTCCCAGCAAGATGGTGGCTCAACTCCCTTTCTTTGCACAGCAGGATTGATACCCGGGAACTTTTTCATCCTATACTCGACCTTGCCTTTCATCATTGAGTAGAATTTCCACACAACAGGTCAAATTTATATGGATTCAGTGGTAGTCTAATATTACCCTCAGTAATAGTACTCGACACAATTATATAGTATTATGAATATCGATAGTTATAGGTGATGATACATTGACTCGTGTAACTAGTCCAAATACCCCTTCATTTACGGTTCTCGCAGGAAGGTTTGCAGAAAGGATCTTTAATACTCTCTTTATTAATGGCGAACATTCCATGTCCACGAGTCTCTACAGTTGCCGGGGCGGTTCATGTGACTCTTCAGTTGCAGAGGGCATAGTTGATAGAAATTAAGGCCGAGCTTATATTGATCAAAAGAAGATAATTGTGATTTTTCAAATGATGAAAATATTATGCTTATATAGAATGGGCTATAAACCATATATATGATCAAATATGATCGAAATTTCAAGCCGATTTCGTAAGATCATAATCTTGATGGTACCTTTGGCAGTGCTACTACTACTACTACTACTTGTTTTTGTACTTGTTCCCCAGCTACATGGCCCGGAACAAGTTTCCACACCGACCTACTGGCCCACCGATGGCTGGCATAACAGTACTCCGGAGGAACACGGCTTCGACTCAGCTAAACTGGCGGAAGCGCTGCTGACCATGAGGGAGCAGAACATCAACATTCACAGCTTAATGATTATCCGGGATGGTGAGGTTTTGTTAGATGCCTATTTCTATCCCTATGACGGCACGACCGTTCATGACCAGGCTTCGGTGACGAAAAGTGTCATGACCACCTTGATCGCCATCGCCGATGAAGAGGGCAAGCTGCAGCTCGATCAGCCCATGGTCTCTTACTTCCCGGACCGAACCATCCGGAACATGGATTTCCGCAAAGAGAACATCACTGTGAGACATCTGACAAGCATGTCATCGGGACTGGATTGTACCAGCGAACGTGATGAAGAGACCCTTAACGAGATGATGACAAGTCCGGACTGGGTGCAGTTCACACTGGACCGACAGGTGATCTGGGAACCCGGCACCCATTTCGTTTACTGCAGCCCCGGGATGCACCTTCTTTCCCCTATTCTGCAAAATGCGACCGGGATGACGGCTCTTGAATATGCTCGTCCGAATCTTTTAGAACCTCTGGGCATCCGCGATGTCATTTGGTATACCGATCCCCAGGGTTACAACGTGGGTTCAGCAGATCTATACCTGCACCCGCATGATATGGCTAAGATCGGTTATCTGTGGCTCAACAAAGGTCAGTGGGAAGGTGAGCAGATAGTATCTCCTGAATGGGTACAAGACTCGGTCAGTGTTCAGATGGTTACGGGAGGTGGCGATGATTACGGCTACGGCTGGTGGGTGCCAAAGGACGAACCTGTGGCTTATAGTGCCATTGGAAGAGGGGGGCAGCGTATCCTTGTGGTGCCGGACTGGGACCTTATAGTGGTGACTACGGGAGGGGGCTTCGAATTTGATGAAATTGAGCCTTTGCTGATCCCGGCCATTGTGGATCTGGACCATGAGCTTCCTGCCAATCCGGCCGGAATGATCGAACTGGAGGCAGCTTTGGATACCATTGCACAGCCACCAGCTCCCTTGCCGGTGGCACAACTACCTGAAATTGCAAGTGAGATCTCTGGCAAGAATTTCAGTTTCGACCCTAATCCTCTGGGAGTGCAGAAGATGCGTCTCGAGTTCAATGGTCCGGGTGAGGCAATAGTGTATCTTTTGTTTACCGAAGAGGAACAGATGGTTTCCTGGCGTATCGGTCTGGACGGAGTGTATCGTTTTTCACCGGGAGACAATGATCTTCCACTGGGTATGCGTGGATACTGGGCAGATGCACAGACCTTCGTAATGGAGTACGACGAGATCGCAAACAATGGTCACATCATGCTTCGGATGCGCTTTGAGGCTGATCGGGTGGTGATAGAAGGCGAGGAGGCCGCCCATGAACTTACCTTGATGTTCGAAGGAGTGCAGGAAAACCCATAATGCTGCATGCTTCCCTAAATAAATTTATATGAAGTTCATATAGCACACCTAAAGACGGTATTTTTCGGACAAAGCGATGAATTCCAAAAATATTATATAGTAATCTCTCTCACTTTTTAAAGTGGGGGTGGTGTTAGATGGAAGAAACGTATGAAAGAATGAACTCCGACAGAATGACCGCAACAATTGTGGGAGTATTGTTCATTTTTGCGATCGTCATGCTTTTTCTTGGAGAGGCTCTTTACAGGCCTGTTCTGGACTCTCCGGATTATCTGGATACTGCTTATCCAAACAAAGTGGTTGTGATAACCGGAATACTGATCGAGTTTACAGGTGTGCCTGCAGTAGTTCTCTTATCGTTGCTCCTATTTCCGATCTTAAAAAGGTATAATGAGGTCCTTGCCCTGGGGTATGTCGTTTTCAGATCGTTCGAGGCTGCGCTCTTAAGTGTTGCTTATATCAGTAAGCTACTACTGATCAATCTAAGCCAGGATTATTTAAGCAAAGGTGGGGTTGATGCCCAATATTTCCAATATATTGGCAGCTCGATAAAGTCGGTTGACCACTGGGCCGGCACACAGGGACTGATCTACCATATCGCTTTTGCTTTAGGGTCACTGATGCTTTATTATGTGCTGTATAGATCAAAGCTCGTCCCAAGGTTGATATCGGCATGGGGTTTTATTGCTGCTATAGTTTTGTTAAGCGGCTCTCTGCTGATAACTATTGGCATGTTTACGGGCACTTCTGAAATGGGTCTGGAGCTCATTTTTGCACTTCCTATCGCTGTGGCTGAGATCATGCTTTCTATATGGCTCATCGTTAAGGGATTCGATCCATCTGCAATAGGTTCCGGTGATGACAGCATAGATGCAAGTGAGATAAAATGTCCTTAATGAATCCTCAAATTGATCAGTTGTTGTATTTGACAAAAATAGGTGAACAAAATGGACTCAAACAGAAAGAACGCAATAATAGTAGGATTATTGATCTTGTTTGCATATGCGGTTCTGGCGAGTAGTGTTGTAGAATCAAAAATCATAGTAATGCTTTCTGAGGCACTTAGTGGCTTAGCTGTTATTGCTATTTCAGTGATAATGTATCCACTTTTCAAGCCATACAGTAAACAGGCATCACTTTGGTACATTGTCTTTAGGGGTATTGAAGGCGGACTTATGGTCATTGCGGGAATCTTATTTTTATCTCATAGTGCTTCATTGTTAGGGATGCGTGATGGGATCTATGTGGTCCATGCTTATATTTTTGCCATTGCTGCTTTGTTCTTCTATTATCTGCTGTATCGATCGCAACTTATTCCCCGATGGTTATCTGTTTGGGGTTTCATTGCAGCGATATTGTTGATAATAGTGAACTTGCTGGAAGTAACCGACCTTATTTCATCTTCGATGCTATGGTATTCTCCAATAATATCAAATGAGGTCGTTCTGTCGATATGGTTGATAGTTAAGGGATTTAACCCCTCTGCGATCAGGTCTTAAAGAAGATGATCGATTTCAGAATCAGCTAACATAAGCCTCAACAACATCTGTATTTTATAGCAGTAATGGTGGAAATTGGATCATGAAGCCGAATGCAGGATCGCTGGAACCAAAGTCAAACTCGCCTGAGTTCCTTAAAGGTATACAAGCCGAAGTAGCAGCTTCTGTGAGCACGGAGGATGAGTTTGGGAACCTGAAGACAATAGCAGGATCAGACTGTGCATTCCTTGGCGATCGGATCATCTGTGGAGTGGTCATTCTTGACTACCAGACAATGGATGTCATTGAAAGGACGCATGTGGTCCGCGAGATCGATTTCCCTTACATACCGACATACCTCACTTTCAGAGAGGGAAAACCGGTTGTTGATGCTCTTTCAGGACTTAAGGGGAAGCCCGATCTCCTGATGGTTGACGGCTGCGGTATCAACCACCCGAGAAAGGCGGGCCTTGCTACTCATATAGGGGTTGTGACGGACATGCCTACCATAGGGATCGCAAAGAAGATCCTCTGTGGCGAGGCTGAAAGGCCGGATGTGGGGGAAGCAAATCCCCTTTTGTTCGAGGGGCAACAGGTTGGCTGGCTCCTGAGAACGAACAAACGGTGCAATCCTATTGTGGTTGCACCCGGTCACAGGGTATCCCTGAATACCTGTCTTGAGGTTACTCGAAAATGTCTGAGAGGTTACAAACTGCCGGAACCTACACGACTTGCTCACATGTATGTCAATGATGTCAAAAAGGAACTGGTAAAGAATTATTCTTGAAATGACCGGATGATCTCGGAATATCTATTGTTGAAGTATAGGATATGTTGGGGAAATCGGTATATTCCAGCAATACAACACTTTAAACAGTAATGGGGGATAACATGAAATTATTGATCTTATCAGATACACACATTAAACCCGGACAATCGCTGGTCGAGCTACTGCCTGACGACCTGGTCGCGATCATCAGGAATAGTGACATATTGATCCACGCAGGGGATTTTGAGACAATGGAATGTTACAATGAGCTGGCAGGTCTGGGAAAGCTTGTGGCTGTACGTGGAGATACCGATGTGCCTGAAATTATGGAGCTTCTGCCTGAAAGACAGGTCATTGAGGTTGAAGGCATGAAGGTTGGTGTCATCCACAGGGGTCAGCTGACTTCGGATAACCCGGACGGCTTGCGCTATCTTGCAAAAGAGATGGGGGTGGATGTTCTGATCTTCGGGCATTTCCATCATCCGATCATCGAGGATTATGAAGTACTTCTGCTCTCTCCTGGCAGTCCAACTGTGCCCGGTGTTGCTGAACCAAGTGCTATTGAACTCGAAATAGTTGAGGGCAAGGTGACGGGGAGAGTTATAAGATGCGACGGGGATGTGTGCCGTTATTTTGAGTACGAGAAGAAATAAAATTAAAAAAAATTAAATTAATAAAATTAAATGAAACAAAAAAGATGTCGATAAGGTTCAAAGAACCCTATCAGCTTTTGGTCGTTCAGTTAAGGTTCGGTCTCTGGTTAGTTACCATGTAAACTACGCTTTCACAGATGTTGCATGCGTGGTCTGCAATACGTTCCAGATACCTGAGTACGAATATAAGGTCCACTGCATTTGGAATGAGGATCGCATCATCGATCATCAAATTGACCATCTTTTCCCATGTGGAATAGAATAGCTTGTCAACCTTCTCATCCTCGGATGCTGTTGTTTTTGCAAGTTCTGCATCTGATTCTGCGTAGGCCTTGATGCAATTGCTGATCATTTTCTGGGTGATGGATGCAATGGTGGTGATCTCATCCAATGGGATGGTGTGCTCACCTTCGATCTTCTTGACAAGTTCTGCGATGTTGACCGCAAAGTCGCTCATTCTTTCAAGGTCTATTGCTATCTTGTAAGAAGCTGTGATCAGGCGGAGATCGCCGGCCATTGGCTGCTGGAGAGCCAGCAGGTGTACTGTGGCTTTCTCAACATCGTATTCGTAGTTGTCAACGGCTGCATCCATTTCAATGACCTTTTCGGAAAGCTCGACATCCAGATTTTCCAGGGCTTTTATTGAATTGATCAGCATTTCATGGGATACCTTTCCCATCTCTTCTATCTCAGATTTCAAGTAATCAAGTCTTTCAATATATCTTTCTCTTACCATTAAGATCACCCGAATCTTCCTGTAATATAATCCTCAGTACTCTTCACCTGTGGGTTCTCAAATAAGTTCTTGGTCTTTCCGAACTCTACCAGCTCTCCGAGGAGGAAGAATGCCGTGTAGTCGGAAATACGTGCTGCCTGCTGCATATTGTGTGTTACAATGACAATGGTATAGTCCTTTTTCAGATCAAGGATAAGGTCCTCTATCTTGGAAGTGGAGATAGGGTCAAGGGCACTGCATGGTTCATCGAACAGGATGATCTCCGGTTTGACAGCAAGTGTCCTTGCGATGCACAATCTCTGCTGCTGTCCGCCACTGAGCGCAAATGCCTGGTCTCCAAGTCTTTCCTGAACCTCTCCCATAAGGGCTGCATCTTCCAGTGCTTTGTGAACTCTTTCATCGACCTCTGATTTTGAGCATCCGTGTATCTTCGGACCATATGCGATGTTATCATAGATGGACATGGGGAATGGGTTTGGCTTCTGGAATACCATTCCAACCTTTTTTCTCAGGTCAACGACATCCACGTTCTTTTCGTAGATGTTCTCGTCATCCACAAGAACTTCTCCCTCGATACGGCATGATTTCACAAGGTCGTTCATACGGTTCAGGCACCTCAGGAATGTGGATTTCCCACAACCTGACGGACCGATGAGTGCGGTGACGCTCTTTTCTGGTATATCAATTGAGATGTCCTTGAGTGCATGTTTCTCACCATACCAGAGATTGAGATCTTTAACATTGATATTTGTGGTAATTTCTTTTTTTGACATAATTTCTCCCCGGATAATTTTACCTGTTCAGTTTTTTCCTGTAATGTCTTCTTATTACGACCGCGATACTGTTCATGAAAACGACTATCAATAGCAGTATTAGTGCAGTTCCGTACTGTATCGGTCGTGTCTGTGTGATGCTCGTACCCGAGGTCGCCAGTACGAAGAGGTGGTATGGCAATGCCATGAACTGGGAGAAGACCGAATCAGGTATTCTTGGTAGGAAGTATGCTGCTCCTGTGAGCAGTATAGGTGCGGTTTCTCCTGCAACCCTGCCGATACTCAGGATGATACCGGTCATCATTCCGGGAATTGCTGCAGGGAGAATGACCCTAGTTGTAGTCTGCCATTTAGTGACGCCAAGTGCAAGGGAGGCTTCCCTGTATTCTTGCGGAACTGTCATCAATGCCTCCTTGCTTGCACGTATTATCACTGGCAGGATCAGTAATGCCAGTGTAAGGGATGCTGAGAGGAGGGATGCCCCGAACCCGAAGTACTTGACGAACAGTGCAAGTCCGAAAAGACCGAACACTACTGAAGGGGTCCCTGCAAGGTTGTTGATAGCCATCTCGATGGCCCAGGAAGTACGTCCCGGGGTTGAGTATTCGTTCAGGTATACTGCTGAGAGTATCCCAAGAGGGATGGCGAAGGCCATTGAAAGGCCGATCAGCATGAGACTTCCCATGATTGCCGGATAGATGCCTCCCTGTGTCATCCTTTTCATCGGCATCTGGGTTATGAAATCAAGACTTAGTACGCTGTAACCGTTCATGGTAATGTAGATCACAAGGATCGATACGAAGGCAAGTACAACTGCCATGGAAAGTTTCAGAGTGGCAAATGCGATCTTCTCCGATGTCTTTGCTCCAAAGAACATTATGCTGCCTCCTTAAGTCTGTATTTCTTCTTGACGCTGTCAGCGATGAGGTTGATGATGAACGTGATAATGAAAAGTACTGAACCGACTGCGAACAGTGCATGGAAATGGTCGCTTCCCTGTGGAACTTCTCCCATCTCGAGTGCAATAGTTGCGGTCATGGTCCTTACCGGATCGAAAAGTCCTTCGGGGATCCCTGGTATGATAGCAGTGTTTCCTGTTACCATCATCACTGTCATGGTCTCTCCGATAGCTCTTCCTATACCAAGCATGACTGCTGCTGATATTCCTGACAATGCTGCCGGCAGCACTACCCTGTAGATGGTCTGCCATTTGGTACTTCCAAGGGCAAGGGAGCCTTCTTTAAGTGCGGTCGGAACTGAATTTATAGCATCCTCTGATACTGATATTATAGTAGGGAGTGCCATCATTCCAAGCATGATGGAACCTGCCAGTGCTGTCTGTCCGGTGGGAAGGTCCAAAAGGTCCTGTAACAACGGTACGACTATCACAAGGCCGAAGAAACCATAAACAACTGAAGGAATACCTGCGAGGATCTCCACGAACGGCTTGATTATCTGTGCCACCCTGGGATCAGCAAGTTCAGATATATAGACCGCTGCAGCAATTCCAAGAGGTACTGAGAGAATGATAGCACCAGCTGTAACGATCAGTGATCCTGTCAATAGCGGCAACAATCCGAACTTTGCCGGTGAGGATGATGGATACCATGAACTTCCGGTAATGAATGAAATGAGAGAATAATCACCGAATAAAAGATATCCTTCCCTGAAAAGGAAAAAACAAAGTAGGAACAGGGCTATGACTGTAACCCCACTTACCATTAAGAGTGTAGACTCAATTGCTTTTTCCTTCTTTCTTCTATGCAACATAATTCATCCTGGCCCTTAAAGGACCTTAAAAAATTCAAGCAGGGAAGTACCCTACTTCAAAGATCGTTTCTTCTCCTGTCCCGCTTGAGATGAACTCGATGAACTCAAGTGCAAGGCCTGTTGGTTCTCCGTCAGTGTAGAAGTAAAGTGGTCTTGCAAGTGGGTATGTACCTGCGAGAATATTCTCGGATGTTGGCTCCTCAACACCTTCTCCCTTGTCTACTGAAAGTGCCTTCACTGTCTCGTCAAGGTAAGCAACACCGACATATCCGATAGCGTTAGGGTTCTGTGAGACTGTCTGGATGATTGCTCCGGTTGATGGGTTGATAAGTGCGTCAGCCCTGTATTCCTCATCATCCATTACTTCGTCCTTGAAGTACTCGTAGGTACCGGAACTGCTGTCACGTGAGAGCACAACAATTTCCCTGTCTTCGCCACCAACCTCATTCCAGTTGGAGATATCTCCTACATAGATCGCCTTGAGTTGTTCATATGTCAGTTCAGATACAGGGTTCTCAGGGTTTACAACAACTGAGATACCGTCCCATGCAATTGTCTGCTGGACAGGATTCACACCATTAGCATGTGCATTCTCGATCTCTGATTCCTTCATTTCTCTTGATGTCATTGCGATGTCAATCTCACCGTCAATAAGTGCTGCGATACCGACACCGGATCCCCCTCCAATGATAGAGACGACCTTGTCAGGGTATTCTGTCATGAATACTTCAGCTTCTCCCTGGGCAAGTGGGAGAACAGTATCAGATCCCTTGATCTGAATAGACTGAATTTCTCCATCAGAACCGTGGTCGGTAGTACCGTCGTTACCAACACAACCTGCTCCAAAGAGAGCAAGTGATGTGATCAGCAAAAGCGTGATCATATATGACATTGATTTCTTGTACATTGGTTATTTCACCTTATTGGACTAAAGTGGTTTTGATCTCAGATCTGAAGTTTGACCTTCCGACCTGCAAGGGGGAAGATAAGGTGAAACATATATAGTCCTTCTCTGCATATTCTATATTTGCCTATAGATTACTATATATGCTCTATATTCATATATATAATATATATACGGGGATTAGAAATGATCTCTGATGCTGCCTAAATCTGTGAAAATGGTTGCGAAGAGCTAAGATAAAAATAAAGCTAAATCCAGATTTGGAACTAAAATGGTAAAGAACAGTTTTATAATACATAAAAAAGTAAATCCCAACGTTGACTTCAGCATGAGCTAAAATCCACAATTCCTAAACGGAGTTCCATCTATGACTGATATCCTGATTAAGAACACAAAGGTCTTCTACAATAACATTTTACAACCCGGAGAAGTATTGATCAATAATGGAAAGATCGAGCGCATTGCAAAGGATATCACCGGTGCCGATCCCGATCTCCTGATCGATGCCAAAGGAGCGCTTACGATACCTGCCGGTATAGATGCACACGTGCACTTCAGGGAGCCGGGTATGACAAAGAAAGAAGACTGGCATACCGGGTCCTGTTCAGCAGCTGCTGGCGGTATCACTACCGTGATCGAACATCCTAACACCATCCCTCCAACAGTGGACAAGTCTTCTTTCAAGGAAAAGCTGAAGCTGGCAAAACGAAAATCTGTAATTGATTTTGGGATCAATGGCGGTGTAACGGGAAACCTTGAATCACTCTCATTGCTATGGGAGCTTGGTGTGATATCATTCGGTGAGATCTTCATGGCGGAATCCACCGGTGGTCTTAACATATCGGAAGAGGACTTCGCGGAGGCAATGGGGATAATAAAGGAACTTGATGCTGTAGCCTGTATACATGCAGAGGACGAGAACCTGCGACTGGAGAACGAGAAGCTGCTAATGAAGGACTTTTCCTTTTCATCACATTCAAGGATACGCTCGAATCTGTGTGAAGGGTTCGCGGTCGAGAAAGCGCTTGATGTCATTGCAGAGAAAGGTACAAGGTCCCACTTCTGTCACATCAGTACTCTTGAGGCCATTGGACAGATACGCAAGGAAAGATATGTGGCTGCATCGAAGAATCGTCAGCAGAATGTAACCTGTGAGGTTGCTCCTCATCATCTCTTTTTGTCTACAAGGGACTGGGACCGCCTGGGCACTTTCGGGAAGATGAACCCTCCACTGCGTGATCGCAGGAATGTTAAAGCACTTATGAATGCGGTCAATGACGGCACTGTGAGTGCCATAGCTTCGGACCATGCTCCGCATACGGAGTTCGACAAGGACCTTGATATAAGGAATGCTCCATCCGGTGTTCCCGGTGTGGAGACGTTGATGCCACTGATGTTGATGGCCGTCAAGAAGAACATTCTTCCCATCGGCAGGATGATCGAAGTTACAAGCAGGAATCCGGCACATATATTCGGTCTTGATACACACCATTCAAAGGGAGTTTTTGCTGAAGGGTATGATGCCGATCTGATCATTGTGGACACGCGTAATGCAATTCCGATAAAGTCCGACAGGCTTCACAGCAAGGCCGGATGGTCTCCATTTGAAGGCATGGATGCTATCTTCCCTCAAATAACGATATCAAGAGGTGAAGTTGTCTGGGATGGGGAGATCCTTGCTGAGAAAGGCAGAGGTAAGTTCCTTGAAGGGTATGGATGTCCTGAAGATGAGGAATGATGGACATAATATTCATATCCATGAACACATTGAAAGTAATCCTTATATATTGAATGCCGCAATCTACGTTTATGGCACGAAACAAGTTCCCTGTTCACACAACATTAAGTTCTGACGCTGTTAAGATACTTGAAAGATATGAAAAAGAACTTGGAGCCAAGAACCTTGTACTTGAGAAGGCGCTGATGTCACTTGACAGCACCAGGTTCAAGTCCAAGATCGATACGAACAATATTGAGAAATCTATCAAAAGGATCAATACCGGTGTTCTCGGGCTTGATGACATGCTTGAAGGTGGTGTTCCTGAAGGATTTACTGTTATTGTGACAGGTCCTCCCGGAACAGGCAAGACAACACTTTGCATGCAGTTCCTGATGGAAGGTATCAGGAACGACGAGAAATGCCTTTTTTTCTCCTTCGAAGAAAGGATACAGCAACTGATCCAGCATTTCATGCGTTTTGGATGGGATATCGGAAAGCACATCGATGATGGATATCTTGAGATATTCGGAATGTCCCCTCTCTCATTTGAGGAGATCGGCGAGATAATTGAAGCCTACAAGCCACAAAGGGTTGTTTTTGATTCCCTGAACATGGTAACCGATCCATTTGAGTTCCGGAAGTCCCTTTCCTGGCGTACCTTGCACAAACAGCTTAAGGCAAAGAATATAACTTCATACCTTGTTACCGAAAAACAGCATGGTATTGAGACCAAGTCCTATGATACCTATGATTTCCTTGGGGACGGTATCATCTTCCTTGACCAGATAAAGGTAAATGAAGTGGAGCCAAACCTTACTCCTGTGATGGCCATTCAGAAAATGAGGGCCACCCGTGTGGATACTTCACCACATCCCTTCAGGTTCACAGATAAGGGTATTTCAAAATACAGGACAGTGAACCTGACAGCAAGCAGGCTTCAGGAAAGGATGAACATGCAACAAAGTGCATCTTCACATGAACCAGGATATTAATACTGCAATAATTGTTGTGACATATACTGCTTTAAAGCTTCCAACCCCGCCAAGGTTGATGAAAGCACTTCCCTTATTTTCCCTGTCCACCATTACGAGTCCTGTGAGATTTCCAAGGAGGATACCACCCACACCGGCTACGAATGTTACAGCAGCAGCATTTTCCGGTGCGAATATCAATGCGAAAGGAACCGCTATGAGTCCGATATAATCCGGCATTACAACACCGATACCATTTATAAAATCAGAGAGCAGTGTAGCAGCTACTATCATGATCAGCATGATCTCAAGGGCTACAAAATCAGTCTGGAAGATAATCAGGAACAGCATCATAATAAAAGGAATTATGAAACCTCCGAGGTTAAGGGTCACAACTGTATTGAATGCAAGCTTCATGCTGGACGAGACATCCTTCACAAGAGGGACGGAATATATCTCTTCCAGTATCATCGCATCTCTTTCCAGTGACTGTGGTTTCCTTGACTTGAAAGAGCTGACAGGGATCTCAATATTAGCACCAACAAGCATGAGAACAAGCAGGATGAACAACGGATATGATGAGATTATACCCAGCGAAAGTTCCTGCTGGAAGAACAGGACAGCCATGGGCACAAGCATTACTCCAAAGACCAAAAACATCCTTATTTCTGATTTATTTATATATCCTCTCATTGTTCTCATTAACAAGAGCACGGTTTTAGTTATTAAATATTTCTAATGAATATTCAATTCAAAGTGTGGATCTCAATGCACATATAATTGACATGTCTGGATGAACATAAGATTTTCTGAAGCCTTTTCAGCGATCAAAAGGAAAGGAAGGTCCAGTAAACAAATAGCTGAACCGCTGTAAGAGGCACACCTATCTTCATGAACTCAGCCATATTGAGAGTGACATCACTTCTTTTTTCAGCATTCTGTATTATTATCACATTACTTGCTGCACCAACGACGGAAAGGTTCCCTGCTATCGTACTGCCGGCTGCCAGTGTGACCATACTTTCCACAGATACTCCCGAATGTAAGAGCAATGGTATATACAGGGCTACCAGAGGTACGTTCGAGATAAACTGGCTGAGGATTACACTGATCAGCAATATTGCAAGCATGGATGTTATATCGATATCCAGCAAGGTAATTGCACTCTGGAAAAATCCGGAGTTCCATACACTTTCCATCAATATGAACATGGATACAAAATAGAATAGTGTATGCCAGTCTATATGTTTTACCAGATCCACTCTCTGGTCACTGAACAGCAGTATGGGGAGTGCTGCTATCATTGCAATGTATGTAAGTCTTATCTCAATATCCGGATAGATAAAGAACAGGACAAGCTTTGCAAGAACGAATACAACTACAAGTGATAACGAGATCCTGGAAAGGAGTGCAAGTTTCTCATCGGCAATGGTCTTTGGAGAGTGCACAATTCTATCCGGGGAAAAGTGTTCGCGATAGAATAATTTAAGGAATAGGTAGGTGATGAAGAGATTCACTAATGTGGGCAGTAACAAGTGCTTCATGAAAACTATGAAAGGTGCCTCGATCCCGCTTTCCAGTGCAATGAGCAGGTTCTGTGGATTTCCTATCGGACTTACCACGCTACCTGTCGTGACAGCAAAAGCAAGTGCAAGTAAGAGTACCTTTGGGTTCACACCGTTCTCTTTTGCGAGCAACAGGACAACAGGTGTTCCGATTATCGCAAGCGTATCGTTCATTAGAAAAGCCGATGCAAATCCCATCACGAACAGGATACAGATAATTATGGAATCAAGCGATCCTGCTCTTTTGAACAGGGCATAGGATATGCAGAACAGATACCCGCTATCTTCGAGTGCTTTGCCGATGATGAACATGCCAAAAAGAAAGAACATCACATCCAGGTTTACTGCTGCGAAGGCATCTGAAAAGGATATCTGACCTGTGAGCAGCACAGCGACAGCACCAAGTAGCATTGACTGCCACATATCTATCCTGAAGTGACCTACCTGACGAAAAGTGATCAAAAGAAGGACTATTGATAGAACGACTATTGGTATTATCATTAAGATCGTGATCTGTGATTAATATGCAGGAAGTTTATTAATCTATCTTTATCGTAACAGAAATGACGAAATCGATATGTGAGATCCTATGCTGTACCTGCATCATCCGGGAGACATTTTTATTTATTACTATATTGACCCTGCTTCATGATTCCGGAAATTTGGGAATTCGAATACTTATGATGATCTGTTGTTATGCAGTTGGTTGATCAACAGCGCATTTCTATATATTTTATGGATTAGTCTATAAACTAATTACAAAGAGTATATATCAAAATAATGCAAATTCCCAATCGTAAGAGAAGATAAAACAGATCAAAAAAGGAGGGATCTGATGACTAAGACACAGATTACAAAAAAAACCATGCCGGGAAAAAGATCTCTGGTAGATAATAATCAGTATTCAGTGGTAGGGGGATACACAGTTAGTGATCTGAATGCTGAGGAGCTTGATCTTTACAGGTTCATGCTCGGGGGTCTGCTGGCAAAGTAAGTACAGACCTGGTAAAGTCAGATAGGCGATATGAAGGGGAAAATACAGCAGGAACAAATAATGTCAAAAGAGCAAAGATTGATCTGTAGGAATTGCAACACAGAGCTTGAGAGACAAATGGTAGGCGTGAACACATATTACTGTTGCAGGGAATGCCTTAGCATGATATCTGTCAGGGAACTCTTCAGGCTAAAACCGGACATATGAGATCGATCGGTGTGCTTGAAGCAGGTTCGTGAATCAATGGTTCTGGTCAATCTGTTGGATCGATCTCCCACAAACTGAACAAAAGTTTAGATGTCCCATGATCAGGTGTGATCAAAGGATATTTATCTGTTTTTTTAGTTTCTTAAAAGTGACGTTTTATTTTTGATACCAAAAAATCAGATACAATGTGGACCTCCATCGACAGCACCATCCCTGCCATGGCTACTGCAATGAACCTTAAAGGAATCCTGTCCAGGTCAAAGCCAATGAGCAGAATCACTAGAGCTATTATCAATGCAAGGTTGATCACAATGGAGAGGGGGCCCAGTAATGGATTATGGGAGAATCCCCTGTGTTTGAATATAACCTTGTATGGCCACCAGATGCACCTGAGCAGCCCCCATCTTTTGTAGGGCCTGCTTTCAATATCGAGGTCAGGGCTGAGAAAGAATGTTGCGAAAAGATAGGACAGGAAAAAGAGTGAAATCGTATGGATGTTCAGATACCTGACAGCTATGGGATTTTTCTCCCATATTGTAAGGTATGAGAGACCTGCAACTATTGTTATTATTATTGCGATGTTTATTGTGTCATGTGTCTTTGCGTCCGGCATTGTTCCTCAGTATTCCTTTTCCTGTATCATCTTTTAATTATTTGATTGAACTTATGTTTTTTAGTGGTACAAAAGGAACATGGTCTCACATATCCCTGTTATCAAAAACCCTCTTGCTCTTCTTCTCACTGCGTGGAAGCTTACCCGTGCCGACACATTCCACATCCACACTGATCCCTATAAAGTCCCGGAATGCTTTTTTCAGTGCTTTTGCAGCTCCTGCATTCTTTTCAGTATCATCCGCACCATCGATCTCGACCCTGAACAGCATTGAATCCCTGCCCTGATCTCTTTCAAGGATGATCTGGTACTCGCTGCTGACACCATCGACCCTGTTGATCACGTCTTCGATCTGACCGGGGTATACGTTTACTCCCTTGATCTTGATCCTGTCATCGGTACGTCCCAGCAGGCGATCTATTCTCGGGAAAGGACAGCCGCATTCGCATGGTTCGGGTATTATACGTGTGAGGTCCCTTGTCCTGTAGCGTATAAGGGGAGCACCTTCCTTTGTGAGTGTCGTGATCACAAGTTCACCCAGGGTGCCATCGGGAAGTCTCTCTTCTGTGACCGGGTCGATGATCTCAAAGAGCAGGTGGTCTGACCAGTAGTGAAGTCCGTCATGCATTGAGCAGTCAAGGGCAATACCGGGTCCGTAGATCTCAGTGAGACCGAAGATATCAAAGCTCTCGATGCCGAGCTCATCCTCTATACGGGACCTCATCTTGGGACTCCAGCGCTCGGAACCTATTATGCCGACCTTGAGATTTATTTTGTCCTTCAGGTCCCGCTTATTGATCTCCTCTGCAAGGAGGAGTGCGTAGGATGAGGTGCTTGCAAGTGCTGTGGACTTGAGGTCGAGCAACATCTGCAACTGCTTTTCCGTATTTCCAGGGCCCGTGGGAACTGCCATTGCCCCGAGGCATTCTGCTCCTGCCTGGAAGCCGATACCTGCTGTCCATAGTCCGTATCCGGGTGTGATCTGTATCCTGTCCTTATTTGTAAGTCCTGCCATCCGGTAGCAGCGCATCATCATGTCTGCCCACACATCGACGTCCTTCTGTGTGTACGGGATTATGACAGGGCTGCCGGTGGTGCCTGATGATGAATGTATCCTGATGATCTCTTCATCAGGAACAGCCTGGAGGCCCAGGGGATAAGCGTCCCTTAGTTCTTCTTTGGTTGTGAACGGGAGTTTTGAAATATCTTCCAGAGTCTCTATCGATCCTATGTCAAGTCCTGCATCTTCGAACTTTTTCTGATAGAACGGACTGCCTGATGATAACCTTTTCAGGAGATCTTTGAGCTTTATTAACTGATCTTCTTCAGAAGCACCGGGGAACTCCTCCTTCTGGCAGGAGTTGCTCTGTGTCATTTCATTATCCTCACTAATATTGCACATATTCATACCCTCCTGATATCTGAGACCCTTTCGAGGGACATGTCAAATGCCCTTCTGTTCACTTCCCTGTACTTCTCCGGTACCATTTTCTCAAGCACGTTCCATAACTCTTCGGAAGCGAATGGAAGCAGCTCCGCACCTGCAGCTGCTGCCAGCATGGCAACGTTCGCTGCCCTGTAGGTTCCTGCATCTTTTGCAAGCTGTGTGAAATCCACGGAGATCGTGTCCGGACAGCTTTCTTTCAGGAAACCGATTACCTGTTCCGGGATGTATGTAGCATTGTTGGCTGAGGCCGAAGGGATCACAGCATGTTCATTTACAATGATGCTGCCGTCCTTGCTCAGGAAATGGATGTTCCTTGCGGCTTCCGCAGGTTCAAGGCCAATTATCAGGTCTGCATTCCCTGCAGGGATGAGTGATCCGCATACCTCATCCCCGATCCTGATGTGACTGGTGACCGAGCCTTCTCTCTGGGCCATACCGATGGTCTCGGCGGTGGCCACGTGGTAACCGGCATCTATGGCAGCCGTCGCCAGCAGGCGTGATGAAAGTACAACGCCCTGGCCTCCCACGCCTGCAATAAGAATATCGAATTTCATTGTACTACCTCCCTGAGGACAATAGCATCCGACGGACAGACCTGTGCACACAGGCTGCAACCGGTACAGTTGTCCTGTATCTGCGGTGTTCCGGATGACACGGAGAAGATGGCAGGACATCCAAGCTGTGAGACACAGAAGTTGCAACCGGTGCATTTCTCTTCATCGATCATGTATTGTCCTGTTGTTTTTGTGATTCCCACACATTTTCCTTTGAAGACCACAGCGGAGGGGCCTTCGTACTCCATGGCTTTTTTAGCCATGTCGATGCATTTGCCAAGGTCATCTGCCCCTATGGTCTCAACGAGATCCACTCCACAGCTTCTGAGCACTTCGGCAATATCGATGGCCTTTGTAGGATTGCCCATGGCGGTCAGCCCGATTCCCGGATGTGGCTGATGCCCTGTCATAGCAGTGGTTCGGTTGTCAAGGACTGCCAGTGTGATGTCAGCATTGTTGTAAACGGCGCTGATAATTGCAGAGACCCCGGAATGGAAGAAAGTGGAGTCCCCAATGAAGGCCACCTGCTTTGCATAATTTCCTTCCTGATATTGCTGTGTGTGGGAAAGGCCTGCTGCCATACTGATGCCTGCTCCCATGCAGAGGCATGTGTCCACCATGTTGAGCGGCTGGGCATTTCCCAGGGTGTAGCAACCTATATCACCTGAGAATACGGTGCCTTTTCCGTTCTCTTTCTTCAGTTTCGCTGCTGCTTTCTTGAAAGCATAGAAGACGGTTCGATGCATGCAACCTGCACAGAACGTGGGTGGTCTTACAGGAAGTGGTGGGATGTTTTCCCTGGCGACCACAGGTGTTGAATGTTTCAGGAGAGGTACGTCTGTATTCATGGCCTGAAGTGAGCTGTTCACTCCGTTGATAACGGCATCAACATCATATTCCCCGCTTACAGGGAAGTGGCCGTTCTTCTTTCCATATAAGTTCACATCGAGATGATGCCTGCCTATCAGTTGCAGGAACTGCTCCTCGAGGTATGGGTCAAGTTCTTCGATGACTATAAGGTCTGTGATGTCGCTGAGGAAGTCAAGGGCTGCTTTTTCAGGGAAGGGGTGGACGGTTGCGACCTTGAAATGAGAAAATCTGTCGGAGTGTTCTTTTATGGCTTCCTTAGCGTACAGTGAGGATACACCGGATGATGCAATACCTATCCTGCTGTTTCCTTTTGTTATTGAATTGAATGTATTTTCATTGAACAGGTCTGAGAAACGGTCCGAAAGCCTTACCTGAAGGTCTTCAAGCCAGGGGTGCCTTTGTGCCGTCAGTTTTGGGAATATGGTCCAGCGTGGCTCCTTTACGTAGCCTTCGATATCACGACCTGCCTGTTCGATGTCTTCGGTCACCACGTCAGCACAGCCATGGGACACACGGGTGGTGGTCCTGAGTATCACAGGGATCTCCATCTCATGTGAAAGTCTGAAGGCCAGTTTTGCCATGTCGTAGGCTTCCTGAGGCGTGGATGGATCCAGGACCGGAATGTTAGAGAAGTGACCAAAGGCTCTGGTGTCCTGTTCAGTCTGGGATGAATGTGGTCCGGGGTCGTCGGATACAAGGATCACAAGGGAGCCTTTTACTCCTATGTAGGAGAGGCTCATGAGGGGATCAGAGGCTACGTTGAGTCCGACCTGCTTCATGGTAACGAGGGTGTTGGCACCTGAGTAGGCGGCTCCGACTGCTGTTTCAAGGGCTACCTTCTCATTGGTTGCCCATTCGGCATATATGCCATATTTGTTCGCATGAGAGGCGATGGTCTCCATAACTTCGGTGGAAGGTGTCCCTGGGTAGCCACTTGCTACCTGAAGACCTGCCTTCATCGCCCCAAAGGCAATCGCTTCGTTTCCCATTAATATACGTTTAGCGGTCAATATCGTTCCTCTTGTGTTTGCTAAGTGAAAATAGGTAATTTGAATTACTTCTACGGACATTTCAGCAGTAATTCAGATAATATCATAATGTTGTTCAGCAGATGTCCGGGAGACCCGCACATTTTGGTCATAAGATGATCTTGGAACCATTGAATTCAGCGGAGCTATAACATTGCATATATTTATACATTGATGTGAACATATGCACTTGTTTAATGAAATATAAGCGTTTTGTTATGATCTTTTTGTTTTGCCGGGAAATCTGCTATTGGCTGCCAGATTCCTTTCCTTTTTATGAAAATAGGTAACCTGAACCTCTCTTAGAAATACTCTGTCATTGAGAACAAACAAAAATGTTTTTAATCTATACTGTACTATTCCGCGCGTTAGCGTACATAGTAGCCCATTGAAGAGGAGGATATGAATTGGTATTGAAATTCAACATATTAAAAACGGCCATCAGAAGGAATGATAATCAGAAAAGGGAGATGAGGTCCTGATGCCACTGCCTTACATTTACCTGATAATTTCCGTCATGATAATGCTGGCCACAACATTCTTTTTCGTATTGAGGCAAGACCATGATTAATCATATCCTTCTGGTCATATATATCCTTGGGATACTTTTACTTTCCCTGAAGCTCAAGCAGGGGACCTTTTCAGGATTTGCTGTCTCGGACAGGAATGTAATGCATCCTGCGGTTATAGGCATTGCCTATATGGCTGCTTACTTTAGCGCTGCCTCTTTCCTCGGGGGCGGTGGCTACGGGCTCATTGCCGGACTCCCATGGGTCATATGGGGTGTGTTCTTCCACGTAGCTTTTGCCTGCCTGGTATTCATCATCGCACCGAAGATATGGATGTTCTCCCAGAAATATGATGCAAAGACCGTACCCCAGTTACTGGAACGCAGATACGACTCACAGGGAGGCAAGGTCTTGCTTGCAGGGATCATGCTGTTGATGTACACAATATACCTGGTTGCCATTTTCAAGGGCTGTGCCAATCTTTTCCAGGGAATGCTGGGAGTAACATATGTCCAGGGTCTCCTCATAGCTGTTGCCATCGTGGCACTCTACTATGTGATAGGAGGACTGCCGGCCATTATCTGGATAAGCTTCTTGCAAGGGTTGATCATGCTTGTAGGAGCGGTGCTGCTCTACACAGGTCTTATTTCAAGTGGAGGTGGCATGGCAATATGGGATATGGTCCCGGCCGATATACTGAATATGACCGGCGCGGCAGTACCATGGCAAAAGACCTTCGGAATGGCGTTTTCCATCAGTCTTGGACTTCTGGCATTACCCGATCTACTGATCATGCTGTTCTCTGCAAAGGACCGGAGGGTTGTTCGTTTTGCAGGTGTCTATGGTCCCATATCCATCACCATTTATTCCCTATGTATTTTCTCTCTGGGAGTTATGGTTCACGGGGTATTCAGTTCAGAGCAACTGGCGCCTTTCATGACAAATCCGGATGGTCTGATACCTTTCCTGGCAACATCACTGCTGCCTCGTGGATTTGATAGTATCGTGCTGCTGGCTGCCATCTCGGCAGCTATGTCAACCATGAGCGCTATTGTGCTGGTCACAACAACAGCCCTTACTTCGGATATCCTGCGGTACCTGCGTCCGGCCACTCCCGATGATAAGGTGCTTCGCATGACAAGGATGGTAGGAGTCGTCATTATCATAGTATCGGCATTCTTTGCAATGGATGTGCCACAGATGATAGTGCCTCTGGTATCCGTAAGCATGGGCGTTATCGCTTGTTGCGTCTTCATACCACTCATTTTCGGGCTTTACTGGGACCGTGGTACTTCGATTGGATTTGTTGCAAGCCTTGTGGCAAGCTTCGGTTCTGTGGTGCTGTGGCAGTTCTTTGGAAATCCCCTCATCCATCCCGTGTTCATCGGTTTGATCTGCGGTAGTGTGGCATACCTTGGGGGAAGTCTATTGAGTTCCCGTCCGATTCCTGTGAAGGATATGGAATGATTGGTAAAGATTTTCAATACACGATCAGGTGCTGGAAAATAGATCTTCAGCACCATTTATTCTTCAACCATATATCAAACCATATATCAAACCATATATCAAACCATATATCATTCAGATACTTGTCCCGGGACGAAGAAGTTCATTTTTATGAGGACATCAGGCTGGTTCGTTGTCGCATGTTCTGTTGGCAGTGATTCATTTTGATGAATCCCCGGTAAGCTCCCTCACAAAACTGATTTAACTTATCAATATCAATTAAACGGCAAGGTGTTCAAAATTGAAGAATGTGATCAGCAAGAGCTTCGAAATAAAGGATTATGCTATAGATGATTCCCAGATCAATGGTTTCTGGATGACCCTGCTGGACAGGGAAACACTAACCACTGAAATAATCTACAGTCCGGTCAAAGGTGATTCATTTGACGTCGCCCAGACTAATAGAATGATCGGAGAGATCACCGAAAAATGCGATCATTTCAGTTCATTATTACCTGAGAACATCAGCTGCCAGGTCACTTTCAGCGACCTTGGTGACCTGAAATATGTTGCAGGTTCAGCTGATCTTGTTTTGGAATCCGGGGAAATGGACGAGATAAGGGTTGTTTACAGACTGCATGTTGAGTATCATATTTGATGGGTTTAAGGGTCTTTGATATTTCCTAATTCACCATAAAAACCAGTTATTCATTCAAACCTGAATCTGGAAATCGCCATCCAGAAAAAGAGAATGGCCATAAGCAGCAGTATTCCTACTTCTTTTAGTATACCAACAAGTCCCAGATCAAAATATAAAAGATCATAGAACCCTTCCATTGCCCAGGCTGTGATCGTCAGACGGGCCATATCCTGCATGAATTGGGGTTCAATGAACAGCGGCCACCAGGAACCTCCAATTGCAGACATTATTAGTACGATCATATTTGAGACCGAATCCGCCTGATCTTTGGTTGTCACAAGTACTGCCACCAGCAGACCGAGGCCTGTGCTGGACAGTGTGATAGCGGAGATCAATACTATCAGAGCCAGCATGCTGCTTCCAAGGTTCAGGTCAAAGACCACATGTCCAAATGCCATCAGTACGGAAAGCTGCACGAATCCCCTGAAGAAAGTGCTCGCGATCTTTCCCCCTATGATCTCGGTTTTGCTGATGGGAGCAGTAACAAGTCTTCTTAATGTTCCTGATTCCCGTTCCTTTAAAAGGCTGGTTGCTCCCACACCAACGGTTGTGAACAGAAGGAACATGACAGCAAAGCCGGGTACATATTGTGTAAATGGCGTAAATTCCTCCTGTCGGGACGAGGTACTTTCTGTTACCACCTGCACAGGAGGTGGTTGCATGAACTCTTCTGCAACAGCCACGACTTCAAAGATCTGCTTTTCACCATAAACCGGGATCCCATAAGCAGCTACGGTCTTAACCACCACAACATTGGTAGACAAACTGCTGGCATAACCTTCTACGATCTTCTCAACAACGGTATTCTGATCCTTTTCGGTTGGATCGGTAATGATCAATATTTCGGTGTTCTGCCCTTTCATAACGGATTCCGAGAATTCCTGTGGAATGATGATCAATCTCCCATATTCCTGGTTCCGTACCCGTTCACGAGCTGCAAACTCATTGGATTCCATATCCACATCAAGTATGTCGATCTCTTCCAGAAATTCCACGAATCCTTTTGAGATATCACTATTGTCGAGATCCACCACCAGTACATCAATTCCGATGTCCTGAGCGAACGAACCACCCAGTGCTAACCCGGCAACCGATATTACTATCATAGGTAAAATAAACATCAGAATAAGGGCATTGCGATCCCGCATAAGGATCTTCAGGTCTTTAGCAGCAATGATGTGGAACTTCATCTTTTACCTCCTCAACCGGGTACCTGTCAGATGGAGGAACAATGTCTCAAGATCGGGTTCTTTTATCTGAATGGATTCTACCTTTGCTCCTGAATCCATCAGTGTATCGATTATTCCAGCTAACAATTCCCTGCCATGTACCAGCTGGATGGTCATATTACCTTCATCCAGTGAAACCTTTTGGACTTTGTCGATCTTTTTAATTATATCTACAGCTTCTGTGGGTATCTCCTTTGCTGTCACGTGAACAATATCCGTTTCACCGACCATTTTCAACAGACCGTCCAGGGAATCCAGTGCAATGAGCTTTCCTTTATCCACTATGGCAATACGATGACACAATTTCTCTGCATCTTCCATCTGATGCGTGGTCAGCAGTACGGTCATCCCCTGCCGGTTAAGGTCCCGTATGGTGTCATATATCCTTTTACGGCTCTGGGGATCAACGCCTGTGGACGGTTCATCAAGAAATAGTATTCTGGGGTTATGCAGCAATGCAACAGCAATGTTTATCCTGCGTTTCATACCTCCCGAATAACCTTCCACCCTGTCATCTGCTCTGGCTGTAAGTCCCACCATTTCCAGCAGTTCGTCTATCCTGTTTTTCATTTCCTTGCCAGACAGGCCGTATATTTTAGCATAGAACGCAAGGTTTTCCCTGGCTGTTAATGTGTAATAGAGGCTGATCTCCTGAGGTACGACACCAATGATCCTTTTAATGTCAGCAGCATTATTTTCCACATCCAGCCCATCGATGGTCACTTTGCCTGAAGTCGGTTCCAGCAGGCAACAAAGAATCGATATGATGGTGGACTTTCCTGCACCATTCGGACCGAGCAGACCAAATATCTCTCCTCTTTTGATCTCAAATGAAACATCATCTACAGCCTTGAATCCATCATATTGTTTGCTCAGACCCTCCACGGTGATGACGCCGTCATCAGTCATTGTTACCCCTGCTTTTACGTTGCTTCATGTAAACATATGCCAGAGCTGCCAGGATCAGTAGACCTCCGCCCAGCAGGAGAGGGTTCTGGTATATTGCACCGCTGTCTTCGCTTTCCCCAACCTGTGCAGGCACATAGATCGTATCCGATACCTTTGTTTTTCCTTCATGGTCCTCATATTCGATCTCGGCTTTGATGGAATATGTCTTGGTAGTGGCATCCGGGTCCACATCAATATTGAACATGGCCTGGACCTCATCACCTGGTTCCATATCCCCAAGGAAAGCTGTATAGTCAGTACTGCTTAAGGGATCTGAGAGCCTCAATCTGGCAGTAGCTCTGAAAGCGGTTTCTTCACCGGTATTGTTGAACTTTATGCTGAGGATCCCAGAACTTCCGGGCAAAAGTTCGCTGTCAACTTCAGTTACCTGAAAATCTGCTTCTTCTCTGATGACAACGAAGACAGTGTGGTTTTCATTCACATTCTTATACAATATATTCCGGTCTATTTCATTGGTGGTCACATCTCCTTCAACCTGTACATCTTCCTGGAACTGGTAGGAAAGGTTCACTTCCAGAGGATACGTCCCGGCTGTCGCACTCTCCCATAGTTTTATCTCGAACTGCAGGGGCTGGGATACCTGACCTGAGATCAGGGTTCCTGCACTCTGTGGAGGTGTCTTTATATCCAGTGGTGCACCGTTTGCTGATATGGAGGCTATCACACCAACGGCTGTGGTGATGCCGTATTCCATCTCCTGCTCTATTGCTGATAATGCGATCTCATTTGCATCTTCCGGCTCGTTCTCGGATTCAAATCCAAGGATCTTACCCTGGTTCATGACCTGTATTAAAATAGTAGGGGATTCACCCCTGTCGTATTCAGGGCTTCCGACGATGCTGACCACCATCTCAGGACTGCCGTAAACAGTAAAATAATCATCATTGAATGTCCATATATTAGTAGGGGCCGATTCTCCATGAGCTTGAACTGCAGACATCACTAAAAGCAGCATTACAAGTGCAAATACCCGTTTCATGACAGTACCCCATGTACAATTTTCAACTGGACATATATAAAGTAACCTTAGGAGGCAGTTTACCGGGTATTTTCTTTACCCCGTCTGGTGCGAAGGTACACGACAGCCATCCCTGCCATTATGATAGCAAACAGATAACCAACCGACATCAGATCTTCATCCGGTTCATCCACTGTTGCTGAAACTTTAATTTCATCAGATATCCGTGTATCACCGTGGCTGTCCCTGTATTTCACCTCTGTGTCGATCCCATAGGTTTTTGGCAGTGCATCACTTTCCACTTCAATACTGTACACTGCCTGGTATGAATCACCTGGTTCAAGTCTGCCCAGAAATGCCTCATCATCAGTGGTGCTGAATGGATCTGATACCATTATTCTGGCAACTGCATCCTCTGCCACTTCATTCCCCACGTTCGTGTATGTGACGTACAGGAAACCTTTTTCATCCGGTATCAGTTCGGACCTGACATCCTTAACGGTAATATCCGCCCTTTTTTTCACTTCAATGTAAACAGGAAGTGTCTGGTGTTTCGTGACATACCAATAATCAACTATCTGTTCCGGATGCCCTTCGACTTTAACATCACTCTGATATTGATAGGTCAGGTTCAGTGTGAGTTCATATGTTCCGGAAGGGGCATTACTGAAGATCTCTATATCGAATTCCAGTGGCAGTGTTATCTCACCACTCCTGAGATATCCGATCTGCTGAGGATCGTTGTAAACCCTTATCGGTGCCCTAACCTCATTTTCCAGGGTGGCGTGGATATTTAATGCTGTGGTGATATCGTATTCCAGATCCATTTCTTTGCCGGCATCAATGGATCCATTCGGTCCTATCGGTATCTTTTCAGTTTCAAAGGGACCTATCTGACCGTTATTCACAAGCTGGATGAATATCTTTGATGTCTCCCCATTTTCAAATTCATCATCCCCCATTACAGAACCCGATAACTGTGGTTCTCCTGAAACATCGTAGTAGTCATCCAGCAGCTCGTCAATGTTGGGAGGAATGCCCTCAGCATTGACATTAGAGGTTGCTGTGATCAGTAGAAGCACTCCGAGCAATACCAGCAGCATTTTCTGCATATACCCAATCCCCGTTTGCATTATTAGAGTCTGTTGAACTCTATAATGCATTTATAGTCTAATTTTGGGTCTCAAAATAAATATAGGTATTCTTAGTCCCGGCCAACTCTGCAAAAATTTATGTGCCCATTACTCCCTGGCTTATCCCGGATCAACAGAGTTTCTCAGGATCAGCTGGTATGCTGAACCCAAATGTGCTTCCCTTTCCAGGTTCGCTTTCGACCCAGACCTTTCCACCATGCATCTCAACAAATTTCTTGACGAGAGTTAGTCCAAGTCCGGTTCCACCATATTCTCTTGAGCTTGATGAATCCACCTGGAAGAAGGGGTTGAACACTTTTTCCTGATCCTCCGGTGAAATCCCGATTCCAAGGTCCTTTACGAACAGGTCAACAGTCCTGTCAGATATCTTGCCGCCAATGGTCACCTTTCCTCCCTGACCTGTGAACTTGATGGAGTTGCTGACCAGATTGTAGAGGATCTGTTTGAATTTCATGATGTCTGCTTTAATAACAGGTTTTTCAATATCGATGTTGAATTTCAGGTCAATACCCTTCTTCTTTGAAAGAGGTATCATCAATGATTTGATCTCATCAATAGCATCTGATACCCGGAATTCGTTGACATGAAGCTTCATATCCCCGTTTTCAATGTTAGAGAAATCCAGAAGATTGTTGATCAGCTTCAAAAGGTGATTTCCATTGTTCATAACTGTGTGGAGGTACTTTTTCTGCTGTTCGTTCAGGGAACCGTAATCTTCACTGAAAAGCAGATCAGAGAATCCGATGATCAATGTAAGGGGAGTTCTCAGTTCATGGCTTATGTTAGAGATGAATTGTGTCTTGGCCGTGTTGGCAGCTTCTGCAGCGATCTTGGCACGTACGATTGCCTCCTCAGCCTGCTTACGCTCGGTAATATCCTGGACAATTCCCTCGAAATGAGTTGCTTTTCCATACCTGTCCCTCTGGATAAAGGTCTTCTCACTTACCCATAATATCTTTCCGTCCTTTGTAACCAGACGGTATTCCGAGGTATAGTTATCACTGCCATCCTCACACTTTGCTGCAAGTGTATCCCTGACCATTTGATAATCATCAGGATGGACAAGTTCACCATAATTGATTCGTCCATTCACGAAGTCCTGGGCGGAATAACCGATCTTTGACACATTCTCAGAAGCATATTCTGCAGGCCAGAGATCTTCTGCCTTCCACAGGAAGACCATTGTAGAACTGTTGTTTATGATATCTTCAAGTGACATCTGCCTTCGCAGTGCTTCTTCGAAAGCATTACTGTTTTTCTTCTTTTCAGTAATATTATCCGCAGCCAGTAATACATAAGACCCTTTATTCTGCTTTATTAATTTTGTTGAAATTAAAACATCAAGTATAACAGATCGTTCGCCGGATATGATCTCTATTTCATGATCTTTCTTGTAAACGGTTTCACCGGTCTTGAAAGTGTGTATTATGGAATTTCGGATGGCACATTCCAGGCATTCTTTGTTCTTACCGCAGCCTTCTCCCTTGAATGAATTTATGCATCTGAAAAGTTCACCTCCCCGAAGGCCGATGCTTGTCTCTTTCTCATTACCCAGTGCAATAGCGGCAGCACGATTTATGTATTCGACTTTTACGTCCTGATCGAACAGGATCATACTTACGGGAATATCTTCAAAAATTGGACTTAAGGCATCCGGGTCCATAAAGATTTCAGCAGTATCCTTGCGTAATTCCTCTACAGCAAATTCATGTTGGATTATGTTACTTCCATCCAGATATGACCCCTCCATATTCCCATATAAGTGTTTGAATAAACTTGTGCATCTATGAGATAATTAGTATCATTTATGGTTGTATATAAAATGCTATGATTTGATTATTTAACAGATTATCTAATTCTTTAATAATTCTTAATTTTAAAAAATAACTAATAAAATAATTTTGTTTATATATATATCATAAAAAATGATAACTTTTTGTGTGAGCAATAGAAACCTCTGTGAAAATGTGCAGATATCCTTGCCAAGACATTTTAATAATTTTTAAAATACCTTATATATCCAGGTATGATCCAATAAGAGGAAATGTTTTGTATTAATGATAGTATTTTACTAATACAAATCTGATCAGTGGTGTTTTGGTGAATTGTGATATTGAATATAATATCGATAATGATCCTTTTTCCAAAGATGGATGTATATCATTAGAGTTTTTTGAACATAGTCCCATAGGTGTGGCTTTTTTAAGCCCGAAAGGAAAATGGCTCAATGTCAATCCCTTTTTTTGTAAAATGCTTGGCTACTCTGAATCAGATATATTAGGATCGGATCTCGAAAAAGTAACACATCCGCATGATCTTGAAAGGAATATCTGTGGCTTGAATAGGATCCTGGTCGGAGACCTTGATGTTTATAGAACTGATAACAGATATGTCCACAAGAGTGGTGGCTTAATATGGGCAAAGCTGGTCGTCTATCCTTTCAGAAATCAATATGAAGAAATATTGTATTTCGTGGTTCAGATAGAAGATGTTACTGAAAGCAAATTGACTGAAAAGCGTCTTGAAGAGTCTGAACGAAAGTTCAATGCTATATTCAACAATACTCTCGATGCTATATTTATACAGGATCTCGATTTTAATATCTTAGAAGTCAACCAAAGAGCGTCCTTATATCTTGGTTATAGCAGGGATGAACTGCTTCAGATGTCTATCCCGGATCTTACCACTGATGATTGCAGATCACGAATTGCCGGTATAAGTGACGATCTGGCAGATGGAATGTATTCGTATTTTCAAGCGATCGCCATCAGAAAGGATGGTTCTGAATTCCCGTATGAAGCAAGTTTACGTTTAATAGATTACCAGAATAACCCGGCTATTCTGGTAATAGCCCGTGACATCACTGAACGTCAGGAACATGAGATATTGCTGAAAGAATCAGAGCAGAAGTTCAGGAATCTGTTCGAGAGTGCTAATGATAGCATATTTATCAATGACCTTGAAGGCAATTTCCTTGAGGTTAACGGGGTAACATGTGAGAATTTAGGTTACTCTCATGAAGAAATGATGGGGCTAAAGGCCCGGGATATCATCTCCAAAGAAGATATAGATAAACTTGCAGGAAGAATAAATGAACTGCTGAATAAAGGAAATGCCATATTCGAGATAGTACATGTTCGAAAGAATGGCACAACTATTCCAACCGAGACCAGTGCAAAGGTAATTGAATATGCAGGCAAAAAAGCCATACTCAGTACAGCCCGGGATATTAGTAAAAGAAAAAGAACAGAGATAATGCTTCAGGAAAGTGAGGGGAAATATCGTGCCCTGTTCCAGGATAACAGCGCTGTGATGCTCCTGATCGACCCTGACTCCGGAAACATAGTGGATGCAAACCCTTCTGCATGCTCTTATTATAGCTATAGCAGAGAGGAGTTCATGCACATGAAGATAACTGATATTAACATGTTGTCAAAAGAGCAGGTTTTCGAAGAGATGGAAAATGCAAGAATTGAAAAGAAAAATCAATTTGTCTTCATCCACCGTTTGTCCAGCGGGAAAATGCGCAGTGTTGAGGTATATAGTTGTCCAATAATAATCAATGATAAAAAGCTCCTTTTCTCGATAGTTCACGACATCACTGACCGCAAAAAAGCAGAGGCGGAACTTGTTAATGCTAAAATGGAAGCAGAGTCAGCCAATAGGTCCAAGAGCGAGTTCCTTGCCAGTATGAGCCATGAGCTGAGAACTCCCCTAAATTCAGTAATAGGGTTTTCAGACATACTATTGACAGAATCTTTTGGTCCGCTTAATGAAAAGCAATTCAGATATACAGACAATATCTCTAAAAGTGGTAAACATCTGCTGGAACTTATTAACGATATCCTTGATATTTCAAAAGTAGAATCCGGAAAGATGGAACTTCACATAGAGGAGTTCCCTGTTTCTGATGTAATATATGAGGTAAAGGCCGGATTGGCTCCTCAATCTTCAGACAAGAACATTGGTATTCTGTATGATGTTTCTGAAGATCTGAAAAATATAAGAGTTGACAGAACAAGGTTCAAGCAGATCCTTTTCAACCTGGTGAGCAATGCCATCAAGTTCACACCTGAAAATGGTTTTATCTCAGTTAGTGTCCAGCTTGTAGGAAACGAGGTGCAGGTCAGTGTTACGGACACGGGTATAGGAATATCAAAAGAAGACCAGAGCAAATTATTCCAGCCTTTTAATCAGCTTGGTAAATTTGAATCCAGGGAGCAGCCGGGAACCGGGCTTGGACTTGCTATTGTCAAACATTTCGTCGAAATGCATGGTGGCCGGATCTGGGTTGAGTCAGAAGTAGGAAAAGGCAGTAATTTTGCCTTTACTATACCTATGTTCTATGAGTGATCATATTTTTGTCCTGTGGAAATCCCCTGCAAACTGAACGAACGATCCTGATATGGATCTCAAGCCTGTGCATTGAAGTCATTCACCAAACAATTGAGTGTCCGTAACATGTTTCTCTTTATACGGAAACTCCTTTTCGAATTCTTCGACCTCTTCCTCAGTGACCTCAAAGGAATCTGATGCGAAAAATTTACCTGATATCTCACTCAGGCTTCCTTTGTAGAGTTCCAGTGCCATGAAAGCATCGAAGTTCTCACCGGTAGATGTCTGAACTTTGTATTCTCGGGCATTTGTGAAACCGAACCTGCTATAGTATTCCGGATTCCCAAAAATGAATACGGCTTTATAGCCCAATTTCCTTGCTTTTTCGATCGAGTGGTTCATTAACAATGAGCCGATCCCCTTTTTTTGATATGAAGGCAATACTCCTATCGGTCCCATGCACAGGACTTCAAATTCCTCGTTCTCGTCATTGATTACTTTTGCTTTTGTATAGACAATGTTGCCTACGATCTCGTCCCCGTCACATGCAACATAATCCAGTTCCTTCACAAAATCAGGTGATCCTCTCATGTTGTGCAAAACAAGATGTTCAACACATCCCGGCTTATACAGGTCCCAGAATGCTTCCCTTGTCATATTTTCCACAATTCTAAAGTCGCTTTCAGCTTCCGGACGTATTGAAATGTTCATTATTATCTTCCTCTTTTTTAGAGTAAATGGTTCAATTGTTATATTTTTAGATTTGATTTGATTTGATTCGATTCGGTTGGATTAAATTAGGTTAAACAGAGATTAAAAGTTTGGGATATGTTCCTTCGTTCAATTCAGAATAGGGATCTAAGAACCGGACCAATCGCTGTTAACAGTTTATGAAATATCATCAGTATAAGCAAGACCGATGAATTGATGCAGGTCAATTACAGGTGAATGGAAAACAGAAAATCAGGTTATTATTGAATATGAAAAATAGAAAGATAAATGGAATAAATCTGTTTATTCCATTGAAATTGCTTCTGATGGACAGGAGTCCACACAGATACCACATTCGGTACATTTGTCTGCATCTACTACAGCGATGTTCTCGCCGTCCATTGAAATTGCTTCAGCAGGGCAGTCATCTACACATACTCCGCATCCTACGCATTCGTCTCTGTTAACTACAGCTACCATTATTATTCTCTCCTTTTCAAGTTGGTTCAACTTGCATTGCTTGCAAATTTTACAATATACTCATTAAATAATATTCAATAAAAATGTATCGAATATCAAAGCAAGTTTTGGTTGATACCATGTTTATGAAGCTGAAACTATATCCATACAAGACAGTGTAAAAACACTGGAGGAGAATGCTTCGTCAGTCGAAGATGAGGAGACACAACTAGAAGACAGGGGAATACCATGGATCTCAGCAGCATCTTTGGTCCTGATATTGGCTGGAGTTCATCTGCTAATGAGGAAGAGATGTTAATGATCCACTTCCTTTTTCCACTCACAGAACTTCACTCTTACAAATAATTTAATACTAAAATTTCTCATCAAGCCATTACTTTTAATTACAAAATCTTTTTCGAGTAAGATGCTATCTCAGACCAGATATCAGTCTAAATGATATTGTAAATCTTGATATGTCTGTGAGTTGATATATGGGCTCATTCAGCCTCTTGGATGTTTAGGGGTATGGGTTTATGTCAACCTACAACGATCTCCTCTCTATGGGTATCTAAATCACTCAGATGATGGTCTGTTGAGGAAGAAGATAATTGATATTTCTTATTCTGAATGGAAGAAAATGGGATTCTCTAAGGGTACGTTGCATTATATGAAGAAAAATGCGGAGAAAGATAAGCCTTTTACTCTTAACGCACATGTTAGAGAACGCTTGAATCAATGGAAAAAACTTGTTGCAAATGGCTGATTTCCTGTCGTTTTTTGTCATTTTTTGTCGTTTTGGGTGTCGTTTTTCTATGGAAATTAAGCGACAATTTCAGGCGACAAAGAGACAACTCTAAAGCAACAGTCTAAAGGATAGACTCAGGAGACTAAGAACGATATACAAATTAGAAATTTAGATAAAATATGGTATGAACAGGATTTACCCCTGTCCTTTTCCTCCAGATCTAATCATAAATTGCACGCTTCGCAAGCGATATGATTGTCATAAACAATGGGAATCATGATCTGCAGGCTTCTCCCATTCATAAGCTGGATGGGATTCTGAAAATGCATGATCTGTCAGATACTTTGCAGCTTCTTCAAGAACAGCTTCTACATCAAATGCTTTTTCTATTTTGCTGCATTTGCCACAATGATTACATTCTGCAGGGGAACATACTCTCTTCATTGCATTTCCATAATAATTGAGTTCAGCGCCACCAAAAGGATTCGGCTGCATGAGAACACTGTTATAGTTTGCAATAACGGATGAGATTGGGATATGTTTTGGACAGGCTTCGTCCAACTTTTTCCAGTGCTCACTGGCATATTTCCAATTTTTTTTATAAGAAAGCACTGCATCTGCAATGACCATTCTTTCCTCCTCTGAAAGAGGAATGATTTGCTGCATTGCTTTTACATTATCCCCGATTTGATCAATATTAGACATTCCACTCAGTGTCGCAATCACACCTTCCAGCTGATTCACAAATGTCAATGCCCATGCGGCAGGAGATATCTTTGGTCTATAAGACATCATTTTGTTCAAAATTTCATCTGGGACCTTTGCCAATGTTCCAGCTTTTACAGGCTGCATAATAACAAGCTCTTTTCCATGTTTCCGTATGGTTTCATAACATTTTCTCGATTGAATAAAAGTAGACTCCCAATCATAATAATTTACAACGATCTGCACAAAATCCACCTCTGGATGTTCGCTGAGTATCCGGTCAAGTACCTCTGCAGAATCATGGAAAGATAGGCCAAGATTCTTAATCTTTCCTTGTTTCTTCCACTCTAACTCATGTTCAAACATATGGAACTTCGTGACCGGTTCTTCATATAACAATTCATTGACGTTGTGAATTAAGTAATAATCAAAGTAATCCACACCACACTGCTTAAGCTGTTCGGCAAAGATCTGTTCCACCTGTTCTTCCGCTGTGATATGGAAATCCGGCAGCTTCGTAGCAAGTAAATATTTATCTCGGGAATAGCGGTCTGTCAAAGCCATTTTAATGGCTGACTGACTTGCTCCACCATGATAAACATGGCTCGTATCAAAATAGCGAAAACCACCCTCTAAAAAAGCATCTACCATTTCTTTCAGTTTTTCAATATCAATATTTTCCTGATTATTATCAATTACTGGTAAACGCATGAGACCAAAACCCAATTTTCCTTTTTGCATTATGTGACCTCCAATTCTTATTTATGGTATGGAAAACGCCGGAAATGTTTCCCCGGTGATTGATTTTGTTACAATAATATAATTCAAACCATTCGATCTGATTATTGTCAAAGTATACTTTATCCGGGTTATGAAAAATAAAATAGTTGGATCTGTAGAAAAGATATCAAAAACTGACCAAATATCGAGTTTTTCTACAGAACCAAATCGTTCATTAATTCATCCTTTTTGTTATTACATATTTTGATTCAAAAATTCTTCAACCTTATCAAAAGGAATAATGTCTTTTTGATCATACAAATCTGTATGGACAGCATCTGGAATTATTAAAAGTTCTTTGTTGTCACCAGTAAGCTTTGCAAATGCATCCTTACTGAAATAGCAGGAATGCGCTTTCTCACCATGCATGACAAGTACTGCACTTCTAATTTCATCGCTGTACTTTAAGATTGGCATATTGATGAAAGAAAGAGAAGATGTTGTATTCCATCCATCGTTCGAATTTAAGGAACGTTCTGTGTATCCTCGCTCTGTCTTGTAATAATCAAAATAATCTTTTACAAAGGATGGGGCATCGTCTGGCAATTCATTCACAACTCCGCCTGCTCTCTGATAAGTTCCATTCTTATAGTCTTCGGTTCTCTGTGCATTCAAAGCTTTTTTAGCTTCAAAACGTGCATCTGCATTATTTGTAGAATCAAAATAGCCATTCGCAGTGACGCGTGTCATATCGTACATTGTTGAAGCTACGGTCACCTTGATTCTGGTATCCATGGCAGCTGCATTTAATGCCATTCCACCAAATCCGCAGATTCCGATTAGACCGATTTTTTCTGCATCCACATAGTCTTGAACGGAAAGAAAATCTACTGCTGCTGAAAAATCTTCTGTATTGATATCAGGGGATGCAACATTTCTAACATCTCCGCCACTTTCACCAATAAAAGAAGGGTCAAATGCTAACGCTGCAAATCCTCTGCATGCCATCTCGTCCGCATAAAGTCCGGCAGCCTGTTCTTTCACTGCACCAAAAGGACCCGCTACTGCAATTGCTGGTATTTTACCTGTTGCATTTTTCGGCATGTAAAGGTCCCCCACCAGCTTAATGCCGTAGCGGTTGTGAAATTCTACCTTTGTTCTTGTCACTTTTTCATTCAACTCAAATGAGTATCCATCATATTTTGCTTTCATGTTAATCTTCCTATAATTTACAATGTTTTCCTTTTCTTAATCTGTATTTTTTCACCCTCATCAAATAACTGACTAATCAGTCATTCTGCTTTTTGCAATAAATACTTTCCGCAAGACAAGGTTTGCTCAGTATCACGCTTTTGAAGATGAGAATGCAAGGGTCAAAATAGCAAAGAACTTCATCGAGGCTAAGTTTGACAAATCTCTTGTAGTTCTTGATTACCTCAAACAAAGGTATACTGAAATTGACTATGATTTCACAGACGACTTCAATAAGCTGAAAAAGGCAAAGTCCATCAAGGAAATTATGGGCGTTGAAGGTGGAGTAGCCTACAAGTACTGGAATGAGTTCTCAAAACCATTCCTGATAAATACGATTTTGAATCAAGGATAGATTCAAGCCGGAGAGCTTGACAGCAACAACTATTCTTAAAAGTTCAAAAGGTATTTCATTTAACTACCACTCATAGCATAACTTATAAGAGTTATGTTTTTTGTGATACCTATATCCCTGACTTAATGTTCGATGAGTAAAAATTGAACCACATAATGTCATAGACTTCATAAAAATCTGAGTATCTATTTTCTAGGATACCTATTACCCCGACCATATAAGCGATCTATATAATTCGAACCTCCAAAAATCAGTCAATCAATTCCCAAACCTTCTCACAAATCATTTAATACTAATAATACAAATACCACCCTCATGTCACACAGCTCCCATGCTGAAGAGGACGACGATGTTGAAATAGAAGAGGAATACCTGGGAGATTATGCCAGTATTCGGTCTATTGTGAAGGAGGCATTGCCGTTCCAGCTTATTGCTACGTTAGGAGGAGCTGTGGCCGGGCTTATACTTACAGGGATGACGGAGGAGCTTGAGCTTATTCCGGGGCTGATCGTCATTTATCCGGCGGTTCTTGGGATGCGTGGGAACATTTCGTGTACTCTTGGATCCCGTCTTGGTAGTGCTATACATATGGGTCTTATTACTAAGATCGAGAACAATCCTGAGCTTACTAACAATATCATGGGGTCGCTTTTGCTGAGCTTTATGCTGTCGGTGGTCCTTGGTGTCCTGGGGCATGGCATGACAGCGCTGATGGGGCTTGAAAGTGCGGGTGTGTTCTCCCTTACGATGATCGCTGTGATGGCAGGTGTGTCCTCAGGGCTTATCCTTTCTGTTATCGCTGTGTTCCTTGCACTGGGTATGTTCAGGTTCGGATTTGATCCTGACAATGTTGTAACGCCTGCAATTGCCACTATTGGTGACATCGTATCCATGTATATGCTGCTGTTGTCTGCAAAGGTGGTGCTGATGTTATGACATACTATACCGTTGAGAACATCGTCCGCAGGGGATTTCCTATCCTTCTGCTCACATCACTGCTCGGGCTTACTGCGGGACAGATGATGAACTCCCAGCTTGATAATCTCGTAGCCATCCCGACCATACTGCTGCTCATACCCGCTCTGATCAAGATCGGCGGCGATACCGGTAGCATGCTGGGAGCAAGGCTGGCATCGGCGTTCCATATGGGTATCGGTACCACGCATATTCAGAAGAACCCCGTCGTCAAGAACAGCGTCATTGCAGCACTCATCGTCGGAATGTCGGCTTCGGTGTTCCTGAGCATCATTGCATGGGCGATATGCTGCTTCGGAGAGGGCGGTTTCAGTTTTTTCACGATCTTTACCATATGCATCATCTCCACAATATTCGAACTGATAACTGTGTTCTCAGCTACCATAGCAATAGCGTTCGCATCTCACAGATTCGGTATCGATCCCGATGATACAGTAATCCCCATCATCGCAACATTGGGGGATGTGGTGGGTATTACCGCCATCTTCACAACATTGCATCTTATGAATATCATCTGAAAGAACTTCATGATAAACGATTATATATAAATAATTTAAATGTCATAGCTACTAAATTGGTATTACTAACATGAGTCCTAAAGAAATCAAGTATATTCCGAGGAACCTCAAAGACCTTCTCATTGAAATGAAGGACACCTCGGAACTTATGGTCGATCTTGCTTATTCTGCAATGGTATATGATGACGAGGACATTGCTGAGGAAGTGCTTCATCTTGAAGATAAGATGGATACCCTTCACTACCACATGAAAATGGCAGCAATGTTGAGCACACGCCGCATTGACGAGGCTGAGGACATGGTAGGTGTCCTCCAGGTGGCAGCATCCGCTGAGACCATCGCCAACGCAGCCGGCGATATCGCAAAGATCGTAGAGATGGACATCGGCATTCCTCTTGAGCTCAAACTCGCTCTCCGGGAAGCCGAAGAGACCATTGTAAGGGCCACGGTCAATGAGAATTCCGAGATGTGCGGAAGGACCCTCGGGGACCTTGAACTTGAGGTCGAGACCGGTATGTGGGTCATCGCCATCCGCAGGAGCAAGGACTGGATCTATGACCCGCATCACGACACCCGTATCCGTGCCAACGATGTGATCTTTGCAAGAGGTCATGACGAAGGTGTGCCTCTTCTTGTCGAACTTGCGACCATGAAGAACTATGTCCCACGCAAGTATGAGCATGTGAGTACCTTAAGGGACCTTGAAAGGGCAGTTGACCTGATCGTTGACATGAAGAACACCGCAGAGCTGTCCGTGGGACTTGCATATGCATCCCTGCTCTTTGACAATATGGATATCGCTGAAGAGGTAAGAGCTCTTGAGTCCGAGATGGACAAAAAGAAATCCGATCTCCAGCACTGGGTCCTTGAGACTGCCAAACACGTTCCTGATGTGAACGAGCTTCGCGGCCTGCTCCACCTTGCCAATGCATCCGAGTTCATCTCCGACGCCGCATATGGGATCGCAGACATCGTCCTCCGTGACATCGACCTTCACCCGATCATCACCATCGCTGTACGTGAATCCGATGAGGTCATGATCAAGATGCAGGTTGACGGCTGCTCACCGATCATCGGTAAAAGCCTCAGGGAACTGAAACTTGAGACCGAGACCGGTATTCACATAATGGCCATCAAGCGTGCTGAACGCTGGGTCTATACTCCTGTACCGAGGACAATGGTCAGGGAAGGGGATATCCTCATCGGACGTGGTTCACAGACCAGTGAGGAAGCACTTCTTGAGATGTGTGCCTGTCCTACAAGGGTGGACGAGTGACCTTTAGCTCTGCAGAATTCCCAACTAAACTAAATGCATGGCCTTGAGATCTCATCAAGGTTGTGTATCAATTTCTTAAATTTCACTTCTTTTTTGATTTCTGTATTTCCTTGCACAAAGATTCTCTTTATACTTTTTTCGGAATTGCAATAGCAATGTCGATTTAAATTTTATACAATGTTGCAATTGAATTTAGTAACTTTTACAAATATTAGCCATAATATTTATAAAACACATGCTACTTTCTTGTAATGTGGGAGTTCAGCAATGTTTAGCAACAACAGCTAAACCCTACAACGAAAGGTACGATCAAATTTTTCTCAATTTGGTCTGAAACTTTTCTGATTAAACTTCTATAGTATATGAAATGAAGTGAGAATATGAAAAGAAAAGATGGATTTCCACATAGTCTGATTGTTGATGGTGGGGGTCTTTGATAAATGGATAAAGCAATTGTATATGGCCTGGTTATACTTTTTTTAGGAATAGCGATTGGATATAGCATCAATGATATGGCGACTGTCGATGAGACTCCTGAAGGTATGCAAATCCCGGAGGCTACCATTTTTGGTTCCGGAGGTGAGAATAATAGCACATATGTTCTTGGTTATGACATCATACTGTATAATCCCGGGAATGAAGGGGTATTCGTAAACTCGGTTGAACCGGTGCTAAATGATAACTTATCTAAAATGTTGTTTTCCGACAACATCAGCGTAGATGTTGGTAGAGTCATAAATGGAACTTCATGGGTAGAGGTCAGCGGTCAGGTTGAATTCAACACTACTGGTCTTTCAAAAGAAGAGCTAGAAGATATTGGTGCAACAGATTCCGGGATCCTCGGATACAGGATAACATCAACAGAAACGATGTATCTTCCCGGGTATAAAAATGAGATGTAAAAAAAGCGTAGAAAAGACCTGCTTATCGATCCAATGATATTGCAGATCTTTCTAACTGTTTTTGTTTAACTGGATTGTAGGTTGAAATTACTTGATAATCTCAACAGTGCCGTCTTTCCTGCCAACATAGACCATGTCCGTGTTCAGGAAAATTCCGTGCTCTACAACGCCCACGCATGCGGAAAGCCTCTGGTAGAGCTCTGCAGGGTCCTCGATTGTCCCGAACTCAACATCCATGATGACATTGCCGTTGTCTGTGATGACAGGACCGTCCTTTCTGGATGCCATTCTCAATACAGGGACACCGCCAAGTTCGATCATCTGCTTTTTCACAAGCTCCCTTGCGTATGGAAGGACTTCCACAGGCACGAAGTGATCAAGCTCTTCACTCATCTTGGAATCGTCAGCGACCACAACGAAACGGATCGCTGAATTTGCCACGACCTTCTCGCGGGTGTGTGCTGCACCGCCGCCCTTTATGACGTTCATGTTAGCGTCTACCTGGTCTGCACCATCGATGGCAAGGTCGAGCACAGGGTGCTCTGCAAGGCTTGTCAGCGGTACGCCGGCTTCAATGGCAAGCATTTCGGCCTGATAGGATGTGACGACAGCGAGAACGTCCAGGTGTTCTTCACGTACACGTCTTCCGACCTCTGCAATAGCAAAGGCTGTGGTTGAACCTGTACCAAGACCGATCACCATACCGTCTTCCACAAGTTTTGCAGCTGCAATTCCTGCTGCCTGCTTTTCAGCACTGGATGCACTTGCATTTCTTTCTTTCATCTTTATTCCCTTCTTTTGAAAAAGAAATGATGGACGATGCCACCATTAAGGTGACAGTCGCCTCCTGTCCCTTGGGAACAGTACAGTGTCACGGATGTTCTCGACACCGAGCATGGTCATAACAAGACGCTCACAGCCGACACCCCATCCTGCGTGTGGTGGCATACCGTACTTGAATGCACGGAGGTAGAACTCGAAGCCGTCAGGGTTGAGGCCCTGTGACTCGATCCTGTCCCTGAGCATGTCATGGATGTGGATACGCTGTGCACCGGAGGAAAGCTCCATTGTCCTGTGCATCATGTCGAATGACTTGGAGATAAGCGGGTCGTTCTCGTATGGCATAGCGTAGAACGGCTTGATCTCGGTCGGCCAGTCAGTGATGAAGTAGTGTGATTCGCCGGTCTCTTTGAACACATGCTCACCGATGGTGTGCTCTGCCTGTGTACCAAGATCGTCTCCCCACTCGAGCATTTCCTCGCCCTTTGCATTGACGATGTCAACAGCCTCGCTGTATGGTACCTTCATGAATGGTGTCTTCGGGACCTCAAGCTCGATACCAAGAGCCTCAAGGGAAGCTGCTTCGTTCTCGATTACCTGCTCATAGACATAAGCGATCATGTTCTCGAGGATCTCCATTACATCGAAGTGGTCCACGAAGCTTGCCTCGATATCGATGGATGTTGCTTCATTAAGGTGCCTGCGGGTGTCGTGCTCCTCTGCCCTGAAGATGGGGCCGATCTCGAATACCCTGTCAAGTCCTCCTGACATCAGGATCTGCTTGAAGAGCTGAGGGCTCTGGTTCAGGAATGCTTCCCTGTCGAAGTATGTGATAGGAAAGAGTGATGTACCACCCTCGGTAGCTGTTGCCACGACCTTAGGACTGGATGTCTCGATGAATCCCTCGTTCGAAAGGAAGTTCCTCACTGAACGGAGGACCTCATGGCGGATCTTGAAGATAGCTGTGGTCCTCTCACGCCTGAGGTCAATGAACCTTGAATCAAGACGTGTGTCAAGTTCAGCATCGACCTTTCCTGTGGTGTCCATTGGGAGTGGTGATTCTGCCTCGTTGAGAAGCACGATCTCTTCAGGGATGAGCTCGTATCCGTTCGGAGCTTTGTCTTCAGGCTTTGCAGTACCGGTAACGGCCACAACAGATTCACGTACCAGTTTTCTTGCAGTATCGAAGAGTTCCTTATCGATCTTCTTCTTGACAAGTGTCACCTGTGCCCTTCCGCTACGGTCACGGACAACCAGGAAACAGATGCCTCCAAGGTCCCTTACTTCGTGTACCCATCCGCAGACGGTGACCTTCTCATCACCGATCGTTTCCGGGTTGATCTGTGAAGTATAGTGTGTTCTCGGGTTTTCTAATGCCATTTATTCACCTTACAATATTATCAAAATGATATGTATCGCGCTTTATGACGCTTTTGATAAGCCTGTTAGTATATAAACTATTCTTGTACTCTAAAATGCATCCATCTAAATATACCTAACTATTGGAATTGCAGGTCTGCCGTATATGCCTGCGGATAGTTATTCCTGTTATGCTCTAAAAGGAGATATCTTTTTGAACGACACATTGGTCCTTCTACTTATGTCGGTGTCTCTACTTCCCGATAATCATAAATTATATATAAAACCGAGTAGAAGAGGGGTTTAATATAAAGTATATATTCAGTATACATTCAATATATTTCCTGACAACTATCAGGACAGGCTGCTGAAAAAGAATAACTGTGGCAGTGTAATGCATCAACATGGTGAATAAGATGGTTCATGAGCAGGTTTCAACAACTGTGGACATAAGAGTACCTGGTAAATGGGATGTCGTCGTTACTCCCAAAGATCCTTCCTACTTTGATCGTTTTTTACCCGATACACATCAGCAGGCCACTCTTACTGAATGTGGAATTGACCTTGTTGATGAACATGCATTACCTTACCCGAAGATCCATGTCCTTGCAATAAGGCAGCCCTGGGCAACACTGGTCATACGTGGCCTGAAGGATATCGAGGTGCGTTCAAAGAACACAGGTATCAGGGGCACAATAGCGATATATGCAAGCAGGACTCAGATCAGGAAGAAAGACCTGAAGTGGGTGAGCGAGAACTATAACATTCCTGCCGAACATCTTGAGGATCTCCCCACCGGGAAGATAATCGGGACCGTGAACCTCGTAGAGTGCAAGGAGTATGAATCTGATTTCCATTTCAAACTTGACCGGAACAGGCATTTAAACCCGGAAGAGAACTATTCAAGCAACATCAAAGGGTGGTTCTTCAAGTCTCCCAGGCCGATCGAACCTGTAAATTACAAGTTCAACGGTGAGGTGGTCTGGAGCCTGGCAGATACTGAGCTCCTCAGGCAGACAGCCTGACCCTTTGCCATGGTTTCTATCGTATGAACTGTATTTTTTGTGTTCAAATCTTCCTATTTCTGATTTTGATATTGCTCGAATTGCGGTCTTCTATGTATATACGGATATCCGGACTTTCTGTAAATGGCAGTGTTAATCATACCTTTAATATACATGTAATGCATACTAAGTGCAGATTATTCAGATCATAAAATCAATATCTGCTAAATTCAAAATAAATTAATTCATTATGTGTTTTTAACTGCAGACATCATTTACAGGATAAATGATCTTATTTAAGGGTGAAAGCCACATCACATGGAGAAAATCGCGATGAGTGAAAGGCAAGATTATGATGCGACCCACATTCAGGTTCTTGAAGGGTTAGAAGCGGTACGCAAGCGGCCCAGCATGTATATTGGAAGTGTAGATACCAGAGGACTTCATCACCTTGTGTATGAGATAGTTGACAACAGTATCGATGAAGCACTTGCAGGGTTTTGTAATTCCATAGATGTGTCCATAAATTCGGATGGTTCAGTTACTGTTGTGGACAACGGTCGTGGAATACCTGTGGGTCCTCATCCGAAATACAAGAAATCAGCTCTTGAGGTCGTACTCACAATACTGCATGCAGGTGGTAAGTTCGACAAGAGCAACTATAAGGTATCCGGTGGTCTCCATGGTGTCGGTGTATCCGTAGTTAACGCCCTTTCCGAGTGGATGGAAGTTGAGGTGAAGCGTGACGGTAAGCTCTATTACCAGCGATATGAGCGCGGTACGCCGGTGGCTGATGTATCCGAGATCGGTGAAGCAGAAGGCACGGGGACAAAGAGCACTTTCATGCCGGATTCTGCGATCTTCGAGACAACCAAATTCGATTACAGCACCCTTGTGTCAAGGCTCAGGGAACTTGCATTCCTGAACAAAGGCATTCGTATTACAATCACAGACTCAAGACAAGAGGAACTGGAACAGGATGTGTTCGAATATGAAGGAGGTATAGTCTCCTTTGTCGAGCACCTGAATATGAGCAGGACACCTCTGCACAAGGACCCTATCTATTTCGAGCGTGAAAAAGATAGTACCATCGTTGAGATCGCCATGCAGTACACCGACAGCTATGGCGAATACGTATATTCTTTTGCTAACAACATCAACACGCATGAAGGTGGAACACACCTTGTCGGATTCAAGACAGCACTTACACGCGTTGCCAACGACTATATCAAGAAGAACAATATCGTAAAAGGCGATGAAAAGCTCACAGGTGATGATATCCGTGAAGGGCTTACTGCCATTATCAGCGTGAAGCTTACAGAACCACAGTTCGAAGGTCAGACAAAGACCAAGCTCGGTAACAGTGAGCTTAAGGGTATCGTGGATTCCATGGTCTCGGAGGGACTTGCCGAGTACATGGAAGAGAACCCGAAGGTTGCAACAGTTATCTTCCAGAAGGCACTGGATGCCAGGCGTGCAAGAGAGGCTGCCAAGAGAGCCCGTGAGCTTACCCGAAGGAAGAGCGCCCTTGAGGTCAGCACACTTCCAGGCAAGCTTGCAGACTGTTCCGAGAAGGACCCCACAGTAAGTGAGATCTATCTTGTAGAAGGAGATTCCGCAGGCGGTTCTGCAAAGCAGGGACGTGACCGTAAGTTCCAGGCGATCCTGCCGTTCAGGGGTAAGATCATCAATGTGGAGAAGGCACGTCTTGCAAAGGTCCTGAAGAACAATGAGGTCCTCTCGCTCATTACCGCCATGGGTACCGGGATCGGAGAGGACTACAACATTGAAAAGGCACGATACCACAAGGTCATCATCATGACCGATGCTGATGTTGACGGTGCTCACATAAGGACCCTGATACTTACATTCTTCTTCAGGTACATGACCCCGCTTATAGATGCCGGTTATGTCTATATTGCCCAGCCCCCGCTGTACAAGATCAAGAAAGGAAAGAAAGACTATTATGTCTATTCCGACAGGGAAAAGGTGGCAAAACTTGATGAGATCGGTGAAAAAGGAACCAGCATCCAGAGATACAAAGGTCTTGGTGAGATGAACCCTGAACAGTTGTGGGAGACCACAATGAACCCTGATACAAGGACATTACTTCAGGTGAGCATGGAAGATGCAGTGGCTGCGGATGAGATGTTCTCTATCCTCATGGGAGACGAGGTCGCACCGCGTAAAGCGTTCATACAGAAGTATGCGAAGGATGTTGTCAATCTGGATATATGAGGTGAGATGAGATGGCAGATGATAATATTAATAATGGTCCGGCAGACGAAATGACGGAAAATGATGCACCTCTTGATATCCGGCCTACGGACACAGGCGAGAAGATCGTTCCTGTGCTCATACAGGAAGAGATGAAGAACTCGTATATCGATTATGCAATGAGCGTCATTGTGGGAAGGGCTTTACCAGATGCACGTGACGGTCTCAAGCCGGTTCACAGGCGTATCCTGTATGCCATGAAGGAAGCAGGCATCACATATGATAAGGCATACAAGAAGTCCGCCCGTGTAGTGGGAGACGTTCTTGGTAAATACCACCCGCATGGTGATGCTGCAGTATATGATTCCCTTGTAAGGATGGTACAGGACTTCTCCTTAAGGTATCCGCTTATTGACGGTCAGGGTAACTTCGGTTCCATTGATGGTGATTCCGCAGCTGCAATGCGTTACACCGAGGTCCGTATGGACCGCATATCCAACGAGATGCTCTCAGATATCGACAAGGAGACCGTGGATTACAAGCCGAACTATGACGGTTCCCTGCAGGAGCCTTCAGTGCTTCCTGCAAAGATTCCTAACCTTCTCATTAACGGTTCTACAGGTATTGCGGTGGGAATGGCGACCAACATGGCTCCGCACAACCTTGGCGAGGTCATCGATGCCACACTGAAGCTGATCGATGATCCGGAAACAACGATACAGGAGCTTATGCAGATCGTAAAAGGTCCGGACTTCCCTACCGGCGGTACAATTCTGGGCAAATCGGGTATTAAGTCTGCATACGAGACCGGACGCGGGCCTATTAAACTGCGTGCAGTGACAAACATCGAGGAAATGAAGAACGACAAGAACCGCATTGTCGTGACCGAACTTCCTTACCAGGTCAATAAAGCCAGGCTTATCGAGAACATTGCAGAACTTGTCAGGGATAAAAAGATCGTTGGCATATCCGATCTTCGTGATGAATCTGACAGGGAAGGCATACGCATCGCTATTGAACTTACAAGAAACACCAATCCTCAGGTCATCCTGAACCAGCTTTACAAGCATACCCAGATGCAGACCACATTTGGTATAATCAATCTCGCACTGGTAGATGGTGTTCCAAGGGAACTTACCCTCAAGGAAATTCTCCAGATCTACCTGGAGCACAGGATAGAGGTTATCCTCAAGCGTAGCCAGTTCGACCTCAGGAAGGCCGAGGAGAGGGCACACATACTCAAAGGTCTGCTGATCGCACTTGATCACATAGATGAGGTCATCAGCCTGATACGCGCTTCAAAGACCGTGGAAGACGCAAGGAATGGCCTGATGGAAAAGTTCGGTCTGGATGAGATACAGGCAAAGGCTATCCTTGATATGCGTCTCCAGAAGCTCACCGGTCTTGAAAGACAGAAGGTCGTTGATGAACACGAAGAGCTTCTCAAGGTTATTGAGGACCTGAAGGACATCATAGCCAGCGATGAAAGGAAATATGTGATCATCAGGGAAGAGCTTCTGGAGATCCGCGAAACCTTTGCAGATGAACGCAGGACAAAGATCACAGTTTCTCATGTGGAGATCGAGGATGAGGACCTTATTCCCGAGGAAGACGTTGTTGTTACCATCACGAACCACGGTTACATCAAGAGGATGCCTGTTGACACCTATAGCCAGCAGCACAGGGGTGGAAAGGGTGTCATTGGCATGGAGACCAAGGAAGAGGATTTCGTCGAGGATATCTTTGTGACATCTACCCACGATTATCTTATGTTCTTCACCAACCGCGGAAAGGTATACTGGCAGAAGGTCTATGGTATCCCGCAGGGAAGCAGGCAGTCCAGGGGTAAGGCTATTGTCAACCTGCTTGAGCTTGCAGAGAATGAATATATCACCGCAATGATCCCTGTAAAGGAATTTGATGATGACAGATACCTGTTCATGGCAACCAGGCTCGGTACGGTAAAGAAGAGCAGCCTGTCTGATTTCAGCAACATAAGGAAGGCAGGTATCATTGCCATCAACCTTGATGAAAGCGATGAGCTTGTCAATGTGGCACTTACCGATGGCTCAAAGGAAATTGTGATGGTCTCAAGACATGGAAAGGCGATCAGGTTCTCCGAGGAGGATGTACGTTCAATGGGAAGGGCTGCAAGAGGCGTACGCGGTATGAAGCTTGCGGGCGATGATATTGTTGTAAGCCTTGATATCGTGGACCCGGAAAGCAAACTTCTCACAATAACCGAGAACGGATATGGAAAACGTACTTCCTTTGATGAGTACCGTGAAATGAGGCGTGGAGGTCAGGGTGTGATCACCATCGTCACCAGCCTGCGTAATGGACCTGTCATAAATGTGAAGGCCGTGCACGAGGACGATGAGGTCATGATAACCAGCTCTGAAGGTATCATCATAAGGATACCTGTGAAAGATATCAGGTCACAGGGAAGGAACACACAGGGTGTTAAAATAATGAATGTGAAGCCTGGCGACAAGGTCGTGGGTGTTGCAAGAATCAAGAAAGAAGATGACACGAACTAAACACTTTTAACCATTGACTATATTTAGTACACTAAATCAACAGAAGGATGATCATATGGAACTCGAAAAATTACGACATGGTACCGAACTTATCAAGCGCGGTTTTGCAAAGATGCAGAAAGGCGGCGTTATTATGGACGTTACAACTCCTGAAGAGGCAAAGATCGCTGAGGAAGCAGGAGCTGTCGCAGTTATGGCACTCCATGCTGTACCTTCCGACATCAGGAAGGCAGGCGGTGTCGCAAGGATGGCAGACCCACAGGTAACTGCCGATATCATTGAAGCAGTAACAATCCCTGTTATGGCAAAGGCAAGGATCGGCCACTTCGTTGAAGCTGAGATCCTTCAGGCACTTGGCGCTGACATGATCGATGAGTCAGAGGTCCTCACACCTGCTGATGAGCACTTCCACATCGACAAGACTGAGTTCACAGTTCCTTTCGTATGTGGTGCACGTAATCTCGGAGAAGCACTCAGGAGGATCAACGAAGGTGCAGCTATGATCCGTACAAAGGGCGAGGCCGGTACCGGTGACGTCAGGGAGGCTGTACGCCACATGAAGCAGATCATGGGCGAGGTCAGGACACTTCAGGGCATGACCAAGGAAGAGCTTATCATGTACGCAAGAGAGATCGAAGCACCTATCGAGCTTGTAATGGAGACTGCAGAGATGCAGCGTCTTCCTGTTGTGAACTTCGCAGCCGGCGGAATTGCAACCCCTGCTGATGCAGCTCTCATGATGAGACTTGGCTCTGACGGTGTATTCGTCGGTTCAGGTATCTTCAAAGCAGAGAACCCACCACTGATGGCAAAAGCTATCGTTGAGGCTGTCAACAACTATGACAACCCTGAAGTGCTCGCAGAGATCTCAAAGGGTATCGGCGCAGGCATGAAGGGAATCAGTGTAGATTCCATTCCTGAAGAACAGGTTCTCCAGACACGCGGCTGGTAACCTTTTCCATTTCTTTCTTTTTTTACGGTGTTGAATTATGCGTATAGGTGTTATCGCTATTCAGGGCGATGTTTCTGAACATGTTGAATCTGTGGAGAAGGCCCTCGCTGAGCGCGGGGAGATCGCTGAGGTCGTAACCATCAAACACAAGGGCATAGTACCTACCTGCGATGGTCTCGTATTCCCGGGTGGTGAAAGCACAACTCTTGGTCGCCTGATCCTCAGGGAAGGTATTGCCGAAGAGATCAAGGAAGCAAAGGAGAAAGGCATTCCGATATTGGGTACCTGTGCAGGTCTGATCCTTCTTGCAAAGAAAGGTGATTCACAGGTTGAGAAGACACACCAGTATCTTCTGGGACTCATGGACATCAAGGTCAACAGGAACTCCTTTGGAAGACAGTTCGAATCCTTTGAGATCGACCTCGATGTATCCGTACTGGACTCACCATACAACGCGGTCTTCATCAGGGCACCGGCAATCCTTGAAGCTGGTGAGGATGTAAAGGTCCTTGCAAAGATCGATGACAAGATCGTTGCAGCAGAGCAGGACAATGTCCTGGCACTGGCATTCCATCCTGAACTTACCGAGGACATGAGGATACACCAGTATTTCCTTGACAAGCTTTTTAATTAAGGCAAAAATTAAACAGAATGTTATGGGAACAGCACTGATGTGTTGTCTTCATGAACATCTTCATTCTTTTTTCTTCAACTTCATTTATCTTCTAGGAGTGGCCATCCAAAATTCCTTGCTAAAAAAGATTCTGGTAAGGGCAAGATGGAACAAATAAGAAATTCTTATTAAGGTATAGCGTGTTTTCTCTTTAGGTCTCGGAAGAGATCCTAATATCGATTAAAATGGTGATTTACATGGTCAAACTTACAGAAGATATGAAGGAAGCATTTTCAAAGGTAAAGATTTTCCCATTTGCAACAGCATCAAAGGCAGGAATGCCAAATGTGATACCTATAGGCATGTGCCAGCTGGTGGATGATGAGACGATCTGGATCACGGACAACTACTTCCTGAAGACCAGAGAGAACATTGATGAGAACCCTGTGGCATCCATCTTTGTATGGGGTCCTGAGGTCGGTGCCTGCTTCCAGATCAAGGGAGATATCGAGGTCAAGACCAGTGGCGAGGATTACGAGAAGGCCTATGCTGATGCAAAAGCAAAGGGCGACAGGTTCCCCGCAAAAGCACTCATAGTCATGAAGATCACCGAGGTCTTCGAATGCAAGTCCGGTGACGATGCCGGAAAGAAGATCATTTGAGCACAAAATCTTTTATTTTCCTTTTTTCCACTTTTCTCTTTTTTCCATATTTTTGTCGGACCAGTTCCACCATTTTAACAGCTCAGGCTCATGGTCCCTGTGGGATGCATAATAGACCGCTTCCCTGAATCCGTATAATACGCACCTGTCAATGTGCCTGCCTTTTAGTTCAGTTAGTTCAAAATACATTAACTCAGGGTCCTTACATTTAAGGTCGGAGATGGAGTTTATTCCCAAATCCCAGAGTTGTTCTGCTGACTTCTTTCCAAATCCCGGTATTTGCATTAACTCTTTTAATATTTCTTCCTTTTTCGATCCTTTCACTTTAATCCCCTTCGAACCTTTTGATCTCCTATAGAATTTCCTGAAAGAATCTATAAAAGCGTTCACATCTATTTGAAAATATGAATCTTCGTTGTGAGTGGGCAAATACAAACGACCTTGAAATGCAGTATCATGACACTCAATGGGGAGTTCCTGTTCACGATGACGGGGTTCTTTTTGAATTTCTGATACTGGAAGGTGCTCAGGCAGGTCTGAGCTGGGATACTATTTTAAAAAGAAGGGACGCTTACAAAAAAGCCTTTGATGATTTTGATTTTTATAAAATTGCAGCCTATGATGACGCAAAGGTCGAGGAATTGATGCAGAACAGAGGTATCATACGTAACAAAAGAAAGATCCTCTCTTCTATAAAGAATGCCAGGTCTTTCATTGAAATAATAGATGAATTTGGATCATTTGACAAGTATATCTGGGGTTTTGTAGACTACAGGCCTGTGCAAAACTTTTTCAGTTCGCTTGATGATATCCCGGCAAAGACAGAGTTGTCTGAAAAGATAAGCAAGGACCTGAAGAAAAGAGGATTTTCATTTGTTGGTCCAACCATAGTTTATGCGTTCATGCAGGCAGTTGGCATTGTCAATGATCATCAGATCGGGTGCTTCAGGTACGAAGAATGCAGGAAAATGGCTGATGAGCAAGTAAACAAAACACTCTAAAAATGCGATAGTTTTATATGTATTCACGCGTTTTAGGTGTGCTCATAACAGCAATCAGTCGCAATGTCCGAATAGTGTAGAGGCCTATCATGGAGCCCTGTCGAGGCTCCGACCCGGGTTCGAATCCCGGTTCGGGCGTATAATGTTTACCAGCAGTTAATGCTGGTAAATAATTATCGAGTTTCATTTTTTAAAATATCTTTTTTCATATGATCTAAATTTAGTGGCAACTACCTTAAATGTAAAATTAATTAATTGAATGTGCTTTCGGAATCAATTGGCATAGTAAATCCAAAAGTACTTCCTTTTCCAACTTCACTTTGAACCCAGACCTCTCCACCATGCATTTCTACAAACTTTTTAACTAGAGTAAGTCCCAATCCAGTTCCCCTTTGCTCTCTTGTTTCATGATTATTAACTTGTTGAAATGGTTGGAATAATTCTTTCATGTTCTCTTCAGATATTCCAATGCCAGTATCGATAACATCAATTTGTATCATGTTGCTCACGGGACGGGTCTCGATGGTTATCGTGCCTTTTTCTGGTGTAAACTTCAGAGCATTGCTTACAAAATTGTAGAGTATTTGTTTAAATTTCATCTTATCCACTTTTATTGTGGCAATATCTGTGTTGACATTTGCCAGAATATCAATGTTTTTGCTCGATGTTAGGGGCATCAAAGTGGTTCTTACATCATCAATAACATCATTTATAGAAACCTCTTCAATATTAAGCTCCATCTTAGAGGCTTCTATTTTAGATAGATCAAGTGTGTCGTTTATGAGCGCTAAAAGATGTTTTGCACTTTCTAAAATAGTCCCAACATAGTTTTTCTGTTTCTGGTTGAGTTCTCCAAAGTTTTGCAAGTAAAGCAAATCTGCATATCCAATAATAATGGTTAGAGGTGTGCGCATTTCATGACTCATGGTGGATATGAATTCACTTTTGGCACGGCTTGTAGCTTCAACTTTTGTTTTTTCTATAAACAATTTTTCATTTATTTTACGTTCAGTGATATCTCTAACGATCGACATGGCAGCAGGCCTGCCTTCATATTCAATAAGCGATGAGCTATATTCAATTGGAACCTTGCTGCCATCTTTGCAGATTCCATAAAGTTCAAACTTATCTGGAAAGACCTTACCGTATTCAAACCTCTCTTTCTCTCTTTGCTGTATCCATTTTCTGGATTCTTTCGCGACAAATTCTAAAGATGATTTTCCGATAATTTCCTCTTTCGTGCGACCGGTAATTTCTGCAGCTTTAGAATTCGCATATTTTATCAGGCCGTCCTGGATAATAACAATTCCATCGTTTCCGTTTTCCACAATTTTGGAGTATTTTTTTTCCGATTCTTTTAAAGCCACTTCTGCTTTTTTACGATCGGTAATATCTTGCACCAAGGCCATGACACAGAATGAATTATTTCTAGAACTATGTAGCAAAACAGCAGAAGCATGTCCCCAGACAATCGAACCATCCTTGCGAACAAAACGCTTTTCAAAATGTAAATACTGTCGTTTCCCTAATACAAGTTCTTCAAAGAAAGAGCGTACATCTTCCCGATCATCAGGATGAATTGGATCAAATGCAGTTAGTTGTAAAAGTTCATCTTCAGAGTAACCAAGGAATTGCCATAAGGCTGAATTAACTTGAAGAATATTACCATCCGAGGAAAATACTGCCATTCCAGCGGCAGAATATTGGAACATAGATCGAAACTTTTCTTCACTTTCCTGTAAAGATTCTTCTGTTTTCTTACGCTTGGTAATGTCTCGTGAGATGCCAAGAATAGTCTTTTTCCCCATATAATCAAGAAGTCGAATATTAACCTCAACCGGAATTGTAGAACCATCCTTTTGATTGTGAACTGTCTCGAAAAGAGTATGTTCGTGCTGGATCAAGCGATTGATCCGATCCTCTACCTGTGCTACATCATCAAAAGAATCTATGTCCTGTGGTTTCATTTGAAGAAGTTCACTTTGGGTGTAGCCTAGTTGATCGCAAGCTACCTTATTTACTTCCAGGAATTGGCCATTAAGGTCAGCTAAATAAATTGCATCATTGGCATTTTCAAATAGAGTTCTGAATTTGTTTTCTGATTCTTTAAGCTCTTTATAAGTTACTATCAAGTCCTCATAAGCATTTTGCAATTTAGCAGTGCGTTCTGCAACCTTTTTCTGGAGATGTTCGTTTTGATCTTGTAATTTTTCAATGAGCTGTTCGCGTTCGGCCAATTGAAGGACAACAAGCAAATCTGTTTGAATTGCTTCCTTGAATTCAAATATTAATTCTGCATAAGATGTAGCCTTTGGATTATCTTTAACATCAAGCACACAGATCGTACCGAATATTTCACCATCTGGCCATTCAATTGGATAACCAAGATAATAGATCATCCCTAATTCAATATCTGGATTGTGATCCCATTCAGCATCCTTTAAGGCATCAGCAACCAAAAGTAGTCTGCGCTACTTCATAACAGTTTCACAGTAAAGTCCAGTATTGAGGTCTGCTCTTTCTCCTTTCTCATATGGATTTTCCTTCGTTGCACTCGATAGAAATACCTCTATTTGCGGAGGATTAACCTTCATGATCAGTCCAGCAGGTACACCGGTAACCCTGGCCATCTGATCTACTATTCGTTGCCATTTAGAAACGATTTCATCTGGAATTTCAGGTTTTGTAGTGTGCTACATTCTCATAATTTCCCCTATTTTAGAATCCCTATCTTAGAAATTGTGCATCCGGGAATAGTCCTTAAATATCCTTTGATCTTTTAGTTCCCCCGACATATGAGATCAATTTGTATAATGGAGTTTTGTAAAAAGTAAATTGTAACTCATTTGTATATATACTTAAGTCATTGTCAGCTCCTAAGATATTTAAATTTCCAGTAGGAAAAGTATATATGCTTTTTGAAATAGGTCATCTTCGATCGATCACTCTTTTCGCCCTTCCTTTCAGCTTATATAATTCAAGATCACCCGGTACTGTCAACTTAATGTTAACATCCAGATCTCCATTATCATAAAGGTCTTTGGTTCCTGTTATTGTGCTAAGGAAGCCTTTGAGGAAATTCTCCTCAATAACAGACCTGTCACAGGTTTCCGGCTCCATACATTCCATCCTGACTTCCAGGATCGATATTCCATCCTTATCCTCATAAAGGAAAGCTTCATACTCTCCTGTCAGGTATTCCATGTTTTCCCTCTGGAAAACGCCTCTTTCTACATTCACACGGTTAAAGGGGGATTCGGATACCCAGAATGTCTCAGCCTCTCTTTCAGGAGTAACGATCCTCATATGTGTCCTTCCACAGGCACACTTTCCTCTTGACTGAACCACAGTTGTGTCCTCGGTGTCGTAATTTATCAGGAGGCTTCCGCATTTTTCTCCCGGGCTCAGGAGGGTCGTCAGAACTATCCGGCCACATTCTCCGTCTTCGAGGAACTCCTTTCTGTATGGGTCATAGACGTCAAGGTGGACAAGATCTTCCGGAACATGGAGTCCGTTCTGCTCCGTGCATTCTCCGCACATCGTTCCTTCGGTGCTACCATAGGTATTGTACACAGGACAGCCCCATATCTCTTCCAGGTAGCTTCTGCTTTCCTCAGCAAAGCTTTCTCCTCCCACTACCAGCTTTTCGATGCTTGTGTCTTTTGGATCAATTCCCTCACTTTTTAGCCTTCTTGCAAGCCTTAAAAGTTTGAAGACACTGGCAACAATTCCTGTGGGCCGGTAGCTTTCAAGGACACGTGTCGGAAAGACACACTTTCCTTCAGGTATCACAGCCATGCCGATGTTTCTTGCAGAAAGTGTCATTGTATTGGCACCCACGTTCATCCCATAGGATGCACACATAATAATCCTGTCTTCTTTTCCGAATCCCTGTGAGCTGAAACTGCGACTGTACTTCTCAGCATAGCGAAGCCAGTCTTCCCATGTGAGGAAGAATGCCTTGGGAGTGCCACTAGTACCGCTGGTCTCATGGATCGTAAAGACATCTTCCCACCCTACACTCTTAAAGTTAAAATCACTGGTCTTGGGAGGCTGGTTGTTCCTTATTAGTTCGCCTGAGACCAGTGGAAGTTCCAGCAGATCCCCATGGTCCCTTATGCTCGAAGGTGAGATATCATGCCTTTCGAACCATTTCCTGTAAAAGGAAGAATGCTTTACAGCGTAGTCTATCGTATAGCGTAGCTTTTCTTCGACCAGGGCATCAAGGTCTCCCCTCTCCATGGTCTCTATCTCTTTATTGTAGTACTCCCCACTCAAATTGTTCACCCCTTGGTTTCACTGGTCAACTGATCTTCATTGACAGTATTTTGGTTTTTTTTGTTGTTACTGGTTTCTCAGGAACAGAACACCGAACATAAATATACCTACAACGAACCCTGCCACACCGAGAGTTGCAAGACTGCCCTCTGATTGTGATGCCAGATAAGCTGAAGCTACAAGGATAATTGAAAGGAAAGCATACTTCGCAAGGTTTTCGATCATTCTGTCGTGCTTGATCTCCCTTGTCTTTTCTTCCAGTTTCTCGATACGATATCCTCTTATCGTCTCAATAACATCATTTACTCCCTGTGGCAGGTTCTTGAATATTTCGAGATACCTGTCACCTTCAAGCAGGAAGTATTCGCCTGCCCTGAACGGTGAGTATCTTTTCATCATTACCATAGCGATCAGTTTCTTGGCATCCTCAATGATGTTGAACCTTGGATCAAGTTCCAGACAAACTCCTTCCACAAGCACAAGAGAACGTTCAAGTGTGGAAAAATCGCTCGGGAGAGAAAGGTTATATTTCAAAGCAAGGTTTGCATAACTATCATTCTGCCGCTCTCCGAGAGCAAAGTTCTGTATAGATATGAGAGTATCAAGGTCAACTTTGAACTTGTGCACATTGATTTCATCCTTGTTGATATTAGCTATCTTCAGGAAAGCATCGAAAGCGATATCTACATTCTTCTTGTATATGCCGTAGAAGAGGTTCAGCATGTTCCTTCGAAGATCGGAGTCAATAAGTCCCACTGCCCCGAAATCGATGTAGGCAATTCCATCCTCACGAAGGAGAATATTTCCAGAATGCGGATCCGCATGGTAGAACCCATGAACATATACCTGGTCCAGGTAACTTGAACTGATTATGTGAGCATATCTGGATCTCGTCTTTTGATCTGTTGTATCAAGGTCCTTTACGAGGGTCCCTTCCATATAATCCATCACAAGGATACTCTCGGTACAATATTCATCATGAACTTTTGGTATATGGATATCTCTTTCTTTCTCAAATATTTCCTCGAACCTTTTTATGTTACGGGCTTCATTTAGGAGGTTTACCTCTTTGTTCAGCATATCCTGGAACTCATCAAGAAAATCATCGATATCGAAATTGTCTCCGAAACCGCCAACCTTTTTCAGGATTGGTTTCAGGTCATTGATGATGGCAAGATCAACATTAATCTGGTCTATAAGCCCGGGTTTTGCGATCTTGACTGCCACCTTTTTACCATTGATCCTTGCTTCATAGACCTGAGCTATGGATGCGCTGGCAATTGGTTTCTTCTTAAATTCATCAAAATTCGCAAGGAACTCTGATACGATCACCGAAGGTTCTGCCTTTCCGATGGAGCAGCCTGCACGGAACCCCTCAAGTGAATCGGTCATTTCTTCAAGTTCAAGAGGACGTACCTTGTTCTGTAGCTGGGAAAGTTCCTTCACATAATCGATCGGAAGAAGATCAGGGCGCTTGCTCATGATCTGTCCAAGTTTGATGAACGTCACTCCAAGGTCTTCAAATGCCAGCCTGAGCTTCTTTGCATTCTTCTGTCTCTCAACATCGATATAACAGGTACCCTTCCTGTTGGAAACATAGTTCTGCTGTATATCTTTGTACAAAAGGCTGAAAAGGTTATACTTGAAAAAGACTTTCGCAATGGAGAAGTATCGTCTTGTCTTCTTGAACATTGATATAATATATGGATTGTAATAGTTAATAAGTTGGAGGGTAATTAACTCAAAAACATTGTTATTATACCTTTTATTATGTGATCTTATTTTATCATCTATGTTCCCATAGTCCGACCTTTTATATTTCATGCGTAATACATAAATATTATAACATGTTCTAGATATCTTCTTTTTAGGGCGCCTTCTGCATCCGATTTTAATTTTATATTACGCTATTTTTAAATACCATAAAAGCGGAAGGGAGTTGCATATTACCGCATTATAATTTGGAGAACAATTATGTTTGATTCAGGAACTACAGCTTTTATGATAGTTGCAACCAGTCTTGTCATGTTAATGACACCAGGACTGGCTTTTTTCTATGGTGGACTTGCCAACAGGAAAAATATAGTTGGTATAATGATGCAGACTTTCGTATCATTGGGAATTACAAGTATCCTATGGTTATGTATAGGCTATTCTTTGTGCTTCAGTGGTGATGGAGCAATTCTTGGAAATCTGGACAAAGCCTTTTTGCATGGAGTTTCAGTAGATTCAGTATTTTCAGGAAATGATAAGATCCCTGAACTGGTGTTCATCTCTTACCAGATGATGTTCGCTATCATTACTCCTGTACTTATAACCGGTGCATTTGTCAACCGTGTGACCTTTAAGGCGTTTCTGATCTTCCTGGTCCTCTGGCAGTTACTTGTGTACTACCCATTTGTTCACATGGTATGGGGAGGAGGCGCTTTAGCTACCATGGGTGTTCTGGACTTTGCAGGCGGTATCCCGGTGCATGCAATAGCAGGATTCGGTGCATTAGGAGCGGTCTTTTATGTAGGTGCAAGAAGGGAAAAAGATGAAAAACCTCATAGCATCCCTTTGATAGCTATAGGAGCAGGTATTCTCTGGTTCGGATGGTATGGATTTAATGCAGGAAGCGAACTCAACCTTGACCAGTTTACCGCACTGGCACTCATAAATACCGACATTGCAGCTTCTTTCGCGGCGATCTCATGGCTCATGATCGAGTGGAAACAAACCGGAAAGCCAAAATTTGTCGGATTATTGACAGGTGCTCTTGCCGGCCTTGTGACCAT